>JBCDJV010000022.1:0-57499 GCA_038747425.1 Bacteroidota bacterium
GGTCCACAGCGCCTCGGACACCGAGTACGACTGGCCGTTCTACGGCGGGATGATCGGCGCCTATTTCGAGAGCCACCCCAGCATCCAAGCGGCGACGGTCAACGTGGTGGATCGCGAGCATCCGTCCACGCGCACCCTGCCGGAGCGTTGGGGGCGGACGGACGAGTGGTACAACTTCCGGTCCAACCCCCGTGGCTCAGTTCATGTGCTGGCTACCCTCGCGGCGGGCTCGTACCAAGGGAGCAGCATGGGCACAGACCATCCGATTGCATGGTGCCACGCGTACGAGGGCGGACGCTCCTGGTACACGGCGGGCGGCCATACCAGCGCCACCTACAGCGAGCCGGGCTTCCTCGATCACCTCATCAACGGGATCGAATGGGCGGCCGGGGTGATCCCAGGCGACTGCGGCGGCACAGTGTGGGGCAACTTCGACAAAGAGGTGCTGGACCCCAACACGGCCAACCCGATGGACTTGGAGGTGGCCCCGGACGGGCGGGTGTTTTTCATCGAGCGAGCGGGGCAGCTGCGCATCTACGATCCCGGCACCCAGACGACGAGCACGGCGGGCCAGCTGAGCGTGCACACCAACAACGAGGATGGCCTCGTGGGCATCGCGCTCGATCCCGACTTTGCAACGACCAACTGGGTGTATCTCTTCTACTCGCCAGCGGGCGGCGAGCCTCGCCAGCACGTGTCCCGCTTCACCATGAACGGCCGTAGCCTGGACCGGGCATCGGAGCGCCTCTTGCTGGAGATCCCCGTGCAGCGAGACGAGTGCTGCCACACGGGCGGGGCGCTGGAGTTCGATGCGGCGGGTCACCTGTACATTTCCACGGGAGACAACACCAACCCCTTTGCGTCAGACGGCTTTGCGCCTATCGACGAACGTCCTGGTCGCAGCCCTTGGGATGCCCAGAAATCGTCGAGCAACACCAATGACCTACGAGGCAAGGTGCTGCGCATCACCCCACAGGCGGACGGCACCTACACCATCCCCGAAGGCAATCTGTTTGCCCCTGGCACCCCCGATACGCGTCCGGAGATCTACGTGATGGGTGCCCGCAACCCGTTCCGCATCAGCGTCGATGCCCGCACCGGGTGGCTGTACTGGGGCGAGGTCGGGCCGGATGCCCGCGCCACGCGGAGTGCGCGGGGACCGCTAGGGCACGACGAGTGGAACCAGGTCCGCGAGGCCGGCAACTACGGGTGGCCCTACTGCCTCGCGGACAACAAGCCCTACGTGGACTACGACTTCGCCACGTCTCGGTCGGGCGGTGCGTTTTCGTGCGAGCGCCCCGTCAACGAGTCGCCCAACAACACCGGCTTGACCGAGCTGCCGCCCGCCCGGCCGGCGTGGATCTGGTATCCATACGGCGAATCCGAGGTCTTCCCCGAAATCACCGCTGGCAACGGACGGACCGCCATGGCAGGGCCAGTCTTCTACTACGACGCGACCATCCAGAACCCCCAGCAACTACCCCGCTACTACGACGGCACCGTGTTCATCTACGAGTGGGCGCGGAACTGGATCAAAGAAGTCAAGCTCGATGCCGAGGGCAACCTGCTGGCCATTCAACCATTCGCACCGACGATTCCGCTCAACCGGCCCATTTCCATGACGATCGGGCCTGACGGGGCCATCTACATGCTGGAATGGGGCACCGGCTTCGGTGGCAACAACGAAGACGCACAGCTGATTCGGATCGTGTATGCCCAGGGCCAACGCGCGCCGGTGATCAGCGCCGCGGCTACCCCCACCTCTGGGAGCGCGCCACTCACCGTGTCGTTCTCCAGCGAGGGGACGTTCGACCCCGACCCCGGCGATGCCCTTCGCTATGCCTGGGACTTCGAAGACGATGGCACGGTCGATGCCACCGAGGCCAACCCCACGCACACCTACACGGAGAATGGGACCTACACCGCACGGCTCACGGTCAGCGACGATGGTGGTAACACCGCCACCCGCACGTTCGAGATCACCGTGGGCAACGCCCGGCCCGTTATCGCCATCCTAGAGCCCGTGGCCGGTGGGTTTTACGACTGGGGCGACAGGATCGGGTACCGCCTGTCGGTGAGTGATGCCGAAGACGGCCGGTCTGACGACGGGACGCTGGACTGCAGCACCGTCACCCTGCTCCCGATCGTGGGCCACGACGACCATGGCCACCCCCTCGAAGAAGTCAACGGCTGTGAAGCCTCCTTCGAGACGATCGAAGGCCACGGCGACGATGGCGACCTCGTCTTCTACGTCGTAGAGGCAACCTACACGGATCAGGGCGGGGCCTCGGGGGCGGCGCCACTCACGGCTCGGGCCGAGCACATCCTCCATCCCAAGCGCCTGCAAGCCGAGCACTTCGACCAAAACGGGGGCGTACAGGTCGAGGCGACCGGAGACGACCTGGGGGGCAACCTGAACATCGGCTTCATCGCGCACGACGAGTACATCGCGTTTGAGGGGGTGAACCTCCACAACCTCACCCACATCACGTACCGCGTGGCCTCGGCGGGCACGGGCGGTATCATCGAAGCCCGCGCAGGTAGCCCCACCGGCCCCCTGCTCAGCACGGCGCACGTAGCCGTGACGGGTGGGTGGCAGACGTACGTGGATACGTCGGCCCCGATTGAGGACCCAGGCGGGGTCATCGACCTCTACCTGGTTTTCAAGAACAATCCCGGCGATGACGGGCTCTTCAACGTCAACTGGATCGACCTGCATGGGCTCGGGGTCCGCGAAGCCGCCGAGGGCACCCTCGACGGCCTCAGCGCCGTCTACTACAACAACGCCGACTTCACGGGGCGAAGCATCAAGCGGGTGGACGCCGTCATCAACTTCAACTGGGACGATGGGCCCCCGGCGCGCTTCCTGGGCCCCGACAGCTTCAGTGCCCAGTGGACCGGGTTCTTGACCCCGCCCGAGTCCGGGGCCTACACGTTCGTCACCCGCAGTGACGACGGCATCCGGGTGTGGCTCGATGGGGCGATGATCATTGACGCCTGGACGGCCCAGCGCTTCACCGAAACGACCAGTCAACAGGTGCAACTGACGGCTGGACAGTCCTATCCGATCCGCGTCGAGTACGTTGAGGATGAGGGCGAGGCCCAGGCGCATCTGCTGTGGGAGGGACCCGGCTTCACCACGCGCTTGGTACCGTCCCGCGTGTTCTCGCCCGATGCCATCGGGACCTCGCGCGAGGCCGACCGACCGGTGGCGACTGCGCTCACGCTGGATGCCGTCTTTCCCAACCCGATTCGCCAGGCGGGCACGATCTCCTACACGCTCTCCGTGGCCACCCCCGTCACGGTAGAGGTGTACGACCTGCTGGGCCGGCGGGTGGAGCAGCTCGTAGACACGACGCAGCCTGCCGGGACCTACCAGCTGGACCTCCAGGCCGGAAGCTGGGCCAGCGGGATGTACATCTGCCGGGTCACCACCCCGAGCGGCGTGCGCCTGCAACCGTTCATGGTGGTGCGCTAACGCGGAGTCCGGCTCTACCTGAGAAGCGGAGCCAACCTCGCTGCCTTCCTCCCGAGCGACTTCGACGGTTCACTCGCCTCCCAGCGCATTGAGCACGGTCATCAGGGCCTCGGCGGCTTGCGCGGCCACCTGCCGGATCTCGTCACGGTCCGTGGTGTCGCCCACTTCATAGATGACCGAGGGGATCTGAAAGGCGTTGTAGAACCAGTTGCGGGACACCGGATTGTTGAGGCGGCCGGGTTGATCGGGGATAGGGTAGCCGGGGAGTCGTCGATCCAGCTCCGTCCGCCAGGCTTCGTAGAGGCCAGGTGGTGTGGTGGGGATGGATGGGTCCAGCGGATAGAAGACGTCTTGCCAGGTTGAGTGGAAGTCTAGGCCGAAGAGCAGGGGCCGGGCAGGCTCGGCCTCGTAATCCAGGAAGGCATTGCGCACGGCCCGCGTCTCGGGCTGGTTGAACAGCACCCAATCTCGGTTCAGGTCGATGCCGTGGGCGTTGTGACGCCATTGACCGGTGTTGACGCCGTCCGGGTTCATGAACGGCACCGCGGCCACGAGGTAGCGGTGCCGGAAGGCCCGCGCCAACGGTGTGTCGGCGGCCAACGTCTCCATGAACGTCAGCATGGCGATGGCGCCGGTCACCTCAGGTGGATGTTGCCGGCCGATCAGGAGCACCACGCCCGCCTCTGGGCCGGCCTCGGTGATCTCCAGCATCGTGAGGGGGACCCCTTGCGCCGAGGTCCCGATCGGCCGGCGGGAGACAAACGGATGGGCGGCGTAATCATCCATCCACGTGGCGTAGTGGGTTCCGGTGAGTAGCTCCTGGGCGGATACCCAGAGCGTGTCGGGGCCCACCGGCACCGTGAAGTCGGCCGTTCCCCGTGTGGTGTCCGGCCGGTAGGCGGTGTCCTCGAGAGGAGTCCACGTCGCGCCGTCGTGGCTCAGCTTCGGGCGGTAGCGGTGGGTGCCGCCGTCGTAGCGGAGCGTCAGGTGGACGGTGCGCGGGGCATCGGCCCAGACCTTGAAGGCGTACCACGGGCTGTTGTTGATGGGGACGTTTTCGGCTTGGATCAGCAGCTCGTAGGTGGAGTCCGTGTGTTGCTGGACGTGGGAGAGCCGGGCCCCCTCGAAGCGGTTGTGAAAGCCGAGGGCGCCGTCGTCAAATACCCAGGTCTGGAGCAGCTGGGCCGCGGTGGGTTTGTCTCTCGTGTCCACGAAGCGGCCTTGGGCCCAGGCGGGCGTGGTGAGGAGGAGAAGGAGCGGAAGGAGGCAGAAGCGAGGCATGGAGACGTAGGGAAGGAGAACGAGCGGCCTCCCCATGGTCGAGCCCGCCGCGTCCATTGTCAACCGCCCGTTATGTTCGGAGCCGCCGAGGGTCTGGGGCCCGTTTCGCTCCCCCCCCCGAACATGCGTGGCCCATGCCTGACCATCTTTCCATCCGCCAGTGGCACGCCGGGGACCGCCCTCGGGAGAAGCTGATCCAGCATGGCGCGGCCGCCCTCTCTGACGCCGAGCTGCTGGCGTTGCTGCTGGGCACCGGCACGCGTACCAAAGCCGGCCCGGTCTCGGCCGTAGCGCTGGGGCGCCGCTTGCTGCAGGCGTACGACTCCCTCGATGGGGTGGCCCAGCGTGACCGGCAGGAGCTGATGCAGGTCGCAGGCGTCGGGCCAGCCAAGGCGGTGACGCTCCTGGCCACGTTTGAGGTGGGTCGGCGTGTGGAGGCCCAGCGGGCCACGCGGCCCCGCGTGCCTGTGACGGGGCCGGCGGATGTGGCCGCGCGCTACGGGCCTCGCCTGCGCGACCTGTCCCAGGAGGTGTTCGTGGTGGTGCACCTCAACACCGCGAACGTCATCATCGGCGACGTGCAGGTGAGTGCGGGCGGGTTGGCCGCCAGCATTGTGGAGCCGCGTGCGGTGTTTCGGCGCGCCATCCTGGACCACGCGGCGGCCCTCATCTGCTTGCACAACCACCCATCGGGCAACCCCGAGCCTAGCGCGGCCGACGTGCGCATCACCCGGCAGCTGGTGGAGGCCGGACAGCTCATCGGCATTCCCGTGCACGACCACCTGATCATCGCCGGGACCGGCTACACCTCCCTGGCGGAGCGCGGGTTGATGGGATAGCCCCCAGGGCGTGGCCCGCTCCACTGCCGCCCTGGCGAGGCCTCGGTGAATTGTACAAGATCGATTGAAATAGGCAGAATGGGGCATTAAGTTGCGTCCAGCAAACAGTCGGCATCCCGCTGAGACGGGGTGCCGCTTTTTATTCGCCGTGTAGAAGTCTCACCTCCATGTCCGATCTGCTCGATAAAATCGTCTCCCTGTGTAAGCGTAAGGGGTTCATCTTCCAGTCGTCCGAGATCTATGGCGGCTTGAGCGCGGTGTATGACTACGGACCACTCGGCGTGGAACTGAAGCGCAACGTGACCGATCGCTGGTGGCAGGCGATGGTCTACCGGCACGATAACATCGAGGGGCTGGACGCGGCCATCTTGATGCATCCCACCACGTGGAAGGCCTCAGGCCATGTGGACGCGTTCAACGATCCGATGATCGATGACAAGGTGTCCAACCGGCGCTACCGGGCCGATCAGCTGATCGAGCAGCACATCGAGCGCCTCATCAACAAGAAGAAGACGGACCGGGCTGAGGCGCTGCGGGCCCGCTTCGTCGAGGCCCTCCACGCCGACGATATGCCGGCGGCGCTCCACCAGATCATCCTCGACGAAGAGATCCGGGCGCCAGACTCGGGGGCGTTTGACTGGACCGAGGTCCGGCAGTTCAACCTGATGTTCGACACCCACATCGGGCCCATCCAGGAGCCGGATAACAAGATCTACCTGCGCCCGGAGACGGCCCAGGGCATCTTCGTCAACTTCCTGAATGTGCAGAAGGCCAGCCGCCAGCAGGTGCCCTTCGGTATCGCGCAGATCGGGAAGGCGTTTCGCAACGAGATCGTGGCGCGCCAGTTCGTCTTCCGCATGCGCGAGTTCGAGCAGATGGAGATGCAGTACTTCGTGAAGCCGGGTGCGCAGATGGAGGCCTACGAGGCGTGGAAGGAGAAGCGGATGCAGTGGCACCTGAGTAATGGCATCCGGCCGGACAAGCTGCGGTGGCACGTCCACGAGAAGCTGGCCCACTACGCAGACGCCGCCGAGGACGTGCAGTACCAGTTCCCCATGGGCTGGCAAGAGGTAGAGGGCATCCACTCCCGCACGGACTTCGATCTGGGCAGCCACCAGGAGCACGCCGGCAAGAAGCTGGAGTACTTCGATCCGCAGGCGCAGGAGCGCTACGTGCCCTACGTGGTGGAGACCTCGGTGGGGCTGGACCGCACCATCCTCATGCTCCTCTGCGAGGCCTACCGCGAGGAAGAGGTGGACGGGGACAAGCGCACGGTCCTGAAGTTTCACCCCCAGATCGCCCCCATCAAGGCCGCGATCTTTCCACTGGTTCGCAAAGACGGGATGCCGGAGGTGGCGCGCGCCATCGAAGAAGACCTGCGCACGCACTTCAACGTGCAGTACGACGAAAAAGGAAGCATCGGCAAGCGCTACCGCCGCCAGGACGAGGTCGGCACCCCGTTCTGCATCACCGTCGACGGGGACACCCTGGCCGACGGCACCGTCACGATCCGTGACCGCGACACCCTGGCTCAAGATCGCATTCCGAAGGACAACGTGACGGCGTTCCTGCTTGATAAGATGAAAGGGTGGCACGTAGAGGCCGAGTAAGTGGGCGTTGGCGGTCTGTTCGGGCGCTGCCGGATCGAGGCCCAGCCGATGGGCTCGTCACCCCCGTGCACACGTCAGCTCCCCGGCGCGGGGTCTGTGCCGAAAAATCAGGCCTCCTGGCCGAGTCGGAGCGAACCCGGGTCTGGATCGTCGCGTAAGATACCATGTCGGCGGGCGATGGCCAGGGTGCCCTCGTCGGCCGGTGCCTTCTTTCACCAACGCGCCGCGGCGCATCGTTTATGGCCAAGCAGAAGCCAATCAAGCAAGAAGGGGTGGTGCTCGAAGCCCTCCCCAACGCCCAATTTCGGGTGGAACTAGAGAACGGGCACAAGATCCTGGGCCTCCTCTCGGGCAAGATGCGGAAGTTCTTCATCCGCATTCTCCCCGGTGACCGGGTCGACGTTGAGATGTCGCCCTACGACCTCACGAAGGGACGCATCGTCTACCGGCACAAGGTCTGATCCACCCGGAGGCGGCGCCCTGGACGGGCTGACATTGTGATTCTTGGGCCGTACCATCCGGTACCTTCTCTCCGCCCGGAATTCCCGCCGTCCATGCGTACCCTCCTCCTGCTGACGGGGGCTCTGGCCGCGAGCCTGACGCTCGGCTGCCAGCCCCCGGCCGACGCTACGTCGGCCCCTGCCTCCACGCCGCTCTTCTCCGGTGATCCGTGGCCCGCCATCCGGGCGACGCGCCTTGCCACGCTCCTACCTGACGCGATGGACCGGACGGGCATGGACGCGTGGATGGTGCTCTGCCGCGAAAACAACAACGATCCGCTGGCGGACCACGTGGGGTGCGAGAATGCTGGGCGCACGGCCGCGTTCCTCTTCTTCCGCACCGAGGCCGGGGTTCGCCGCGTGGCGATCTCGCCAGCAGGCGAGGCCACCGCCCTGGCCGAGAAGCAGATCATGGACGAGGTGGTGGAGATCGACCGCACCCTGGGCGTCTGGGGAGAGCTGCAGCGCCAGTTCGAACGGTTCGATCCTGCCACCATCGCCATCAACACCGGTCGCGCCGCCTTGGCGGATGGCCTCTCCCACACGCAGTGGATGGCGCTGCAGGAAAACCTGGACGCGGTGTGGCTGGACCGCATGACCTCGGCCGAGCCCCTTATCCAGGCGTGGCTAGCCATCAAGCTGCCCGCCGAAGTCGACATCATGCGTCGTGCCGCCGCGCTAACGGCCCAGTGGCAGGTGGAGGCCTACGCCGCCGCCATCCCCGGCGAGACCACCGACCGGGACATCGCCGACTTTCTGGAGGCCAAGATGGCCGAGGCTGGCGTGGGCGACGCCTGGTCCCCGGAGCAGAACCCGGCCGTCAACTCGGGCAAAGACCGGGGGCACTCGCACCCGACGGAGCGTGTCCTCCAACCGGGCGATTTCATCCAGACTGATTTCGGCATCCGGGTGCACGACCGCTGGGTCACAGACATCCAGCGGTTCGCCTATGTGCTGGCCCCAGGGGAGACCGCGCCGCCCGCCGAAGACCTCGCTCGGTGGGAAGCTGCCAAGGCCGGAAGCCGTGCCGCCTTCACCGCCATGCAGCCGGGCGCCACCGGCGCCGACGTGGATCGGGCGCAGCGCGAGGTCATGCGGGCCAACGGGTCGCTGCCCGTCATGTGGAGCACGGGCCATCCGGTCGGCTACTGGGCGCACGACAGCGGCCCGGCGCTCAGCGGGGGGCTCATGGCCGCCACCCCGCGCGGCCGCCAGCTTGAACCGCTTCGCCCCGGCATGACCTTCGCCTTTGATGGCTTTCATGCCTGGCCGCTCACGGATTCCACGACCAAGACGATCTCGGTGGAGGAGATGGTCGTCATCACGGAGCGTGGCCCCGAGTATCTCGTTCCTCCGCAGGAAGACCTGATCCTAATCCCGTATCGCTGAGGGTGTCCGCCTGGCCAGCTGGGCGTAGAGACATAGACCAGCCGAAACGCCTGGCGAAACCGAAGGCCTTGCGCTAGATTGGGGCTTTCCTCACGCATACCCCACCCCATGGAAACGCCTACCCCCGACGTTCAGTCGCCGCCAACCAGCTTCATCAACCGCGCGCTCGGCACCATCGAGAAGGTCGGCAACAAGCTGCCGGACCCGGCGATGCTGTTCCTCATCTCGCTCTTCGTGGTCTGGGTGCTCTCGGCCTTGCTCTCGGGCGTGGCCTTCGCCGACCTTGACCCCCGCACGGGCGATCCGATCCGGGTCAACAACCTGCTCACCGGGCCGGCCCTGGCCGCCTTCCTGTCGAACATGGTGACCATCTTCACCGGGTTCGCCCCGCTCGGCGTGGTGCTGGTGGCCATGCTGGGGGTTGGGGTGGCCGACGAGGCCGGCTACTTCAACACGAGTATCAAGCTGCTCCTCTCCAAGACCTCGACCGCCCTGCTGACGCCTGTGGTGGTGTTTGTGGGGCTCATCAGCCACAGCGCGGTCGATGCGGGCTACGTCCTCGTCATCCCGTTGGGGGGCATCATCTTCTACGCGGCGGGCCGCCACCCGCTGGCCGGGATCGCCGCCGCGTTTGCGGGTGTCTCGGGGGGCTTCAGCGCCAACCCGGTGCCCTCGGCGTTGGACCCGTTGCTACAGGGGTTCACGCAGCCCGCGGCGCAGATCGTAGACCCTGACATCCTGGTCAACCCGCTCAACAACTATTTCTTCACGGCGATCTCGAGCATCCTCATCATCGGGCTGGGCTGGTACATCACAGACCGGGTCATCGAGCCTCGGCTCAACGCCGCCACCCCTGTTGATGAGGACGCCGAAGAGGCCCCGGACATGGGCAGCATCGAGCCGCGTGAGCGCAAAGCCTTCTGGTGGGGCACAGCCGTGCTAATCCTGGGGCTCGGCGTCCTCACGCTGACGCTCATCCCCGAGAACTCCCCGTTCCGCGACGCGACCGGCTCGCTCAACTCCTTCTCGGCGCCGATCATGCAGTCGATCGTGCCGCTCATCTTCTTGCTGTTCCTGCTGCCAGGCGTGGCGTACGGGTATGTGGCGGGCGTCTTCAAGTCGTCCAAGGACATGGTCGATGCGATGACCAAGGCCATGCAGGGGATGGGGTATTACATCGTGATGGCGTTCTTCTGTGCCCTTTTCGTCCATGCCTTCGGTACGTCGAACATCGGGACGTTGCTGGCCGTGAAGGGAGCCGCCGCCCTCAAGGCCCTCGCGCTACCCGGGGGGGCCACCATCGTGGGCATCATCTTCCTGACGGCGTTCGTCAACCTGTTCGTCGGCTCGGCGAGCGCCAAGTGGGCCCTGCTGGCGCCCATCTTTGTGCCGGTCCTGATGCAGGTGGGCATCTCGCCAGACCTCACCCAGGCGGCCTACCGCGTGGGTGACTCGTCGTCGAACATCATCACCCCGCTGCTGCCGTACTTCCCACTCGTGGTGGTCTACTGCCAGCGGTATGTGAAAGACACGGGCATCGGCACGCTGACGTCGCTCATGCTCCCGTACAGCATCACGTTCCTCGTGCTCTGGTCGGCGTTTCTGCTGCTCTACTGGGCGCTTGGCATTCCGCTTGGCCTCAGCGCCTCGTACGTCTACCCGGCTCCGTGAGCTGGAAGAACGGATCGCGCAGGCGCGCCAGCTACCTCTGCACCCGGCTCAGTCGGGTACGCGCCGCCCTACCGTCCTACGCGCGCTCGGCCAGCTCGGCCCAGCGCTCCACGTCGGTGTCGAGCTGTTCGTCGAGCTGTTGCAGCTCTTGAGAGAGGGCCGCGAGGGCTTCGTAATCGTCGCCAGGAGCCGCTAGCTGGGCTTCAATGGCCTCTTTGCGGGCTTCGGCGACCTCGATGCGAGCCTCTAGCTCGTCCAACTCGCGTCGTTCTTTGTACGACAGCTTGCCGCCGGTAGAGCGGGGGGCGGGGGGCAGCTCCGGGGGGGCCTCAGCCGCCAAGGTAGCCTCCCGAGCCCGTGCGGCCTCGGCGGCGGCGGCGGCCTCCTCGCGCTGGCGGATCGCCTCGAAGGCGCTGTAGTTGCCGGGGTAGGCCCGGACCCGGCCCTCGCCTTCGAACCGGTAGAGGTGCTCTACGGTCCGGTCCAGGAAGTAGCGATCGTGCGAGACCACGACCACGGCGCCCGCGAACGAGTCGAGGTAGTCCTCCAGGGCCACCAGCGTCGGGATGTCGAGGTCGTTGGTAGGCTCGTCGAGCAGCAGCACGTTGGGCGCCTGCATGAGGATACGCAGCAGGTAGAGGCGCCGCCGCTCGCCGCCACTGAGCACGCCGATGGGGCTGTGCTGGAGCTTGCGGTTGAACAGAAACTGCTCCAGCATCTGGCTGGCCGAGCGCAGCGTGCCGTCGGCCATCTTGACATACTCCGCCACGTCCTGGATGTAGGCCAGCACCCGCTGATCGTCGTCCAGGGCCTCGCTCTCCTGGTCGAAATACCCGATCACCACCGTCTGGCCGACCTCCACGGCGCCTGCATTCGGCGTCAGGCGTCCACTGATCAGCTTCAGCAGTGTCGACTTGCCCGCTCCGTTGGGTCCGATCACCCCGATCCGGCTCGCGCGGGTGAGACTCAGCGAGAAATCATCGACCAGCACCGCTTCGTCGTAGGACTTGGACACGTGCTTCAGCGTGACCACCTGCTTCCCCAGCCTGCTCGTGGCGGCGGATACCTGGACGGTGCGCGCTTGGGCCGCGCGGGGCGCCTCGATCAGGGCCTCGGCACGGTCCACGCGGGCCTTTTGCTTGGTGGTGCGGGCCTTGGCGCCGCGCCGCAGCCAGGCCAGCTCACGGCGCATGAGGTTGTCTCGGCGTTGGGTCTCGGCGGCGTGCTGGGCCGCCTCTTCGTCTTTCTTAGCCAGGTAGTCCGAGTAGCGACCGGCGTAGCGCCGCGCGCGGCCGTTTTCCAGCTCCAGCATCGACGCCGTGATGCGCTCCAGGAAGTAGCGATCGTGCGTGACCAGCAGCAAGGCTCCCGCGAATCCCATGAGCACCTGCTCCAGCCACCGGATGGTGTCGGCGTCGAGGTGGTTGGTGGGTTCATCCAAGATGAGGAGGTCCGGCTGCAGGATCAGGGCACGGGCCAAGGCCACGCGCTTGCGTTGGCCCCCCGAGAGCACGTCCACGGCCTGGCTGGTGTCCGTGATGCCCAGGCGGTCCAGCACGGCCGTCGCGTGGACCTCCAGGTCCCAGCCGCCGGTTACGTCGAGCTGATGAGACAGCTCCGTGACCCGGTCCAGCAAGGCTTCATCGGTGCCCCCGGCCGCCTCCAGATCCCGGCAGGCGTGCTCGTAGGTGCGCAGAAGGCGGGTTCGGGGGTGGCTGTCGTCGAAGACGGCCTCAAGGATCGTCTGGCCGGGTTCGAAGGGGGGATCCTGCGGCAGGTAGGCCACCAGCGGGTTGCCGGCCAACATGATGCGGCCGCTGTCCGGCGTCTCCTGGCCACTGATGAGGCGCAGCAGCGTCGTCTTGCCCGAGCCATTGGCTCCAATCACGCCCAGCTTCTCGCCTTGCTCCAGGGTGAAGGTGACGTCCTCCAGCAGGGTTTTGAGCCCGAAGTGCTTCGAGACGGCATCAAGGGCGAGGACGGTCATGCGGGGTGCGGAGCGGGGGGACAGGCAGCGGTCCACACGAACGCCCACCACAGACACAGGTTCAGCCCGCAACGGTCCTGTACCGATTGGGGCCCACCTCCGCGTTCCACGGCAGAATCTGCTATCCTCATGGCCGCGTGCCCTCTTTCGCTCAGCCTTGGTGGTGATCTATGCGGTGTTTCTTCTTCCTCCTCCTTGCCGTCAACTTGATCGGCGCAGGGTCGGTGCAGGCCCAGCCATTCGCGCTGGAGCAGCTTGAGGCCTCGCCCCGCCACCACGAGTGGCTGGAGATCCCGGCCGGCGATCGCACCGTCTACACCTTTGCGGCGTACCCGGAGGTGTCGGAGCCGGTGGCCACCGTCCTCATCATTCACGAGAACCGTGGGCTCACCGACTGGGTGCGCAGCTTCGCGGACCAGGTGGCGGCGGCGGGCTACCTGGCCCTGGCCCCCGACCTGCTCTCCGAGTTCGACCAGGAGCGGCAGCAGACGCGTGATTTCGAAACTTCGGATGCCGCCCGGACAGCGCTCTACGAGCTCGACATGGACCAGGTGATGCAGGACCTGGCCGCTGTACAGGCGTACACGGCTCAGATTCCCTCGGCCTCGGGTACGGTGGTGGTGGCCGGGTTCTGCTGGGGCGGAGCCCGGACCTTCCAGTATGCGACCCGCGCCGAAGGATTGGCGGCGGCGTTCGTCTTCTACGGCTCGCCGCCGGCCGCCGATGCGTTGCCGGGCCTCAATGCCCCGATCTACGGCTTCTATGGCGAGGACGATGCGCGTATCAATGCCACGATTCCTGACACCGAGGCGGCCATGGACGCCCTGGGCCAGACGTACGAGTACGTCATCTACGAGGGGGCGGGGCATGCCTTCATGCGCCGCGGCGATGATCCGGCGGGCAGCGCAGCCAACATAGCTGCCCGCGAAGCCGCCTGGACGAGACTTAAAGCACTCCTGGACGACGTATCCTGAAACTCAGGGTGCTAGGATCCTCGTACCAAGCCTTCCGACCTTTTGCTCACCAGCCCATCGTTGCACCCATGACCCGCGTGCTTTTCATGTCAGGCCTCGTAGTTAGCTTGGTCTTGCTCAGCGCCTGCAGTGGCTCCTCCAACCGATTTGACCGAGCGCCCATGCGCACCTATGCGGCCGATGCGTCGGCTGTGATCGACGCCACGTTGCGTGCGTTGGATGAGGAACAACTCAACGTCGACGAGCAGGGATGGGCCGACGACGATGCGGAATATGTAATCCGGGCCTTCGAGCTGGATCGCGTCTTTCAAGGGGCGGAAGGGGTGGTGCGCACCGGTACCATCGTGATCACCGTCCAGGAGGTGGCTTCGTCGGTGACGGAGGTGCGGATCGTGACGACGCAGCGAGAAACGTCCGCCATGGCCTCCTCGGCTGACCGCCGGCCCAACCACGATCGCCGCCTCTTCAGGCGATTGGATGATGCCCTGCCGCGTGCCGCCGAGACCGAAACGCCCTAGATCCGACAGGTGCGCAAGTCGGTGACGAAGATCCCAACGGCGCCAACCTCGTCCAGCCGGTCGATGATGTCGTGCACGTCGCGCTTGGGGGCCATCGCCTTGACGGCACGCCACCCTTCTTTGGACAGGGGGGAGATCGTGGGAGACTCCAAGCCGGGGGTGATCAGGCAGGCCTCGTCCAAGTGGTCCTCGTGCACGTCGTACTCGACCAGCACGTAGGCTCGGGCCACCACAATGCCCTTGAGGCGCTTCACGAACACGTCCACGTCGGGCCGCTGCAGCATGGCCTCGTCGGGTGCGATCAGGAGCGCCTCGGATTCCAGGATGGGCGCGCCGATTGTTTTGAGGCCGGCCTCGTAGAGCGTACGGCCGGTCTGCACGACGTCCGCCACCGCATCGGCCACGCCGAGCTTGATGCTGATCTCCACGGCTCCGTCCAAGTGGATCACGGTGGCGTCCAGGCCCCGCTGATCCAGGTCTTGCTGCACGAGGTGTTCGTAGGAGGTGGCAATGCGTAACCCGCCCAGATCGTCGGGCGTGCGGTCTTGGTCTTGGGGCACCGCGTAGTAGAAAGATGCCTGCCCGAACGCGAGACGGAGCGCGCTGACGGCGGGGACTTCGCTGTCTCGCAGCAGGTCGAGCCCTGTGATGCCGAGGTCGAGGACCCCGTTGCTGACATAGATCGCGATATCGCGGGGGCGGATGAAGAAAAACTCGACGTGGTTGCGGTTGTCGCGAGCCACGAGCCCGGAGCGCGCTCGCCGTACGCGGTAGCCCGCCTCGGTGACGAGGCGGATAGCTTCATCGCTGAGGGCGCCTTTGTTGGGCAGGGCCACCCGGAGGAGCGGTTGAGAAGAAGGAGACATCGCGGGGAGGGCGGCTACAGGTGGGCGTATACGTCGTCTAGATCCAGGTCACAGGCGATCATCATGCACTGCACATGGTAGAGCAGCTGGGAGATCTCCTCGGCGGTGCGGTCGGGGCTTTCGTGGCAGGCCGCCATCCACACCTCGGCGGCCTCCTCCACCACCTTCTTGCCGATGGCATGCGGGCCGGCCTGGACGGCGCGGACGGTGCCCGAGGCGGGGTCTTGGGCCGCCACCTTGGCCTGGAGCTCAGCGAACAGGGCCTCGAAGGTTTTCATGGGCATAACGTGTAGGACAAGACGAACCGGGGCCCAGTACCGCAAGGGGGCCGGGCGGGTCCGGCTTACCCCGCGAAGTCCTGCTGAAGAATAGGCGTCAGGAGGCGGCGGCCACCCGTTCTACGGTCTCCCACACCCGCATCACATTGCCGCTCATGATCTTCTCGATGTCAGACTCCGAGTAGCCGAGGGACAGCAGTTCGTAGATCAGGTTGGGGTAGGTGGAGGCGTCCTTGAGGCCGTTCGGCAGCGAGTCCCCCACGCCGTCGTAGTCAGAGCCCAGCCCGATGTAGTCGATCCCCACCAGCTCACGGACGTGCTCGAAGTGGGCCACGACGTCGCTGAGATCGGCATAGCCCACGTGGTCGGCAAAGTACTGCTGGGCATAGGCCGTCCGCTCGTCCAGCGTCAGGTTGTTCTCCTCGGCATAGGTGGCCACGTGTTCCTGGGCGGCGGCGCGGCGCTCGCGGTAGGATGCGCTGATGAAGCTGGACCCGAAGTTGATCATGATGACGCCTTCGTTCTCAGCCAGGCGCTGGATGAGGGCATCGCTCATATTGCGCTCGAAGCCAGGTGTAAACCGGCGGGCCGAGGAATGCGAAGCGATGACAGGCGCCGCGGTGATGTCGAAGACGTCGTTCGTGGCCGCATCGGACAGGTGGGAGACATCGATCATGATGCCGAGTCGGTTCATCTCGGCTACGACCTCGCGCCCGAAATCGCTGAGGCCACCGTGGGTGCCGGTGGTGTCGTACGAGGAGTCACTGATGAGGTTGTCACGGCCGTGGGTCAGGGTCACGTAGCGGATCCCTCGCTCGAAGAAGTACTGCACGTTCGCCAGGTCGTCCTCAATGGGGGCTCCGTTTTCCATGCCGAGGGGGAGCGAGATGAGGCCTCGCTCGAACTGGTCCCGCACCTCGGCCGGCGAGGTCGCGATGGCGAACTTGTCTGGAGTCCCCGCCGCGATGCCATTCACCATTTCGATCAGCGAGTCCGCGAAGGCTTTGGCGCCGCCCCGCTCTTGGTAGATGGCGGGCGTGTAAATCGACATGAAGGGCGCGTCGAGCCCTCCGGCCTTGGCGCGGGGGTAGTCGAAATCGCCGCTCTCGGTGGCCACGGAGACGTCTTCTGGGCGCCGGACCATCCGGAAGGGGACGTCGATGTGGCCATCGACCATGAGGTACTTCTGGGCCAACTCGGTGGCCAGGGCACGGCGCTCATCGTCTGTCAGCGCCAGGATGTCTTCAGCAGAGCGCATGGCGGTAGGGGAGGTAGAGGGGACGGGGGGATCGGCGGGTTGACAGCCCAGAGCTAACAGGCTGACCACGAGCAGGAGCCCGAGCAGGTAGGGGTTCATGGCGCATGGAAAAGCGTGGTGGGAGGGTGGGGGTACCGGCGTATCCGCGATGGGCAAGAGCGTTCTGGTGCGGTCCTGGAGGGCGCGCGAAGGCCCCTCCACGCCGCCCCTCGGCGCCGCGGAGCGAACGGTACGGAAGGCAAACATACGAAGGGGGCACGGGAAAACGCGCTATCGTCCGGCCGCCCGGCGGGTGAGCGCTTCCAGCAGGCGGCTGTGTAGCCCTCCGAAGCTGCCGTTGCTCATGATGAGCACCACATCGCCAGGGCGGACGGTCTGGACGAGGGCAGGCAAGAGGGACTCGGCGTGGGGGAAGGCGGCCGCGGGGACAGCATGAGCCCGGATGCGGTCCAGCACGCGGTCCACGTCCATGAAATCCGTGGCCACGTCGTTGTGGCGGAGCGGAGGGGCGCTCAGAAACGCTTGCGCGGCCCGGTCGAAGGCGTCGCCGTAGGCCGTCTCGAAGACCTTACGTCGGCTCGAGTTGGAGCGGGGCTCAAACACCGCAATCAGCCGCCGAGAGGGCCAGCGCTCGGCGACAGCCGCGATGGTCTCGCGCACGGCCGTGGGGTGGTGAGCAAAGTCGTCCACGACGAGCACGCCATCGGCCTCCCCGCGGACCTCTTGCCGGCGCTTCATGCCTTGGAAGGTGGCCAAGCCCGCCGCGAGCACGTCGGGGGAGACGCCTTCGTGCAGGGCCACCGCGCTCACCGCCAGGGCGTTGAGGCGGTTGTGGCGTCCACTCATGGGGAGGAAGACCTCGGTGGCCGGCGTGCCATCCACCACGAGCGTGAAGCGCTGGCCGCCTTCGCCGTGGCGCACGTCGGTGGCCGTGAGGTCGGCGTGGGCCAGGCCGTACGTACGCACCGGGGCGGTGGCGTGCTCAGCCAAGGCCTCCACGGGCCCCTCGTCGGCATGGAGGACCAGCAGGCCGTGTGGGTCTACGGTGCGGCTGAAGGCTTGGAATGCCGTCTGGTAGTCCGCCCAGTCCTCGTAGATGTCTGCGTGGTCGAACTCCATGGAGGTGACGATGGCACAGGTGGGTCGGTAATGCAAAAACTTAGGCCGCTTGTCAAAGTAGGCGCTGTCATACTCATCGCCTTCCACCACGAAATGAGGCCCTGAGCCGCGGCTACAACTGGAATTGCTGCCCACCAGTACACCGCCCACGAAGAAGCCGGGATCGAGTCCGGCATGCTGCAGCACGTGCGTGAGCATGCCTGTGGTGGTGGTCTTGCCATGCGTGCCGGCTACCACCAACGAGCGGCGGTCTCGGATGAAAAAGTGAGCGAGGGCTTCGGGGAGTGATTGTTGGGGCAGGTGGTGCTCGCGGGCGTGGGCGGCCTCGGGGTGGGTGGGCGTGCAGGCGTTCCCGACCACGGTGAGGTCGGGCGGGGGGACCAGGTGGGCGGGGTCGAATCCTTCTTCGACGCGAATGCCCATCTCGGCCAGACGGATGCTCATGGGCGGATACGCGGCTTTGTCGGAGCCACTGACGCGGTAGCCCGCCTGCTGAAAGAGGCCCGCCAGCGCTCCCATGCCCGTTCCACAAATGCCGATCAGGTAGATGGAGGCCAAGGCATCTGGAGCGGGCACAGGCGGCCGCTCAAACAGACGCAGGTGGGCGTCAGGGTAGGCGGAGAGGGGCTTCATGCAGCGGGGAAGAGGGCCCACTAGGGGTGGTGGGCCACAGGCTCACTCGGGACGGGGGGAAGAGGACGTGGGGGCCTCGGTGGAGGGGTCTTCGGGGATGGGGGGCGCCTCGGGGGGGGCCGAGTGCGTGGTTTCCAGGCGCATCGGAGGCACCTCGGCCTCATCTACCACCAGCCCCAGCCGTTTGGCGCGACGGAGCCACTCTTGCCGGGCCAGCTCCTGCATGTCCTCGACTGAGTCGACCTCGTCTACGATCTCCATACCCAGCAGGGTCTCCACCACATCCTCCATCGTTACGAGGCCGGCCACGCCGCCATACTCGTCTACCACCAGCGCCACGTGCTCCAGCTTGTCCAGGAGCCGCTCCAAAAGGTCCGGGAGGGGCACGTTGTCGGGGACCACCTGGATCTCGCGCTTGAGCGTGCGCAGCGTCACTTCGTCGTCCTCCTGGGCGGCCCGCAGCAGGATATCGTCCTTGAGCACGTAGCCCGTGATGGTGTCCCGGTTGCCCGCGAAGATCGGGATCCTGGAGAAGCGAAACTCGCTGTGCTCGTCCATGACCTCGAACACCATTTTGTCCTCAGGCATGGCAAACAGCACGGTGCGGGGGGTCATGATGTCTTTGACCCGCAGTGAGCGGAAGCGGACCAGGTTTTTGATGATCCGGGACTCCTCGGCCTCGAACACGCCCTGCTGGGCGCCTAGCTCGGCCAAGGCGGTGAACTCTTCCAGGCTCACCGACTCTTTCTTCTGGCCTCGCGAGAGGAGGCGGGTGATGCCCTTGGACATGATGACCAAGGGATAGAGCAGCGTGATGATGATCTCCAGCAGGCGCGTCACCGGGCCCGCGAGCTGCCGCCAGTAGAGGGCGCCCAGCGTTTTGGGGATGATCTCAGAGAGCACCAGGATGAGGAGGGTGAGGATGGCCGAGATGATGCCCAGGTAGGCATCGCCGTAGATGGCCGTGGCTTGTGCACCGGCCCCCGCCGCTCCCAACGTGTGGGCGATCGTGTTGAGGCTCAGGATAGCCGCCAAGGGGCGGTCGATGTCGTCTTTCAGCACGCGAAGCCGCTGGCCGAGCGGCTGGCCGTCCTGCTCCTGGGCGGCCACGTAGGAGGGGGTAATGCTCAGGAGCACGGCCTCCATGATGGAACACAGGAATGAGATGCCGAGAGCCAGCAGGATGTAGAAGAGGAGGAGGGCCATGGAGCGAGATCAGACGCAGGCAACAACGTGCGGCCAAGATAGGAACTGCGGGACTGTCTGGTAAGGACCCGCACGGAAAGTCCACGGCGAGCCCCTGCTAGCAGCGAGGAGCACGGCTTCGGGCGCCGGGCAGAGGCTCTCAGTTGGTGAAAAACCGAGGGGTGGGCGTCTCGTCCTCGTCCGGTAGCCGTTCTACGTCGGGTAGTGGAAACCACCCTTCGTCGGCCACCTCGGTCTCGCCGGTCTCGGGGTTGAGGCGCTCGTAGCCCTCGATGCGGGTCACCCAGACCAGGTCTTTGAGCATACCTGGAGCCACCTCCACCTTGAACGAGAAGTCGCTGACGGTGCCCGTGACGGTGTTGAACAGAATGCCCGCCCGATTGTAGAGGTGGACGCGGACACGGTCTCCGACGTTCAGGTGAGGGGTCATGGGTGGCAAGCGGATGAGCGGAAGGATGGACCGGTCTTTGATACGATGCGGACGCCGGGTGTGTTCACCGGCTGATCACTCCGACTGGCTCGTCCGGCTGCGGTCCCTTACGTTCGGGGGGCCAGCCATTGGGTCCCTACGCTCTCTCTATGAAGACCACCTCCTCCATGGCCCCCTGTGGGCTCGCCGCGTTCCTGCTTGGTGCGCTCCTGCTGTCGGTACCCTCTGTAACCTGGGCGCAAGGGGCCCCGGCTCTGGACGCCGATCCCCTGCTAACCTGGACGGCCCAGAAAGCCGCCTACCGTGCGGCACAGACCACGACGCGGGCCATGCGGCCTCAGACCGCCCGTAGCACACAGCCCGGTGCCACCAGGGCCCAGGCTGTGCTCTTTGACTGTAGCGTGGTGACCACCATCTCGCTGAGCGAGTGCGAAGCGCTGGTGGATCTCTACATGGATACCCAAGGTCCGGACTGGGCCGCGAACAATGGCTGGCTCAGTGATCCCGATCCGTGCATGTGGGACGGGGTAGACTGCGGCAGCTTCGGGACCCTCCGCTTACCCGTGGCCGCTGGAGCAACGCAGCAGGCTTCGTCGATCGTTACCGGGTTGTTTTTGGGAGAGAATGGCCTGACAGGCGCCCTGCCAAGCAGCCTGGGCGACCTGGTGTTTCTCGAAGATCTCGATCTGGTGTCCAACGGGCTGACGGGGGCGATCCCGGCATCGCTGGGGGCGATTTCGGGGCTGCGAACCCTCATCCTGGCTGACAACAGCCTGAGCGGAAGTATCCCGTCCACGCTGGGCACCCTGTCTCAGCTTGAGGATCTGGACGTCTTCGCGAATAGCTTGGCTGGTTCCCTTCCGTCCTCGCTGGAAAACTTGACCGACCTGCGCCTGTTCGACGTAGGCCGCAACAAGCTGTCCGGCCCGGTGGACCCTTGGCTGGGGTCGCTGACCAATCTACGCATCCTGGGCCTGTTCGAGAATGGCTTCACAGGGGTCCTGCCCGGAGAGCTGGGCGCGCTCAGCCAGCTCATTGGCCTCTACGTGCAAAACAACAGCAGTCTCACCGGGCCTATTCCGTCTTCCTTCACCGGTCTGATCAGTCTGATCGATTTTTTCTTTGTCGGCACGGACATTTGCACCCCCCCCGGAGACCTGGCTCTTGAGAGCTGGCTGCTGGGCCTCTCTCGTCTATCTTCTTCGGGCCTCACCTGCGAACTGCCCAATGACCCGCCGGTGTTCACCAGCGATCCGCTGTCCGAGGCCCGCGTGGGCGAGGTGTACGAGCTCATGGTGACGGCGGTGGATCCGGACGGTGATTCCATCCTCCTCACGGCCCCTGTACTGCCAGACTGGGCCCTCTTCATGGACAACGGCGATGGCACCGGCCTGCTCCGTGGGACGCCGTTGGTGGCCGGCACCTACACCGTGCAGCTGCTGGCCAGCGATGGGCTTGAATCATCCCTCCTGGTGTTCACCATTGTAGTGAGCACCGGACTGCCGCCTCTTGCCGCCGACGACGTCGCCGAGACCCCCGTCGGTACGCCTGTGCTCATCAATGTGCGGGCCAATGACACGGACCCAGACGGCCCCCTCCTCGCCACCACGGTCCGCATCGCTCGTGCCCCGCTGGGCGGGCAAGCGCTGGTGCAGCCGGACGGGTCGATCCTGTACACCCCGGCGCCTACGACGATCGGTGAGGATACCTTCACCTACACCCTCACGGATGCTGACCTCAACACGTCGAACGAAGCCACGGTGACGGTTACGGTGCTTGACCCCAACCAGCCTCCGCTGGCGGTTGATGATCAGGTCACCACCCCGGAAGACACCCCCCTCCTCATCGACGTGCTGGCCAACGACACCGATCCGGACGGCATGCTGGCGCTGGAGAGCGTGATGGTGGGGATGGCCCCCGAGCAAGGCACCGCCGCCGCACAGCCAGACGGGACCATCTTGTACACCCCCTCGCCGGATTTTGCAGGCCTCGATACGTTCACCTACACCGTAGCCGATGACCTCGGCGCGGTGTCGGCGCCCGCTACCGTGCTCATCACCGTCGTGGCCATCAACGATGCCCCCGTGGCCCTCAATGACGCCGCCACGACCCTCGAGGATCAGCCCCTAGATATTGAGGTCCTCAGCAACGACAGCGATTTGGACAGCGAGGTAGACCCCTCCACGGTGGAGATTGGTCTGGCGCCTACCCAGGGCACGGCCCTCCCGCAAGAGGACGGGACCATCCGCTACACCCCGGATCTTGACTTCGGAGGCACCGATGTGTTCACCTACACGGTGGCCGATGATCTCGGGGCGCGTTCCGAGAGTGCCACGGTGACCGTGACGGTCGAGCCCCGCAACGATCCGCCGCGTTTCACGAGCCTCCCGGTTACCACGGGGCGCGTCGGGGCGCCTTACGCGTACGAGATCACGACCCAGGACCCCGACAGCGATCAGGTGATCATGGAGTTCTCGACGTCGGCCAACTGGCTGACCCTGACGGATAACGAGGACGGCACGGGGCGCCTGTCAGGCATTCCCACCCGGGCTCAGGCCTACACGGTGATTCTGTTTGCGAGCGATGGCATCGGCCGAAGCGAGCAGCGGTTCACGATTGAGGTCACCGAGAACAGGCCGCCCGTGGCGCAAGACGATGCCGCTACCACGCCGCAGGAAAGCGCTGTGGTCATCGCTGTCTTGGACAACGACACGGACGACCTCGCCCTCGACGCGGAGACCGTAGCCATCGACCGGGCACCCGTCAATGGGACGGCCCTCCCGCAGGTGGACGGGACCATCCGCTATACCCCCGCTTCCGCGTTCACCGGGGTCGATACGTTCACCTACACGGTGGCGGACGGGCTGGGGCTGATCTCCGACCCGGCCACGGTTACGGTGACGGTGACTGATGTCAACGTGCCCCCGGCCTTCACCAGCCTCCCGGTCCTGTCGGTGGTTGAGCGGACCCCGTACCAGTACACCGTCACGGTGGAGGACACAGACGGGGATGTGCTCTCCCTGACCGCGCCTCTGCTGCCTGCCTGGCTCACGCTCAGCGCTCTGGACGGCGGAGCGGCCTCCCTGACGGGAACCCCCGATGTGGAAGGCCTCTACGCGGTGACCCTTCAGGTGAGTGACGGCACGGCCGCCGTGGATCAATCATTCGAGATCGAGGTCACGGACTCGGGCGTGTTCTCCTGCCTGGAGGTCACCGAGGTGCCGCTGGCCGAGTGCGAGGCCTTGGTGGCGCTCTACGAAAGCACCAACGGCCCGTCCTGGACGCGCGCTCAGGGGTGGCTGACCACGAACACGCTGTGTAGCTGGCAGGGCGTCGGGTGTGAGGGCGGGGCGGTGACGGCCCTGCGTCTGGCTGAGGCTGGATTGGAGGGCCCCTTTCCGGCGGCCGTCCTCGCGTTGACGCAGCTGCAGGAGCTCACCGTAGGCAGCAACGCCCTCACGGGGCCGCTGTCTCCAGCGTTGGCCCAGCTCGGGGCCCTGCGGGTGGTGTCCGTGCGAGACAATGCCCTGGACGGAATCCTGCCCAGCGCCTGGGCCAGCTTGACCAACGTAACCTCTTTTTATTTCGACGAGACCGAGGTCTGCGTGCCGCCCAATGACGACACCCTCACCGCTTGGCTGGCGGGCATCGGTGACCTGCGCTCGTCAGGCGAAGTCTGCGTGTTCAACGCGGCCCCAGTCTTTACCTCCACCCCTCTCATAGAGGCCGAGGAAGGCCTACGCTACGCCTACGCCATCGCCACGGAGGATGCCGACGGCGACGCCCGCACCATCACTGCCCCTGTGCGCCCCGCCTGGTTGGAGCTGACCGACAATGCGGATGGCACCGCCCTCCTCGCGGGGACGCCCCCGCTGCCTGGCGACTACGAGGTGACCGTGCGCCTGGCGGACAGCCTGGACACGGTCGATCAATCCTTCACGGTGGCCGTGGCCGCGTTGCCCGAGCCAAGCGGCCTCGTGGCCACAGCCGGCGATCAGCAGCTGACGGCTTCCTGGGATGGCGTGGTCTTTCCTAGCCTGGAGGGCTACCTGGTCCGTTGGGGCCGCGCGCCAGATGCCCTCACCAACCAGCAGACGGTCTCGGCACTGACCACGACCATCACGCTGCAGGGCCTGGAGAACGGGGCGCCCACCTACCTGCAGCTCGAGGCCCTCTACACCGAGGGGCGGACCAAGGGCCCAACGCCCCTCGCCGTGGCCACGCCGGTAGCGGAGCAGGTGTCCATCCGTGCCACCGTCTCGTTTGGCAACCTAGCCGGCCCGGAGGCCTACCGCATCGTCTCGCTTCCCGGCAGCAGAGCACTGCCCGTGGACGCTACGTTCACCGGCGAGCCGGGGGTCGACTGGCTGGCCCACTGGGACAACGGCGCCGAGGAAGGCGAGCCCTTTGTGACCTTCGACGGCTCGGCCCTCTTCACGTTTGTGCCGGGCCGGGCCTTCTGGGTCGTCAGCACTACGCCGTGGGTCACCGAGGCCGAAGCCGACGCGGTCCCCCTCACCGCACCGTCCTCCACCGACGATGAGCAGCCCGGCTTTTACGGCATCGAGCTCCATCCGGGGTGGAATCTGATCGGCCACCCATTCGACATCCCCGTGCGTTGGGCCGACGTGACGGCGCAAGCTGGATATGCACTCCAACCGATCTTCTCCTACGACGGGACCTTTGCCGTCAGTGACCGCCTGGAGCCCTATGCGGGCTACTACTTCTTCAACGCCCCCAACCCCGACGGCGTCACCCCCACACTGCTCGAGATTCCCTACCTCAACGCCAGCCGAAACACGACGGCGGCCGATCTGGACCCCCCTGACGCCCTCACCCTGGCGGTGGCGAGCGGGACGGATACGGTCCAGGTGTCGGTGGTACGGCCCACCGAGGCCTCGGCGGCTCCCTGGGCCGATGTGGTAGCGCCTCCTGGTGGCTTTGGGCGTCTGGACGTGGCCTTGGAGCGCGCGGCCTCTGCGGCCTCGGCCGCTGAGCCACCGGTGAGCGAGGTAGGGCCTCGGGCCCGCGCGCCTCAGCGGCTGCACCGGGCGGCCATGCCCGCCGGAGCGGCTGGAGCCACGTACCGGCTCCGCATCACCCGGCGTGCCGCCGAGCGGCAGGAGCCGGTACGCCTCCGGGCGGAGCGCCTGCCCGCCGGTTGGTCAGCCATGGTGGTGGATGCAGCGGGGCGGACGCATGATCTCCGTTTCGACGTGCGGCTGGAAACAGGCTCCTCGGCGACCGAATCGGCCGACGTGACAGACGCGTGGCTTGTGGTGGGCACGGAGGGCTATCTGGCTGACCAACAGGCGGAGCTGGCGCCTCAGTCCGCGCAGCTCGATCCCCTCTATCCCAACCCTTCAGGGGGGGCCGTCCAGGTCTCCTGGAGCTCAGCGGGCGCCCCGGTTCGCCTTGGTGTCTACGATCTGCTTGGGCGGCGTGTGCGGCTGTTGGAAGCGGGCACGCCTAGGGCCGGCTGGCACACCACCACGTGGGATGGGCGCGATGATCAAGGGCGCCAGGTGGCCTCGGGCCTGTACACCGTGGTGCTGGAGACGGGCGAGCGACGGATCACCCGCTCGCTGGTGCGCGTTCGGTAGCGAGCGCCGCAGATCTGCAAGGAGCCCGGCGGCTGCCCTGGATGGAGGCCGCTGGGCGCGGTTCGCTGTGGTTTCACGCGGACCCTAATCCACGAGCCCGGCCGGAAGCTGTAGCGCTGGGAGCATGGGGGCTTTTTTCTGCCTGAACTGGCGCATGGCCACCAGGATCTCATCCAGCATCGACACCGTCTCGCCGATGTAGGGGCCTTTGTTGAGCATCACGGCCTCCGCCCGTTGGGCCATGGCGGCATCGGTGACCTCGGCGCGCGAGGGGCGCCCCGTCTTGGCGGCTGTCTCTAGCACCTGGGTGGCCCACACGATGGGCACGTGGGCCGCCTCGCACACGCGCAGCAGCTCCTCCTGGACCTGGGCCAGATGCTGCCATCCACACTCCACCGCCAGATCCCCCCGCGCAATCATGACGCCGAGCGGGGCCCGCCGCATGGCCGCGAGGAGGAGGGTGGGGAGGTTTTGCACCCCCCGCCGCGTCTCAATCTTGAGAATCACCCCCAGCGACGCGGGGGCCTCCAACGCTGCGAGCGCATCGTAGAGATCGTGCACGTCTTCCACGTCGTTGACAAACGAGAGGTTGACCACGTCCACGTGCTGCACCGCGAAGGCCAGGGCGCTACGGTCGGCGGTGGTGAGGCCGCGCAGGCGGAGCCGACTCTCGGGCAGGTTGATGCCTTTGTGGCCCCGCAGCGGGGCCACCCCGCCCTTGGCATACGTGATCTTGACCACCAGCTCGGCCTGGCTGGTATGCTCGATGGTCCCTTCAAGGCGGCCATCGTCGAACAAGATGGGCTCGCCAGGCCGCACATCCGTGTAGACGGCCGGCAGGGTGCAGGACACATGGGCGGGCTGGACCACTTCGCCCTGATCATCACGCTGCGCAGGCCCCCCGGGCTCGTCGCGCCGGTGGAGCACCAGCGTGTCTCCCGGACGAAGGCGCAGCGGTTGCTCTTTGGGAGGGAGGGCGCCCACCCGTAGCGTCCGCTTGGTAGAGCCCTCACGCCGATGCTTCAGAGGAGTCCCACTCCGCAGGTAGGTGGTCTTGAGGCCCGTAGCCAAGACACGCCCCGGCTCCACGCCGGTGATGGTCCACCGTCGCTTCTTGCCACGCGTGTCTCGGAAATGCAAGGTGTCGCCGGGGCGGAAGCCGCGGAGGGCCGCTGCCGGGACCGGGACGTGGGGTCCGTGCTCAGGGGCGACCTCCGCGTGGGGGGCCGCTAGCTGAAGGGGATACGGGCCCGTGGTGCGCCCTTCCGCATCGCGCTGGCGCCGCAGACGGAGCACCTCAGGGCCAGGCGCCAGGGGCCCGGTCCGGAGTTTCGGCCCGGCGAGGTCCATGCAGATGTACGTGCGCTTCCCCAGGACCTGGTCCGCCGCACGCACATGCGCGACCATCTGCTCCCAGTGCTTGGGCGTGTCATGCGCCGCGTTGATCCGGACGGCATCCGCGCCTCGTGCGATGAGGTCATGCACCAGCGCGGGCTGTGTGGCGGCCTCCGTGGGTAGGGTCACCATGATGCGCACCCGTCGGCCTTGTGCCGCCGGGCCGAGGAGGGCCTCGGCATGATCCTCCAGGAGCGTGCGCCCTCGGGAGATGGAGACGGGGGGCGCCGTGGTGGGTATGGGCGAGGTCTGCCCCGCCAGCCGGGCCACGTGCCCCGCTACAGCCCCCAGGCTGGCCCGTACGTGCGCCTCGCAGCGTCCCAGCCGCGACATGCCCAGGGCTCCGAGCTGATCCTGGATGGGCCGCAGATCGTGACGGCGCAACGCGATGTAGTGCAGCAGGTTGACGAGGCTGTCTTGATAGGTAGCGTCGGCCCGCCTGCGTTCAAGCTCAAACCGATGCTCCAGCGTCTCTCCGAGCCGGGCCACCTGGACGAGGTGGTCCAGGATGAGGGATGCCGCCGGCGTCCCGTTCGAGCTCGCTGATGGGGCCGGTGTGAAAGGCCGAATCTGTAGGTGTTCCACAAACGATTGGGCGATCAGGGTGTGAGAGTCCAGGTCATAGGCCAACAGCCGCCCCAGGTCCTCCCGCTCGCCGTAGTAGACACAGCCGTTGTCCAGCGACACGTGGGGTGCTCCGTTGGCCAGCGCGGCCTGGATCTCCGTCAGGGTGGTGGGCTGATGGCCATGGTAGATGCGTCGTCCGCCGGTGGCGCCTTCATCAACCGGGTAGTCCCGGATCGTCAGCATCTCCGCCACGGGGTGGAAGGGGTCCGCCGAGGAAAAGTCGAAGCCGCCATGCACCAGCAGGGCGTCCTCCAGGCGCGCGAAAAACGGGCAGGCCTCCATGAAGGCCCGGTACCGAGGCGTCAAGCTGTCAGCGGCGTCCAACAGGTCTTCGGCCTGCTGCCGCTCTGCCAGGTCGAGGCAGGCCTGCGGGCCGGCCTGCGCGGCCTGAAGCCACATCTGCTCGTGGTTGCCTCGGAGTGGGAAGAGCGCATAGCCATCCCCCATCAGTTCCTCCAGCAGCTCGATGACCTGGGCGCTGTGCGGGCCTTTGTTGACGTAATCGCCCAGCAGGAAGACCTGATCGGATCGGGTCAGGGCCAGGCGATCCAGCAGCGCCGAGAGGGTCCGCAAGCAGCCGTGTACGTCACCTACCACGAGGCGGCGTCCGGAAGACCGAGGGAGGGCGTCCAGGACCGGCGTCGCCGGGAGGTACGGGGGACGTGTGTCGTACACAGAGGACTCAGGACGAGGATCAACGGGCCCTCAACATACGGCGATCAGGTGCACGGATGCGACCGCCCAGGCCGTTTACGTTTGCTGTGCTTTGAGTAGGTCACGGATCTCCGCCAGGAGCGCCTCTTGCGGCGTGGGATTGGGCGGAGCCGCTGGCGTTTTGGTCTCCTCCACCTTAAGGGCCATCAGCCGGTTCATGCTCCGGACCACGAGGAAGAGCACGAAGGAGACGATCAGGAAAGACACCAGGGCGTTGATGAACAGCCCATAGCCAAGGGCCACAGCCCCGGCTTCGCGGGCGACTTCGATGGAGGTGAAGTCCTCGCCCGTGGGGTTGCGCAGCAGGACAAACAGATTGCTGAAGTCCGGGGTCTGGAAGATGGCCGAGACCACCGGCGTCAGGACATCGTTTACCAAGGAGCTGACGACCGTGGCGAAGGCGGCCCCGATGATGATGCCCACGGCCATGTCCACCATGTTGCCCTTGATGGCGAACGCCTTGAACTCGTTTAGCATGGATCAGAAGGAGAAGGTCGGAGGAGACGGGGCGCCCAGCGCGGCAGCGGCAACGTAGGCGATGGATGACCTGCACGCAAGCGCCCTCAAAAGTGCCCCAAGCCGAAACCCTGCGGCGTGAAACGGGTGTGCAGCACCCATAATGGCGCACCTGCCCCGTGAATGGTCCAGAGAAATACATGGTGAGATGCTGTAACCGACCCAGCACCGAGGGCGCGTTCCTCAGGCGAGGGCCCATAAGCCTCCTGCTGGTGGCCAGCCTGTTCCTGTGGCCGTCCTGCCAGTTAGAGCCGGCCCCGGTGGACGTGGGGCCGCTGCCCGACAACGTGGCGACCGTCTTGGAAACCGTGGTGTTCAGCACCCTGCAGGACGCCTTTGCCGAGCTTGAAGGCCGCCCCTACGAGCGCACCGTAACAACGCGTCAGCTGGACCCCGATCAGGATCGGGTGGTAGGCCGTCTCCGTGAGCGGTGGAGCTACACAGCCCAGGAGGCTCCCCCCACGGTCCAGGAGATCGACCGAGAGGGCGCCTTCGACTTCGGAGGCCTCAGTCCGTTTGCGAGCGAGGACGACGCATCGCCTAGCCCACGCCCCCTCGCGACGGACCTAGTACCCGATGAGCCTGGCTATCTGAACCCCAGGACTCGTGAGTTCTACACGTTCGAACGCGCGGCAGACAGCACGGTGGCTGGTGTGCCGGTCCGCGTGGTGGTGATCCGGGCGCGCCCGGAGGCCGCCAACGCCCAAGTGGCGTACGTACGCTTAGCGGTGACGCCGGACGGAGTGCTGGCGAGCTACACGCTGCGTCGTATCGCAGACGGAGTGCTCTATGATGAAGATCGCACGCTACAGGCTGAGCTTCAGCGTACGCCTGCAGGCGTGTGGACGCCTCAGCGTCTGAGCGTAGAGGTCACCATGCAGCTGCCTCTGCAGCCGCGTCGTCAGTTCCAGACGGAGAGCGTGTTCAGCGTGCCCCAGTGAGCGCCTGTTCATGAATGGATGAAGAAGGCGAAAACGAGCGCTGGGGGCGCCAGGCTAGGCGCCTGAGGAGTGCGGGGCGATCAGCGGAAATCGACCTTGAGGCCCAACGAGGGCACGAAGGGCAGCTGATCCACCCGGCGTAGCGTGAACACGTCCAGATAGAACAGGTTGTTACGGTCGTAGGCGTTGATCAGGCTGCCCTGGATGGTCAGGTCGGCAATGCGCGTGGCAAAGGTACGGGCCGCTGAAAGGTCCAGCCGGTGGTAGGCCGGCAGTTCGCCGTTGAACGGGCGCTCGTAGATCACCCGCCGGTCGGTCTCCACCTCGAATCCGTTGATGGGATCGTCTACGAGCACAAAGCCGTCGAACCCGACCACTTGGCTGAACGGGAGCCCCGAGCCGAACTCCCAGCGCGTCGAGATATCGACCTTGCGCCAGGTGGTCGCAAAAATGGCGTTGATCTGATGCCGCCGGTCGTGAGGGGGGCGGAAGCGAAGTGTTTCAGTGCCATACCACAGCTCCAGCTCCGCCTGCTCGGCGTCGTACCGTGTGTTGGCATAGCCGTAGGTCAGAGAGGCCGTGAAGCGGGGCCGCCGGACCTCGCCGCGCAGGTCAAAGCCGAAGGAGCGGCCGGTGGCGGGCTGTAGGTTCGTGGTGAAGCGCGGGAAGGCCGTCCACTCGCCGATGAACAGGTTGCTGAGGCGCTTCCCGTAGGCTTCGACCGAGAGGTCGAGCCATGGCGTGGGCCGCACCTGGTAACCGACGATGCCGTGCCAAGCTTCCTGGACGCGCCCCTCGCTGATATCTTCCACCCGGGTCAAAGGGCGGCGGGCCATGGTCCAGGCGGTGAAGATGCTGGCGGCGTCACGCCGGTCGCTCAGGCCGATCTCCGCTTGGGTGTAGAAGCCAGCGGCCCCGCTGATGGTGTGGATGCCTTTGTCCCAGAGCACCCGCAGGCGGGGCTCCAGGTAGGGGGCAAAGCGGACATCGTAGAACTGCATCCGGAGCCCCGGACGGATGCTCAGCGCACTCGTCACCTTGAATTCTGGCTCCAGGTAGAGGCTCCAGTGCAGGGGCTCATCGCGTCGCGCATCAATGTTCTGGAAGGTGCCCCCCAGGTTGCTCTCCATAAACACCTGACGCAGAGACAGCCCAGCCTTCACGTCTGAGCGGGCGCCGTAGAATGTGGCGTCGATGCTGGCCTGCAGGTTCTCGACCCGCGTGGTGCGCGACGGATCGTCATCGGGGCCTAGCGAGGCATCAAACAGGGTGTACGATCCTGTGGCCTCGAACGAGACGGGGAAGAGGTTGGGCAGCAGCAGGTAGCGGGCGCCAAAGCCTTGGTTGTTCCACCGGATCTCGTCGGGCGGGAGGCCGCCTAGGTCCTCGCCGAGCGTGCCGCGGTCGTAGGTGTAGAGGCCCGTGAAGGAGAGGCGCTGATTCTCTGAGAGCGACAGGTTGAGCTTGCCGAACGTATCGCTGAACTGGAAGGGCAGGGGGGCGTCCACCCAACGTGCTGCCCCCTGATCGATGGTGGAGAGCCGCCCCGAGGCGATGAGGGACACCCGTCCGGGCACCAAGGGGCCTTCCACGCGCACCCCGCTCACAAACGGCGAGGCGGACAGGGACCCCTCAAACCGCTGCATGTTGCCGGTGCGCGAGGAGACGTCGATCACCGAGGAGATACGCTCGCCGAAGTCGCTCCCAAACCCGCCGGCAAAGACATCGGCACGGCTGATGAGGTCGGCGGGAAAGGCCGAGTAGAAGCCGAGGACGTGAAAGGGCTGGTAGAGCGTGATTCCGTCCAGCTGGACGAGGTTTTGGGTCGGTTCGCCGCCACGTACGAAGAGCTGCCCGCCACGGTCGCCGGTGGAGACGACGCTGGGCAGCGCTGAGAGCAGCGCGGCGAGGTCACCAGATACGTCGGGGGTGGGGATCATTTCCACATCGGCGGCGCGGATGGTCTGCTGGCCGGCCGTGACGCGGGCGGTTCCGCTGAGACGTTCAGATTCCACCACCAGCTCGTTCATCTGCGCCTCATCGGTGGCCAGGCGGATGCTGCGGGTGAGTACGTCGCCGCGCCCTACCACCACCGAGTCTCTGAACGCTACATACCCGATGTAGGAGGCCACCAGTTCGTAGGTGCCTGGTCGGACATTGGACAGCAGGTACAGGCCGTCTCCGTTGGTCACGGTGCCCTTCACGAACCCGTCGGCATCGTTGAGCACCACGTTGACCAACTCCAAGGGGGCGCCGTTAGCGGCGTCGGTGATAAAGCCACGTACGGTGCCCACCTGTGCCCAGGCGGGGGGGCTCCATGCGGCCAGGACGAGGAGGAAGAGAACGAGAGCCGAGCGTGTCAAGAGGGGTCGTCCGGGTTGGGACCATCGTCGTCTGGCGGGTCCGTGGGGAGGTCGGTGAAGCTGAAGCCGGCGCGTTCCAGGATGTCTTGCGGGGGCAGCCAGAAGATCTCCATGGGGTAGCCCGCGCCCACAAAGCCAAAGCCTTGTTCGACGTTGGACATGGTCCCTGGTTGGATGAGCACGTCGGGGTCGAAGGTGCCTCCCGGGGGGTTCCACGCTTCGTTGGCCACGACGACGCTCAAGAAGATACCGTCGATCTGGATGCCATAGCCGAGGTCGAAGCGAGCGCGGGCGCGGATGGCATCACGGATCTCCCGAAAGTCGCCGCCGAGATCGATCTCCAGCGCCCACTCAGACCCCCCGAGATCGGCGAATTCGGTGTAGTCAAAGCGGGCGTTGGCGGTCTGCACGACCAAGCTGTCGGGGGGCGGCGGCGGGCCCGTACCGGGGCCTCCCGGGGGCCGTTCATCCGCGATGAGGTCAGGCGACCCGCGGAAGATGTTGGGCGGTATGAGTGCCCGCACCACGTACGTCACGCGCACCTGAGCGAGGCGCTCTACGTCGGGCCGCACGAACACCGTCTGGGTGACCGGCGGGCCCAGGGTGGCGGGTCCAATCTCGAAGGCGGCCTCAGGGGGGACTTGCAGAGACACCGAGGAGGTGGCGCCGTCACTCCGTTCCACGTTGAGCTCATAGGCCGAGCCAAACTGCGCTTGGAAGGGGGCCCAGAAGACATGAACGGCGCCCTGCTCCGTAGACAGGATCGAATCCTGCCAGACCACCGTTTGGCCGGTCTCTTGCTCCACCGACGTGAACCGAGCATCCAGCGACTCTTCCGGTAGCGTGCGCAGCGTGGACTCGATGGGGAAGACCACCACGGTCTGGGTGTCTGTCCGTGGGTTGAGAACGCCGTAGAGTGAGTAATACCGGTCCTCACCGACTAGCGGCGATACATCGGCCTCACAGCCAGCATGGAGGAGAAGCAGGAATACGCCAAGCGTGGCTCCGAGGCGGATCGAGTGAGAGCGAGGCATGCGTGGGAAGAGAAGGAATGGGGTGTCGGAGTATACACACAGGCCTTGCCCGTCATGACTAGGGCTCCATGAAATTTTCGAGCGCTTCATGGGCGGCCACCCGGGCGAGGAGGCCATCTCGCTCGATCACGCCAGCGTCCAGCAAGGACCGTTCAAACCCCTGGGCCAGCGTCAGGGCGGCCTCCTCCAAGTCGTCCTGTTGGATGAACGCTCGCGCCAGCTGATAGTAGCAGGCGGGGTGATTGGGGTCCGCCGCCAAGGCAATGCGGGCAAACGCCTCGGCTTTGTCGAAGCTGCCCAGCGCGGCGGCATTCCATGAGAGGCGGACGTGCATGGTGGCATCGTCCGACACCTGGTCGGCCGCTTGGTCCAAGGCGGCGGCCGCTATGTCCAACCGGTCGGTGCGGCGTGCGGCTTCGCACAACAGGATCAGCGCCTCCGGGTCATGGGGCTGGAGATCCACCGCCACCTGGGCGTCTACGAACGCGTCGGCCGGCCGGTCCATCGCCAGCAGCACCTCGGCCCGCAGCTTGCGTGCGTCGGCGTCTTGAGGCAGGGCGTTGAGCACGCGGTCCACGCGGGCCTTGGCTTCGAGCATGCTGGAGCCCGTACGCCACGCCGTCTCCGCGCGGTGGTACTGCCTGTGCAACTCGGGCGGGCGGACCACTTGAGCCTCGACTAGCGGCGCGAGCAATAGGCCCAAGACCATCCAACACGTGAGAGCGGGGAAGCGAGAGAGGAAAGGTCGTATCCGTGGCAGCATGCAGGAATGCGTTGGACGCAAGAGAGGTGGCGACGTCAGTGGGAGTCAGAGCCCAACCAAACAAAAATTGTTCCTTCAACGTTACGGGGCTCCACCCCCAACTGGGTGGTCACAGAACCGGACACGTTGCACCGCACATGAACACCCACGGGGACACATCAGACCTGGGGGCCTCGCTTCGTCCCCTCCTACGCACGGAGGCCTGGGGCCATGCGTACAGGTACTACGGTTCCGTGTCATCCACCAACGATGTAGCGGCTGCGTGGGCGCAGGCCGGCGCGCCCGAGGGGGCCGTGGTGGGTGCTGACTATCAGGAGCACGGGCGCGGGCGTCTGGGCCGTCACTGGGCGGGGGAGCCTGGTCAGAACCTGATGTGCTCGGTTATCCTGCGGCCTCGCCTTGGCGCGGCCACGCTGAGTCTGCTGCCGCTTGCGGCCGCGTTGGGGATGGTCGAGGGGCTCAGCCGCTGGGTAGACGCGTCGCGGCTCCAGATCAAATGGCCCAACGACGTGCTGCTCGATGGGGCAAAGGTGTGTGGGATCCTGACCGAGGCGACATGGCGCGGCGACGCAGAGGCGCAAGAGGTCGTCCTGGGCTGGGGCCTCAACGTCAACCAAGCGGCGTTTCCGTCAGGGTTGGCTGCCATCTCCTTGCGGTGCGCGCTGGGGCACTGGGTGGACCGGGCGCCGCTTTGGGCTGACCTGCTGGCGGCTCAGGAGCAGCGGTACCTGGGGCTCCACACGGACGCTGGCCCACAGGCGCTCCAGGCGGCCTATGAGCCGTGGCTGTGGCAACGCGGTGCACGCGTAAGGCTCTACACAGCCGAGGGCGGCCCCCTCGTGGAAGGCCGCCTGGTGGGTGTTGACTCCGGAGGAGCCCTCCGCCTGGCCACCGACGTTGGCTTGCGCACGTTCCACGCCGCCGAGGTGTCTTTTCGCGATCAGCCTGCGTCTCGATGATGGGCGACTCTACGACGGCGCTTCTGGTCCTCGATATTGGCAACAGTGCTGTCAAGGGCGGGTGGTACACCGGATCGACCCTGAGCGAGGTCTTTGTAGAGCCCTACACAAGCCCGGGGGCCCCATGGGTTCAGCGCATGCAGCACCGGTTGCAGGGCCAGACCTGGACGCGGGCCGGGCTCGTATCGGTCGTCCCTGAACGACAGCGTGTGCTGGCGCAGATGCTGCGGGCCTCAGCGGGTGCGGGCTTGTATGAGGTGGATCCGCAGCAGCCTCGCATTCTCGACATGGCCTACGACACCCCGGCCACCCTGGGGGCGGACCGTTTTGCGGCGGCGGTAGCGGGGTGGGTCCGCCATGGGCAAACCGCTTCGCCCCCACGTCCGGTGCTCGTCATCGACGCCGGCACTGCGGTGACCTACGAAGCCGTGAGCCGGGCGGGCGTGTACCTGGGGGGCGCCATTGCTCCTGGCCCTGGCCTGCTACGCCGCAGTCTCCACGAGGGGACCGCTCAACTCCCGGAGGTGCCGCTCGACGTGCCCCCTCATACCGTGGGGCGATCTACGCAGGAAGCGTTACAGGCGGGTCTGATGTGGGGCTTGATCGACAGCGTCGAGGGCATGGTGCGGCGGATGCGGCAGGCCTTGGGCCCTGACACCGCTGTGGTGGCCACCGGCGGATGGGCGTCGCGGCTCGCTGGCGAGGTAGAAGGTGTCCACGTGCACGAGCCGCACCTGGTGCTGGACGGGGTGCGCCTGCTCATGGACGATGGGGCGCTGACGCCGCCGGGCTGACGCAGCCTGGGATCCACGCACCAGCGGCTGTTGCAACAGCCTTCAGGCTTCTTCGGCGGAGCGGGTGCGGAGAAGGGCCTCAATGCGAGCGAGCACCATGTCGATGGCCACCTGGTTGTGCCCTCCGTGTGGGATGATGACGTCCGCGTGGCGTTTGGCCGGCTCCACGAATTTCAGGTGCATGGGACGCACCGCATGTTCGTACTGACGCAGCACGCTGTCCAGCGAGCGACCCCGCTCGGCCAGGTCGCGCCGGATGCGTCGGATGAGGCGGACATCATCAGGGGCATCGACATAGATCTTGATGTCCATGCGCTCGCGCAGGAGGGCTTCGTAGAGCACCAGGATACCTTCCACAATGACCACAGGGCCGGGCTCCACGCGGACGACACGGTCCGTTCGGGTGTGGGCGGTGAAGTCGTAGACCGGTTTGTGCACCGGATGGCCCGCCAGGAGCTGGTCCAGATGCGTGCGCATCAGGGTGGTGTCCAGGGCGTCCGGATGGTCGAAGTTGGTGCCCTCGCGGGCGCTGGGAGGGAGATGTGCCAGATCGATGTAGTAGGCGTCGTGGTCCAGGAGCGCAATCTGCTCCGTCCCAAAAGCCTGGATGACGCGCTTGAGTACGGTCGTCTTGCCACTACCCGACCCGCCGGCGATGCCGATGACGACAGACTCAGACATCGGTGGCCTAGCCTTTGATGAAGGCGAGCTCGGCCGACTTGGTGGCGTCGTCGAACGTAGACTGGGCTTCGTCGTAGCGGTAGCCCGACGGGTGCTCCCATTCGAGGAGTGGCTCTAGGCTCTCCACGGTGTCGCGGACGATGAAGTTGACCAGCTGCCCACGGAGCGGTTTCACTTGGTGGGTGACGGGCTTCAGGGCGCCGTCTGCGGTATCGAAGAACCGGACACGGACGCGCTGCTTGTAGGTGTGGCCGTCGGTCCAAGCGGACTCGTGAGCACCGGGCAGGAGGTCCCACACAAAGCGGCCTTCCAGGCGTTGGTTGAGCACCTCGGACAGGTGGGGACGCCAGAAGGTGGACACCTTCCCGATCTCGGGGAGGGTGGCGTCCATCTTCAGCTTGTAGTTGGCGATGAGGTCATCGGGCCGAAGGAGCCCGTAGAGGCCGGAGAAGATGATGCCGTTTTCCAAGAGGCGGCGCTGCGCCCCCGTGGGCAGCCCCGCGAAGTCCATGGCTTTGTACATGACACCGGGGCTGTACCGGTCCAGGGCCGACATGAGGGGCGCTTCGAAGATCTCCAGGTTGGCTTGCGTGGCGGCCTCCAGGTGCTCCCCTTTGACGCCCAGGATCGGCTCCATGTCCATGCCCGCCTGGATGGACTGCTGGAGGCTGCGGATGAGGGCGCGACGCTCCTGGTTGAGGTCGCTGAAGTAGTTGAACGTGTTGGACGTGCGGTAGTCAAACATGTCCGGGGCGAACGGATTGCCGCCGGATTGCTTGCCCTCGGAAGGGGCCAGCAGAATCGAGAAATTGGGCATACAGGGGCGCGGGTGGGCACGCAGGACAGTCAAGCACGAAACAAAGGCGCCTCGACCCGAAGCACGAGGACGCCGCAGGCAGAGAGCAGCCTAATCTGGGGCGGGGGCCCCTGAAAGTCAACCCAGGCGATCTGCCAGACCAGAAGGAAGCGGAGCGCGCAGCGTCAGTGGCGCAGCTCGTGGAGGAGAGCGTCGATGTCGTCGCGGATGCGTTGCGCCTTCACGCGGGCATCCTGGACGAGCGCATCGCCGGTGCGGCGGGCGTCGCTGTTGACCCCGGGGGCCGCCAGGCCGTCCAGCACAGAGCGCAGATGGAGCGCAGCATGCTCAAGCTGATAGGCCACGCGGCGGCGCGTCTTTTGACCGGTTGCAGGGGCCAGGAGGACGCCGAGTGCAAACCCGAGCGCGCTGCCGAGTACAAAACTCCAAGGAGAGTCCGAACGCATGGAGGGGGTAGATGAAAGACCGGTACGCAAAACCGGGCCCTGCCGAAGCAGCGCCTTGGGGGATAAGATAAGGAAGGCGACCGGTATCCCGGAACAAGGTAAAAAAAAGCCACCGCTGGGGAGCCCAGCCGCAGCTTGGAAAAAGAGAGGGGAGGCGGCGCCTACCGGTTCTTCTTCTTGTGGCGGTTCTTCCGAAGCCGCTTCTTACGCTTGTGGGTAGCAATCTTGTGGCGTTTCCGCTTACGACCGCAAGGCATGGGCGTTCACCTGATTTTTAAGTTGGAACAGAAGCCGAAGATAGTTCATTCGCTGTGTTTATACAACGCAAGATTGGGGGCCTCTGTTTCACCCATCCCCCGGTTTCCTGTGCGCTCAAGGTGAAGGATGAGAGGATCAGGGCGTACCCTGCCAGGCCCTCTGTCCACCCTGAGGGGTGCACACGCTGTCTTCGTACATCGCACTCTCTATGCCTACATCCACCTATCTACCGAAGGTCCAGGGCGGCCACGTGTACGTCGACGAAGGGGCTGGCGATGCCGTGGTGCTACTCCACGGTATGCTCGGTGGCGTCGAGAACTGGGACCCGGCGGTGGCAGGGCTGGTGAAGGCCGGCTACCGGGCCGTGGTCCCCACGCTTCCGGTCTATGACCTGCCTACCAGCGAAAGTAATGTGTCGGGGCTGGTGACCTACCTGGGGCGTTTTCTGGATGACCTTGAGCTGCACGATTTCGTGTTGGGAGGCAACTCCTTAGGCGGGCACGTAGCGCTGCTGCACGCGATGGAGGCACCGGGCCGGGCCCGGGCCCTGGTGCTCTCTGGAGCCTCGGGCATCTACGAGGTGGCCATGGGCACAGAGACCATGCGCCGGCGCGACCGAGAGTTCGTCCGCGAGCGGGCCGCCTGGACCTTCTACGACCCCCGCCACGCCACCGACGAGCTGGTCGACGAAATGCTGGCGCTCATCGAGGACCGGAGCAAGGCCCTGCGCCTCATCCGGATGGCCCGTTCGACGCAGCAGGAGACGCTCACCGACCGCCTCGGCGAAATTCAGGTGCCCACCCTGCTCGTGTGGGGCACCGACGACCGCATCACGCCCATCGATGTGGCCCACACCTTCCAAGAGGGGCTCCAGCAGGCCCAGCTGGTGGTGCTGGACCAGTGTGGCCACGCCCCCATGATTGAGCACCCTGAGCGCTTCAACGAGGTCATGCTATCCTTCCTGAAGGATGTAGAGGCCCGCGCGCTGTGAGGAGGGGGCTGGCGGATCGAGCGCTGGACAGCCGTTGTCCCGTATGCTGGACAAGCGCCTATGGCAATTCGGGTCAAACAGGCCGTCTGGGGCGCTGGAATCGGGTTGGCACGTACGTTGTCTCAAGGATTGGTACGTGCTTCGGAACGCCTCCTGTACTGGAGCACGAACATGTGCATGCACCGCGGAGCTTTTCCGCGACACCGGGTCGGTATGTTTGGGTGAGCATACCGACCCGGTCTTTGTTTGGGCTCCGTCGTATTCACGCTCAGCCCCTGGTACCATGAACCGGACCGCTGCGGTCGTTGTCTGCTGGGGCCTCCTGCTGGGGGCGGGGTGCGCCGCCACCACGGCGCCCCTCTACCAAGATTACCGCTACACGGCATCCGAAGCGGCGGAGGCGTCGAGCCGCCGGGAAGCGGTGGAGGCTGCGTTTCAGGCGAACGGGTGGACCCTGAGGACCCCTCCTGCCGAGAACACGGTGGCCACGATGCCGCGCACGGTGAGCCGCTGGGGCTTGTACGTGGTACGCGTCGATGTAGAGGCCATCTTGATGGGGCAAGGGCGCGTCCGCCTCCTCTATCACCCCACCCGCCATCTCGTGATCGGCGGACGCGGCAAGATGCCGTTCCTGACGCGCCGCCTGCAACGCACCGTGGCGGAGCCTCTGGAGACGGCGCTGGAGGCTGAAGGGTTGGTGCTGGAGCCACGGGTGTTTTGAGAGAAAGGAAGGGGTGAGAGGGAGAAAGCGGACGGTCGTGCTTAATTCCGCCGTTCCGCCGGAGGAACAAACACCGCGCATTTCCATACCACCAGCAGTTCTTTTACACACTGGGGATGTCACGGCTTCGACGGGTGGTTATCGTCGTGCAGGCTGCGTGTCGAGCTCCTTGGACTGCTCGTTAAACCGCCAAGAACACTGCAACTGCGAACGATTACTCGTACGCGATGGCGGCGTAAAGCCCCCATCTGTCTTTGTTGATGTTTGCTCATCGGCTTAGCAAAGGCATCGCTTAAGATGAGATGCACCGCAGGGGATTCCGGCTGGATCCGCTCGGTAAAGATCGATCAGCCTCAGCCCATTGACTGGCCTGGTCCGCCGGCTGTAGACATGGGTGAACTTCAATAGACGGACTACACACGTAGACGCTTGACATGGCGTCCATTCGGACCCGGGTTCGACTCCCGGCATCTCCACAGCCAACAGCCGCAGTCCTTTGCCTAGCAAGGGACTGCGGCTTTTTTTGTGGGCGCCCGCCTTTCTTGGTAGAGGCCTGCGTCACTGCGTGTTGGTCGTGTGAGGAAGGGGGGGCGAACGGTTAAGCCCCCTGCCTGACGGCCGATACTGCACTAGACTATTAAGACAACTAAGACTGGGTCCATCCAGTGTCGTCGCCGTTTGTCTTTTTGATGGCTGCTTGGCCAGCTCTCCTGCTGCTGCTCTGGATGGGGCGGGTAGCCTGGCAGCGGCGTGCCGCTCCGGGCGCGCCGTTTCTAGTGGCGCTCTCCGGGCTGACGGTGGGATGGCTGCTCCTGGAGGTGGCGTATGTCATGGCGCCCAGCGCTGCGCTCGCGCTGGCGTTCCACGGGGCCACCAACCTGACCGCGCCCTGGATTCCCATGGCCTGGTACGCCTTCGCCCTGGAGTTCACCGGCCGGGCAGACTGGCGCCGGTCCCGGGCCCTGCAAGCGGGGGCCATCCTCGGGGTGGTGACCATGCTGATTGTGGCGACGATGCCGTGGCATGGGCTGTTTTGGGCCACCGCTGAGGCCAAGCGGTTCGGGGCCTTCTGGATCACTGATGTCACCTACGGACGCTATTTCTGGATTCACCTGTACTACTCATGGGGCCTTGTCACCGCTGGGGGCGTCTATGTGGTGACGGCCTATGTGCGTTCGCTCAAGCTGTACCAGCGCCTCTCGGGGTGGCTCATCGTAGGCGTGGGTATTCCCCTGGTAGCAAATGTGATCGGTGTGTTTGGGCTGCTTCCGGTTGAGAAGTCGTTCACGCCCATCGCCTTTGCTCTTGGGTCCGCCGCGGTCACGAAGGGCGTTTTGCGCTATCGCCTGTTGGACATGCAGCCGACGGCGCGGTCGGTGCTCATCGATCATATGCAGGAAGGGCTGGTGGCCGTCGACACGCAGGGCCGGGTGAGTGATTTCAACCCCGCTTTCGAGCAGCTCACGGGCGTACGCCCCACGCTCGGCCAGGTCCTCGGCGATAGGCTGCCGGACCTGCTCGAAGCCCTCGAGGCCCCCGAGGGGGAGTTGGACCTCAGCACCCCCGACGCGCCCCGGCATCTGCGCTGGCATGCCACGCCGCTGGGCACCGAGCGCCAGCCGCGGGGTCGGATGATCCTGCTCCTCGACGTCACAGCCCTGCGCACAGCTCTGGGGGCGCTGGAGGCCCGCAACCGCGACCTCGATGCGTTCGCGCACATGGTGGCCCACGACCTCAAGAACCCGATCCACGCCATTCACAGCTACGCCACGCTGATGGATCTGGAGGGCGCCGACCTGACGGACGACCTTCGCGAGGAGGGCGTCGCTACCATCCTCCACACGTCGAAGAAGATGCAGTCGATCGTGGAGGAACTACTGCTGCTCGCGGGGGCCAACAGCGAGGAGGTTGAGCGGGTGCCGCTGGACATGGCGGCCATCACCGGCGAAGCGGTGCGGCGCCTACAAGGCCTGTTCGCCGGGCACAACGCCGTGGTGGAGCAGGCCGATGCCTGGCCCGTGGCGCTCGGTCATGCTCCCTGGGTCGAACAGGTGTGGCTCAACTACCTCACCAATGCTGTCAAGTACGGCGGCTCCCCGCCGCACGTCGTTCTCGGAGCTGAGGCCCTGGACGGCGGCCAGGCTGTCCGTTTCTGGGTCCGCGACAACGGCGCGGGCCTCACGCCGGAGGCGCAAACCGAAGCGTTCAAGCCCTTTCGGCGCCTGCACGAAGGATCCGCAGAGGGACATGGCGTGGGCCTGGCCATCGTGCAACGGATCGTCGAAAAGCTCGGCGGCCAGGTGGGCGTGGAGAGCGAGGTCGGCCTCGGGAGCACGTTCTACTTCACGCTGCCCACCGCCCCGGTGCAGGTGCTCCAAGCCCTGGACGCCCAGTCCTAGCCGCGAGGCGCGCCTCGCGGAGGCCCCGCCTACCTGAACTCCAACACGAGGTGGCCGACGATTTCGACGACCAGGGTGACGGCAAGGCCAGGCACTATCCGGCGAACATCAGGCGCGCCGGTCTCCCAGGAGGACTGCGCCAGGGTGGACACCAACGCGCCGCCCATGAGGGGGAGATGGAGTGGACGCCCCCGGGCCGTCCGGACCGTCACGCTCCCCACCAAGGCGTGGGCCAGGCGTGCGCCGAAAGGCCCCTGGCCCCGAGGGGTGTAGCGGAAGTCGGCGCCGAGGAGGGCGCCGAGTCCATGCTTGGTGCCGGTGTAAACCAGGGACTCACCCGCGCTGGAGGCGACGCGTGCCGCCCAGCCCCCTACCGCTTGGTTCCACGCCGAGGGCTCCTCACGGAGGTGGGCCACGGTCCCGGCACCCAAGCTGCGGACCACAAAGCGGGGCGAGATCACGTCGTGCCCAAACTGCCTCCACCGCTCCGCGCCGGTAAGCACGGAGGTTGAGGAGGCGGCCGGGGTGTCTGCAGCGGGTTGAGCAGTAGCGGACGTGGCTGCGGCGAGGAGTAGCACCAGCGTCATCGTGCGGGCGCGCGGCCGGCCATGACGCCTGAACGCGTGGGTCATGATGTAGGGGCTGATGGAGAGAGGGGGGGCGAGGTCGGGACCTTGACGCGGAACAGCAGGGCGTAGAGCGCGGGCACCACCCCGAGCGTGAGGACGGTGGCGAAGAGGAGGCCGAAGAGAATCGTCACGGCCATCGCCTCGAAAAGCGGACCGCCGCCCAGCCACAAGGGCACCAGGCCACCCGCCGTGGTGGCCGTCGTGAGCAGGATGGGCCGTAGCCGACGCTGGGCGGACTCGAGGATGGCCCGAGCGGGCGGGTGCCCGTTCTCGTCGATCTCGATCTGGATGCGGTCGATGAGCACGATGGCGTTGTTGATCACGATCCCCGCGAGTGCGATCAGGCCGAGGAGCGCCATGAAGCCGAACGACTCCCCCGTCACGAGCAGGCCGAAGACCACGCCGATCATCGACAGCGGGATGGTGAGCAGGATGATGGCAGGCTTGCGCACTGAGTTGAACTGCCAGACCAGCAGCAACACGATGACCAGGGCGGCAAACGGCAGCTTTTCCTGGATCGAGGCATTGGCATCCGACGAGCCTTCGATGTCCCCGCCCAACTCATAGGCGTAGCCGAGGGGCCACAAGGCCTGCTGCGTGTCCAGCCATGGCACCAACTCCTCGGCCACGTCGAAGGCCGTCAGGCCGGAGGCGGCGTCGAGCCCCGCGCTCACGGTCACCGCCAGCAGGCGGTCACGCCGGAGGATCTGCGAGGGCTCGAACGCCAGCACGATGTCCGCCACTTGTCCCAGCGGCACGTTGCGGCCCGTCGCCTGGGCGTAGACGTTGATGGCTTCCAGGCTGCCCACGGCCTCTCGGTCCGACCGCGCCGAGCGGAGCAGTACCGGGATGATGGCATCGCCCTCCCGGAACTGGGTGGCCTCTAGGCCGGAGAGTGCGGTCTGGAGCGAGACCGCTACGTCCTGGTTGGTCACGCCCGCGCGCTGGGCCCGAGGCTCATCAATCTCTACGCGTAGCTTCTTGGTGAAGGCGCCCCAGTTGTCGGTGATGCCTTCGACGCCGCGGATCGAGGCCAGCTGTGCCTTCACCCGGTCCACGATGGCGAAGAGGGCCTCGGCGTCGTCTCCGTAGAGGCGCACCTCGATGGGGTCGGCGGTGGCTGGGCCGGTGGAGAGGCGCCGGATCGTGGCGTCCACCGACGGGTACGTGGCCGCTACGTGGGTCTGCAGGCGCTCGATGACCTGGTCCTGAACTGCGTAGCTCGTCGTGTTGGCAATCAGCGCCGCGTAGTTGGTGCGGCCCTGCTCAGGGTTGTAGCCCAGGTTGAAGCGCGGGGCCCCCGTGCCGATGAAGAAGGCCCAGTTCTCCAGCCCGCCCTCCTCGGCCTGCAACTGGTCCTGCATGAAAGCGTCGAGCTCCAGCATGGTGGCCTCGGTCCGCTCGAAGGAGGTGCCGTAGGGCAGGTTGAACGCCCCCGTGAAGAGCACCTCGCGTTTCTCCGGGAAGAACGCCTGCTCCACGAAGCCAAAGCCCCAGAGCGCCACGGCCAGGAGCCCGTAGGCGCCGACCACCGTCCAGAGCGGGCGTTGCAGCAAAGCGCTCAGCAGGCCCCGGTAGCGGCGGTAGAAGGGGGTGTCGTATTCCTGATCTCCACCCTTGCCCTTGGTAGGCCGTCTTCGCTTCGGGGTCACCCGCAGGAACAGCACGCAGAGCAAGGGGATCATGGTGATGGCCAGCAGCCACGAGGTCAGGAGCGTGATGGTGATGACCTCAGCCAGGGGGGCCGTGTATTCGCCCACGTTCGATTCGGCGAGGTAGATGGGCAAGAACGCCGCGGCCGTGGTGAGGGAGGAGACCAAGAGCGGGGTGCGCAGCTCTGTCGCCGCCTCGATGGCCGCCGCCTTCGGGGGTTGGCCGGCGTCCATCCCCACCAGCGTCGCCTCGCTCATCACGATGGCGTTGTCCACTAGCAGCCCCAACGCGATGATGAGCGCGGCCAAGGAGATCTGGTCGATGCCAATCTCGAAGAGCCCCATCATCATCGTCGTGCCCACCATCGCCATCGGGATCAGCGAGGCCACGACCAGGCCGGTGCGCAGGCCGAGAAACAGCAGCATCGCCACCACCACGATGGCGACGGCCTGGGCCACGGACGACGTGAAATCGCCCACCGCTCGTTCCACGACGCCTGGCTGAAAGCTCAGCTGCTCAATCGAGACGCCGAGCGGGAAGCGGGCTTCCAGCCGGGCCGTGGCGGCCAGCACCGCCTCGCCGAGCGCGATGATGTCTCCGCCCTCGCGCATCGAGATGGCCAGCACGAGGCCCTCTTGGCCGGTGGCCTGAACGGTCTCGGTGCGCGGATGGAGGTAGCCCCGCTTGACCTCGGCGATGTCATCCAGAAACACCACCTGGCCCGTGCCCGGCAGGGTGACCACCGTGCGCCGGATGGCCTCGACGGTCTCGTAGGCCCCCGACGGCTCCAGCGCGATGCGCTCGGCCTCGGTCTCGACGGCACCCCCTGGGATCACGATGTTGCTCGACTGCAGGACCCGCTGCAACTGGCTCGTCGAGAGGCCGACCTCGGCGAGACGGGCATTGTCGTACTCCACGAAGATGCGCTCCGGCTGCGCGCCCAGGATCTCCACCTTGGCCACGTCGTCGATCTTCAGGAGCTCGCGGCGGGCCTGGTCCGCCATCTCCTCCAACTCGCGGTACGGAAAGCCCTCTGCCGTGAGGGTGAAGAGCGTGCCGAACACATCCCCAAACTCATCGTCCACCTGGGGCGATAGGCCATCGGGCAGGTCCGGCTGGGCGCTCTCGACCTTCCGGCGGAGCCGGTCAAACAGCGGCTGTAACGCCTGAACATCGTCCTTGAAAAACACCCGGATGATGGACACGTTGGTGCGAGACTCGCTGACGATGTGGTCCACCTCGGGGATCTCCTGGATGCGAGCCTCCAGCTTGTCCGTCACCAACTCCTCCACGCGCGCGGGGCTCGCCCCCGGGAACTGGGTGATGACGGTGGCCACCCGGATCGTGAAGCCGGGGTCTTCGGCCCGTGGAAGCGTGCGGTAGGCCTGGAGGCCAGAGACGAGCAGGACGAGCAGCGCCACGGTGGTGACGACTTTATGCTCGATGGCGTACCGGGTGAGGTCCATGGTGAGGGGTTGGGCGTGGCTGGATAGGCCGTGAGGAGAGCGTCAGTCCACGCGGGTGGGGACCGGAGGGGGCGGGTTGAGCAGGGCCACACGCTGGCTGTCGGTCAAAGCGCTGAGGCCGGCCGTCACCACGAGGGCGCCGTCCTCGACGCCTGCGATGACCGTGATTCCGGCGTCGGTGAGCGTGGTGGTCTCGACGCGGCGGCGCAGCGCCACGGCCTCGCCGTGGCCTTGGTCTGCCAGCACGAACACGTAGCGCCCCGCCCGGTCCTCGCCCACGGCCTGGGCGGGGACGATCACGCCGGGCGCGGCGGGCGTGGCGCCACGGTCGAGGGCCAGGGTGACTTCGGCCGCCATGCCGGCCCGCACCTCAGGGGCGTCGCGGGCCAGGCGGACCGTCACGGGGAAGGTCGTGGTGTTGGCCGTGGAGGCGATGCCGACTTCGCCCACGGTGGCCTCGTAGGCAGCGGGGCCCAGCGCGCCGAACCGGACGGTGGCGGGCGTACCCATCTGCACCCGTCCGATCAAGCCCTCCGGGACCGCTGTCAGCACGTCGAGGCGTTCACCGCCACTCACCACGGCGGCGGGGCGCCCCGGGCCCACCTGCTCGCCCACCTCAACCAGTACCTCGGCCACGGCTCCGCGGATCGGGGCCGTCAGGCGCGTGTAGCTGATCTGCTGGTTGGCCGCCTGACGCTGGGCCTCGGCCGAGCGTACCTGGGCCTGGGCGGATTCGTACTGCGCCCGAGCAGCGTCGAGGTCGCTCTGCGAGGCGCTTTGGTCAGCATAGAGCTGTTGGGTGCGCTCGTAGGTGGCCTCGGCATGGCGCAGGTGGGCGGTGGCCTGGGCCTCGGCGGCCTCAGCCTGCCGCTGCTGGATCACATAGTCGCTGGCGTCGAGCCGGGCCAGCACCGTGCCCCGCTGAACGGGCGCCCCCACCTGCACGCTGACCGCTTCGACCACGCCGCTCACCCGGAAGCTGACCTGGGCCTGGGCGCCCGCCTGGGCCACGCCTGTGAAGGTGCGCATCTGGACGCCGTCGACCGCGAAGACTTGCTGGTACCGCACCGGGCGAAGCGGATCAGGTGGGGGGGACTCGTCGGTCCCGCAGCCCGGGAGGACGGCGAGGACGACGGCACTCAGCAGCCACCACGCGGCCAAGCGACAGGCCCGCGTTCGGGTCGGGGTCACGGTCTGGGTGGAGAAGAAGGCAGGAGGCATTGATTCATTCAGCGAGTGGGGTCGGCGCGCGCAACGCCGCATCCAGGCGAGCCCGGAAGGCCGCTTGCTCGGCGGGTGGCGTGAGCGCTTCGAAGCGGCCGATGGCCCGCTCGACCCGCTTGACGTCGACCAGGAAGTCATAGATGGCATTGGTCACACCGACGGCGGCCTGCCGCGCGGCGTTTTGCGATTCGAGGAGGGGCGTCACGTCGAGCGCCCCCGCGGCGTAGGACCGCGTCACGATGTCCAGCGATGCACGGGCGGCCTCGGCCGCGCGGCGGGCCTCCTGGACGGCGGCGTAGGAGGCCGCGGCCACGTGGAGCTGGGTGCGCACGGACTGTTCGACCCGCTGCGCCACCAGGTCGCGCTCCAGCTGGAGGCGGTGCACCTCGGCGCGGGCCCGGGCGCGACGGGCCCGGCGGCCGCCGCCCTCGAAGAGTGGCAGCGTCACGTTCAGGCCCAGGGTCCAGAAGGTCGACGGGACCTCCGGCGTCTCCACCGACATCGGCTGCGAGGGCAAGGGCGGCAGGGCGAGGCCCTCCGTGCCCGCACCGCCTTCATAGAGTGAGGCGTTGGCCTGGCCCACGAGCGCCACCACAGGAGTGTAGAAGGCGCGCTGGGCGGCCTGCTCGGCGCGTTCCTGGGCCCGCAGCCCAGCTCCCAGCGCCTGAATCCCAGGCTCCGTGCGCAGGGCTTCAGCGCTGAGCACGTCGCGCAGCCGCTCGAAGGCGTCGGGATCGACAATCAAGGTCGCCAGGGGCCCGAACTCGGCCAGTTCGTCCGGCTGCACCGAGGTTGTGGCGGTGAGCGGGGCTTCGAGCGGCCGGTTGAGCACCTGGTTGAGGGCGATCTCTGCGGCCTGGACCAGCACATACGCCTCAATGAGGTCGGTGCGGCGCGTGGCCAACTCAGCGCGCAGGCGGAGCGACTCGGCCGGACCGGCTGCGCCGATAGCCTCCCGTCGGTCTGCCAGTTCGAGACTTTCGCGGGTGAGGACAAGGTTGTCGCGTTGGACCTGGACGAGCGCCTGGGCGCGCAGCAGGCTCAGGTAGGCCTCGGCGGCCTCAAGGGCTACGTCGAGCTGGAGGGCGTCTAGTCCGTGCTCCTGGGCGTCCAGCGAGGCCCGCTGGATGCCCACGTTGGCGCGTGCCTCTTCGGCCCACAGAAGGTGGGTGAGGGTGAGCTGGCCGAGGACGGTCTGCTCTGGCTGCTGCCCCAGCGAGGCGTCGGCCAGGCGCGGGTCCACGAGGCTGCCGGTTGCTCCGCCCTCGATCTGGGGGCGGAGCACCGCCTGGGCTTCACGCACGCGCTCGGCACTGGCCTCCACGGTTCTGCGCTCTGCCCCCACCGCCAGGTTGGCCTCCACGGCCCGCTGGATCGCCTCGTCGAGCGTGAAGCCGGGGCCTTCCGGTCTGAGCGAGGCCCCCACGAGGTCGGCTTCGAGCAGCAGGCCCAGGGGTGGCGTGAGGCCGATGGACCGGGCGGTGGCGAGGTTGAGGGTCAGCCGCTCGCGGGCGGGCATCAACACCGGGAACGACGCGGGCTCATCCCCCAGCAGGATCCGCTCGGCCAGCATGGCCACGCGGCGGGCCCGCCGGGGGGCTCGGTCGGCGCTCAGCGAGGCCAAGAGGCCCTGGGCCACCCCCCTACGCCCGCTGAAGGCAAACGACGGCAGCCCGCGCTCGACGAGCGCCTCGGCCAAGCGCGCGACCTCCAGCGGCGAGGCGGGGCCCAGCGGCCCGACGTACACGCCGTCTACTCCCGCTGGCAAAGCGGTGAGCGCGTCCAGGGGCGAGGCGCCGGTGGCCACCGGCCTGAGCGCCAGCCCTAGCTCGGCCTCCAACACGCGAAGCCGCTCGGTGAGGCCGGTCAGCCCCTGGCGCAACCCGGCCTGCACGAGGATCGCCACGGTGTCCACCCCCGCGATCTCCCGAAACGTGGTGAGTTCACGCGTGAAGGTCGAGGGGGCGGCCACGTAGGCCAGGCCCGGCACCCCGCTTGTTTCGTTCTCCAAGGGGAGGCCCTGCACGCGGGGGTCGAAGACGGCCGCGGCCAGGACCGGGTGGGGCGGCGTCCGGAGCTGGGCGGCCACCTGGGAGGTCAGGAGGCCCAGGGTGATGACCAGGTCGACCTCGGGGTTGTTCATCACCCGCTCCAATTGCTGGGCGGCTCCATCCAGGGTGTGGTCAGCCTCCACGGTCACAAAGCGAAGGTCGAACTCACGCCCCGCGAGGGCACGAAGCTCAGCCATCACGAGGACGCCCAACGAATCGCTGGCCCCCCCCAGACCGTCACTGAGGAGCGCGATGTACGCAGGGGGGCGCGGGGGCTCCTGAGCGAACGCCGTCGGCACCCATAGGGTGAGGGCACTCCAGGCCAAGAGCACGGGGCGCAGGCAGCGGGCACGGTGGGGCATTCAGCCGTCTCCGAATCGAGCCCGCAAGCGGGCCCCTTGTTCCTCTTGCATCGCCGCCCAGGTCTCCATCTGCGCCTCGGTCAGCACCGCCTCCAGCGACGTGGTCGTCTGCGTGTTCAGGTCGCCAAGCTCGCTCCGCAGTCGACGCCCCGTGCGGCGACTCGGACGCTCGATCGGTCCGTCTCCGCTCAGGTCGATCCCGTACCGGGCGAGGATGTCCAGACGCTGCCGCGTGTTGGCTTCCAGGATGGGTGCTACGGTCTCGCGCTGGGCGGGGGTGAGGTTCAGGCGTTCGGCGGCGGCCTCCACGAGCGCGGTGATTCGGGCTTGGTCCTCCTCGCTGACCTCGGGGGACTGTCCGTAGGCGGGGAGGGTCACGAGCACGAAGATCAGCAAGGCGCCAACGCGTTGAATCAGTGGCAGGGGTTTCATAAGCTTCTGGGACATGTAGCACGGCGCACAGGGCGGGAAGACTCACAAGCTAGACCGTCGTGGGCCTGCCTCACCAGCCTGCACCTCACCAGCGCGCTGAGGTGGAGGGCACCGATCCATTGTGGTGATCTCCACCACGCGCGCCTCCTGCTGGCCCCGTTCCGCCTCCCCCCATGCCGCACCGCATCTTCGTCGTGGACGATCACGCGATCACCCGCAAAGGCTACGTCCACCTGCTGGGCGAGGAAGACGACCTGATGGTGTGCGGCGAGGCGGCGTCTGCCCGCGAGGCGTTGGACCGTGTCGAGGCGGCCCGGCCCGACCTCCTCATCGCGGATGTGACAATGAAGGGAATGAGCGGCCTGGATTTGATCAAGCAGCTGCAACGCCTGCAGCCCAGCCTGCCTGTGCTGGTCGTCTCGATGCACGACGAAGCGCTGTACGCTGAGCGGGCCTTGCGGGCGGGGGCGCGCGGGTACCTGATGAAAACGGAAGCCAGCCGTGCCGTGGTGGACGCCGCCCGGCGCGTACTCCGGGGGGGCCTCTACGTGAGTGAAGCCATGGGCGATCGGATGCTGCGTCAGTACACCGCCCAGGAAGGAGCCGGCAGCGAGTCACCCCTGGAGCGGCTGAGTGACCGCGAGCTGGAGACGTTTGAGCATCTAGGGCGAGGCCTGAAGACCAGCGCCATTGCTGAAGCGATGCACGTGAGCCCCCACACGGTGGAGTCCTACCGGGCGCGAATCAAGGAAAAACTGGGCCTAGAAGACGGCGCCGCGCTCCTCCACCACGCGATACGCTACGCGGAGCAGCGTAGCCTTCCGTGAGGCCGCCGATGTCCGCGTCGGCGCCCGATCGTTTCCCTGAGGGGGTGGGAGACGCCGAGCGATCCCCGGCCGCCAAGACCGCCATGGAGACCCCCGTCGAGGAGCGGTTGAGCACCGAGTTTGCCCTTACCCTGCTCCGGGCGGAGCGCATGCGGGCCACGCTCATCGCCAGCTTTTTCGCGGGCCTGGCCCTCCTCCTCGTGGTTCGCCTGGTGCTACCGTTTGGTCAGGAAGGGCCCGTGCCGCTCAGCCCGGCGTTTATCGGCGTGCGGCTGGCGGTGGTGCTGGCGCTTATGGGCCTGCAACTGCTGGTGCGTCACCTCCTGGCGCGGCGGCTGGCTACGGCCACCCCGCTCCCCGAAGGGGCCTGGTACTTGCTGGCGGTCGCCGAGATCGGCGCGCTTGGGGCCACCTCCTACGTAGCGCGAAGCTCGGCGCCGCTCTCAGCGGCGGTCGGCTTTGAGGTGCAGGTGACCATCTTGTTGCTATTCGTGGGGCTGTCGGCCCTGCGGCTGCGGGTGGGCCTGTCCGTGCTCACCGGCCTCCTGGCAGCGGCCATCTACCTAAAGGTGGCCTGGACCCTGAGCCCGACCACCCTGGGCCAGCCGGTGGACGGATTCCCAGAGGGGCACTACTGGGTGGCGGCCCTGGTGGCCGCGAGTGGTGGGATAGCGGGTGCCCTAGCGTGGCAACTCCGCCGCCAAGGGGTCCGCCTCATCCAGTCGTTGGCGGATCGGGAGCTGCTGGAGCGTCAGGCGGCGCACGCGGCCGATGCAGAGCGCCACCGGATCGGGCGGGACCTGCACGACGACCTGGGCTCGCGCCTGACGGGCATCGCCATGCTGTGCCGAGGTCTGGTGCATCGGGCCCAGAAAGGCCGTCCCATCGAGGTGGACCGGCTGGTGGAAGTGGCCACCGAGGTGGAGGCGAGTGTCGAGCAGGCACGGCGGTTGGCTCGTGGACTCAGCCCGCCCGACCTGACAGGCGGCCACTTGCTACCGGCCCTCCAAGGACTGGCTGATCGTACAGAAGCGGCCACAGGCCTGCCCACAGCGGTGCAGGCGCCAGAGCCGACCGCCGCGCGCCTCAGCGCGATGGCGCCTGACCTGACTGAGCATCTGTATCGCATCGCGCAGGAAGCCGTAGCCAATGCCGTCAAGCACGCCGCCGCCACCAAGATCACCCTCACCCTGGACATGACGGAGCACGGGCTGCGCCTCGCGGTGTCCGACAACGGGCGCGGATGCACAGAGGCCGAGCGTCAGCGCCCCGAACGGCTGGGGCTCCACACCATGCGGCGGCGGGCCCGCCTCATCGGCGCCGCGTTCCGCCTCGAGTCTAGCCCTGCCGGCGGCACCCGGGTGGAATGCGTGGTGCCCATGGATTGAGGCGGTGCTCTTTGTCCAGGACCTGTTGCAGGCCTGCTCGCTCAACCAATACCTTGGTCGCCCCGCTTCCCCACTGCATCCAATGCTGCTCATGCTCCGCGCGCTCCCTCTGATTCTGCTAACCCTCGGGTCCGCCCTCCCGGCGGCGGCTCAGCCCTTCACCGTCCAGCCGACGAACTTCGACGATGAGCGCTTCTCCTTTGCCGCGCCGGTCTTTGGTGACTACGATGCCGACGGAGACCTGGACCTGGCCTTCATCGCGGGGGCGGACAAGGTGTTTCGCAACGACGACGGGGCCTTTGTCGAGGTCGCGGACCTTGGAGGCTTCTTCCGTGCCGCAGACTGGGGCGATGTGGATGCCGACGGTGACCTCGACCTGCTGGTGCTGGGCGATGGACTGATCGGCAATGGGCTGGTGCTCTTCCGCAACGATGGCGGGACCTTCACGCGCGAGGTCATCGACGCGCGAGCGTTCTCCGGCGGGGCCGTCCTCGATGCCGTCCGGTTTGCCGACTACGATGGCGATGGGGACCTCGACTTCGCCGCTGCGCTTGATGCGCGCATCGACGGTGCCCTCCAGCAGAGCCTCGTCCGGGTCTACCGCAACGACGACGGCGCGTTCGTCGACGCCCAGGTGGGCCACCCAGGCGGGGAGTCCGTGTTTTGGGGCGATGTGGACGGGGACGGGACCCCGGATCTGTTTGTCGGCGGCAACCGCCAGGGGGACACCTCCAACGACCCCTCGTACCTGTATCGCAACGAGGGCGGTGTGTTCGTCGAAGTGACTCCCGTGCCCGCTGACCCCAATGGCGAAGACGCGGTCGAGATTGCAGCATGGGGCGATGTGGACGCCGATGGCGACCTCGATCTCGCCACAGGGGAGGCCCTCTGGCTCAACGAGGGCGGCATGCTCCGTCGAGGGCCCCAGTTCGACACCTTTCTGGTCCCCGGCGATCTGGCGTGGGGCGATGTGGACGCCGATGGGGACCTCGATCTCCTGGCGACCGGCCAGGATGGCCGGGCCAGGCCTCGGACCGTGGTGCTGATCAACGACGGCGGCACGCTCACGGTGCAGGACGTAGGCCTAGGTGGAGCGGCCAGCCTCGGCATCCTGGCTGATGTGGACGCCGACGGGGACCTCGATGCCCTGCTCCAAAACAACACGTCCAGCGGCGACTTCAAGACGCAACTCGCACTCAACAGTCTCGCCACGCCCAATGCGGCGCCAGCGGCACCGGCAGCGGTGCGCTTCGAGCCGAGCAGCGATACGAGCGGCACGCTCCGCTGGACCGCTGCCACCGACGACACCACGCCGCCGACGGCCCTGCGCTACAACCTGCGCTTGGGCACCACCCCGGGTGGGCAAGATCGGATCGTGGCCCAGGCTCGGCCCGACGGCCAGCGGCTCGTCCTCGGCCCCGGCAACGTGGGGACACGCACCGAGCGGGCGTTCATGGACCTCGCACCGTGCGTCTCCTATCACTACGGCGTACAGGCCCTGGACAACGGGCTGCGTGGCGGGGCCTTCGCCGAGGGCATCTTCGCCACGAACCTCGCCCCGACGGTGGCCGCCGCCCCCCCTGCGCTTACCTTCACCCTCGGCGAGGCGCCGCGCACGATCGCCCTTGAGGAGGCCGAGGCTGGGGCCGTCTTTACCGACTATCCCGGCGATCCTCTGTCCTACGCCCTGAGCGGGGGCGACGAGGCCATCGCGACCGCCACGCTGGACGGCTCCACGCTCACGGTGACTCCGACGGGGGCGGGCTCCACGGTCCTGACGATCTCGGCTGACGACGGCGTGTGCGGGCCCACTGAGCTGGTGGTCAGAATACGCGTCGACCCCTAGCTCCTGCCCACCTCGCGTACAGCGTTGACGCAACCAGGGCGATCACCGCAGAGCCCAGCAAGACCGGGAAGAACCAGCTCGCAAACGTGTCCCACACAACCGGCCAGTGGGTGCCCCCCGGGCCGCGAAAGAGACCACTGGGGTTGACCCGCCAGCCCAGGAACGTGGCGATCCCCGCCACCCCCGCAGCGACGCTGGCTGCGAGGCCTAGGCTCAGGAGCAGGGGACGTACGCGGGAGGGCTCCATCGTGCGCTACGCCAGGGTGAAGAGTTCCATCTCGTGCGCCCGGCCCCGCAGGGCGTGAGCGCCGAGTGAGCGGACGGAAACAGGCGGCGCGGTGCCCAGGTGGGCCACCAGGTCGGCCGAGAGCAGCAGGTCCACCTGGTGCGTGGTGCAGAGGGCTTGGAGCCGGGCCGTCGCATTCAGGACGTCGCCGGTGAACACGATCTCCTTCTTGAGGGCGCCGATCTCGCCGGCGGTGACGGGCCCGAGGTGCATCCCCGCCTTGAAGTCAGGCACCACGCCGAAGCGGTCCTGGTACCAAGCGGCCTTCTGGGCGAGGTCTGTCTTCATCGCCTGGAAGCACCGCACGCACTGGTCGGGCGGTCCGGTGTGGTCGGTGCGCCAGGAGACGATCACCTCATCGCCCACGTACTGGTAGATCTCGCCGCCATGGGTGATGATCGCGTCGGACAGATCCCGATAGTAGGCCTGGAGCAGCTCGAAATAGGCGATGTGGCCCAACGCCTCGGCGATCTGCGTCGACGATTTCATGTCGGAGAACATGAAGATGCGCGTCTCCTCCCGGGGGCGATGGTACGTGCCCGTCAGAAAGTTCGTTAGCACCTCAGGGCCCATGTGGTCGCTGATCTCTGCGTAGAAGAGCGAAGTGCCCAGCAACGTCGACAGCTGGATGCCGGTGCCGAGATGGGTAGGGCTGCCCAGGAAGGCGGTGTACTTGTCCCAGACCTGAGCGTCCCAGGGCATGGTGCCCAGTTCCATGCTAGCCGCAATCGGGAAGGTGACCGTCACGACGACGAAGAACAGCACCGCGTAGAACGCCAGCTTGACCGCGATGGTCTGGGCGAAGCTCAGCGCGGCCAATCGACGGTTCAGGAAGAGCCCCTCAAGAGCGCCCACCCCCAGGCCCAGCACGGTGACCGTCACCGTAGCGAACAGGTAGATGCCGAGGTCGAGCCGGATGGCCGTGTCTGGCACCTGCTCCAGGTTGCCCACAGCGGCGAAGTCGGACAACAGGAAGATCTGGCTCCCCAGCAGCCAGATGACGCCGAACGGCACGATGCGTCGGAGCTGCCGGATGACGTGTGGCGAGAGCATGGGGCGATGAGCAGCGAAGGGGGCGCCCCAAGCTACATCCCTGCACGTTCACATACTCACCACTCCTGGAGGGACATCTCAGCGTACCGGTTCATCCCCGCGCCGCCGCTGGAGCCGGCTTCGTAGACATAGCCTTCAAGGGTGCCCGGCTGCTGGGCGCGGGCCGGGTGGGTGAGTAGCAGCAGGGTCAGTAGCGTCAGCAGGGCGGTGCCTGTGCGAGCAAGAGGGGCGTCCATGATGTACGTTGCTCCGGATGGTGGGTGGGATGCGCATGCCGCGGGCAAAGCTAGGCGCCTCCTCGGCTCAGCTGGTTACCGGAGCATAAAATCACCCCCCAGTCCGCGCATCTTAATGTTCTCGTAATCAATTCAGGTTCATGCAGATAGAGCCAGCACCCAAACCGGCCTCCTCCACCATCCTCATGGGCGTGGCCGGGTCCGGCAAGACCACCATAGGACGCGCGCTCGCCGCCCGGCTGGGGCAGCGCTTCGTGGACGCCGACGACTACCACCCGCCCGCCAACGTCGCGAAGATGGAAGCCGGCCAGCCCCTCACCGACGCCGACCGGTGGCCGTGGCTGCACCGCCTGCGGGACGTGCTCCAGGCGGAGCCCGCCGGGGCCGTGCTGGCGTGCTCGGCGCTCAAGGGGGCCTACCGCGAGGTGCTGCGCGACGGGCCTGAGGTGCGGTTCGTGTTTTTGGCCGTCCCCCAGGCGGAGATTGAGCGGCGGCTGCGGACCCGGTCCGGCCACTTCATGCCGGCGTCGCTCGCGGCTTCGCAGTTTGCTACCTTGGAGCCGCCCGCCAACGCCCTCACCCTCGACGGCACGCAGCCGGTCGACGTGCTCGTCGACCAGCTCGTGCGCGCGTTTTCCTGACCCCCGGCATGCCCACCGAGCTGCAGCTTCTCCTGGCCATCACGAGCGGCATTGTGCTGCTGCTGGTCCTCATCATCAAGGTCCGCCTGAACGCGTTCCTGAGCCTGCTGATCGCCAGCATCACGATCGGGCTCCTGGGCGGGGTCCCGCCCGACGAGATCGCGGGGGTTATCGGCAAGGGGATGGGGGATACGCTGGCGTTCGTGGCCACGATCGTGGGGCTCGGCACGCTGTTCGGGGCGATCCTGGAGCACTCGGGTGGGGCCCGTCAGCTGGCGCGTTTCCTGCTGAACCGGACGGGGGAGGAGCGGGCGCCGCTGGCGCTGATCCTCAGCGGGTTCATCGTGGCGATCCCCGTCTTCTTCGATGTGGCGTTCATCATCCTGTTTCCGGTGATCCAGGCGCTGAGTCGTCGCCTGCGGAAGCCGCTGGTGGTCTTTGCGTTGCCGCTGCTGGCCGGGATCGCCATCACCCACAGCTTCATCCCGCCCACGCCCGGTCCGGTGGCCGTGGCGGACATCCTGCAGGTTGACCTCGGGTGGATGATCTTGCTCGGCCTGCCGGTGGGCCTCCCCACGGCGCTGCTGTGTGGCCTCGTGGTGGCGCAACGGCTCACCGCGCGCTTCGCCTACGAGGACGACGCCCCGGCGCCCGAGGTGACGCCGGCCCAGACGGCCGACCTCGTCCTGCTCACCCACGTAGCGATCTTGCTGCCGATCGGCCTGATGGTGATGAGCGCGGTGCTCAACACGCTGATCGATGCGGGGACCGTGGCGCCGTTTGCGGGCCTGGACCTGCTGCTGCTGATCGGCCATCCGTTCAGCGCCCTCATCCTGGCCACGCTGTTTGCCGTGTACGTCTTAGGCCGACGCGCCCAGCTCACGCGAGACCAGCTCTTCGAGATCTCCAACGACGCCCTGGCCCCGGCCGGCGCCATCATCCTGATCACCGGCGCCGGGGGCGTCTTGAAGGAGATGCTGATCACCACCGGCATCGGGGCCCTGATCGCCGAGCAGATGGCCACCTCCTCGGTGTCGCTCCTCATCCTCGCCTACGTCGTGTCCGCCCTGGTGCGGGTCCTTCAAGGCTCGGCCACCATCGCCATGATCACCGGGGCAGGCATCGTCGGGCCTGTGCTAGCGGTCCTGCCGGACTACGGCGTGGTGGACACGACGCTGATTGCCCTGGCCATCGCCGCAGGCTCAGTGATCGCCTCGCATGTCAACGACAGCGGCTTCTGGCTCGTCAACCGCTTCCTGCAGCAAGAGGTCACCGACACGCTGCGCACCTGGACCGTGCTCTCCACCGCCATCTCCCTCTGCGGCTTCGCCATGATCCTGCTCCTA
>JBCDJV010000023.1:0-57341 GCA_038747425.1 Bacteroidota bacterium
GTCAGGGCCGGTACGCGGAGGCGGAGCCGCTCTACAAGCAGGCGCTGGCAGTCCGTGAGCAGGTGCTAGGCGAAGAGCACCCGGACACAGCGGCGAGCCTGAACAACCTGGCTGGTCTCTACGCTCGTCAGGGCCGGTACGCGGAGGCGGAGCCGCTCTACAAGCAGGCGCTGGCGGTCCGTGAGCAGGTGCTGGGCGAAGAGCACCCCTCCACGGCGGCGAGCCTGAACAACCTGGCTGGTCTCTACCGGAGTCAGGGCCGGTACGCGGAAGCGGAGCCGCTCTACGAGCAGGCGCTTGCGATCTGCAAGCAGGTGCTGGGCGAAGAGCACCCGGACACAGCGACGAGCCTGAACAACCTGGCTGTTCTCTACGCTCTTCAGGGCCGGTACGCGGAGGCGGAGCCGCTCTACAAGCAGGCGCTGGCGGTCCGTGAGCAGGTGCTGGGCGAAGAGCACCCGGACACAGCGGCGAGCCTGAACAACCTGGCTGTTCTCTACGCTCTTCAGGGTCGGTACGCGGAGGCGGAGCCGCTCTACGAGCAGGCGCTTGCGGTCTACCAGCAGGTGCTCGGCGAGCAGCATCCAGACACCCAGCTCCTGCGCAACAACCGCGAAGCCGTACTCGCCAAGATGCAGCAAGGCGCGAAGAAGCCCTGGTGGCGCCGCCTGTGGGGCTAGCCCTACCTGCTTCGAGTATTTGGTGCGGATCCGGCTTGGGGGTCCCCCCAGGGGTGCGGTGTACGGTAGATGAACGCGGCTCAGATGGGCCGCACCCAATCAACCGATGTACACCGTGAGGACCCTATCATGTCTACCTATCTCCACCGTTTCCTGCGCACCCTCCCGCTGCTGCTTGTGGCCGTCTTGCTGTCAGCCTGTGGCGACCTGCTGAACGACGATGCCGATACCGGCACGCTCTCTGACGAAGAGGCCGAGGTGCTCGTCCAGGTCGTGGCCGATGCCGTGGCCGAGCAGCCCGAAGGCCTCATGGCCGATGTCTACGACGTCACCGGCGAAGTGGGCCCCGACGGCATCCTGTACATGGACGAAGAGCGGCCCGGCCCCGGCGGCCGCCTGCCGCGCCTAGCCAACCCGGAGCGCCCCTGGCGCGGGGGGCAGGGGGACTTCGAGAAGACCTACGACCCCGCCACGGGCACCCACACCATCAGCTACACCCGCGCCGCTGAGCATCGCGGCCTGAGCAAGAGCGTGGAAGCCCTGCTGCAGTACGTCTACACCGACGCCGACGGCGGCTTCATCGAGGCGCCCCGCGAGGACCGGGACCAGGTGGCAACCGTGGACTTCAATGGGACGCGCTCGGGCGAGGTCAGCGGCACCCGCGGCCGTGAAGGGCAGCTTGAGGTCAACTCCTCGTTCAGCAAGAACGCCGCGTGGAACCTGACGGGCGTCAACACCGGGACGATGCTGCTCGTGGGCAGCCAAAATCGCTCAGGCACGTACGATGTTACCTCGGCGGATAGCACCAAGAACCGCACCTTCACGCTCTCGCTCAACACGGACGGCCTCACCATCGTGCCGGGCGACCGCGAGGCGGGCACCGAGACCGTGGTGACGGGCACCATCACCTACGAGCTGTTCGTCGAGAAGACGGTCAACGGCGTGACGGAGATCACCGAAGACGCCGGCACCGTGGAGCTGACCGGCGACGAAGAGGGCCGCATCCGGCTCTTGGGCTTCAACCGCCTCTTCCGCGTCAACCTCCGCACGGGCGACGTGGACCGGGACGGCTCCGCGTCCTAACCCTCTCCGATGGTCTACCGTTGGGCCCAGGCGCGCGCTGCTCGGCCGTGTGCGCCTGGGCCTGTACGGCGGATGCGCCCTCCATGCTCCCCGTGTTGCTCCGTTGGCTCCACGCCCTCCGTATCGTACCTTTAGGCGTCGCTCCGCTCGCCCTCTGCCTGGTCGCTGCCATGACTTCACCGCTACCGCCCGATGACCTAGACGCCCGCCTCGCGCAGCGCGTGGCCGAGGCGCTGGAGGCCGGCATCCCTCTGGCTGACCTCCCCCAAACGCTGGCCGCCGAAGGCGCCGACCCCGACCAGGCCGCCTTGGTGGAGGCGCTGCTCGCCTACCGGACGCAGGACGCACCCGCCTCCACCGATGCGGATCGCCTCTGGGCCGCCATCGCCGCTGAGACGGACCCGGCTGCGGTCCGGGCGCCCCGCCTGGATGGGCCGCGAGCCCCGGAACGAGCGCCCCAACGCGCAGCCCGCACGCCGCGCTTGGCTCGCCTCCGCTGGGCGGTGGCCGCCACCACGCTGGTGGCCGTGGCCGCCCTCTGGACGCTGTGGCCGCGTACCGTGCCTGAGGTGCTGGTCGCCGAGGCCGGAGCCACGCAGACGGTCTACGCGGCCCCAGACGGCTCCACGGTGACGCTGCGTCCCTACTCGGCCCTCTATGAGGTGGGCGAGCCTGCCCCTCAGACCGCGATGCGATACCGGCTCACCGGAGAGGCGCTCTTCGAGGTGACCTCGCAGCCCACGCGCACCTTCACTGTGGAGGCCCTGGGCGGCACGGTAACGGTACTGGGCACGCAGTTCACCGTAAGCACGTGGGGCGACGAACTGGAGGTCTTCCTCGTCGAAGGCCAGGTGCGTCTCCAGGCGATCACCACGGGCGAGGGGGTCGTGCTCGCGCCCGGCCAGCGGAGTGGCCTCACCGCCACCGGTGCGCTGGTAGCCCCCGATGCCGCCGACCCAGGTCTCTATCTCGACTGGACCGAGGGGGCTCTTCGGTTCGAACAGCGCCCTCTAGGCCGCATCCTCGACGAACTGGCGCAGCACCACAACGTCACCTTCGAGGCGGGGGCTGCGTTGCGGGCCGAGACGCTCTCCGGTCGCGTCCTGCTGGATAGCCTCGCCCGCAGCCTCGAGGACCTGGGCACCGCGGCCGATGGTCGGTTCGAGCAGACCGGCCCCGACACCTACACGTTCACCCGAGAGCCCTAGCCCGGCCTTTCTTGCACGGTCTTCGTTTGATCATGTACCCAGGCAGGTGGTCTGTGCAGAGGCCCTGGATGCCACCGATCTTGTTGGTCGTGGTCTGGGTGCTGGGTGCAGTCCCCACGCAAGCCCAGGAGGCGGGGTCTCTGCCGCTCCGTACCGTCATCGAGACGATCGAAGCGGAGACCCCCTACCGGTTTTTATACCGAGATGCGCTCGTGGCTGGTGTGGTGGTGGAGGCCGTGCCAAGCTCTGAAGGAGGCCTCCAGGCCCTGGGCGCGACGCTAGCCCAGCAGGGACTGGCGCTCCAGGTTGACGCCGAGCGGTATCAGGTGCTGATCACAAGGTCCCCCGCTACCTCTCCGCCTACTCATCTTCGGGGGACGGTGGTGGATGCCGCGAACGGGCAGCGCTTGCCGTTCGCGACCCTCACCTGGCGGGTAGACGGACAGCTCCAGGGGGTGACGGCCGATGAGGTTGGGCAGTTCATCCTGCCGCTCGAGGTGGTGTTGGACCGCTCCGGCCCACGGCTCGTTACCGCCTCCTACGTGGGGTACGAGGCTCGCACGGTGGCTTTGCTCTCCACGGCCCTTCCCCCACGGCTCGATGTCCGCCTGGCCCCCGATGCCAGGCTGGAGCAAGAGGTGGTGGTGGTGGGCAGCACAGGGCTACAGACGCACCTGGATACCACCTGGCACCGCCTTGTGCAGCCTACCCTCTTCTCGCCGTTTGGCGAGCGGAGCGTACTCCGTGCGTTGCAGCCGTTGCCCGCCGTGGCGGTGTCGCCCGCGTTCAGCGAGGGGCTCAACGTGCGCGGGAGCCCGGCCGATGCCTTTCAGGTGATGCTAGACGGCATCCCCATCTACGGCCAGAGCCATTTCTTCGGCCTCTTCGATGCATTCAACGACGAAGCCCTGCAGGCGGTGAGCCTGTACTACGACGTGGCGCCCGCCCAGTACGCGGCGCCGCCCGGAGGCACGCTCTCGTTCCTCACCCGCACTGGCTCGCAGACGCAGCTCAGCGCGCACGTGGGGGTGAGCAACGTGGCCGTGCGAGGCACTGCCGAAGGCCCCTGGCGGCAAGGCCGTGGCAGCTGGCTTCTCTCCGGGCGCCACTCGACGCTCAACGCGCTCGACTGGCTGGGCAACGACGATTTGGTGGCCCTGGGCCTGGACGTGGACCGGCCCACGAGCGACGTCGAAGGGGTCGAGTTCGAGAGCCGCCTCCTGCGCAACGGGGCCGCCGAGGCGTCGTTCTACGACCTGCATGGCAAGCTCTACCTGGAGTCGGCGGGCGGCACGCGCCTCACGGCTTCCGGCTACCTAGGCGGCGATGACACCGCCTACGATGCGGAGCGTCTTCGGCCAGGGCCTGGCGTCGATGGGTTGGTGTGGCAACCCGTGACCACCGCCAGCAGCTGGGGCAACCAGGCGGCCAGCCTGGAGGTACGGCATCCTTTGGAAGAGGGCCTCTCCATGCGCAGCCACCTGGCCGTCACCAGCTACGACAGCCGCTATCAGAAAGACGACTTCTTGTACCGGGCCGTGGAGCGAGAGGCCGCGACGGGGCGCATCATCGACCGGCAGCAGGCCATCGGTGGATTCAGCTACACCAACACACTGACCGAGTGGAAGGCCGCCCAGCAGGTCCAAGGCGTTGCCGGCCGCCGCGTGGGCTGGCGCGCTGGGTTGGACTGGCACCATTACCGGATCCGGTACGCCGAGTCGTCGGCGTTACGCCCGTCGTATGATGAGACGCAGACCGCTCAGCAGGTCGATGCCTTCGGGCACCTCGACGCTCACCTCGGCTTGGTCCACCTGGAAGCGGGCCTGCGCAGCCACTTCTTCGATGCTGATGGCCGCCTCCGGTGGTCGCCCCGCTTGCGGGCCCGCTTCTTTCCGGAGGCCCCGGTCTCGGCTAGCCTGGGCGCGAGCCGCAACTACCAGTACCTGCACCGCCTCTCGCTGCAGAACACCAACAGCACTCACATCTGGGTCCTCTCCGCCGATGAGGCGCCGCCCAGTATCGCGGATCAGGCCACAGCGGGCCTCTACGCTCGGGCTGGGACCCGCCTGACCTTTCAGGCCGAGGCCTACCTCAAGTGGACCCAGCACGTACGCCAGCACGAGACCAACGCGCCGGCCTACCTCATCCCCCGCCAGAACACGGTGGGCCTCCCTTGGTTCAGCGATCACACCGCCTGGGCGCGCGGGTTGGAGCTGCTCCAGCGCTTCGATGGCGGGCAGGTGTCGTGGACCAACAGCTACGCCCTGTCCCGCGTGGAACTGCGCAATCCGGCCCTCAACGATAACGCCTGGTTCCGCGCGGACTGGGATCGCCTGCATCAGGTCACCTCGCACCTACGGCTCGCCCCCGATGCCTTCTGGACTGTGGACCTGACCTGGACCTGGGCCTCCGGCCCGCCCAACACCCTGGCCTACCGCCTCGAAGGCCTACCCCCGCTGCCCAACGAGCCGGACGAGCTGTCCGCCTACCACCGGCTCGACCTCAGCCTAGCCCATCAGCGCCGTTTAGGCTCGGTAGACCTGCAGGTGCGGGCCTCCCTGTTCAACGTCTACGACCAGGCCAACGTGTGGTACCGAGACACCATCGAGATCCGCCCCAGCGAACAGTCGCGTCGCCTCCAGAGCGTCAACGTGGACGTCTACGATCTCGGCATCCAGCCCTCGTTCGACGTCACGCTGCGCTTTTGAGGGCTGCTCTCCGCGTGCACGGTGCCTCGAATAAGGGCAGGCTGGACACCCCAAGATCGACGTGTTGATGACTCGTCTCGCTAGGGGCACCGTTGTGACGTTGAGGGATCTACACGAGGCTTCTGGCTGGACGTCAGCCCTGGCTGGGGCCTCGCCCCATTCTCTTCGTCGGTGAGCAGGAAGCACCAGCAGGTGCTGGATCAGGTGCCGTTCACCGGCAGAGTCACCACAAACGTGGACCCGGGTCCGTCTGGTGGGGTGTGCTGGGTGAGGGTGCCGCCGTGCCCCTGGGTCACGATGTCGTAGCTCATGCTTAAGCCCAGACCGGTGCCTCGCCCGGGGTCCTTGGTGGTGAAAAACGGCTCAAACACCTTCTCGCCGATGTCTTTCGGGACGCCTGGTCCGTTATCGGTCACCCGGATCTCTACCGCGCCGGGCCGGCGTTGGGTGGTCACGCGCACCGTGGGCACGTAGGTGCCGTTCCGCTGGATCGCCTCCTCCTGCACCGCATCCAGGGCGTTCCCCAGGAGGTTGACGACCACGCGCCCGATCTCTTGCGGCACCACCGAAACGGTGCCCACGGCGGCATCGAGGTCGACCTGAACCTGGGCCGTGAAGTCGATCTCCTGCGCTCGCTTGCCGTGGTAAGCCAGGTCCACGTGCTCTTGGACGAGAGCGTTCAGGTCCACCGCATCCTTCTGGGCGGTTCCCTTGCGGGCGTGCGCCATCATGCTGCGGACGATGGCGTCGGCCCGGCGGCCGTGCTCGTGCACCACGGCGGCGTTCTGGCGCAGGTCGGCCAGGACCTCGGCGGGGTCCTGGTCGCCTTCGAGGGCCTCTTCCAGCTCGGTGGCCAGCTCCATATTCACCTCCGAGAGGTTGGTGATGAAGTTGAGCGGGTTGCGGATCTCGTGGGCGATGCCGGCCGTGAGCTGACCCAGCGAGGCCATCTTCTCCGCGTGGACCAGCTGCTGCTGCGTCTGCTGCAGCCGAGCATGGGTGGCCTGTAGCTCCGCATGGGTCTCCGCCAGGGCGTCATGAGCCTGGTTTTTGAGGCGGTAGCGGGTGTGGACGAGGAAGGCAATCAGGGCGAGGAGCAAGAGCCCCACGGCCAGCCCACCGATCCACAATCGCTGAATCTGCTGCCGCTGGTCCAGGAGCTGGATGCGCTGCTGCTGCTCTTTGGTCTGGTACTGCTGCTGTAACTCGGCGATGACCGTCTCACTCTCGGCGCTGAACAGGGAGTCCTTGGCCACCTGATACGCCCGTTGTGCCGCTAAGGCGTCGGCAAAGCGACCTTGCTGCTCGAAGATCTGGACGCGCGTCTGCTGGGCGTCGCGCACCAGGATCAACGCGCCGATGGAATCGGCCAGGGCCAGGGCCTGGTTGGTGAAGGTGAGGGCGTCCGGCAGGCGCCCCTCGCCCAGGTTGAGCGTGCCAATCCGGTGCAAGGCCTCCGCGATGCCGCTTTTGTCCCCCATCTCCTGGTTCAGTGCGAGGGCGTCGGTGAAGTGCTGACGCGCCTCGTCGTAGGTTCCCTCCGTCTGGTAGAGGTCTCCCAATAGGAGGAGCAGGTCCGCCAGCGCATCCCGGTCGCCCAGGGCTTCATGGATGGCTTGGGCCTCCACGAAAAACGAGCGGGCCTGGTCGATGTCGCCCCGATCGCGGTGGACCAGGCCTAGCGAGGCCAGCGAGGCCGCGATGCCGCTTTGGTCGCCGGTTTCCTCCTTGAGGGCCCGGGCCCGGTTGAAGAACAGCAAGGCGTCTTCATACTCTCCTTGTTGCTGCCGGATGAGCCCAATGATGGCTAGGGCGTCGGCCGTCCCGTCTTTGTCGCCCAGCTCCTCGGCCAGCTCGAGCGCTTGCGTGTGGTAGAGCAAGGCCTGCTCGAAGTTGCCGCGCTCCTGGTAGATGGCCCCCACGTTCTGCAAGGCCAGGGCCATCCCGTCGGTGTCGCCCAGGCTATCTCGAAGCGCCAGCGAGCGGGTGTAGCGCACCAGGGCTTGCTCGAAGTTGCCCTGCCGCTCGTGCACCATGCCGATGTTGTTGAGGGCCGTGGCGATGCCACGCTGGTCGCCGGTGGCCTCTTCCAGGGCGAGGGCTCGGGTGAAGTAAGAGAGGGCCTGCTCGTAGTCTCCTTGGCGCCCGTAGATGACGCCGATGTTGTTGAGCGAGTTGGCCATGCCCTCGCGGTCGCCCAATTCTTCCTTGATGGTGAACGAGCGGAGGTGGTTGGCCCGCGCTTCGTCCAGGTCCCCTTGCTGAAGCCGGATGATGGCGATGTTGTTGAGCACACTGGCCATGCCGGCGCGGTCGTCCAGGTCTTCGCGTAGGGCGAGGGCGCGCTGATAGAGGGCGAGGGCCTGCTCGTAGTCGCCCTGGCGGCGGTAGACGATGCCGATGCTGTTGAGCGAGTTGGCCACCCCCGCACGGTCGCCGATGGCCTCGCGGAGGTCCAGCGCACGTCGGTAGAGGGTGAGGGCCTGCTCGAAGTCGCCCTGACGGCGGTAGACGATGCCCATATTGTTGAGCGAGTTGGCCATGCCCTCGCGGTCGCCCAGGGCTTCCTGGGCTTCCAGCGAGCGGCGGTAGAAGGCCAGTGCCTGCTCGAGGTCGCCCTGGCGGCGGTAGAGGATGCCGATGCTGTTGAGCGAGTTGGCGAGGCCCTCGCGGTCGCCAATGGCCTCGCGCAGGGTGAGGGCTTGTGTCAGGTAGGTGAGGGCCTCCGCATGGGCCCCCTGTTCCCGGTGGACGATGCCCAGGCTGTTGAGAGCATCGCCCTGCCCCCGCTCGTCGCCCACGGCCTCATAGCCGGTGAGGGCGACCTCGAGACGCCCCTGCGCCGTGGCATAGTCGCGCTGGGCATCGTAGGCGCGGCCTTGGAGGTAGGCCGCATCGGCTTGCCCGTGGCGGTTGTTCGTGTTCGAGGCCCAGGCTTGGAGTTGCGCGGCCTGAGCCAGCACAGAGTCGATCTGCCCAAGCTCTTCGTGGGCTCGCGCCGTCCAGTACCAGGCGCGTCGCACCAGGTCCGGCGCGGTTCCTGCTCGCGCCTCCAGGACCTCTCGCCCGTATCGCAGGGCCTGCTCGGCGTCGGTGGCGTAGAGGGCCTCGACGAGGTCAACCAGGACCGTGGCTCGGGCGGTGCCGCGCAGTCCACGCAGCTGGGATGCGAGGCTGTCGGCACGGGACTGAGCCTGGGCGGGGAGTGGCGCGGATCCGATCAGCACGCCGCCTAGCACGATCAAGGCTAGGAGAAACGGACGAGTCACAAGCGGACAGGGCGAGCGGGGAGGAGAGAACGAGACCTACAACATACGCCAGCGGAGCCCACATTGGCTCGCTGGGTCCGGGCGACCCCGTCCTCTATACCTCGGCCCCCAAGGTAACCTTTGGATGAGATGTCCGTAGAGCGCATACATACCTCGGCTTCCGAGGTATATCCACTGGCTTCCCATTCTCCGCCTCCAGGTGTCCGGCCATGTTGCCCAAAGTGCTCGTCGCAGCGTCCGTAAAGCCGATCATGCTTTCGATCCTTGCCCACGGTGAGAGCTACGGTTATCAGATCATCCAGCGCCTCCACGACTTGTCTGAGGGCACGGTGGAGTGGACCGATGGGACCCTGTATCCGGTCCTGCATCGCCTCGAAGGGGAGGGCCTCATTGCGTCCACCTGGCGGGTCTCCGAGGCGGGGCGCCGGCGCAAGTACTACCACCTGACCGACGCTGGGCAGGCCGCCTTGGCTGTGGAGAAGCGGCAATGGCTAGACGTCCACGCCGTGCTCGTCAAGCTCTGGAGCCCCAACCCGGGCTTCCAACTCACCTGATCGTCTGCTTCGCTCCTGTCCTTTTCCTTCCGTCTCATGTTTGACCTCAACCACGCCATTGCCGCTTGGCGGCGCAGCCTTCGCTTCAACCGCACCTTCTCCAGCGACGACCTCGACGAACTCGAAGGCCATCTGCGCGATTACGTGGATGCGCTCATCGCTGAGGGGCACGACCCGCAGGCGGCCTTTCGCCAGGCGCTCCAGCGGCTGGGTCGTCAGAGCGACATGGAGCGGGAGTACCAGAAGGTACGCTGGACGGCGCCCAAGCGCCGGCGCACCGCCCACGATGTCTGGGACCAGACCAAGACCATGCTCCGCACGTACCGGCTCACCGCTTGGCGCTCCATGCGCAAGCAAAAGGCCTTCACGGCCATCAACCTGACGGGCCTCGCCGTGGGGCTGGCCTGCGGCCTGATGATGCTGATGTACGTGCACGACGAGCTCAACTATGACCGGGCCTTCCCCGAGTCCGATCGGCTCTACCGCGTCGTGCAGGACGTCCGCAACGAGGCAGGTTTGGTGATGGAGGATGCCCGTACCGAGTCCGGATTGGGGCCGCTCCTGGAGGCCCAGCTGCCGGTGGTCGATCAGGCGGCCCGCGTGATGGCCTACGAGGTGCTCAGCGGAGCCGTGGTCAGCCGCACGGCCGACCGTCCGTTCTCCGAGCCGAACTTCATGTTTGCGGATTCCACCTTCTTTGACCTGTTCGCCTTTCCCTTTGTAGCCGGCGATCCGCAGACGGCCTTGGATCGTCCCTTTTCGCTGGTCATCACGCAGGCGATGGCCCAGAAGTACTTTGGCAACACGCCCGCCCTGGGGCAGCCCCTGACGATGAAGAACGACGCTGCGTCCCACACCTTCACGGTCACCGGTGTGGTGGACCCGTCGTCCATCCAGACTCACCTGGTGTTTGACTTCGTGGCCTCGTTCTCGAGCCTGTTGCAGCTCGAGCCTTGGATGGACGACATGTGGCACTGGGCGCCGCTCTACACCTACATCCGCACGACCGAGCCCGTCGAGGTGGCCGAGCTGGGACCTCGCATCACGGCCTTGGTCAACACGCAGCGCCAGGAGGCCCGGCTGTCTGCCGTCACCTACCATGTGCAGCCGGTCCCGGCCATCCACCTGTACTCGAGCCGGCCCAACGAGATCGCGCTGAATGGACAGGCCACCTACGTGTATCTCTTCGGACTGGCGGCGCTGTGCGTCCTGCTCATCGCCTGCATCAATTTCATGAACCTGATGACGGCACGCTCCGCCCAGCGCGCCAAAGAGGTCGGCATGCGCAAAGCCTTGGGCGCGCATCGCACCCAGTTGGTGCGGCAGTTCTTGGGCGAGGCGACGGTACAGACGTTTGTAGGCGCCCTGCTGGCCCTCGGCCTCATTGCGTTGTTGTTGCCCGCCTTCAACCTGGCCACCGGGAAAGCGCTGACGTTTGGGCAGTTTGTGAGCGGTCCTATGCTGCTGCTCATCGCCGGGCTGGTGCTGGGCGTGGGGGCCCTGGCGGGGAGTTACCCGGCGTTTGTCCTCTCCGCGTTCCGGCCGGTGAGCGTCTTGCGGGGGTCTGTAGAGGGGCCTGCTGCGGCCCGGATCCGGCTTCGTAAGGGGCTGGTGGTGTTCCAGTTCGCGATATCGAGCCTGTTGCTGATCGGGACGGTGGTGGTCTACCAACAGCTCATGTACATGCAGTCCGCCAACCTGGGCTTCGACAAGGAGCATGTGGTGGTGGTTCGGCTCCGGGATCAAGAGAATCAGCAAGCCTACAATTCGCTGAAACAGGCCTGGCTTCAGCATCCGCATGTAGAAACAGTGTCAGGCACGAGCGCCGTGCCAGGCTACGATGGGCTGTATGAGTTCCTGGTGGTGCCTCAGGATGACGCCCGTGTGGACAGCGTCCGTGTTCGCACGCTGAGCGTCGACGCCGACTTCACCGAGGCCTTGGGCCTGAACGTGGTTCAAGGGCGTGATTTCATGGAGGCCGCCCCGGCCGACCAAAACGGCGCGTTTTTGATCAACGAGGCCATGGCTCGCCAGTTTGGGTGGACGCAGCCCGTGGGCAACGAGCTGCGGCTCGATTTTCACCTGCGCGGGACGTCTACGAAGTACGGCGAGGTCGTAGGCCTGGTGCGCGATTTCCACTACACGTCCATGCACAGTGTCGTTGAGCCGATCATCATCCACCTGGTCCCCCCGTCGTACTACATCGACTATCTGGTGGTGCGGGTGCAGCCCGGGGCGATCATGGAGACCATGGGCTTTCTGGAGGACGAGTGGCGCGCGTTCAGCCCCTCGCGCCCGTTCGACTATACCTTCCTTGATGCCGAGTTTGAGGCGCTCTATCGCAACGAAGCCCGTCTGAGCCGGGTCTTCGCGGGGATGGCAGGCCTGGCGATCTTCGTAGCCTGCCTGGGCCTCTTTGGGTTGGCCGCCTACACGGCCCAGCAGCGCACCAAAGAGATCGGCGTGCGCAAGGTGATCGGGGCCAGCACGCCGCACCTCGTCCTGCTCCTCGCGGGCGATTTCATCAAACTGGTGCTCGTGGCCTTCGCCCTCGCGGCCCCCGTGGCCTTCCTGCTCATGCAACGCTGGCTCCAGGACTTTGCCTACCACGTGGATCTCGGCGTCTCTCACTTTGCGCTGGCCAGCGCCCTGATCGTGACTGTCGCCTTGCTGACGGTAGGCTACCAGACCATCCGGGCCGCCCTCATGGACCCCGTCCGCGCGCTGAAGTACGAGTGAGGAGAAGGAGAGAAAGGGGGAAGAGGAGAACTTAAGCACGACCGTCCTTCTTTCCCCTTTCCCTCTCCCCCCTACTGAGCGGCTACGTAGGCGACGTAGCGAACCAGCGGACTGTCTTCCAGCGTGTCGATGGCGGTGCGTTCGGTGGCTTCCTCGGCGTCTGGTAGGACGATGACGATCTCGTTGGGGCGGGTGCTGACGCTTTGTATGCGCAGGCCGCTCACGCTGCGTACGGCGGCGGCGGCCTGCGGGGTGGTGGTGCCGGGCTCGAACAGGACCGACACGCTATACGGGGCCTGGTCTGAGCCCGTCAGCAAGGGCGAGACAGACTGGGCCCGGGGCTGAGCCAGCAGCGCGGCCCGTTGGGTCTCTGTGAGTGGGGCCTCTGTCAACGCCTGGACCTGGACCGGCGGAAAGGACACGGCTTCGACCACGTAGCCCAAGCTGTCCAGGAGCGCGCGTCCATCCGCCTCGGAGACCCCGGCATGGAAGGTGACGGACAGCTTTCCGCCGAGCACCTCGATCTGGGCGGGCGGCTCGAACTCGATCGTCTGGGCGTGAACCGGACTCGCCAGGCTGGACACCAGAAGCAGCACGGCCAGGTGTAGCCAGCGGCGATGGGCGGACGTGCAAAGCACCACGTGCATGGGACGCACCGTAGAGTGAGGGAGGCGTGGACCCGATGGTACGATCAGCCCCGGCCTTCCGTTCGCCGATCCTAGGGCGTGTGGACCATGGCGCGATCAGCTGAAGGCGTGGTCACGAGCTGGGGCTCACAAGACGGCTGAGGAGTGCGCAGCCCCGGACGACGAGGCCAACGCCATGAGGGCCGACTCTGACACGTCTGGAGCGATCGAAGTACATGTCTACACGCCTTAGGCCGCCTCGACTCGGAAGACCTCGACTCAGAAGGCCACGCCCAAGCCGGCTGACAGGACCAGCAGCTCACCCACGGACACGCCCGCGCTCAGGCGCAGCGGGCCGGGGGCCAGCGTGAAGCCGCCGATGACCCGTTGTTTCAGGCCGCCGCTCAGCTTGAAATCCACAGCAATCGGGTCGATGTCCGCGCGATCATCCTCCGGCAGAAAGTTATACTGGAAGCGCACGGTCGATTCCTCGACTTGGAGGCCCGTGTACAAGATCAAGGGGCCCCATTGTCGGCTCAGGTGCAGGTTGGCGGCGAACGCATCGGCCGTGATCACGGAGGCGTCGGCGTCGTCGTCTACCTGCATCCGCTGCCACATGACCTGGAGGCCGATGTCGGCGTACCGGTCGCCGAGATACGGGCTCATGCTGTGCCGCAGCCCCAGCCCAATCAGCTCCACCGAGCCATAGTCGGGGACGCTGATCGCGGGTAGCCAGCGCACGATGAGATCGGTCCCCAGGATAGATCCAAGGCGGGCGTGCGGGACGGCCAGGGGCGCGAACGAGGTCTTGAGGAGCCCGCCGATGGTGCGGACATCGGTGATGGTGGTATCCAGCGAGACGGGGATCGACAGGCCCAGGTAGGAGAGCGTGGTGTCGTAGCGGACCGTGGCGATGCCGCCGGGGGGGGCTTCCTCGCCGAAGATGGTAGGGGCCCCGCGGACCTCAAAGGTGGCGGGCACGTCCACCTCCACCAGGTCCGGCCCGACGTCCACAGTCAGGGTTGCGGTGCCCGAGAAGGTGAGGTCGAACGTCTGGTCAGCATCGGGGATGTAGAGGGCGCTGGTGCGGACGCCGATAAAGAGGTTGAACCCCAAGCGCTCGGCGTAGGCGGTGTGGAACAAGGCTCCATTCAGGTCGGCCCCGATGGCATCCGCCAACGGCTTGACATAGGCACGGGCATAGGCCTCGCCCACTTCTTCGAGGGTTTCGGTGAGGTCGCTCTGTGCCCAGGCGGGCGGTGCCGCCAGGCCGAGTACGAGCAGGCCCAAGAGGGGGAGGCGAACACGCATGGTAGGGGGCGCCTCAGCGCAGCAGGAGCATAGTCTGGGTGAGGGTGGTGCGCCCGGTGGTCAGGCGGTACAGGTATAGGCCGCTGGCCACGGGACGCCCTTGGCCGTCGGTGCCGCGCCAGGTGGCGGTGTAGCGGCCGGGGGCCTGGGCGGCCTCGACCAGCACGGCCACCCGCTGGCCCAGCGCGTTGAACACCTCCAGCCGCACAGGCCCTTCTTCGCTCACGGCGTACCGGATCTGGGTCTCCGGGTTGAATGGATTGGGGTAGTTCTGAGCCAAGGCCGGCTCGCGTGGGGTCAGCGAGGCCTCGGGATGCTGGCGCGCCAGGAAAGCAGGCGTCCCGATAACCACCTGCAGGTGGCGTGTGGGCTCGTCCAGGCGGAGGCGGACGCCGTCTGCGTTGGGCGTTAGCACCTCGCGGCGGTCTGTATCCACGATCCAGTAGGCAAAGCCTGCAGGCAGCGTGCCTTCGAGCCGGGGGACGAGCCGCACCTCGCCTCCATCGGGGGCGTCGAGGGTCAGCGGCCACGAGGCGCCGTCCGTGGATCGCGGACGCAGGTGGTAGGCATAGGGGCCGTCCTGCTGGCTAGGGCCGCCCACCGACAGGCGCACCCCGGCTTCCAGTGGCGGGGCCTCCAGAATGGTGTGATCTGTGGAGGCCGACGTGAAGCCTACGCCGTTGTAGCGATCGGCCTGGTCGGTGCCCGCCAGGTACGCCTCCACGTGCAGGATGGAGTGGTCAGGGCCCCCCCTGTGCTTGGCGGCCTGTACTGGGGGTTGACCGGCTTCCACCGGAGGGATGAGGAGGCGCTGTGGCGAGGTTGTGCGGTTGTTGATGAGGAGGCCTGACCAAGGGCGTAGGCGGACCGTGTCAGCCAGCGAGGGGGCTTGGACGTATTCTCGGCCGTCGAACAACGCGAGGTCGCTCAGGGCGTCGTCGCGGAGGACGCTGGACCAGGCCACTGGGAAGGCAAACGGAGTGGCCACCTGGTTCCAGCCGGGATCCAGGGTGACCACGTACGGGGCCTCGGTGGAGAGCGAGGTGGCCGCGCCCACGTCGAACGAGCCCCCGGCTTCGGTGATGAGGAAATAGGAACGCCCCGGGGCCAGCGTGTCTGTGGGCGCCAGGTCCACGAAACGCTGCCTGAAGTTGCTCCAGGCGACGAGGCGGCGCCCGCGCAGGCGGCTTGAGGAGAAGTCGTCGTCGAAGATGGCGCTGACGCGGGCGTCGGCCAGTTCAACGGGGACAGACACCAACGCGTACCGCCGCGCCCGGAGTGTGGTAGCGGCCGTTACGTCGCTGGCCCGTACCCGGGAGATCAGGGGATTACGCTGGGGGTCCACAGGAGGGACGGTCAGGACCTGGCCCTCACCTTCGATCTCGACGTAGTATTCCACGCCCCGGAGCGTGACGAAGTCCGCGGGGATGGCCCCGGAGAAGGTCCCGTCCACGCCAGCGTCAGGACTGACGGGCGTGGACTGGTAGGTGGTTTCACCGCCGCGCCGGTAGAACAGGGTGGCCCGATCCGGCACGAAAGGAAGGTCGTCTACAATGATGGTCTCCTCCTCATCCTCATCGGCTGGTTGGTCATCGTCCGGCATGTCCCCCCCGCGTGGGTCATCGCCGGGCGCCACCGTGAACGGCCGGTTGCCGATGGCTACAAGGAGGCCAGGGGCCGTCTCGGTGCCCGTGGTGGCCACGTAAAGCCGCTGGTCCGGTCCGATCGACGGCGAGCTCCAGATCGGCGAGCCCAGTGCCAGGGCCCAGCGCAACGAGCCGTCCGGAGTGAGGGCATAGAGCGTGCCGCTGAGCGAGCCCAGGTAGACGGTGCCGGTGCCGTCCACCGTGGGGGAGGCCACCACTTCATCGTCGGCGGTGAAGCGCCAGCGTTCGCGGCCATCGCTCAGGTTGAGGGCGTAGAGCGTGCCGGTGCGAGCGGCCACGTAGACCAGGCCGTCTGGCGTGACCGCCGCCGAGGCCACCACCTCGCCGCCGGCATCGAAGCGCCAGCTTTCTCGGCCGTCTTGGACGGCGTAGACGAACTGGTCCAGCGCGCCCACGATCACCTTGCCATCCGGAGCTACGGCTGGAGTCGCCACGATCGAGCTGTCCGTGGGAAAGACCCAGCGCAGGCGTCCGTCGGAGGTGAGCGCGTAGAGCTGGTTGCCGAAATCGCCCAGGTACAGGGTGCCATCTGAGCCTTGGGCGGCCGAGGACACAAACTCGCCCGCCCCCACAAAGGGAGAGGCCCAGCGGTCGGCTCCGCTGCTGGCGTCGAGCCCGCGGACCTCGAAGTCAAAGGTCCCGATGACGAGCTGGCCGTTTGAGAGCAGGGGGGAGGTCCACACTTCCTCAGAAAAGGTGCGGGGGCCCCACCGGGAGGCGCCGGTGGTAAGGTCAAGCGCGTAGAGGCGACGGTCCCGAGCGCCGATGTAGAGCGTCTCGGGGCCCAGGGCGGGGGAGGCGATGGCAAAATCGCCAATGGACACGGCCTGGGTCCAGCGGGCGGTGCCATTGGGACGGACGGCGAAGATGCTGTCGGCGGACCCGACATACACCGTACCGTCGGGCCCGATAGAGGGGGACGAGTAGGAGAAGCCCCCCAAATTATACCGCCACAGGGTGGTGGGCCGGTCTGGACCCACCAGCGAGGTCGTGCCGGTGCGTTGGGCGTCGTGCCTGAACATGGGCCAGGGGCCTGTGGCCTCTTGAGCCTGGGCAGAGGACAGCCCTAGCAGGAGGACAAGGCCGAGGAAGGCCATCAGGGACGCGCGGAACGAAGGCATCGAGGCAAAGAATGGGGAACACAGTGCATCCAGATACACGCCCGCCTTGGCCGATTCGGCTCACGATTCGCCGGGGGTGAGGGTGCTAAAGGGTACCCCGAACGCCCCTACATCGTCAAGAGGGCCCCTGATCTGGCGCTAGGTCGATGATCCAAGCCAAGGGTTCGCCGCCTTCTACGTTGTAGGCCAAGATCGCCGCTTGGTGACGAGGCTGGTACTGTTCGAGGCCGTTTACCGCCAATTCCAGCAGGATGGGGGCTTCCGCGAGCTGGGCGTAGACCTGGGCTTCGGGTAGGTAGTGGAGGCCGGCCGGCCGGCCTTCGGCAAACTCCACGACCACCACGCCGCGCCCCGCTTGGGCGAAGCCCGTGCGAGCCACGTGGCTGAGGCGTTGCAGGTTGTGTTGCAACGTCGCAGGAGTCGGGGTTTCAGACATGGATAGCGGGAAGAGGAGAGAGGCGTATCTTGGGAGGCATCATCCACGAAGCAGACGATATGCTATGGCTTATGCCTCTCGCAATGCCGGCCACGCCTTGGGGCTGTGGATCCTGTACATCCTCACCTTCACCATCGGCGGAGGGGTGGGGGCCGGCGTGACGGCCTACCTCTTCGAGGCCGTGCTAGACCACGACTTCAGCGATGCCCTGTACGCCCTCATCTTCGGCGTGCACGGATTCTTTGCCTTCCGCCTAGCGCAGGGATTGGCCGAGCGGGCCCAAGGCTAGCTAAGCGGCGCTACTTATCGTTGCGCCGAGATCGGTTCGAGCGCGACTTCCGGCGGCGCGAGCTAGGCTGGGGCGCTGGGGGCGCTGCTTCGGTTTCAGCGTCTGGCGCCATCGTTTCGGCGTGGCGCGTCTGAGCGCCTGCCTCGGCCTCTTCGACCGACGGTTGGTCACCGGGGCGGTGCAGCAGTTCGTGGTAGAAGCCGTCCAAGAGGATGGCCAGGAGCTGCGGCTCCTCGCGGGCCAGGTTTTGGGCCAGCGGCACGAACCGCTCAGCGCGCTCGCGCTCCAAGTTGGTCTTCTCACGCCGTAGGGTTTCCAGGTGGACGGTCAGGCGTTCGCCAATGCGTTCGGTCACGTCGTCGTCGGTAGGGAGGGGGCGTTCCTCCGGTTCAAAGTTATAGCGCCGGGCGATGCTCCAGAGCGCCCGCTCTTCGAGCCGCGTCACGAGCACAATGGCCGTGCCGGTCTTGCCGATGCGGCCGGTGCGGCCGGCGCGGTGTAGGTAGCTTTCTGGGTCCTGCGGCACCTCGTGCATGAACACGTGGCTCAGGTCCGAGATGTCGATGCCGCGCGCGGCCACGTCGGTGGCCACCAGGAAGCGCAGATTGGCCTTCCGGATACGGTCCATGACACGCTCCCGCTGTTGCTGGGACAGGTCCCCCGAGATGGCATCGGCATCGTGGCCGTAGTTCTGCAAGAAGGTGGCCAGGTACTCGACCTCCCGCTTCGTGTTGGCGAAGATGATGGCCGAGTCCGGGTGCTCCATCTCGATGATCCGGATCAGCGCTCGGTCCCGCTCCATCGGCTCCACCTTGTAGTAGCGGTGCTCGATGGTATCCACGCTCTGATGCCCGATGCTGAGCGACAGGAAGCCGGGGTCCTTGAGGAACAGGTTGCCCAGCGCCCGCACGTTGGGCGGCATGGTGGCACTGTACATGTAGGACTGGCGCGGCTCAGGCAGGTACTGTTTGAGGTCGCGCATGGCCGGGTAGAAGCCCATGGACAGCATCTCATCGGCCTCATCCAGGATGAGCACGCGGAGGTCGTGGAGCTTGAGCGTGCCGCGCTGGATGTGATCCAGGATGCGGCCGGGCGTACCGATCACCACCTGCACACCCCGCTCCAGCCCATCGATCTGCGGGCCGTACTTGACGCCACCATAGATGAGGACCCCCTCCAGCGTGTCCGCGTCGTCCCGGCGGAGACGCATGCGCTCGAACTCCTCGTTGATCTGACGCGCCAGCTCGCGCGTGGGCGTCAGGATGAGCACCTGGGTGCCTCGCGTGGACGAGTCGATCAGCTCGAACAGCGGCAGCAGGAACGCCCCCGTCTTGCCCGAGCCTGTGCGTGACTGCACGATGAGATCGCGACGATCCAGCATGTAGGGGATGGCCTGCTGCTGCACCTTGGTCAGGCTGGGCCAGCCTGCCGCCTGCACAGCTTCCTGGATGCGAGGGGGTAGATCGCCCACCTCTACCTGGGGCAGGGCCTCCTCGGGGTCGGCCAGCTTCTCCAGGGCCACTTGCTGCTTGGCGTGCTTCTGCGCACGCGTGGTCAGGTCAATGACCTGGGTGTATCGGTTGGTAGGCGGAGTGTCCGAAGGCATGGGCTGAGAGCAATGAGCATGTCGTAGCGGGGCTCTAACGCCACGAGTGCAGAACAGGTCCGAAGGCTCCAAGAAGGGAGACGCCCCCCGGGTACCTTGAAGACCAGAAGGAACAGGCCGGCGCCCCTTGTGCCCGTCCTCGCTCCGCGTTTGTTTTTCTGGTCCTGTCCACCCATTCCTTCCGCGACGACATGCACATACTTATTCTCGGTGCTTCAGGGGGGTGCGGACGCTGGATGTGCCGCTTGGCGGCCGAGCGAGGGCACCACGTCCGGGCGCTGGTTCGCCCGGCCACGTCGTTTGACCCTCCACCGGGCGTGGAGGTGGTCCGGGGGGAGGTCCTGCAGGACGGCGTGCTGGCCGAGGCGGTGGGGGGCTGCACCGCCATACTCTCCGGCCTGGGCCTCCGGCGTACCGCCCCGTGGAACCCGTGGTCGGCCTTGGCCTCGCCTCCTGACCTGAACGCCCGGGTGGCTACGCAGCTCGTCCAGGCGCTGTCATCGGCCGAGGGGCGCCGCGTAGTGGTGATCAGCGCCGCTGGCGTGCGGGAGAGCTGGGCGCAGGTGCATCCGCTGCTCCAGTGGATGATCCGGTACAGCCAGATCGGTGTGGCCTATCAGGACCTGGGCCGCCTGGAGGAAGCCCTGGCCGCCAGCGAGCTGGACTGGATGGCCGTCCGTCCTACCACCCTCACCCCAGGCCCTCCTACAGGACGGGGCCGCATCGTGGGTCGATACGGCGTGCTCTCCCGCATCCGACGCGCCGATGTGGCCGCCTACATGCTCGATGCGCTGGAGCAGTCCGGCCCGTTCCCCTCTCGCACCCCTCTGCTAGCAGGCGCCTGAGGCGGCTCTGTCCTTCTGCGCGGCACACCGGCTTGTTGCGCGTCTGGCGCGGAGACCCGATGTTAGTGCTCCCCTCCCCTTACCCCCCTCTCAGGCAGCCCATGGCCAACGCGTACGTCCACGGTTACCACCTTCGCGAGAGCGAGCGGCTGCGCGATCAAGCGGCCACCCTCGTCGACCTCATCCAGGAAGACCTGGTGTTTCCGCCCGGGGCTACCGTGCTGGAGGCCGGTTGCGGCGTAGGCGCCCAGACACTTCCGCTGGCCCAGCGGAGCCCCGGTGCCCGGTTCACCTCGGTGGATCGATCAGCCGAGTCGGTGGCTGAGGCCACGCGTCGGGTGCAGGCCGCTGGGCTGACCAACGTGACGGTGCAGCAGGGTGATCTCTTCGCCTTGCCCTTCGCCCCGGCCTCGTTTGACCACGTGTTTGTCTGCTTCGTGCTGGAGCACCTGGCCCACCCGGTGGAAGCCCTGGCCACCCTCCGCACCCTGGTGCGGCCTGGCGGCACCGTCACCGTCATCGAGGGCGACCACGGGTCCACGTATTTTCATCCAGACCATGCCGCGGCGCAAGAGGCGATCCAGTGCCAGGTGGAGCTCCAGCGCCGCGCAGGCGGCGATGCCAACATAGGGCGTCAGCTCTACCCACTGATGGTCGAGGCGGGCCTCTGTGAGGTACGCGTCGAGCCCCGGCAGGTGTACGTGGACGCCAGCCGTCCGGCCTTAGTGGAGGGCTTCATCCGTCGCACGTTCACCGCTATGGTAGAGGGGGTCCGCGAGGCCGCCCTGGAGGCCCAGCTCATCGAGGCGGCTCGGTTCGAGACGGGCATCCAGGCGCTGTATCGGACGGCGGAGCCCGATGGGACCTTCGCCTACACGTTCTTCCGCGGGCATGGGATTGTGAGACCGATGGACTGATGGACTCGGCCGAGGACCGCTTGTATCCCTATGGAGCCGATTGCACAGCACTACACCTCGCCGGGACTCCTGGCGGCCATCCGCGACGGGTTGAGGCAGATGGGGAAGACGCCGCACACCGTCACCGCAGACGAGCTGGCGGCGGTTGACCAGTTTCACGTAGGCGGCCAGGTGGCCACCGAGCGGTTCCTGGATCACCTGGCCAGCCGGCCACCAGGGCACCTGCTCGACCTCGGTTGTGGCCTCGGCGGCGCCGCCCGGCAGGCCGCCGCGCGGTTTGGCCATCGTGTCACGGGCGTGGACCTCACCGCTGCCTTCGTGGAGGTCGGCACCAGGCTGAGCCAGTGGGTGGGCCTGGCTGATCGCGTTACGCTGGTGGAAGGCGATGTGACGGCCCTGCCTTTTGAAGCGGCGTCCTTCGATGGCGCCTTCATGCTGCATGCCGGCATGAACATCGCCGACAAGCGGGCGCTTGGCCGGGCCGTCTACCGGGTGCTACGGCCGGGGTCGTTGTTTGGGATCTATGATCTGATGCGGCAGTCCGACGAAGACCTGACGTACCCGGTGCCGTGGGCCTCGGAGGCCTCCACCAATCACGCGGCCTGGCCCGAGGTGTACGTGGCAGCCCTGGAGGAGGCCGGCTTTCACGTGCGGCGTCAGCAGGCTTGGGGCGACCTCGCCCGGCTATTCACCGCCCCGCCCCCTCCGGCGAGCACGCCCAAGCACGGGCCGTCCCCGCTGGGGCTACACCTGGTGATGGGGGCTACGGCCCCAGCCAAACGCCGTCACCTGGCGGCGGCCCTCCGGCAAGGCTTGGTCGTGCCTGTGGAGCTGATCGCTGAACGGGTGTAGGCTTGCGGGGCCGCCTCGGGACAAGCTGGGCCTCAAGATTCTGCGGTGATCTCAAGCTCAAGGGTGACGGTCCCCGAGATTCCTGCGCTGCGGGCTGAGACCCACGTGCCCGTCAGGACATGGCGCTGCAGGGCACCATCATGGAAATAGAGGCCGTTGCGGCCGAAGTCCAGCGTGTAGGTGACGGTGCCGTCCTCGTGGACGGTGCCGAGGACGGTCCCGCTGATGCTTTGGCCGGAGAAGCGCCATTGGGCGGTGCCTGTCAGAGCATCGCCCGCCTGAGTGAGCGTCAGGGTCAGTGTGCCGTCAAGGTTCGGGTTGGCATGGGTGATCGGACCGGTCCATACGCCAGAGAGGGTGGGCCGGGTGGCCTCCTCGCTTCCCATGCTGTCACAGCCCGATCCGAAGAGGGCGAGTACGAGGAGACACAGGCTTGAGAGGAGGTAGGAGGTGGAGCGGGTCGAGGCAGAGCGGGTCATGAGAGGCGTTGGGGTTTAGCGGAGGAGTGATCATCTTGATGTCCGGGCCGTGGGCATCTGCCTATCAAGGCGCAAGAGCGGGGTCTTTGTCCGCCGTAGTCCGTCCGAGAGTCGGCCCGGGCACCCTCGCAGGGCCTTCAGTGCGCTGTGGAGCCCCGGTGGAGAGCGGACGCGTGGAGGTAGACCGGAGACCCAGGAAACGAGTCGGCGGACCCGCGTGTTGGAGCTGCATCGGCGCTTCTCACCATCGCTGGCCGGTGCCTGGATGAGCGGGCCTGCCCTCTACCTGCGTCGCCTCTGCTCCATCTGCGTCGCCTCTGCTCCATGCCCAACTACCTCACCCACCTAGCCGTCCATGACGACTGCCGCCGCCTGGTGCTCCACGGCGCGGCCATCGACCCTGCTCTGCGGCAGAGCGTGGAGGCGCACGCCCGGGCGGGCCAGATGGGCGCCTTCACCTGCCGAGGCGATCAGTTCGTGGTGGATACCCTGGAGGCCGCCCGCGACGCCTGGCCGAGCGCGGAGGCCGAGCGATTGGTGGCGTTTTGCTTCGGCTGGCAGTGCCATCTCGCCGCGGATCGGCAGCTTGAGACCTTGTTGTGGCTGCTGGAACCTGACCCCTACCTGACACCAGAAGCGGATGGGCCGACCACCGTAAGCATCTATCACGACCTGTTTCTCTTGCGCGAGGTCTTGGCCGACGATGCAACGGCCCTCTTTCCCCCTGACGTGCTGGCGGAGAACCATCCCAGCCAGGCGGTAGAGGCGCTCTTCGTGGGACAGTGGCAGCAGGCGCTCCTGGGCCTGCACCAACAGACGCGGCAGAGCGGCGGCGACGTTGGTCCATGGGTCGACCGGTTCCTGGAGCATCGCCAGACGTTTGGTCTCGATGTGGCGCGCTACGTGGAGGCCTTCAACCGGACGGACAACGCGTACCTGGATCGGGTGGTAGAGGAGCACCGATTTTACGATCGCACCGACCCGCTTCTTCAGCATGCGCGCGCCATCCAGCGAGGCGGCCTCGACCCGGCTATCGAACTGGACGATGCGGTGGAGGCGGCGGCCACCCAGAGCCACTACGCCCGTGCGCTGCGCCGCGCCTATCTGCAGGCGCAGGCGGTGAGCGAATTTTGGAGCGGAGCGATCAGCGCTGAGGAACTGCGGCTCCAAGTCGAGCAGCCGTCTGTCCACCCCGACGTGCGTGAGGCCGCCACAGATCCGGCGCGCCGCGAGGCCTTGCTCCGCGCCTGGCACCGCCAGAGCGGCCGTTGAGCACGACCGACCCTCCGATCCAGACCTATCCGGCCGGTGGCCTCCATGCCCACGATCAACCGACGCGATTTCCTGACCACGGTCGCCGCCTGCGGGACAGGCTTGCTGCTGGGTGCCTGCCGTCAGGACGCGGAATCTTCCCTGCAGACGCCCACCCAACCCTTCTGGAGTGGCGATCTTACCCGGCTGGCGTTGATCCAAGACGCCGTGGCTCTGATGCTGGCCCTGCCCACGGTGCCGTCGGGGCTGGAGCGGGCACTCGGCCGCACCGAGGGCACTCCACACATGGGCTTGGGGCTGCCCCCAGACCTGACGGCGGCCTCTCTCTTCGCGGGCACCCAGAAGATCGGCATCTTGGGGCGCCTCACGGACGACCCTCGCGATCTGTACCGCATTGCTCTGGCCACTGGGCACTTCATGCACCACGTGGCTGAGGCTCAGATCGGGCCGGCCCTGGAGGCGAAGGGTCTGCGCGCAGACCGGGCCGAGATCCAGCGCTACCAAGACGCCGAGGTGGTGCGCAGCCTGCTCCCGGCCCCGCCGGCCACCGTGGCAGAGGCCCAGGCCCTGTTTGAGGTGCTGATGCTCCGGCTGCGGCTCAAAGCGCAGGCGATTATGCCGGACAGCCTACGTCCGGCGGACTGGGTCCTCGCCCTGCTGGACTGGGACGCTGGCCAAACTACCCAGGTCCAAGCGCTGGCCGCTGTGGTGGCTGCGCCTGACCCTGTGCTCCAGGCACGCTACGTCCGCGCCTCGGCCTTCTTCGATGCCAACGATCCCCTGGTGCAGCGTGCCCGGCAGCCCGGCGCTGGAGGCCGTACAGTGCCGCTGGCAGGCCCGTCCCTCTATGCCCAGGCGTTGGATGCGTGTGTGGGTGTCCTGACGGAAGTGGGGCGGTTTGTGGAGGGGGTGCAGGGGGCCAATCGGTTGGTCCAGCGCCTGATGGAACGCCTCGGCACGTCGGTTTGACAAGGACCGCGCTACATGGCCAGGCCGCCATCCACGTGCAGCACATGGCCGGTGATGTACCGAGCCGCTGGGGAGGCGAGGAACAGGACCGCCTGCGCGACATCCGTGGGGGAGGCCGGCCGGCCGAGGGGCACTGCCCCCAGCATGGCCTCGCGGGCGGCATCGCCGAGCGCCGCGGTCATGTCCGTCTCCACGTAGCCGGGAGCGACCACGTTGACTGTGATGCCGCGCCGGCCCAACTCCTTGGCGAGGCTCTTCGAGAAGCCGATGATCCCCGCCTTCGAGGCCGCGTAGTTGGTCTGCCCCGGATTGCCCATCACCCCCACCACCGACGACAGGTTGATGATCGAACCGGCCCGTTGCTTCATCATCGGCCGGTAGACGGCCTTGGAGAGGTTGAAGACGCTCTTGAGGTTGGTGTTGATGACGGCGTCCCAGTCCGCTTCGCCCATGCGGAGCATGAGGTTGTCTCGGGTGATGCCGGCGTTGTTGACCAAGGTGTCCAAGCGGCCCCAGGCTTCGAGCACGGCCTGGACCACCGCCTCGGACGCCGAGAAGTCGGCCGCGTCGCTCTGGAAGGCCCGAGCCTCGTGCCCGGCCTCTTGAAGGTGCTGGACGAGGGCGTGGGCTTCGTCGGCCGAGGAGCGGTAGGTGAAGGCCACCCGCGCTCCAGCTTGGGCCAACGCTTCCACGATGGCTCGTCCGATACCACGGGTTCCGCCGGTGACAAGGGCCGTCTGGTCAGTGAGGTCGAGCTGCATGGGAGCGGTACAGGGAAGGTCGAAGAAGCAGGGCGGGGGGAAGAAACGACGGCCACGGCCCGCGATCAACGGGTACAGGTAGAATGTAGGCCCGGCTGGCACTTGCCCCGTTTGTTTCATTATATTCATGGCACCTCGACAATTTGTAGCTGAACTCTTCCCTTCCTCGGCTACTTTGGTGCGCCCGACTTCTCCCCCCGAAGTCGGGCGTTTTTTGAGGGCACCCGCCAGCCCTCCGTGGCCACGGCCGATGGTGGCACCTTCCGGTGTAGCAGCGTAGCTTACCACGGTCTGTCCTCTCCCCCACGCTCCCGCCCGACGCGGCCTGCTGCTTTGCTCCCACGTAGCGCCCTGCCCTGCATACTGGTGGCGAGTCTCGTGCTGGGGGCCGGGTGTGCCGCCACCGCTCAAGAGGAGCTGGCTGAACGCGACGTGATCGAGCGCACCCTGCGGGCTGACATCCAGCTGCTGGAGACGGAGATCGAGGCGCTGCAGGACTCCCTGCAGTTCTACGACGACATCGAGTCCGGCCAGTTTGCGCGGGACCAGCGCCTCCTACGCGACGAGATCACGGCCCTGGAGTACCGCCTGGCCGTCGCGCGTGATGGCGGACGCACCGTGGCTACCCTCCTGGCCGATGACCTGTTCGAACCCGCCAGCGCCCGCCTCACCGAGGCTGGCCGTACCGCCCTGGATGCCGTTGCAGACACCCTGACGTCCGCGCATGCCGGCGCCTTGTTTCGTGTAGAGGGTCACGCAGACAACACCCCGCTGGGGGGGGCGCTGCAGGAGCAGTACCCGACCAACTGGGAGCTGGCGGCCGCCCGTGCGGCTGCGGTGGCCCGCTATCTGCTGGACACCGAGACGGGGTTGGATGCACACCAGATGGCCGTGGTCAGCCGGGGCGATACGCGCCCTGTAGCCACCAACAGCACCGCTGTGGGCCGGGCTCAGAATCGGCGTGTCCAGATCCTGGTCCTCGCCCCCTGTGGTTCGGAGCGCTGCTGATCTCCTTTCAGCGTGTTGCTCGGAAACCCCTGGGTGCTCCGTGATGTCATTAGGAGCCCGCCCGTCCACTCTGCGTCGGCTGCGGCCTGTTGCGACAACCTGACTTGACTCCCATGGAAACCCCTGAGAAGGAAAAGGAACAAGAAAAGAACGGCTCCATCGGCAAACACCTGTTCGATGCCCGCACCATCATCATCAGCGGTGGCATCAACCAGGAGCTAGCCCAGAAGGTGGTGGCCCAGCTCATTGCGATGTCGAGTGTGTCCGACGATGACATCACGCTCATCATCAACTCGCAGGGCGGCCACGTGGAGGCCGGCGATACCATCCACGACATGATCAATTTCGTCAAGCCGCGTGTCCGCATCGTGGGGACCGGCTGGGTGGCCAGCGCTGGGGCGCTCATCTTTGTGGCCCCGCCTGTGGAGGATCGCTTCTGCCTGCCCAACACCCGCTTCCTGCTCCACCAGCCCGCGGGGGGTATGCAGGGGACAGCCGCCGACATCAAGATCGAGGCTGAGGAAATCGTCAAGATGCGTCGCCGCCTCAACCTGATCTTTGCCCGGCAAACCGGTCAGCCATTGGAACAGATCGAGCAGGATACCAACCGCAATTTCTGGCTCCCGGCCACGGATGCCCAAGCGTACGGGCTCGTCGGCCAAATCATCAATTCCATCGACGAGGTCCAGTAACGACCCTCCGGTGGGGCGTCGCCCGCACCAACGTGCACAACCGGCGCCCCGGTAGAGACGCCCCGGCGGGGCGTCTCTACCGGGGCGCCTTGACATGATGGGCGGCAGGGCCGAACATGGCGGGGGTCTGCCTCGTCCGCCTGTGGTGCCGCCGTATGCCTGCGTGTCGATTTGCTTTGCTTGCCTTGGTGTGCTGCGTGTTGACGGGGTGCCCGCCCGATCCTGAACACGAATACGATGTGATCCTGCGCGGGGGGACGGTCTACGACGGCAGCGGCCAAGCGCCGCGCATCGCCGACGTTGGGCTGCGCGCCGATACGGTGGCGGCGCTGGGCGACCTGCGCGGGGCGATAGCCAGCCAGGACCTGGACGTATCCGGCCTAGCGGTGGCGCCTGGCTTCATCAACATGCTGAGCTGGGCCACCACGTCACTCCTGATCGACGGCCGTGCGCAGAGCGACATCCAGCAGGGTGTGACGCTGGAGGTCATGGGCGAGGGCTGGTCCATGGGCCCACTCAACGCGTTTATGCAGGACAATCAGCTGGGCAGCCTCGTCCGCACGATGGGCTCGGTGGCGGCTGCCGGCGCCGTGCTGGGACAGACGGTGGGGCCGGACAGTGCCCTCTCCCTGCCCTGGACCACCCTGGGCGAGTACCTCGCCTTCCTCGAGGAGCAAGGCGTAGCGCCGAACGTGGCGTCGTTTGTGGGGGCCACCACGCTCCGCATCCATGAGGTCGGCTTCGCGGACCGCCCCGCCACGCCCGAGGAGCTGGCGGCCATGCAGGACCTGGCACGGCAGGCGATGGAGGAAGGCGCGCTGGGCATCGGCTCGTCGCTCATCTACGCGCCCGCCTTCTACGCCCCCACCGAGGAGCTGATTGCGCTGGGCCAGGCCGTGGCTCCCTACGGTGGGATGTACGTCTCGCACCTACGCAGCGAGGGCAACCGGCTGCTGGAGGCGCTGGATGAGCTCATCACCATCGCCCGCGAAGCCGACATGCCGGCTGAGGTCTATCACCTGAAGGCGGCCGGACAGGCCAACTGGCCCAAGCTGGACGAGGCCATCGCCCGGATCGAAGCCGCCCGCGCCGAGGGGCTCGCCATCACGGCCGACATGTACACCTACACGGCTGGCGCCACGGGGCTCAATGCGGCCATGCCACCGTGGGTGCAGGAAGGCGGCTTCGGAGCTTGGCGCAGGCGGCTCCAGGACCCCGCCCTGCGGCCCCGCGTGGTCCGCGAGATGCAGACGCCCACCGACGCGTGGGAGAACTTCTTTGTGGCGGCCGGGCCGGAGAACATCCTGCTGCTCAGCTTCGATAACCCCGCCCTGCGTGGGTACGTCGGGCAGACGCTCGCCGAGGTGGCGGCGGAGCGCGGCACCTCGCCTGCCGTCACCGCCATGGACCTCGTGGTAGAGGACAGCAGCCGGGTCAACGCGGCCTACTTCTTGATGAGTGAGGACAACGTACGCCGCCAGGTTCAGCTGCCCTGGATGAGCTTTGGGTCAGATGCAGGGGCCTTGGCCGCCGAGGGGCGCTTCCTGGAGGGCAGCACCCACCCGCGTGCCTATGGCAACTTCGCCCGGCTCCTGGGCCGCTACGTGCGCGAAGAGGGGCTGGTCCCGCTCGAGGAGGCCATCCGCCGCCTCACCGCCCTCCCCGCCGACAACCTCAAGCTCGATCGGCGCGGACGCCTCCAGGTAGGCCACTACGCCGATGTGGCCGTGTTCGACCCCGCCGCCATCCAGGACCACGCCACCTTCGAGGCACCCCATCAGTATGCCACGGGCATGGTGCACGTGCTGGTCAACGGCACCCTCGTCCTTCAAGACGGCACGCACACGGGCGCTCGTCCGGGCCGCTTCGTCCGCGGGCCTGGCGCCAAAGCGGCTCAGTAGGCCGCGCTGATCAGTGGCTGCTCGTTGGGCAGCGTCGGGGGGCTGATGGGGTGGACCACCACCATGCCGTCGCGCGGCATCAGCTCACGCTGGTCAGGCGGGGCCATATCCTGAGGAGCCAGGGCGATGCACAGCCAGGTGGCCAGGAGGCAGAGTGCCAAGAGAAACGTCGTACGCACGGGAGCAGGCAAGTCGGTACAAGGAGCACATCGCAGCGTTTGGGCGCCGCCGCATCAGGTACACGTACAACATACCGGGCCAGCGACGGTGGGCTGGCTAAGGATCGGTGGGTCCTTGGATTAGATCTGGCGCAGGCTACGCTAAGAGGATGCTCCTATGCATGATCTCCTTGTCCTCAGAGCCTGACTATGAATGGATGAAGAAGGCGAAAACGAGCGCTGGGGACGCCAGGCCAGGCGCCCGAGGAGCGCGGGGCCGCGCCCCGGGCGACGAGAGCAACGCCGCATGGCGGCCACAGAGCCGTTTGCAGCCCTTCACCCGCCATTCATAGTCAGGCTCTCACTGCTCCCGCAGAGCCAGGCGGATCAGGTCCTCGGCGGACTGCGTGCCGGGGTAGGCGCGGAGCACCTTGCGCAGGTTTTTCTCGGCGGCGGCGCGGCTGAGACCGAGCGAGACGAGGGCCGCCAGCGCATCGGCGCGGGCTTCGGCGCGGGCGTCGGTGCCACCGGTGAGGGCCGTGCCGCCGGCATCGAGTAATTCGAGGCTGGACAGCTTATCACGCAGCTCTACCACCAACCGCTCGGCCGTTTTCCGCCCCACGCCGGGAATGGAGGTCAGCATCCCTGCATCTCCATCAACCACTCGGTCTCGGAGTTCGGCGGGGCTCATGGCCGAGAGGGCCGCCAGGGCCAGCTTGGGCCCCACCCCAGACACGCTCAGCATCGTCTGGAAGACGGCCCGTTCGGCCTTGGTGGCAAAGCCGTAGAGCGTCTGGGCATCCTCACGCACCTGAAAGTGCGTCCAGAGCTGCACCTCGGCGTTCAGCGCGGGCAGGCGCTCGTAGGTAGACGTCGGGATCAGGACGGTGTAGCCGAGGCCATGGACCTCGACGAGCAATTCGGTCGGCTTCTTCTCAATGAGTTTGCCGGCAACGTAGGCGATCATGGGGCAAGGCGGCACGCGCAAGGGCACAAGGCTGCCAAGGTAGCAACGGCCGACGTCCGATGCAGCGTGTCTCGTGATGACGAGGGCTCACACCCGCACCCGCTCGGCGGCCCGTGCCCAGCGCATCACGATGGGCAGGCGGCGGCCGCTGCCGAAGGCCTTGTCGGTCACGCGTAGCCCCGGTGGCACCTGACGGCGCTTGTACTCGTTGCGGTCCACCATCTGGAGGAGGCTGCGCACGAAGGCCAGGTCGTAGCCCGTGCGGTTGGCGATCTGGTGCAGGTCCTGCTGCTCCTCGATGTATAGGCGCAGCACGGTGTCGAGCTGGTCGTAGGGCGGCAGCGAGTCGGCGTCCTCCTGGCCGGGGCGTAGCTCGGCCGAGGGAGGCTTGGTGAGGGTGTTCTCGGGGATGAGGGGCCGGCCCGCGCGGGCGTTGATGTAGCGGGCGAGGCGATAGACGTCGGTCTTGAAGACATCGCTGAGCACGGCCAGGCCGCCGTTGGTGTCGCCGTAGAGGGTGGCGTAGCCGACGGCCAGCTCGCTCTTGTTACCGGTGGACAGCAGCAGGTGACCAAACTTATTGGACAGCGCCATCAGCGTGACCCCCCGCGCGCGGCTCTGGATGTTTTCCTCGGCCACCCCATCGTCGGTCCCCGCAAAGGCCTCGGCCAACATGCCGCTGAAGGCGTCCACCGCTGGGGCGATGGGAATCTGCCGAAACGCGATGCTCAGGTTGTGGGCCAGCGCCTCGGAGTCGGTGACGGAGCCGGTCGACGAATACGCGGAGGGCATCGTCACGCCCAGCACGCGGTCCGGCCCCAGCGCCTCCACGGCCAAGGCACAGGTCAGCGCCGAGTCGATGCCACCCGAGAGCCCGATCAGCGCTTTGTCGAAGAGGCCTGTCTTGTGGAAATAATCCCGGATGCCCAGCACGAGGGCGTCGTGCAGGTCAGCCAGGTCGTCGTTGCGGACGTTGACGGGCGCCGCCGCGGCGGTGTCGGTGTCCCAAAGGGCGAACCCTTCCTCGAAGGCGGGCACGTGGCTCACCAGGGTGCCGGTGGCATCCCAGATGCCGCTGCTCCCGTCGAAGATCAGCTCTGTGTTGGCGCCTGACTGGTTGGCCATCACGAACGGCACGCCGTGCTCTTGGCAGATCTCGGCCACGAGGGCGCTGCGGACGGCCTGCTTGCCCACCGAGAAGGGCGATGCGCTGATGTTGACGAACAGGTCGATACCCAGCGCCGCCAGCTCGTCGATGGGGTTGGCCTGGTAGAGGTGGTAGGGCGCCTGCTCTTCGTTATTCCACATGTCCTCGCAGATGTGGAGGCCTAAGCGTAGGCCTCGCCACGTGACCACCTGGCGCTCAAAGACGGGCTCGAAGTATCGGTACTCGTCGAACACGTCGTACGTAGGCAGGAGCGTCTTGTGCACGCGGGCCACCTCGCGGCCATCCTCCAGGAGCAGGGCTACGTTGTGGAGGCGCTTGCCGGTGAGGGTGAGGTTGCGCACCGGAGCGCCTACGATGACGCCGAGGCCAGGCGGCAGGGCCGCAGCTAGGTCCTCCAGGCTCTGCTCCACCTCATCCATGAAGAGCGGGTTTTCGAGCAGGTCCAAGGGCGGATAGCCGGTGAGGCACAATTCAGGGAAGACCGCGAGGTCGGCCCCGGCATGCTGGACCTGCTGGGCTAAGGCTACGAGGCGTTCGAGGTTGCCGGAGAGATCGCCCACGGTGGGGTTGAACTGAACGACGGCGATGGTCATAGGGGAGGCCGGAGTTGAGAAGGTGCAGGGGGCCAACGCCTCAGGCCGGACTCCTGTTGCGCAGGGGCGGAGGTGGAAGGGCTTCGCGTAAAAATGACGGGAATAATGAGTGGCGACCTGTACCTTACGCGCTGCTTCCTCACCATTCCATTACGTCATGAGACATCGAGTTGTAATCACGGGCCTGGGGGCGGTCACGCCGATCGGGCTCACCGTCGATGACTTTTGGGCCGGTCTAATGCGCGGCGAGAGCGGCGCTGGCCCCATCACCCGGTTCGACGCCTCCGCGCACAAGACGCAGATCGCCTGCCAGCTGAAGGGCTTTGATCCCAACATGTACATGGGGCGCAAGGCGGCGCGTCGCTACGATCCGTTTGCACAGTATGGCCTGGCGGCCGCCAAGCAGGCTGTGGAGGACGCTGGGCTGGATCCCGCCTCTATGGACGAGGCCGAGCTCGAGAATGTGGGCGTGATCCTGGGGACCGGCATCGGGGGGATCGAGATGCTGGAGAATGAGTGGCTGACCATGCAGGAGTACGGGCCCAACCGCGTCTCGCCGTTCCTCGGGCCCATGATGATTGCCAACTCGGGCGCCGGGGTGATTGCCATCGAGTACGGGTTCAAGGGGCCCAACCACGCCGTGGTCTCGGCGTGTGCTACCGGCAACCACAGTCTGGGCGATGCCCTGCTGCTCTTGCGCCACGGATACGCCAACGTGATGCTGGCGGGCGGTGCAGAGGCCACCATCACGCCCCTCCCTATGGCGGGCTTTGAGGCTATGAAGGCCCTCTCCACCCGGAACGACGACCCACAACGGGCCAGCCGCCCCTTCGACCAAGACCGCGATGGCTTCGTGGCGGGCGAAGGCGCCGGCGTGCTGATCCTAGAGACGCTGGAACATGCCCAAGCGCGTGGGGCCACCATCCACGCCGAAATCGTGGGCTACGGGGCCTCGTCCGATGCCTACCACGTGGCCGCTCCGGACCCCGAGGGACGCGGCGTGTACCTGGCCATGCGCCGGGCCCTGCGCGATGCCGACTTGGCGCCGTCCGACGTCGATTACGTCAATCTCCATGCTACGTCCACCCCCCTGGGCGACCTGGCCGAGACGCAAGCCATCAAGCGGGTCTTTGGCGACCATGCGCAGACGCTCAAGACATCGTCCACCAAAAGCATGACGGGCCATCTCTTGGGCGCCGCCGGAGCCATCGAGGCCATCGCCACCATCCTGGCTATCCGAAACCAGACCGCGCCCCCCACCATCAACCTGATGAATCAGGACCCCGCGTGCGACCTCGATTACACGCCGAACGAGCCTCAGACTCACCCCATCGAGGTGGCGGCCTCCAATGCCTTCGGCTTCGGGGGCCACAACACGACGGTGATCCTGCGGCGCTTCGACGGTTGAGGCGGGCCCCGCTACGGTCTTCCGGTAGACCTTGTCAGATCAAGAGACGCCTTCGAGCATCGCACGGGCCTCCTCGGGGGCGTCCAACCGAAACTGGGCGACGAGCTGTGCAATCTGCTGGGTGCTCTGGTCCATGGTGTTGGTGGCCGCCACAATCTCGGACACCCGCTGGGCCGAGTCCTGGATGGTGCGCGCGATGAGGGCGGTGCCTTCGGCGGCGTCCTGATTCACGCTGGCTTGTTCCTCTGCGGAGGCATCCACCGCCTGAATCAGCGCGATGAGGCGCTCCAAGCCCTCGGAGACCTCTTGGACCGCGGTTTCGGCCTGATCCGCCCGCGTGGCACCCTCCTGCATGGCATCGTGGGCCTGGCGAATATCCGCCACGGCTTTGCGGGTCTCCCGTTGGACCGCGCTCACCATGTCGGCCACTTCGCCCGTGGCCCCGGTGGTGCGTTCCGCGAGCTTGCGTACCTCATCGGCCACCACGGCAAAGCCGCGTCCCTGCTCGCCGGCCCGGGCGGCCTCGATGGCTGCGTTGAGGGCGAGGAGGTTGGTCTGATCGGCGATTTCGTTGATCACCCCCACCACTTCGCCGATGCGTTGGCCCATGGCCCCAAGCTGTTCCACGGTCTGAACGGCCTGCTGGATGATGGTTTGGACCTCCACCACCTTGTCTACCGTGCTGCGCATGGTGCCGGCGCTCTCTTGAGCCTGGGCGCCGAAACGCTTCGTTTCCTGGGTGGCCTCGAGGGTGGCCTCACGGGCTCGGTTGATCTGGTCCGTTGAGGCTTGGACACCCCCTGCAATGTCTTGCATGCGTGCGGACTGGTCGTGGGCGGCTACGGCCAGGGTCTCGGTGCTGTGATGAATGCTGGTGGCCGTTTGGGCGGCCTCCTGCACGGCGCCTTGGATCTGCACCAGCGTTTTACGCATACGCCTTGTAGCCTGGGCCAATCCGTGGTGGAGTTGTCCCATCAAATCGCCCCCGTTTGTGTCGAAGGCTACGGAGAGGTCGCCTTCCGCCAACTGGTCGATCCGTTCGAGGAGGTCTTGGACTTGGGTCTCGAGCGCCTTGCGGTCCTGCTCGGCCTGCTCCTGAAGACGCTGGGCTTCGTCAGCCAACTCCTGCGACTCCGCCGATGAGGCGGTCGTCCAGTTCATCAGGTTGCGGATCGACTCACTCATGGCCTTGAAGGACTCGGCCATTTCACCCACCTCATCGGTCCGAGGCACCTCAAGCTCGAAGGCCACCTGGCGCCCTTCCGCCACCTGCTTGGCGACTTCAGTCATGCCTCGCAAAGGCTTTACCGCCTTATGAACGGTGTAGGCTACGCCCGCAAAGAGGCCCACGTAGAGCAGGAGGCTGAACAGGAGGATGTTGAGAATGCGGTCAGTCTTGGCGCGAGCCTGTGCCTCAAGGAGCGAGACGGCCTTGTTGGCCTCCTGTAGTAGCGGTACGTTGAGCGCCTGGATCTCCTGCAGCGCCAGAGTGATGCGCGCGTCGTCATTGGCCTCGATGACAGCGACGGCATGGCCTTGGTAGGTTTCCCACATCGCAGCCACGCGCTCCAACTGCTCGCGCGCCTCGCCCACGGTAGGATCCAGGTTGCGGTCAGGGGCACCATGTAGCAAATGGTGGAGAATCACGGCGTACTGGTCTTTGGCCTGACTCATCTCACCGATGGCCTCGGACGTACCGATGCCCACCATGTATGTGGTCTTAGCAATCCGCTGGCTGAGCATGCGCAGCTTGCCCGCTTCGTTGATGGCCACAGCGTCGGTACGCTGCTGCTCGACCATGAGGCTGATCCCGATTACCGTGGCCACGGCCAGCACAAACATGGTGCCTGCGCACAGTAAAATTTTGGCCGTCAGGTTGCGTCGAAAAAATGAGATAACCATGGGTGGATGTCTTGGCGTTGCGTGCGTTGGCAGTACCTTCACGTCCAAGCATCGACCGCGTTCGAGTGTGCTTAAGAAAGCCGATGTAACATTACGTGGCGCGCTCACGCTCTAGGAGCTGCCGTTTGCGCTCAGCGCCCCAGCGATAGCCGCGTAGCTGTCCATCCTGGCCGATGACGCGGTGGCAAGGGACCACGAGGGCCACTGGATTCGCCCCGCACGCCTGGGCTACGGCGCGGCTGCTGGTAGGCCGCCCGATCGCGGCGGCCACCTCGCCGTAGGTCCGCGTCTCGCCCACTGGGATGGCTCGGAGCGCGGCCCAGACGCGATGCTGAAAGGCGGTGCCCCGGACATCGGTGGGCAGGGCCAGCAGCGCTCGGCCGGCTTCGCTGAGTTGGGTAGGCGCACCCGCCAGGTAACGCACGATGGGCTCGGCCCAGGGGCCCAGCGCGGCGTCGTCGCGCCGGAGCGTGGCAGCGTGGAAGCGAGCCTGGAGGTCAGCCACGAGGGCATCGGCGTCGTCGCCGAGGGTGGTGGCACACACGCCGCGCTCGGTGGCGGCCACCAGGACGAGGCCCAGCGCGGTGTCGAAGATCGCATAGCGGATGTGCAGGCCCGCTCCCCCGCGGCGGTAGGTGCCGGGTGTCATGCCGAACGCCTCGTCTATGCGGGTGTAGAGGGCATGGCTGGAGCCGAATCCGCCTTCGAAGGTGGCCGCCAGCACGGTCTGGCCGGACTGCAGGGCGGCTTTGGCGCGCGCCACACGCTGGGCATCCGTGTACGCACGCGGGGAGAGGCCGATCAGGCGGGTGAATGTCCGTTGCAGGTGGCTTCGGCTCCAGCCCACAGCGTCGGCCAGGGCCTCCAGCGTCCACGGGGTGTCTGGGTCGGTGCGCAGGCGCTCGTCGATCAAGGCCTGGGCTTGGTGCACCCGGGCCGCGCTGGGAGCCACCTCGTCCTGGGGTCGGCATCGGCGGCACGCCCGAAATCCTGCGGCCTCGGCCCCGACGGGGGCGGCGAAGAGCACCACGTGGGAGCGACGCGGCGTGCGCGCCCCGCACGACGGGCGGCAGTAGATACCGGTGGTGGTGACGGCATAGACGAACCGGCCGTCGTGCTGGGCATCGCGCGTGCTCAGGGCCGTCCAGCGGGCATCGGTGAGTGTGAGCGGCATGGGAAGAAGGGGGAGGAGGAGCAGCGATCACGGGGTCCAGTCTAGCTAGACCGAGCCACCAGGCTGAACCGAGGCGGTCACGAGGGTTCGTGGCTCAGTGTCAACGCTTGGCGGTGGCCAAGGTCCGGCCAACGTCCCTTCCTGCGCTTCCCGGATCGTGCGCTCAACGTCTGAAGGATCGGCGTCCTATCGCTGCAGGCGGAGGCCCACCACGAACCAGCGGCCAGGCATAGGCGCACGGAAGATCTCGGCGTAGGTGGCGTCGAACAGGTTGCGCACCTCGCCAGAGAGACTGAGGCGGTAGCGGGTGCGCAGGACCTGGTACGCCAGGCGCGCATGGACCACGCCGTAGTCGTCGGCGCCGTATTCGTTGTCAAACCGACGGTCCTTCCACAGCGCTTGGACGCCCAGGGCGAAGGCCCCGGCCTCCAGGGTGGCCGTGCCCTGCAGCAAGTGGCGGGCACTGGTGAGCGCATATTTGAACTCGGCGCCATCCGTGGTCTCGGTGAGATCGGCGTCGAGGTAGGTGTAGCTGGTGGTCCAGCGCAGCCGGGTGCCGTAGCCGAGTGGCTGGAAACCGTCCAGGTCTACCTCCAGGCCGCGGGTGTTCACTTCCAGAATATTGCGGGCACGAAAGGCGTCATCGCCGGGAATGAGGGCGTAGTCGATCAAGTTGTCCGTACGCCGTACGAAGGCCGTGGCATGCAGAGACACCGGGCCGCTGTATAGGTCGGCGCCCACCTCGCCAGACCACGCGCGCTCAGCGTCGAGAGCGGGGTTGCCCACGTTGCCGCCCCCATCCAGGTAGCGCTCTACGTAGTTGGGCGCCCGCACGGCGCGGCCGGCCCCGCCGCGCAGCGTGAGCGGCCCCGTGTTGTAGGCCACGTTGAGCTGAGGGGTCAGTTCGGTGCCATAGCTGGGGTCATAATCGGCGCGAGAGCTGGCGTTGAGGGTCCACTGGGGCGTGGCCTGCCAGCGGAGCGTCACGAAGGCCCCGGTGACCCCGTCCTGACGGGTGCCCATCCGGTTGCTCTCGATGCCGCGGAGGGCGCCGGACACGCCCGCGGTGAGCCGCACCTGGGGCGAGAACGACCGGGTCAGCCGGGCCTGGAGCGCGGCCAGCCGGCTCGTGTGCTCGTTGGCGGGCACCGTCTGGTTGAAGACGTAGGTGTCGTCGTGCTGCTTCGCTGAAACGCCGATCTGCCACCGCGTGTTTTCTGAGAGCGAGCCGGTGAGGCGGCTCTGGAACCAGAGGGTGGTCGTGGCCTCGCGGGCGCGGTCCGAGCTGAAGCCCGTGTAGTACTGAAAGGCCCCGAAGTCGCGGTCGTCCACCCCCACGCGGGCGTAGAGCGACGCCGAGCCCAGCTCCTGGGCCAGGGCGATCGACCCCACCACCCGCTGGAAGTCCGTGCGCAGGCGGTCGCCCTCGGCGTTGCGGACGGCGGCCCCGTCGGGCGTGGTGATGGCTTCGCCGTCGGTGCCGCTCGTCCCCACGGCTACACTCAGCAGGCGGCCCTCGGCGCGGGTGCGTATGGCGGCTTCTACCTCGGAGAGCTGATGTTCGCCGAGGCGCACCAGCGCGTCCACGTCCAACCCAGCGGCGGCGTCCGTGGCGTCCGGCAGGCCGGCATAGGTGAAGAGCTGAATGACGCCGCCCAAGGCGTCGGGCCCGTAGAGAGAGGCCGCGGGGCCACGCAGGACCTCAATCCGGGCGATGTCACTGAGGGGGACCGGGAAGTCCGTCAGGAAGTGCCCCGTCATGGGGTCGTTGAGGGGTTGGCCGTCCAACAGCACCAGCACCCCGTTGAAGGTGGAGCCCCGCATGGTGAGGTCACTCTGGACCCCGAAGCCGCCGCGGCTCTGCACCTCCAGGCCGCCCACCGTGCGCAGCACCTCGTCAAAGGACGAGGCGGGCAGCGCCTGGATCTCGGCTGCGTTCCAGACCTGCACGCGGCGTCCGGTAAGGCGAGCCAAGTCGGGTAGCCGCGAGGCCGTGACCACGATGCTGTCTGGCATGGTGCCTGTGAAGGCGGGCTGCTGGGCGTGGACGGGCGTGGGCCGCAGCACCAGCAACGAAAGCAGCAACGTAAAACCAGCGGCCGTGCAGGCCAGCAAGCGGGTAGGCATAAGGCGAAGACGTGAACGGTAGGGATCGCCTCAAGATCGGGCGTGCCACGAGTTCATGCAGAGGTCGTCGCCAGATTGACGCAGGTTTCAAGGGCGAGGCCTGAGAACGGCACCCAGTCGTACGTCATCGCCGGATGGCCCCAACCCTTCCACGGGTTCGATGGACAGAGCTGTAGGGACGCGCTGGCCAGCCAGGACGCAGGGGGTGCCGTTATCCGCGTGGGCGCAGAGGCCGCATCACGACCTCCGAGATCAGGTAGTTGTCTGGTCCCTCCAGCACGTGCATGACCGTGGCCGACACGTCCTCAGGCTGCATGGGGTTGGAGGTTATGCCGATGCCTGCTTCCTCGAAAAAGTTGGTTTCGATGGAGCCGGGGTATACACACGTCACCTTGATGCCATCGCCGCGCAGCTCTTTGAACAGGGCCTCACTCATGCCGCGCAGGCCGAACTTGGTGACGTTGTAGGCGCTGATGGAGGGGTTGCCCAGAAGGCCCGCCACCGATGCGATGTTGACGATGTGTCCGCCGAATCCCGCGTCAGCGTTCTGGCGCTTCATGAACGGCACGGCCGCGCGGGTGCACAGGAAGACCCCGCGTAGGTTGGTGTCCATCTGCAGGTCCCAGTCGGCCAGGGGCAGCTCGTCGACGGGGGCAAAGCGGCCGAGCCCCGCGTTGTTGATGAGGATGTCCACCCGCCCGCCGCCCACGCGGTCGATGTGCGCGAAGGATTCAGCCACGGCGTCCTCCTGGGTGACATCGCAGGGGACCGGGACAAAGGCGTCGCCCAGCTCGTCGGATAAAGCCTGGAGGACCTCGGCGCGGCGGGCCAGTCCGAAGACACGGGCTCCGCGCTGGACGAGGTCGCGGGCGAAGAGGGCGCCAAGGCCACTGCTGGCTCCGGTGACAACGGCTACGGCATCGGTGAGGTGCATGAGGGAGGGGGGATCGGGGAGAGAGATGGAACGGGCTACGCAACCCACCAGGCCCCAGTGGGGTTCAGGCAGCCCCTGTAACGATGGTCTCTACCGCGCATGGCCCGCTACCAAGACACCCCGACCTGGCTCGACGGTCTCGCGCCCGACGCGCTGGGGCCGCTCAGCGCCGACCTCACGCTGGGCCGCCGCCCTTTGGACCCTGCTGTGCTGGAGGCCGCCTTGGCGGATCATCTGACGGACGAGCGTCGGGCGCGCATCGAAGCGGTGCTGGAACGACGCACCTATGGCCTCGTGCCGGTGGTGGAAGGCTTGGTCAACGGCGGCAACGTGCGCGCCGTGATGCGGACGGCTGAAGGCCTCGGCTGCCAGGCCTTCCACGTGATCGGGGGCGCCGACAAGTTCAAGGACTCGGCCCGCACCAGCCAAGGGGCCGAGAAATGGATCGACGTGTACCGCTGGTCCACCCCCAACGCCTGCACAGACTACTTGCACGCGCGCGGCTATCAGATCGTGGTCACCCACCTGGATGCGACGGCCGTCCCCATCGCGGAGGTAGACTTCACGCGCCCCACGGCCCTCGTCTTTGGCAACGAGCAGGAGGGGGTCTCCGAGGCCATGCTCCGCACGGCCGACGTACGCTGCCTCCTGCCGCTGGACGGCTTCGTGCAGAGCTACAACATCTCCGTAGCGGCCGCCCTGGCCCTCTACCACGGACGCACGCACCGGCTGGCCCACCTGGGCCACCATGGCGATCTCACCAAAGCCGAACGCGCACGTCTGCGGGCCGCCTTCTACCGCCGCAGCGTCCGCGCCGCCGAGGCGATCCTGGAGCGCAAGCTGGGCCAAGGGTACCCGGGGGCTACTTGAAGGCGTCAGCCGGTAGGGGCACGTTCACCTCTAGCCGCTGCACCTCCATGACCATCTCCACCGTGCCGTCCATGGCGCCGGCCATCATGCCCCCGGCCATGTTCATCATCTCTTCCATCTGCTTGCGCTGTTCAGGGGGAAGGCCCGCGAGCTCTTTCTTCATCTCGGCTTGCTGTGCTTCCATCTCCTTGCGCAGCTCATCGGAAATGGGTGTGTTCATGCGGTTGACCATGCGGAAGGGGTAGAGCAGCGGGCCCACCTGGCGATAGTCGCTCATCTCCATCTCCATCGTCATGAGCCCCTTCACGTCCGGGCTATCGACCTGCATGCGCATCTCCATCTTGGCCAGCACAGAGCGCTCCGTATCTACGAAGAGCCGAGCGGATTCGAGCTGCATGTCCTCTTCACCGCCCATGCCCGCGCTTACCGCCTCGTTTTGCTCGGCCATCATGCTGGCCAAGGCCTCAGGGTCGGTCACCTCCATGACGTAGGTGTCGACGCCGTTGACGGACTCCCGGCCTTGGTAGGTAGCCACCCCCAGAAAGTTGTCAAGCAGCTTTTTGTTGAGCTCCATCAGGTCATTCTGAGCGCCGGATAGATCTTGGCCGCTGAGAAAGTCGGCCATGCCACCGAAGGCCTCGGTGCTGGTCTCGAAGGTGCCTGCGGGGGTGCGGCGGGCATAGACGCGGAGCGAGTCGAACACGCTCATGTCGCCTCCCATCGAGGTGACGAGCACGTAGGTGTCCACCTGCCCGAACTGGTCGTCGTAGGCTTCGCCGAGGCTGCGCAGCACATCGTTGGGCGAGGGCTGGGCCAGCGCCGACGTGGGCGCGGCCAGGTCGGCTCCAAACAGGAAGGCCGCGAGCAACAGGATCGAAGGAAGCCGGAAAGAAGAAGCCATGACGCTTGGCAGGAAAGGTTATGGGTACAGGCAGAGGCACAACGCTTCGGCTACGTGCGGGTTCGACTTTCTGGGGATGGGCCACGTACTTTCCGACGCTTGATCCCGCTCCTCCTCCCGCACCCTCCATGCGACGTCTCCTTCCTGTCCTGGCCTGCGCCCTGTTGCTGGCGGGCTGTACCTCCACCGAGAAACTCTACAACCGCGCCGTCGAGCGCGAAGAAGACGGACAGCTCGAGGAGGCCGTGGAGGCCTACCTGGACGTGCTGGAGCGCGACGAGGCGTACGAAGATGCCGCCGAGCGCCTGGCAGAGGCTGGGGGGCGCCTCGTGGAGCAGTATCTGGACGAGGCCCGGGCCTTGGCGCAGGACGGCGCTCCCGCCGCGGCGGCCGAGCGCCTCGCTGCCCTCGACGACCTGCGCAGCCGCAGTGCCGACGTCGGCGTGGAGCTGGAGGCCCCCCCAGGCTATGCCGACGAGCGCCAGCGTATCCGGGCGGAAGCCGTAGCGGCCCTGATCGACCGGGCCGACACCTTGTTTGAGACGGGTGCCTGGGGGCGGGCCTTGGACGCCTACGAAGAGGCCGAAGCCTATACCGAGGATCCTGAGCAGCAGCGCACCTTGGTTGAATCGCAGGGGCGTGTCCTGCGGGCCTGGGCCGAGGAAGAGCTTGCAGAGGGCGCGTTTCGGTCGGCCTTTGACCGGGCGCAGCAAGGCTTGGAGCGCGTTGCCGAGCCGGACCGAGCCGCCCTACTGGCTGTGCAGGACCAAGCCGTCGGCCTGGGCACGCGGGCCGTGGCGGTGGTGCCCTTCGTGGCCGCCGACGCGCTACGCGGGCGTGTGCCCGGTGGGATGCTGCAAGACCTCAACGACATCCTGATCTACGATTACTGGGCGGAGCCCCCGCTCTTCCTCGCCCTCATCAACCCCGTCGACACCCGGCGGTGGCTACGCGATGAAGACGTACAGCGGCGATCCATCACGAACCGCCAGGCTTCGCGGCTGGGGCGCGACCTCGAGGCCGACTTCGTGGTGGTGGGCGAGTTGACCGAGCTCGACTACCGAGAGCGTGGCAAGAAGGAGCGGACCTACAAGGCCCGGGTGCGCGGGCGCGACCGCACGGACACCACCTACGTTGTCGAGCGGTACACCCTCCGCATCGAAACCGAGGTCACCTACCTGCTGATCGACGTTGAATCCCGCGAGGTCGTCGAGGAAGCCACCTACACAGCCTCCACGTCCGAGGACGTGGAGCGTGGGCGCTTTGCGGGGAATGTGGACAACCTGGTGCTGGACCGCGATGAGGCCGCGTATTTCGACGAAGAAGCCCAGGCCGAGCAGGAGCGGTTGATGATCAACGAGCTGGTCGAGGAGATGGCCGCTAACCTGGCCGAGCGCTCCACAGCCTGGGTCCTGGCCCGGGTGCCATGACCGACGAGTCTGCGCAGAGGGTTAAGGCCGAGGTCTCCCACGCCGATACAAGGGGGTAGCGACGTTCTCCACGCCCCTTCTCTGCCCCCATGCGCTGGCTCAAGCACCTTATCGTTGATTTCCTGGCTGTGGCCCTGATCGTGTACGCCTCCTTCTCGAGCGTATCGTGGGCCTACTGGTTGGCCCTGGGCTACACCGGGCTCATGGTAGCACTCAAAGTGCTCTCTCTGGCGTTGGGTCACCTGAACCGGCTGACCACGCCCAAGGATGACGCGCCGCCTACCTGGGCTATTCATGTGCTCTATGGAGCGTGTGTGGCGGTGCCCCTCGTTGGTGGGCTCTGGGTGCTGGGGGCCGGTTGGGCCGTGATCTGGGGCCTCTCCATCTGGGCTGAGCAGCGTCGCCTGCGTATCGCGTGATGATGGCCTGGGTGTTGCGCGGCAGCGGCCCCCCGGTTTACGATGCGCCGTCTTGCACCAAGGCCAGATACACGCCCACTGGATCCTGAACGACGGCCCGGACGAGCGTCCCTTCGGCGTCCTGGGAGGCCTTGACGACCTGGCCTCCTTCTTCGCCTACGCGTCGCAGACTTTCAGCGAGGTCACCAACGGCCAGGTGGATCAGCCAGACGGGAGGAAGCCCCCGGTTCACGCCGCGTGCATGGCAGAGGCCCGCCGCCGGGCGGCCGTCGGCGTCCAGCATGGTGTAGTCGGTGTACGGTCCGCTGGCGTCTTCCATCTCAACCTGCTCTACAGACCAGCCCACGACGTCCCGGTAAAAGTCACGGGCAGCCGAGGCGTTGGTGACCGTCAGGTCAAGCCAGGCGATGCGGCCTACGCGCGCTGAGTGCCCTGTCAAGCTCCTATTGATGGGCGCTGTACGCCTCGTCACACGCCAGGCGGCGTTGTCCGCGTCGCCCGGGGCGCGGCCCCGCGCTCCTTGGACGCCTTGCCTGTCGCGCGCCGCGACGTCCATCGACCTATCACTACGAACTTGACAGAGCACTGAGGCCTCCTGTGGGGGCGTAGCGTCGGAGGGGGGCTCCACCGATGCTACTGGGATGAGTCCGAACGCCGCGCCCTGAGTGTCGGTCAGCACGGCCCATGGGTTCGCTCCATCCTCGGCGTTGCTCTGCGCGCACGTGCTCCCACCCAGGCCACGCGCACGATCCACACTCGCGGCCACGTCGGCGACCTGGATGTGGGGCATCCACTGAAGGGGAAGGGTGTCATGCTCCGCACGGCGTGGGCCCACACCGATGATCGGCCGGCCTCGGTTGTTCATCAGGTCCTCGTGCCAGAGCGGAGGGGTGCCGGTGCTGAGCACACGGGCATAGAAGCGACTCTCGCGCTCGTGGTCCGGCACGGCCATGTCAGCACTGAAGGTGGCGCCGACGCTGGGGACGAAGGGGTAGCTCATGGCGTCTGTTCAGGCGGCATGTGGGGGCTGGATGGGCTCGGACCAGATCGCTGGCAGTGGCCGCCTAACGGGGGCTAGGCGGCGCGGCGCAGCGTCTGCACGAGCTGGGCCACACGGGGAGGCACCCGCCGTGCCCGGCGGCGGCGCAGGAACGGCCCGAGCAGGGTGGAGAGGACCGCCCGTGTGTGCGCATCGCGCTCGGCGTCCGCCGTGTGGGTGACCCGCGTGCCCTGGTCGGTGGCGTGGAGGGTAATCAGGCTCTCAAACCGGTGAGGGCCTGTCAGCACCTTCACGCCGAAGGCATGATTGGGGTCGAAGACGGTGACCACGAGCTCTACCTGCGTCGGCGTGCCCTCGTGCATGAGCGTCGCCTCGAAGCGGGAGCCCGCACCCAGCGGCAGGGGGGTGCGCAGGCGGGGGCGCTCCAGCCCGCCCATCCAACGAGGGAGGTTGGCGGGGTTGGCTACGAAGGCGAAGACCTCGTGGAGGGGGAGGTGAACCGTATGCGTGGCAGAGATGTACATGGGACCCAGCATGGTGGAGGCTGATCTGAGGCCAAGTTCGGGCCCTGGGGTGACACCCCTGTGTCATAGGTCAGCCAGCCCATGTCTCACCTTTTGGTCGGCTGTATGATCACCAATTACCACACGCTCCACGCCCTGGTCACCGAGTGGCGGCCAGCCTTGGTGGGCTGTGCCTTGCGGGATGCCTTCTCCCAGGTGCGCGACGAGCTGACCTTGGCCTTCCAAGGCGATGACCAGGCCTGGATGCTGCGCCTCTCCGTGCGGCCGCCACAGTTCGTGTTTCGGACGGAAGGCTACGCCAAGGCTCGCCGCAACGTGGCCACGCTGTTTGCCTCGGCGTTTGGCCAGACCGTGACGGATCTCCGCCTGGCGCACCGGGACCGCATCCTGTACCTCGACCTGGCCGACGGTCGCGACCTGCGCCTCCTGCTCTTCGGCCCGAAGGCCAACGTGTTCTTGGTCCGGGACGGTACCATTGAGGAGGCCTTCCAAGGCGATGCTGTTCACGCTGGGCAGGGGCCGCCCACCCCGCGGGCAGCGCCCGTGGTGGACACCCTGGCCGCGTTTGAGGCCCGGTGGCCCGCGCAGCGCAAGACGGTGGCGCAAGCCGTAGCCCGTGCGATGCCCTTGCTGGACCGGTCGCTGGCCGAGGAGGTGGTACACCGGGCGGGCGTCCAGGCCACGCGGCCGGACGAGGTGACCGAGGCCGAGCGCGCCCGGCTCTTCGAGGTGGCCCAGGCGCTTACGGCGTCGCTGGCGGCGCCGTCTCCCCGGATCTACTGGCGTGGGCGTTTCGCGGACACGTTTGCCCTGGTGCCGCTGGAGTCAGCCGCTGACCAGCGCGAGGAGTCGTTCGAGACCGTCGGCGAGGCCGTGCGCCTCTTTGTGCGACGCCAACTGGCGGAGCAGCACCTGCGCGCCGTCTACGACCCGCTGGAGAAGGCGCTGACGCAGGCGCGAGATCGCCTGGAGCGTCAGGCGGCGCGGATGCTCGATGAGTTGACCCAGGCGAGCCGAGCCGACCGGTACGAGCGGTGGGGCCACCTGCTCATGGCGGCCGCCCATACACTAGAAGCGGGGCTGGAAGAAGCTCAGGTGCCTGACCTGTTCGCCGAGACCCAGCCCCCGCCCCCTGAGACGATCCCGCTGGATCCCCTGCTGACGGCCGTGGAGAATGCCGAGCGGTACTACGACAAAGCACGGCAGACGCGGGCCGCCCGGGATCATGCCGAGGTGCGGATGGAAGAGGCCGAGGCACAGGCCCAGCAGGCGACCGCCCTGCTGGAGGAGTTGCAGGGGTTGAACCGGGCCAAAGAGGTCGAGGTCTTCCGCAAAGCGCATCGACACGCCCTGGCGCCGTTTCTGGGGCAGCGACAGGACGAAGCGGCCCGGTTCCCGTTCCGCCGGTTCCCCTTGCCCGATGGCTACGAGCTATGGGTGGCCAAGAACGCCCGGCAGAACGACGAATTGACGTTGCGCCATGCCCGCAAAGACGACCTGTGGCTCCACGCTCGCGGGGTGCCGGGCTCCCACGCCGTGCTGCGCCTACCCAATCGGCAGGCCACGCCGGGCAAACACGTGCTGGAGCAGGCCGCCGCCATTGCCGCCTACTACAGCAAGGCGCAGGGCAGCAGCCTGGCGCCTGTCATCATCACCCCGCGCAAGTACGTGCGCAAGCCCAAGGGCGCCGCCCCAGGGGCCGTGCTGGTGGAGCGTGAGCAGGTGGTGCTCGTCGAGCCCAAGCTGCCGGGGTGAGGCCCACGGGCGGCCGGTGGATACAAGAAGGGCGCCCCGGACCGCAGGATTGGCCGCTGCGGTCCGGGGCGCCCCACCTTGGACGCTCAAACGCCTCCTCAGGCTAGCGCAGCACCGTGGAGTCTACGCGGCGGAACATGGCGGTGCCTTCCTTCTTGCTCGTCGTCCCCTCGGCGCGGCCGAAGCCGACAGGCTGAATCCGGCTGGCCGCGATGCCGTTGCCCGCGTAGTAGTCCTGCACAGCGCGGGCGCGGTCCTCCGAGAGCTGCTGCGTGTTGCGCTCGCCGGGGGCCGCGTATCCTTCGGCGCGGACGTTCAGGTTGGCGCAGTCCCGCAGGATCTCCACATTGTCGGCCAGAGCCGCCCGGCCTTCCGACGTGAGCGCGCTGGAGTTGCGATCGAAGAAGACGGCATTCATCTCCGAGACTTCGGCGCAGTAGGCGGCCTCGAACGGCACGACCGTGATCGACAGCGAACGGCTGTCCGAGCCCGATTCGTTGGCTACGGAGAGGGCCACGGTGTAGGTGCCGGGCTGGCTGAACGTGTACGTGGGCGTAGCGGTGGAGGCCGTGCCGCCGTCGCCGAAGTCCCAGCTGAAGGAGAGCGGATCGTCGCCCGCTACGTTCGAGGTGAAGCGGACCGCGGTGCGGGTGTCCGGGCGCATCGGGTTGGCTGCCAGCGAGATGACCTCGGCGGGGACGGCCGGGTTGTAGACGAAGATGGTCGTCTGGTCGGTAGAGTTGGACTTGCCTTTGCGGTTCGAGGCGGTGACGGACACGGTGTAGGTGCCGGGCTGGTCGAAGCTGTGGGTGGCCGGGTTGCCCGCGCCACCCATGCCGTCGCCGAAGCTCCAGCTGTACTCGATGGGCGGCTTCGCTTCTTCGTTGGTCTCGGCGGTGAAGGTGCCGGGTTCGTTGGTGAGTAGGCTGTCGGGCCCCGTCAGGCCCAGGACTTCGACCGGTTTGGGACTGCAGCCAGCCAGCAAGAGGACCCCGGTCAGGCCCACGGCTGTGAGAAAGGGAAGAGGGGAGAGGCGTGTCATGAGAATGTGCTGAGAGAGATGGGTAGGGGGGACGTGAGGGAGGATACAGGATCCCAACAAGAAAAGCCCACCTCACAGGGTGAGACGGGCGGAGGGGGAGAGGGGAGGCCGCTGTAGGGCGGGGCTCGGCAGGAGGATCAGCCGAGGGCGTTGACGTGCTTCTCGAGACGGCTGACGTAGCGGGCCGCCTTGTTGCGGTGGATGATCCCTTTGGTGGCCATCCGGTCCACGAAGGCTTTCACCTCCTTCAAGTACGTCGCCGCGTTCTCTTTGCTGTCCATGGCCTGCAGGTTCTTGATCATGGTGCGCATGCGGCTGCGGAACTGGCGGTTGTGAAGGCGCCGCTTGGCGCTTTGCCGTACGCGCTTCGCAGCAGACTTATGTTGAGGCATGACAGAAGGTCGAAAATAAAGTAGATTGGTGTACTCGCTGGTAGCCTGCTAATGTAGGGGCTACAGCGAGCGAGAGTCAAGCAAACTCAACAGGAACGGAGCGCTCTGTGTTCCGTTTGGGCACCGGCCCTGTCTACTTCCCCCCTACCGCCCCGGTTGCATGCGCGCATTCCTCCGCGAATTCACGAGACGTCACGACGGTGCGTACACGGTCGTGGTGATGGAAGACGATGGGTTGACGCAGCCACGGCAGTACACCGTAGAGCCGCAGCGCCTCGTGTGGCTGGCCGCCGGGACAGCCGTGGGGGTCATGGTGGTCACGATCTGTCTGGTGGCGTTCACGCCGCTGCGCACCTGGATCCCTGGGCATGGCGATGAAGTCCTGCGGCAGACGGCTCAGGCCAATGCCATCCGGATTGCCGCGCTCCAAGACTCCCTACAGGTACAGCAAGACTACCTCGAACGGATGCGGAGCCTGATCATAGGCGACGTGAACGACGAGGCGACGACGTCGACAAGTGCGGTGCCGCAAGATGAAGGCCCCCCCAACCCACCGCTGCCTATCGATCCTTCCACCACGGTGGACGGGACCCCTGTGCTGGATACCGGAGCGCCGCTGCTGTCTGGCGAAATCCTCCCCAGCCTGGCGGATCGGGGCGATGGACGGTATCTTCCCGGTCTGCGCCTGCCCACATCGCCGCCGGTGACAGGCCTTGTCACCCGTGGGTTCGATGCCCGTTCAGGCCACTTTGCTATCGATATTGCGGTGCAGGAAGGAACCTTGGTTCGCTCCGTGGGCGATGGCTACGTCATTTTTGCGGACTGGACGCACGAAGGGGGCCACAGCATTTTCGTCCAACACGCTGGTGGCTTCGTGTCCGTGTACAAGCACAACGAGCAGTTGCTCAAGCGCATCGGTGACCGCGTGCGCGAGCGGGAGGCCGTGGCGGTCAGCGGCAACTCTGGCGAAATCACAACCGGCCCCCACCTCCACTTCGAACTCTGGCGGCATGGCCTGGCTCAGGACCCGGCAGCCTACCTCACCGTCCCCTGACCTGCCGCCCCCTGCTTTCCTTCTATTATGGCTCTCTTCAACAGTAACGACAAGAACCAGACGGCCCCCCGTGCACGGCAAGCCGCCCCCGCTACGCCCGGTCAGGTCACCATGATCGGTGAAGGCACCACGGTGGAGGGGACCATTCAGGCCGACAACGATGTCCGCCTCAGCGGTCGCCTCCTGGGCGATGTGCAGGCCAAGGGCAAGGTCATCCTCACCCAGGAAGGGGTGGTGGAAGGCAGCATCGTAGCCCGCAGCGCCGACGTGGCCGGCACGATCAAGGGGGAGCTCTTCATCGACGAGCGCCTGGTGCTTCGGTCCACCGCCCGGGTCCAAGGCAACCTCCGCACCAACCGCCTCGTCACCGAGGAAGGGGCCCTGATCGACGGTACCTGCGACATGTCCGGCAGCGCTAAAAAGGGCGCCTCGGTGCCCACGCCAACCAAGGGAGCCGCGCAGGCCTCGGCCGGCGCGAAGGCCGCCTGATGAGCAGGGGCACCGTGCCCACAAGACAGGTCGTGGATCATGGCGGGTTCTAGTTGGCAACAGAGTCTCCGCGAGGCCGGGCCCTACCTCGGGCTGGGCCTTCAGCTAGCCGCCGCTATGACCTTTTTTGTGCTGGGTGGGTACGGCCTCGACCAATGGCTAGGCACCCTCCCCCTCTTTCTGGTCCTGGGTGCCCTGCTGGGTATGGTCGCGGTCTTCGCGCAGATCTTTCGGGTCAGCGCCGAACTGGGAGGGTCTTCGAGTCGGCGCCCTCCGGCCTCGCCCAGCCCCCCGAGCGGTGAGGGCGCGGGGTCCCCTCCGGAGCCGCCTTCGTGAGGGCTTCACGGGGGTTCCCCGTCCTTTCATTTAGAATTCATTGCACCTTGCCACAAGCCCCCGGGCGTCCGCAGTAGTTTTCGGCTCCAACCTGTTAACACGTTGAAAAGCAAGCCCCGCGCGGGCGCAACCAGCCTCCGAGGCGCGCCGTCCTGCGGTGTACCCAAGCTGGCCAGACGACGAACGAGAGAGGTGCTGCGTGCTCCATGCCACCGGGCTCTGCCTCCTCCTGCTTAGCACAGGGGTCAGCGCTGCGATTGGCAGCGGGCTCGGCCTCGTGTACGTCGCGTCTAGCCTGTGGGGCGTTCGCCGAGCGCTCCGTGCTCAGGACGCCGAGCGGTTCATGCTCTTTGCCTTGGGGGGCATGAGCGTGCGTCTTTTTGTGGCGCTGGCCCTGTTCGCCCTTGTTCTGGCTGCAACCTCGGTGCAACGTCCGGCGTTCGTGGCTGCCTTTCTGACCTTATTTGTGATCGGCCTTGTTATTGAGATCGTGCTGGTGGTCCGTCATCAGCCGTAGCTCCTGCGGGCTCAGACCGGACCTGCCCATGTACCGGAAACGTTCAGACATGCTAGACTTCCGCCCGGGCCGCCTACTCCGCGGCGTGGTCGCCGTGCTCCTGCTGAGTGCGTCGTTCGTGGCTCCGGCCCAGGCCGCCGGCGAAGGCGAGACCGAGCTGGACGCCGTGAAGCATGCGGCCGACGCCATCTACCTGGACTTCGCGCCCTTCGGCAAGCTGGAGCTGCCTCGCCTCCTACTGACCAGCGGACCCAGCGGGTACGGCTTCGATGTCTTCGGCAGCACCAAGGCGGCCCTGCGATCCGGCCGGTACCACGCCGAGGTGGAGCCTGACACCGGTGAGGAGATGGTGCGCCTCACCGCCGCCGGGGACCTCGAAGCCCTCATCGAAGACGGCGAGCACGTCTACGCCACGGTGGTCCCTGCCGCCCCCGATACCCGCGTGGCGGTCGACTTCTCTATCACCAAGCACTTCGTGTTTGGCCTGCTGGCCATGGCGCTGTGCCTGATCGTCTTCCTCCGCCTGGCGCGGCAGTATGACCGTGGCCAAGGCCGGACCTCGGCGCCCAAGGGCACGCTCCAGAATCTGTTCGAGGTCATGGTCCTGTTCGTGCGCGATGAGATTGCGCGGCCCAACCTGGGCGACAAGACCAACAAGTTTCTGCCGTACCTGCTGACGGCCTTCTTCTTCATCCTCTTCTGCAACATCATCGGCCTGGTGCCCTTCGGGGCGGCGGCCACGTCCAACATCGCCATCACCGGCGTGCTGGCCACCTTCACGTTCATCATCACGCAGGTCTATGCCTCGAAGGACCACTGGATGCACGTGTTCTGGCCGCCGGGCGTACCCGTCCTGGTCAAGCTGATCCTGATCCCGGTGGAGATCCTGGGCTTGTTCACGAAGCCCATCGCGCTGGCCATCCGGCTCTTTGCCAACATGACGGCGGGCTACCTGGTCATCCTGAGCCTGATCGGCCTCATCTTCACCTTCAACGCCCTCTTCGGCGGTGCGGTGGGCGGCGCGGTGTCGCCGGTGAGTGTGGCGCTGACCGTCTTCATCCTGCTGCTGAAACTGCTGGTGGCCTTCATCCAGGCCTACGTCTTCACGATGCTGTCTGCTCTGTTCATCGGCATGGCCGCCGAGGAGCACGGCCACCATCACGACCACGGCCACGAGGCGCACCCCGTTGCGACGGCGCACGTGGTCGAGGGCGCCGCGGCCGTCGGGGCCTCGGGCGATGGCGTGCCAGCCGCCTCCACAGCTTCGCAAAACCCTGAGCCGGTGACGGCGGCCTAGCCGCGTCAAAAACGCTCACGTTAACTCGTATTACCACTCCAACACGCCTAACACGTACGTACTCATGGAACCCACTGCACTTGCATTCCTGGCTGCCGGTCTCGGTGCTGGCCTCGTCGCCCTCGGTACCGGTCTTGGCATCGGCCGCCTGGCCGCGTCGGCCATGGAAGGCTCGGCCCGCCAGCCCGAGTCGGCCGGCGATATCCGGACCTCGATGATTATCGCTGCGGCCCTGATTGAGGGCGTTGCGCTCTTCGGGCTGGTGATCTGCATCCTGCTGGCCATTAAGTAAGGCCTGCTCCGTCCGCGGAGCTGCTCGCCCACGCTGCGTGGGACGGGTAGCTCCCTGGCAGGCGAGGCCCTGGGCGCTGGCCCGGCTCGCCTGCCAGGGCGCTGCTCCGGCATCCGACTGGTTGCTGAGCCCTCCCGCGGTCCCTTTTTCCTCGGCGTTTAGTCCCCGATTCTACCATGCATCTGATCCTGGCGGCCGGCGGCATCCTGGAGCCGTACGCGGGCCTTGTCTTTTGGAAGGCCCTCTCGTTCCTGATCTTCCTGCTCATCCTGGCCAAGTTTGCCTGGCCCTCCATCACGAAGGCCCTCGACGAGCGCGAAGTCAACATCCGCACCTCCCTGGAGCAAGCGGAGAAGGCGCTGGCCGAAGCACGCCAGATCCAGGCTGACAACGAGAAGGCCCGTCGCGAGGCCGAGCAGGAGGCCCAGCGCATCCTGCGTGAAGCCCGCGAGACGGCCGAGCACCTGCGCACCGAAGAACTCGACAAGACCCGGGCCCAGATCCAGCACATGCAGGAGCAGGCCCAGGCCGAGATCGAGCGCGAGAAGCAGGGCGCCCTGGACGTGCTCCGGGCTGAGGTGGCGGACCTGGCCATCCAGGCCGCCGGTAAGATCCTCACGGAGAACCTGGACACGGACCGCCAGCGTCGCCTCGTGGACTCGTTTATCTCTGAGCTGCCCAAGAACTGACCCGCATGAGCACGTTCATCGTTGCCCGTCGCTACGCCCAGGCGCTCTACGCGCAGGCCGTCCAGGCCCGTCAGCTGGAAGCGGTCGATCAAGACATCGACCTGATCCGCGAGACGCTGAACGCCTCACGCGAGCTGCGCCTGCTGTTTGAGAGCCCCGTGGTGCCGCGCCACAAGAAGGAAGCGGTCATGGAGCAGCTCTTTGCCGAGCGCGTGCAGTCTACCACATTGGATTTCCTGCGCCTTCTGACCAACAAGAAGCGCGAGGACATCCTGCCGACCATCTTTCGGGCCTACCGCGAGCTGCGCGATCAGCAGCTCGGCATCGTAGAGGCCACCGTGCGCACCGCTCAGGTGCTCACCGACGACGAAGAGCAGAAGCTGCGCACCTCCCTGGAGGCCTTGGCGGGCTCTCGCGTGCGCCTGCGCACCGCCACCGACGCCAGCCTGATCGGCGGCATCGTGGTCCGCCTGGGCGACACCGTGTATGACGGCAGCGTGCAGCGCCAGCTGGAACGCATGCGTGAGCAGTTGGAGCAGGGCAGCGTACCGCTGAACTAAGAAGCGATTTTATCTCATCTGGCACCGCCGAGGCCCCAGCCGCTTCCCGGTGCTCACGACCACACAACGATATGTCTACGGCCATTCGTCCTGATGAAGTAACCTCCGTCCTGAAGCGCGAACTTGGCGGCTTCGAGGCGGGCACCGACGTCTATGAGGTGGGCTCCGTCCTCCAGGTAGGGGACGGCATCGCCCGGATCTACGGCCTGTCCAAGGTGCAGGCCGGCGAGCTGGTCGACTTTCCGGCCAGCGGCGTCACCGGCATGGTGCTCAACCTCGAAGAGGACAACGTCGGGGTGGTGCTCTTCGGCAACGCGAGCGAAGTGAAGGAGGGCGATGAAGCCCGCCGTACCAACCGCATCGCCTCCATCAACGTGTCCGAGGGCATGCTGGGCCGCGTCATCGACGCCCTGGGCACGCCGCTCGACGGCAAGGGGCCGATCACGGAAGAGAGCTTCGAGATGCCGCTGGAGCGCAAGGCGCCGGGCGTGATCTACCGGGAGCCGGTCACGGAGCCGCTGCAGACGGGTATCAAGGCCATCGACGCCATGATCCCGATCGGGCGCGGCCAGCGTGAGCTGGTCATCGGCGACCGCCAGACGGGCAAGACGGCCGTGCTTGTGGACACCATCATCAACCAGAAGTCCACGCACGAGACGGACAAGCCGGTCTTTTGCATCTACGTGGCCATCGGCCAGAAGGGGTCGACGATCAAGCAGGTTCAGCGCTCGCTCGAAGAGAACGGCGCCATGGACTACACGGTGATCGTCAACGCTTCCGCCTCGCAGCCGGCCCCGATGCAATTCATCGCGCCGTTTGCGGGCGCTTGCATCGGCGAATACTTCCGGGACACGGGGCGCCACGCGCTGGTCATCTACGACGACCTCTCGAAGCAGGCCACGGCCTACCGCGAGGTGTCGCTGTTGCTGCGACGCCCGCCGGGCCGCGAGGCCTACCCGGGCGACGTGTTCTACCTCCACAGCCGCCTGCTGGAGCGCGCCGCCAAGATCACGAGCAGTGACGAGGTGGCTCGGCAGATGAACGACCTGCCGGAGTCCATCCGCAGCAAGGTCAAGGGCGGCGGCTCGTCCACGGCCCTGCCGGTCATCGAGACCCAGGCGGGCGACGTGTCCGCGTACATCCCGACCAACGTGATCTCGATCACCGACGGCCAGATCTACCTGGAGTCCGACCTGTTCAACGCCGGCGTCCGGCCCGCTATCAACGTCGGCATCTCGGTGTCGCGCGTGGGGGGGAACGCCCAGATCAAGTCGATGAAGAAGGTGGCCGGTACGCTCCGCCTGGACCTGGCGCAGTACCGCGAACTGGAGGCGTTCTCCAAGTTTGGCTCCGACCTCGACGCGGCCACGCAGCAGCAGCTCAACCGTGGCGCTCGCCTGGTAGAGATCCTCAAGCAGGGTCAGTACCAGCCGATGCCGGTGGAGCAGCAGGTGGCCATCATCACCGTGGCCACGGCGGGGGTGCTGGACACCGTGCCGGAGTCACGCATTCGTGAGTTCGAGAAGGAGTTCACGGAGCGCCTGACGCTCAAGCACGCCGAGGTGCTCAAGTCCATCGCTGACACCGGCAAGATGAGCGATGAGGCCAAGGCTACGATCATGGACGAAGCCAAGGAGTTGGTTGAACTGTACACGGCCTGATTCCGCTCCAGGTAGGCCTCTAGACCATAGATAGCGAACACATGGCGAGTCTCCGCGACATTCGGAACCGGATTTCGGGCGTCAAGAGTACGCAGCAGGTGACGCGGGCCATGAAGATGGTGGCGGCCGCCAAGCTGCGTAAGGCGCAGGAAGGCATCTTCCACGCGCGCCCCTACGCGTTCAAGCTCGGCGAGATCATCAGCCACCTCAAGGCCAAGGTTGATGCCACCCTGCATCCGCTTTTCGTGCAGCGCGAAGAGGTGGACGCCGTCCTGCTGGTGATTATCACCGCGGACCGCGGCTTGGCGGGGGCCTTCAACGCCAACATCATCAAGCTGGCCGAGCAGGCGATTGCCGAGCGGTTCCAGGCGCAGCAAGACGCCGGACAGCTCTACCTGCTGTGTGTGGGACGCAAGGGCCACGAGCACTTCGCCCGACGCGGCTACCAACTGGTGGGCGACTTCCGCGGCGTGTTCAACGATCTGTCCTTCGACCATGCCCAGGCGATCACCAAGACGGCTGTGGACGGGTTCACCGAGGGGACGTACGACGAGGTCTACCTGGTCTTCAACGAGTTCAAGAACACCATCTCGCAGAACCGCATCGTAGAACCCTTCCTCCCGATCCCGGCCGAGCAGTTCCTGACTCCGGTCATGGAGCGTGACATCGAGTTCCAGGCTGAGTTCAAGGAGGGGGTCGAGGTGGATTACCTCTTCGAGCCCAGCGCGCAGAAGATCCTGGATGTGCTGGTGCCCCGGTACCTGAACAACGACGTGTGGAAGGCGCTGCTGGAGTCGAACGCCGCCGAGCAGGGCGCTCGGATGGTGGCCATGGACAACGCCACCACCAACGCTGAGGAGCTCCTGCGCGACCTCAAGCTGGAGTACAACCGCGCCCGTCAGAGCGCCATCACCACGGAGCTCATCGAGATTGTGAGCGGTGCCAACGCGCTCGAAGAGGGTTGATCGAGGCCTTGCGCCACACGCCCTCGTTGCTGTATCTTCGAGGCCCCAATTTACGGTTCAGCCAAGCACCCCTGGAGAGGTGGCCGAGTGGCTGAAGGCGCGCCCCTGCTAAGGGCGTAAGCGGTAACCCCGCTTCGAGGGTTCGAATCCCTCCCTCTCCGCACCCACAGGCCCTTCTTGCCCCTAGCGGCGGGAAGGGCCTGTTTTGGTGTAGGCGAACGGGGTATGTTGGGCAGCACAGACCCACTCCACGATCCTCCACAAGCCTGCCTTGTCTACGGCTACCACGTCCCACGAAGCCGCTATTCGCGCCGCTCGGGCCCGTTCCAACGCCGCCATTGCGCGCCACGATGTGCCTGCCATCTTGGCTGAGCTGGATGCCGCGTGCCACGTCACCGCGGGCAACGGCGGGTTTGTGCAAGGCCATGAGGCTCTCGGCCGTGCGTTGATGGGCCAGTTTGCCCAGGCGCCCGATGCGCGGTACGTGCGTACGCCCGATGTGATTGAGGTGGCGGCGGACGGAGAGGTGGCCTTTGAGCGAGGCACCTGGGTAGCCACGTGGACCGGGCCCCACGGGCCTGTGCGCATGGAGGGGCCGTACGCGGCGGCTTGGCGCCACGGCCCGCAAGGATGGAAAGCGCGGACGGAGATCTTCGTGACACTACGGGCAAGGCCGTCGTCCAGCTGACGAGTCGTAGCAGACCCGTCGCAGCCGATTGCTTGCGGGTGCCGGACGTTGCAGCGTATCCTGGCGCTGCGTGGCGGCCTGTGGGTCGCTTTTGTGCATACACCGCTCCGCCCGTCGTCGTATGAACGTGTTTCAATTTCTGATACGTGGGGTAGGCCTGGTGTCGTCGCTGGGTCTGTTCGTGTTGGCCATCGTGGTCATGGTGTACGCGTCCGTGGAAGGGGCCCGCGTGGTGACCAAGATCCTGGAGTTCTCGGATGCGGAGTACCGCGTCATCTACAACACGATGACCGTGGTGGACCTCTTCTTGCTCAGCTTCAGCGTGCTCATCGCCTCGGTGGGCATCTACGAGCTCTTCGTGGGGCCCCTGCGTGAGATGCCAGCGTGGCTCCGCATTGCAGATTTGGATGCCCTCAAGGCCGCTCTGATCAAGACGGCCATCGTGGTGATGGGCATCTCGTTCATGGGGCGAGCCGTGACGTGGGACGGCGAGGAGAACCTGCTGGAATACGGTCTCGCCATCGGGGCGGTGATTGTGGGCTTGAGCTTCTTCCTCAGCGTAAAGACGATCGCGGCGGACGCCAAAGGGGCGACGCCGAAAGAGGCCCCGGACGACGTTAGGGAAGCCTAGGACGTGTCATCGAGGGCACGAGCGGCCTGGAAGGAATGCTCAGCCCCCCCAGGGTCGTCCTGGCTGAGCTCGCCTGCTCTATCATGCCCTAAAGTCGCCGAACGCTGGGCTGAGGGGGTAGGATCTTGGGATTTCACCGAGAAGGCCCCTGGTTTCTCTGCGGGGGTGGCGCGTCCGACCCGTCGGCGGGTCCCGCTCAGGATGGATCCGGCTCCGCTTCATCCCAGGCCGCCAGCAGCGACCGGATGCGGTGGCCTATGGCCAACGGGTCGGCCGTTGCTTCGATGCAGACCGACACGTGTCCCCATGGCTGAGGCACGACGAACTGGAAGAAATGACCGTAGCGGATCACGAGATAGTCCAGCCCCCCACAGTCGATGTTGCCGCGTTGTGTGGCCAGGGTCA
>JBCDJV010000024.1:0-48970 GCA_038747425.1 Bacteroidota bacterium
GCGTTCGCTTGGTCTCGGCGCCGGTTCGTGTTTTTCCTGACCTGTTTTGTCCTCCGCGTGAGAAACGAAGCTACCTTGAGCATCCTGCTCGTCGAGGGCAACGACGCCATTGCGCAGCACGTAAGCGCACACCTTGCGGCCACCATGCCGGACATCACATGCGGGCGCGTGCGCCGCTTTGATGAGGCGCGGGAGGCCCTGGTAGCCCAGACGCCCGATCTGCTGCTGGTGGCCGAGTCCCTGGACGATGGGACGTGTTTGGACGTGATCGCCTTTCTCCACCAGGCCGAGCTGTCCGTCCCTGCGGTGGTGCGGGTTGAGCCGGGCCAAGAAACCATGGCGATGGCTGCGCTGCGGATGGGCGCGGTGGCCCACGTCTTTCTGTCCGGCGAGGAGCAGGTCCGCGGACTGCCCATGCTCCTGCTGGATGCCATGCGTTTGTATCACAGCCAGCTTCAGGCAGAACGGCGTGTCCAGGACCTGCTGGATCTGCTAGGCATGATCGACGCGAACATCACGCTCATCAAGCATGAGATTAACAATCCGCTGGCCATCATCTCTGGCAACGCGCAGCTACTGCTTGAACTGTCGAAGATGATTGAAGTCGATGAGACGCTCGTGCAGCCCATTGAGGATATCGAAGCCTCTAGCCAGCGCATCTCGTCACTACTGGAGAAGCTCGCCGATCTCCGGGGGCTTATTAAAGAGGTGGCAGATGTGGACGATACTCCTGACACCGTCCGTCGCCTGTGAGTACGGCTGAGCGGGGTCCGTCTCAACGGGCCTCCGTCCGACTCCCGGCACCGGCCTAAACGGTGTAGGGCACATCGGCAGGAGGGGGGAACCCCGTGCAAAGACGGACTTAGAAGCCTCCCAAAGCGAGCCTGGCTCGTGCCCTACACGTCACCCTCTGCAGCCCGCTGACGCATATAGGACGAACGCTACGAACTGAGCACCCTTGCCTGCACACACCGTGCCTGGGACCTGCTCTTCCTTCGCTCTGATCGTAGTCTACGCGGCCTTCGCATGCGCGTCCACAGGTCCATGCTCACCCCGGCTGTACGCCCCCTTGGCTGGCGGCTTCCTGCCCTGGCGGCCGGTTTACTTTGTCTGGTGGCCAGCCCCCTGGTTCAAACCAGTGCGGCGCAACAAGCCACGGTGGAGCTGATCGAAGAAACAGCCAACGGACGCACGTACGCGGTCACGTTCACGTGGTCGATGACCCTGTCCGCCGCGGCCGACTCGGCCTACGCTCAGACCCTGGACCGCTCCGCAGCCTTCATCCTGACAGACGGTCTCTTCGATGCCACGGAGTTGATCCTGCTTCCACCCCGCGTGACCCCGCAGGTACGCATTGTAGAGCGTACGTACGATGAACTGGCCCTGCCCCTCGACCAGGCGGCCGGGCATCTGGCGCCGGCCTTGATGCGGCCAGTAGCCGAGGTGTCTCCCATGGGGCTGTTTCGCAAGCAGCCGGCTGTGGACCTGACCGTGCGCAGCCTCACCTACGATCCCGCTACCCAGCAGGTGCAACGCACGCGCCGGGTGGTGGTCCAGGTTTCGTACGTGCGAAGCGGATCGGCTGGAGCCTCGCTCGGGTCCACCGCACGCGCGCTCTCCTCGCCTCAGGTCACCGAAAGTGCACTGGCCACCGGGCGGCTCTTCAAGCTGACGGTCACGGAGGACGGGATCTACCGCATCGATCGTGAGCTCCTCGAGCAGCTCGGGCTCAATCCAGATCAGGTGGATCCCAACGCCATCCAGGTGCTGGGCAATGGGGGCGCCCCGCTGCCCGCTTGGAACAACGATCCGCGGCCCATCGACCTCATTGAAAACCCAGCCTTCGCCCGAGGTGGAGGAGATGGCACCTTTCAGGAGGGCGATGTGGTTCTGTTCCACGGCCGCAGCCTGACCGGGTGGACGTACAATTCCGAAGCAGGCTGGACGCACTATGTGCACCCGTTCGCCACGGAGAACGCGTACTTCCTCAAAGTGGGCACGACGGCCGCCCGCCGCCTGGATCTGCCGCCGTTTCGGGATCGCGCCGCGACCCCGCTGAGTCAGGTCACCGGGCGCTTCGTGAAGGACTATGAGGAGTTCATGTGGGGGCCTGAGGGGCAGGGTGAGGGGACGGGGCTCAACTGGGTCAGCAACACGTTTCGGTCCGGCCCGGCCTTTCCCGTGCTCGATGAGGAAGCCCTGCCCGGCTTAGCCGGCGGCACCGTCGACGTTGAACTGCGGGCAGCGATTGCAGCGAACCCGCGCGCCTTTCTCAACATAGAGGCCAACGGGACTGAGGTGGCTTCGCTCACGGCCTCTCTCGTGGGGAGTTCGGTGACTTCACCGTCGGCCAATCCCACCACGGGGCGTTTTAGCTTGAACCTAGCCGCCAATCAGCCCCTCAGCCTCTCGGCCCAGCTCCAAAATCAGGTCAACGCCCCCGAAGCGGCCATCAATTGGGTGCGCGTCTTTTATCCGCAGCGTCTAGAGGCCCAGGACAACCGCTTGCGTTTCGTAACGCCGGCTGGGCAGACGGGTACGCTGGCCGCCACCCTCACCGGCTTCTCCCAAGAGCCCCAGGTATGGGACGTTACGCGCCCGGGCGAGGTGCAGCGCTTGCCTGTGCAGCCCCAAGGGACAGGCTACCGGGTGCTCATGGACGTGGCGTCGGCTGATGAGCCCCGTGAGATCATCGCGTTCGTGGAGGGGAGTGCGCAACTGCTCACGCCCACCGTCCCCCAGGCCTCAGAGATTCCCAACCAGAACCTGCGCGGTCAGACGCAAGCGCCGGAGTTTGTTATCATCACCCCGGAGATCTTTGCGGATCAAGCGGAGCGCCTGGCCGACCACCGACGCGCGGAAGGCCTGGACGTGGCGGTGGTCGGCATTGACCAGGTCATCAACGAGTTCTCAGGAGGCGTGCCGGACATGCGCGCCGTGCGGGACTACTTCAAATTCCTGTATGACCTCACCCCTGGCCCGGAGCCCCGCTTGCGGTACGCGCTCCTGTTGGGCGATGGCCACTACGACTATCGCGGGATCCGCCTCCCCCCTGAACAGGCGTTGGCCAACTGGATCTTCCCCCATCAGACCGACGACACGTTCGACCCCGGCCGGTCGTACACCAGCGACGACTACTTCGGTCTCCTTGACGACGACGAAGGGCGGTGGCGCTACGCAAGGTACGACTCGCCGGGGCCACAGATCGAACGCGTCGACATCGGGATTGGGCGCTTGCCGGTGCAAACCCTCGAAGAGGCTACACTGCTCGTTGACAAGATCATCGCCTATGAGGACCCCGCCACATTTGGTGCGTGGCGGACGCGGTATGCCGCACTGGCCGATGACGGGCGATCCAGTACGGAGCAGCTCGTGGATTTCGATCTCCATGTGCAAAACATCGATTCGGTAGTGGAGCTGGTCAAGGCGGTGGAACCGGCCGTCAACGCCACCAAGGTCTACGGCCCGTCGTTCCCACGTCCGTTCCGCAACGGCTTCCGCATCCCCGGAGCGCGGCGCTCCATCGTCAACGCCATGAACGACGGTGTTCTGGTGTTTGGGTACAGTGGTCACGGTGGCCCCGAAGCCCTGGCCGACGAGGAGATCCTGACCGCTGAAGATGCCCGCAGCCTCACCAACGGGGAGCGCACCTTTGTCGGGGTCACGGCCACCTGCTCGTTTGGGCGATGGGACATGGACGGGGAGCAGAGTGGAGCCGAGGAGTTTCTGCTCAACCCCAACGGGGGGGCCGTAGCCATGTTGACGACGGTGCGCCTGGTGTACACCTCCTCCGATACCACCTCCCTGAATACCGGCCTCAACCGGCGCATCCACCAGGAGCTTTTCCGGCGTGATGCCCAAGGCCGCTTGGCTCGCATGGGCGATGCCATGGTGGCCACCAAAAACACGCGCGTGGGCTACAGCGGGAATAGCCGCAAGTTCAATCTGCTCGGCGACCCCACGATGCGGCTTGGGCTGCCCGCGGCGGAGGTCGCCATCGTGGATGTGAATGGAGAGGTGCCTACGGACGATGCGCCGGTGCCCTTGCGCGCTCTGGAGCGCGTCACGCTGCGCGGTGAAGTGCGTGTCCTGGACGGAGGGCTCGATGCCGGCTTCAGCGGTACGGTGTCCCTCACCGTGTTCGACGCTGAGCGCGAGGTCGTTTTGCCGTATCGCCGTTCCATTCCATCGGGCTCGTACGCGGTTCGCGAAGACCTCATCTGGCGCGGGGAGGTCACGGCCGAAGGTGGCCTGTTCGAAGCGACCTTCGTGGTGCCGAAGGATATCTCGTACAGCAACCGCACCGGCCGGATCTCGGCCTATGCCACGTCCTCGGAGGTGCACGCCACGGGGTTCAATGAAGACGTACTGGTGGGCGGCACCGCCGCCAATGCCCCAGACGATGGCGAGGGCCCGGAGCTATCACTCTTTCTCAATGACACCACCTTTGTATCCGGCGGCGTGACAACGCGCTCGCCCGAGCTGATTGTGAAGCTGTTCGACGAAAGTGGGATCAACACGGTCGGCGCGGGTGTGGGGCATGAGCTGCTGCTGGTTATCAACGGCGAAGAAGACCGTGCCATCGACCTCAGTAACGCGTTTGAAGCCGAGGCCAACTCGTTCCAGCGCGGCGAAGTCCGGTGGCAACTCGATGACCAGACGCCGGGCATCAACCAGCTCAGCGTGAAGGCCTGGGATGTGCTCAACAACTCGGCCGAGGCGAGCTTGGAGTATTTCGTGGCCGAGGATGATCGCCTGCGCCTCGACAACGTGTACACCTATCCCAACCCCACGACCGGTCCGGCACGGTTTGTGTTTGAGCATAACCAGCCGCCGGGCACCTTGGCCGAGGTACGGATTCGCCTGTACACCTTGGCCGGGCGCCTCATCCGCACCATCGACCGCGAAGCGGTGTTGCCCGGTGGCCCCCTGCAGCTCGACTGGGACGGCCGCGACGAAGACCTCGACCCGCTCGCTACGGGCATCTACCTGTATCACCTGCGCGTGCGCGTTCCCAATGCCGAAGGCGAAACCTCAACCGTTGAACGAATTGAGAAAATCGCCGTGATTCGATGACAGGAGGGGTTGGTGTGCGTCATACCCAGCGCTCTGCGTGTAGTAGGCCAGAAGGTCCCCCTGTCATGACCTATTTCGTTTCCCCGATACCTCGTATCTTTCGTGTTCTATACCAACTCGTTGCGTAGATCCATCATGTCCACTTCTCCTCTTACGGTCCGTCTCTGCGGCTTCCTCCTGGTGTGTGCCGGTCTAGTTGGCTTGGCACCTCATGCCCAGGCGCAGATCGGCGGGGCCGGGGTTGTCTTCCTCCAGATCGAACCGGACAGCCGTGCCGCAGGCATGGGTAACTCCGGGGTGGCACTGGCCGACAACGCCTACGCCGTCTTCTGGAATCCGGCGGGCCTGGCCTACCAGCGTGGCACGCAGGTCTCACTGACCCACTCGAACTGGCTCCCTGAGTTCAATGCGGGCCTCTTCTATGAGTACCTCGTGGCGAAGCACCACGTGCCTGGCCTAGGTACCTTTGCTGGCCAGGTCACCTTCCTCAACCTGGGAGAGCACGAAGGACGCGATGCCCAGAACAATCCTACGGGGACCTTCCGCTCGTATGACCTGGCCGTTGGGGTCTCGTACGGGACCAACGTGACGCCCAACCTGTCGCTAGGTACCGGCCTCCGCCTCATCTACTCCAACCTGGCGCCCAACCAGACCGTCGGGGCCCAGGAAACAAAGGCTGGCGTATCCGCAGGCTTTGACTTTGGTGCCCTCTACCGGACCAACCCGTTCCCGCTCGGCAACATCCAGACCACCTTCTCGGCGGGCCTGAACCTGGCCAACATGGGCCCCAAGATTCAGTACTCGGACAGCGAGCAGAGCGACCCGATCCCCACCAACCTGCGCTTTGGGACGGCCTTCTCGTTCAAGTTTGACGACTACAACGAGCTGACTTGGGCGACGGACTTCAACAAGCTGCTCATCAACGTGGATGTCGATTCCACCGGCAGCACGGCCGACCCGTTCTATCAGGCGATCTTCACCGCCTGGAGCCCCATCGAGGCCTGCACCGGCACGCAGGGCGAGTGCGCCGAGGATCCGAGCAAGCTGCGCTCGCTGGGGGTCATGGAGCAGCTCACCATCGGGTCTGGGCTGGAGTACTGGTACAGCACGGCGCCGGGCACCCGCCTGTTTGCGCTGCGTGCCGGCTACTTCTATGAGAGCCCCTACAACGGCAACCGCCAGTTCCTTACGTTCGGAGCGGGCATCGAGTACAACATCGTGGGTGTCGACTTCTCCTACATCTACGCGGTTCAGGAGAACAGCCCATTGGCCAACACCATCCGGTTCTCGCTGCTACTCAACCTGTAGCTCCGCACGCTGGTCGCAGGGCTGTGCAAAGCCCTCTCCCTCGTCCACGAAGTGTTGGTCGTATGATGAATTGGACAGGCGCCCGTCGCCTGACGCGGGTCCACCTCGAGCGGCTGTTCGCCGGGGTGGACCCGTTCGTTTTCGCACGCCACGGTCTCTGGGTCGTCCTGATGCTGGGCGTGGCCACGGTCCAGGCTCAGGACCTGCGCCGTCCGGCTGCCCCGCAGTACGACGTGGTGGCGCTCCGCGTGGAGTTTCAGCCAGATACCACCCGCTTCACCACGGGCACCGGCCTCTTTGACACGGCCCTCTACGATACGTTGGAGGCCTCCGTGGACCCACTGCCCCACGATGCGCCCTACTTCGAAGCCCGCCTCGACTTTCTCGAAGACTACGTGGCTCGGGTCTCTGACGGGCGTACCCAGTTGACCACCCACCTGCTGCCCGAGGTGGTGCAGGTTTCGCAGCCGATGGGCGCCTACAGCCCCACCGGGTTCGATTCGGACGGCCCCGAGGAACGCGCCAAGCTAGCTCAGCTCGTGGAGGAGGCCTGGCGCCTGGCCGGCGAGCAGTCCGCCTTCGACCTCAGCCGCTTCGATCCATCCACCACAGCGTTCGTGATCTTCCACGCCGGTGTGGGGCGCGACCTGGAGCTGACCGGCACCGTGCTGGACCGGACGCCCGAGGATCTGCCCTCTCTGTACTTCGACGAGGCCCAGTTCCAGCGCCTCCTCCGTACCGTGCCGGACTACCGCGGGACGGCGGTCCGCAACACGATCCTGCTCCCGCGGACCGAGACCCGCAAAGGGTTCAACTTCATCAGCGATGAAGAATTCCTGATCGAGCTCTCTATCAACGGGCTCTTCGCGGCCAGCTTCTTCAACTTCCTGGGGGTGCCAGACCTCTTCAACACCGAGACGGGCGAGTCGGCCATCGGGCCGTTTGGGCTGATGGATCCGCTGGGGCTGTTCGCCTTCAACGGCTTGCTCCCTCCGGAGCCCATGGCCTGGACCAAGGTGTTCCTCGGCTGGACCGAGCCCGTCATCCTCGATGATCCAGGGCCGTTGGTCGTGACCCTGAACGCCGCCTCCCAGCCCGGCCGCTCCGACGTCGTCCTGGTGCCCATCTCCGAAGCCGAATACTTCTTGGTTGAGAACCGCTACCGGGACCCCGAAGCCGACGGGCTCATCCTGCGGGTATGGCGCGATGGGGTGGTCCGCGAGCAACGGGTGCAGAATGGGGACACGACATTCAACAGCGTAGACATCAGCGGTTTTGAGGGCGGCGTCGTGGTCGGGGCTGACAACTATGACTGGGCCCTTCCTGGAGGGGTGGACGAAGACGAAAACCCGCTCAATGGCGGTATCCTGATCTGGCACATCGACGAGCGGATCATCGCTGAGGCCCTGTCCACCAATCGCATCAATGCCGACCCCGATCGCCGGGGCATCGACCTGGAAGAGGCCGATGGGGCCCAAGATCTGGGCTTCCCGACCCAAGGTTTTGGGCCGGACTTCTCCGTGGGCACGCCGTTCGACTTCTGGTACGAGGATAACCCGGTGGCGGTGCTCACCACCACGGGGCAAGAGGTGCGCCTCTACCAGAACCGCTTCGGCCCGGATACCACCCCCAGCAGCAACACCAACGCGGGCAGCCCCAGCTATCGCATCCTGGAAGGCTTCAGCGCGCCCGGGCCCTCCATGAAAGTTCGGTACGTACGTGGCCCAGATGGCATCACGGATGCCGTTGTGCCGCTGCTCGACACCAACCTCGCGGCTCAGGTAGCGCTCGACGAGTCGTCTGCGGTCTTCGATCAAACTGTTAGGCTGACCGCTCTCCCTGATCGGCCCAACGAGCTAACGCTGCTGGCCCCTTCAGGAGGGCTTCAACTACGCGTGGACACGCGGCGGGGTGAGGTCGTGGAGTCCCAACAGGGCGGGACCGCGTTCGCGACGGTAGAAGGCGGTCGTCTCGTGACGCTGATTGATGTCGAGGGGCAAACGGGGGTCGCGTTCGGGCGTCCCGATGGGTCACTTGGCCAGCCCGTGATCATTCCTCGGCCGTTCGAGTGGCAGCCTCCTCTGGTGGGCCTAGGAGATGGACGCGTGATAGCTCGCAGTCAGGACGGGCAGGAGCTGCTAACGATACAAGAGCCTGGCGTCTTCACGTTTGAACGCGTCGGCCCTATCCTCGGCCTCACCCGTGGGGCGGCACCCGGCACGTGGTTCCAGGTTCAGCCTGAGGGCATCACCGAACGGGGCGGCACCCGGTCCTGGTCGTTGGCTACGCCCCTTCAAGAGCCTGTTGGACAACCGGTGTTCGGGATGGATCGACAAGGCGTGATGGGCGTGATCCCGCTGTTGGAGTCCAGGCAGCTCCTGCTCGTGGCCGATGGCAAGGAGCCTCAGTTCGTACCGCTGGAGGCGTACGTATCCATCCCCTCGGCGCTGGATGCCTTGCCCGTGCTAGCCGACCTTAACAGAGACGGACGGCTCGACGTGGTAGTCACGCTGGGAACGACGTTGCTGGCGTTGGACCGAGGCGGTGCACTACTAGACGGCTTTCCCCTGCCACTGCCCGCCCAGGCCGAGGGGCAGCCCCTGGTGACGGCGGGGACCCAGGAAGCGGGCAGCGTGGTGTTTGTGCCCACCGAGCGTGGGCAGTTGTATGCGTACCCCGTCCTGGGAGCTACTGATGCGTCAGCCCGCACGCGCATTCGCGTAGGCGATGCGTTGGTGGACCAACTGCCAGGCTTTCCCCTTTCGATCGGCCGCGGCCTGGCTGGGACGCCGCGGTTCGATGGGGAGGTGCTGACCGCGGTGACCACAGCGGGGCAGCTTCGCCAGTGGGCGGTGCCCAGCGCCGGGGCCGTGCGCTGGGGTACCCGCAACGGTGATGACGCGAACGCAAGCTTCATCACGCTAGCAGACGAAGGCCCCGAGCCTCCCGCACGGCTAGCACTCTTGGACGAGGCGGGCACGTACAACTGGCCCAATCCCATCACCAACGGGCAGACCTTCATCCGCGTGCTCCCTGGGGCTGACGGCGCCGTGGAAATTGATATCTTTGATCTGGCCGGCCAGCGCGTGGATCAGGTGCACCTGCCCACCGTACAGGCAGGAGTCCCGGCGGAGGTGGCCTGGCAAACGTCCGCGTCGAGCGGCGTCTACATGGCGCGCGTCAAGCTGACGACCCTCGATGGCCAAGAGGCTGTAGAGCTCATCAAGATGGCGATTATACGATGAACCCCTCGCAGACAGATTGGAATCGTCTTCGCAACCGGCTGGTGGGCCTGCTGGTGCTCGTGGTGTTCGGCGCAGCCGATGCACAGGCGCAGCTTCGACCGGGCTTCTTTGACTACGTGCGGTCGTCGCTGGACTGGTATACCGTGGAGACGCCGAACTTCCAGGTGCATTTCCATGCCGATGAAGAGGGCGGTGGGGCCACCCGCACCGCCCAGGTGGTGGCCCGCATTGCCGAGGATGTGTACGGGCCCATCACCGAGCTCTATGGCTACGAGCCAGACACCAAGGTGTCCATCGTGCTCAAAGACTACGAGGACTATTCCAACGGCGCCGCCTACTTCTTCGACAACAAGATTGAGATCTGGGCACCGGCTCTGATGACGCCTTTGCGCGGCGACCACAACTGGCTCCGGAACGTCATCACCCACGAGTTTACGCACATCGTCCAGGTCCAGAAGACGATGAAGGCGAACCGGCGGCTGCCGTTCCTATATCTGCAGGTGCTGGACTACGAAGACGTCCGCCGCCCGGATGTCCTCTACGGATTCCCCAACGTGCTCGTCACCTACCCCGTCCCGATTCTCAACAACCCCGCGTGGCTGGCCGAGGGTACCGCGCAGTATCAGCGCACAGGGCTGCGCTACGACCGCTGGGACACCCACCGGGATATGTTTTTCCGCATGCGAGTCCTGGCTGGGAAAGAGCTGGATCTGGAAGGCATGGGCGGCTTCTACTCGCACAGCAGCCTCATGCGCGAGGGCGTCTATAACCACGGCTTTGCCTTCACCCGTTACCTGGCGCACACCTACGGCGAAGAGGTCCTCCGCGATCTCAGCGACGCCCTTTCGTCGTGGACCAACTGGAATGTGGAACGGGCCCTGAAGGAGGTCACCGGCGAGCGGGCCTCGGACGTGTACGCGGCTTGGATGCAGGAGGTGCGCGACGCCTACGAGGCCCAAGCAGCCCTCGTGCAGGCCCGCGAGGTGAGCGGTGAATTGATTGAAGACGAAGGGTTCAGCAACTTCCACCCTCAGTTCTCGCCCGATGGGACGCGCCTGGCCTACGTCTCCAACAAAGGAGAGCACTTCAACCGCAGCAGCCTCTATGTCCGGGATCTGACGGCCGGCACCTGGGTAGCGCACGACCTGGGCCCGGGGGCCTTTGTGGAGCGCACGCACGTGTGCAGCATGGGGCACAAGGTGCGGTCCGGGGTGGGTGGCGCGTTTGGGTGGCACCCCGACGGCAATGCGTTGGTCTATACCCGCGTCAAAGATACGGCCGATGGGCGCCTCGTGGCCGATCTCTACCGGTACGACCTTGAGGCCCGCTCGCAGGAACGTCTCACTACAGATGCACGCGCTACGCACCCCCGCTACAGCCCAGACGGCACCCGCATTGCCTACGTGCAGCAGAGCGACGGATCCACCAATCTCATGGTGCTGCATCTGGCCGATCAGCGGGTGGAGCAACTGACCAATTTCCAGAATGGCGAGCAGGTCTCAGACCCCGCCTGGAACCCTGCTGGCACCACGGTGGCGTTTTCAAGAAGTGGCCTGGATCACGGGCGAGACCTGTATCAGGTCGACGTCGCTACGCGCACCATGCGTCCTCTGCGGGCCACCCCGGCCGACGAACGCGACCCCGCCTGGGGCCCGGACGGCCGCTACCTGTATTTCAGCGCGGACGACACCGGCATCTTCAATCTGTACCGCCTGCCCGTGGACGGAGGCCCCGCCGAGCTTCTGACACAAGTGGTGGGGGGGGCGTTCATGCCGCACGTTCGGGCAGACGGCGCTGTCGCGTTTGCGCGCTTCGAAGCAGAGGGGTACAAAGTAGCCTGGTTGGAATCTCCAGTGCCTCTGGATCCGCCCCGCTTGGCCTACCAGCCACCGTCGGTGCTGATGAAGCCCGGCGAGGCGTTCATCGGGCCGGATCCCGCTCCAAGGGTGGCCAGCGCCCCGATGGCCGCACGCACGTTCGAAGCATTGAACGAAGCGGATGACTCCGCAGTGCGGCCGTTGGCACCGGGCGTCATCGAAGAGGTGCGGCAGGAGGGGAGTGCCATCCTGGAGGTGACGCGTGGCGGTCCACGGGCTACGCCCGCCCCCGCACCCACGGCGCCGCCGTCCGAAGCGTCCACGGCCCCACTGGCGGTGCGGCCGTACGGCAACGTGTTCACGTCGTTCTCCTTCTATCCGGCTCTCAGGTTGGACCAGTACGTGACGCGTCGCCGAAGCCGGCTGGAGTCTCGTCTTCCTGATCGTACGCGGGCCGAGACGCTGCTCCGCAACACCAAGGTGGGGATCTACGCCAACTCCCGCGAGATGCTCGAGGGCATGACGCTCTTCGGTGGGCTGTTGGTCGGGCCCGCCTCACGGGATGCCGAGTCGGTGAGTGACTTCTTTGCGCCCTCGCGCCTGCTTGGCCTGGAGCGCGATGCGTTCTTGCTGTTTGAATACAAGAAAGGGCTGCTCGGACTCCTGCCCCAGCGCTGGGCACCGCAGTGGGCGATCGAACTCTACAACATCCGCCGCAACGTCGAGAACGGGCTGAGCATCGAGGAATTCCCCTGTACCTCCTGCTTTCCTGAGACCACCTTTGCGGACATCGCCTATGCGTTGTGGGAGGGCAACCTCTTTGCGCGGAGCAAGGTCAACCGCTTCCTGCTGCTTGAGGCGGGCTACCGCTACAGCCCGTACCGGGTGATCACCGAGCGTTTCTTCTCGCGAGAGGAAGACCTCACCATCCCCAGCTCCTCGGCGCGCTACTACATCGGCCGAGCCTTCTTGCTGAACGCGTACTTCGAAGCTCGGCGTCCGCACCGGGAGATGGACGTGATCCCAGATGGGCTGCGGGCCGATGTGCGCTACGAAGTCGAGCGCGGACGCCTGCTGGACCGCTTCGACGTCGAGTCAGGCCTGTTGGTGCCTCGGTATGAGCGGTTCTTGAACCACCGCATCACGCTCGATGCACGCTACAGCACCGTGCTCCCTGGGCGGCCGTTGGGCGGAACCCATGGCGTGGGCCTTCGCCTGCGGGGCAGCACGATCCTGGGCGGAGAAGTCGATGACTTCTACCACGACTTCATCGGGGGCTTGATTGGCGCCCGCGGGTATCCGTTCTATGGACTGGGGGGCAACGAGACGGCCTGGCTGCAAGCCTCGTACACGTTCCCCGTCTTTCCGCGCATCGAACGCCAGGTCCTTTTTGCCTACATCGACAAAGTGTACGCTCGGGTTTATGCGGATGCGGCCCTGGCCTGGAGCGGCCCCGTGCCCGGCCTCGACGAGGTGCGGCGTGACGTAGGGGGCGAGCTGCGTTTCAGCCTGGGCTCCTTCTACCTGTTGCCGACCGCCTTCTTCGTAAGCGCCACCTACGGGCTCGACGCCTTCGACTTCGAACTCGACGAGGGCTTCGTGACGCCCGATGGCTCCAACGTGGTCCGGTATGGGCAGCAGTGGCAATGGCATATGGGTGTGCTCTTCGACTTCGATTTGTGATGGCGCGTATTCCACTGATGTTGACCGTCATGGCCGTGGGCGTGGCTGTGGACCAGGTGACCAAGGCCTGGGCCCAGCATGCGCTCATGGGTATGCCCCCTACCTCGTATCTGGGCGGCGTGTTGACGCTGATCTATGCCGAAAACAGCGGAGTGGCCTTGAGCCTGGGCGCCACGCTTTCGCCGACGGTTCGGTTCATGCTGTTCACAGTTGGAGCGGCGCTCCTGCTGGTGGGCCTGCTGGTGTACGTCCTCCTCCAGCACAACATGGGCCGGTCTGAGAGCCTGGCGTACGCGCTGGTCATCAGCGGTGGCCTGGGGAACGTCATCGATCGCCTGTTCAACAACGGGCACGTGATCGACTTTCTACTGATGCAGGCCGGTCCGCTCAGCACGGCTATCTTCAACGTGGCCGATATGCTGATCCTGAGTGGGGTGGGGTTTCTCTTTGTGGTGCTTTGGAGAACCCGCCCGATGCCCTCGGCCACCGCCGAACCCGAAGCGCCAGACGCGGGTACGCCTAGCCTGTAGCTCCCTCACCGTCTTCAACAAGAGGTCCTCATGGATCCAGTGTTTGCTTACAGTATGGCCGTCGCGATGGGCGTGGTCGGTGGGTTGTTCTTCTTTCTGCTCGTGCGCACCAACAAGCGACCCGTGCCTCAGGGCCTGGTCCAATGGGTGGGCACGACGCTGTCTGTGCTGCTTATAGCCTGTGCGCTCTTGCTGGTGGTGCTGGCGCAGCAGCTTGATCAACGCCGAGGTGCAGCCACGACAGGCGCACTCCCGCTACAAGGGGGCAACATAGGAGCCCTGGCCGAAGACTTTACGTTCACCCAGGTGAGCGATGAAGCTCCCTTGCAGATCGAAGACTACCGGGGGCAGGTGGTCCTGCTCAACTTCTGGGCGACGTGGTGCCCGCCTTGCCTCGAAGAGCTGCCCGCCCTGAACCGTTTGCAGACGACGTATGCGGCCAATGGGCTGGTGGTGATCACCATCTCCGACGAGCCTCGGGCCTCCGTGCTCGATTTCCAGGAGCGGCGTCTGGCCTTGGACACGGTGAGCGGGCTCGTGAGCGATCCCGCGTTGCTGCCCCAAGCGTATCGGGAGATGCTCCGAGGACGTCCAGTAACCTACGTGATCGATACAGACGGCATCATCCAGGCGATTGAGATCGGCGAGCGGAGCTACGAAGAGTTTGAGGCCTTGGTGCGTCCCCATCTACAGCGTGGTATCGCCCAGCGCTGACGGACCGTCCTCCCACCATGAGCGCGCAGTGCTGGCCGGTGCGGGGGTGAAGATGCACAGAAATTCTGGCGTGGCCTCCCAAGTGTGGGGTTTGATCCAGAAATTTATCAACTTACGGCGGCTGGCTTGTTCGCCAGCGGTGTCTTTGTCTGTACTCACGCTCTCGTTCGCCTCATGAAGCTGTTTCATGCTCGTCTTCGGTCATCTCAATGGACGTGGCTGGCTGTGTGCTCGCTGCTTGTGCTGACAGGCTGCCGCACCTATGGTGGCTACGGCACGGAGGATGAACTGGTCAATCAGGTGGCGGAAGTCGTGAGTCAGTTCGAGGGCGATTTGGAACGGGCTCAGTCTGAGCAGTTGCGCATTTCCAGAGAGGCGGCGGGCCGCGCTGTCTTGGAATCGCTGGCGGCCGATCATGCCGAAGCCGTGGCCATGCACGCCGAGCTACTGGATCAACAGCGGGCCTATGCCGAGGCGCTTGTGAGCGAGGGGGGCTCGTACCGCGTACTCAACCGCGCCCTAGGCGCTCTGTACCAAGAGCAAGAACTGGTGTACGACCGGTACGAGCGCCTGTTTGAGGAGGCGTTGGTGGTGGTGGCAGGCTTCCAGACAAACGAACCGCCCTTCTCCAGTCGTTGGTATGTGGTCCCGCCCCAGTATGATCGCATACGGCGTGACATGGAAGATCAGTCGCTCATTCCGCTCTTCAACTGAGACGCAGGCCTGGCTACCGGCTCAGCCCTGGAGAAAAAGATCGCTGCAGGCGGCGCGGTCTTTCCCGAACTCCGTGCGCTCGCCTCACGTTCTAGCGGGACGCAGTCCGTATACGGGGGTTACACAAGCGTGTGCTCGAAGGAGAGGGAGGCCACCAGGCTCGATCTGGAGGATGGGCAAGCACGGAGGCTGCAGCTAGGCTGAGGGCTTCTGTAGACGCGTGGATGGACCGCCAGAACGCAGCACGACCGATGCAGTGCACACCGCCTCTTAGTTCCTGTCGCCACCGTATCGGCTCTGTCCTATGGTAGTGCTCCTTGCCGGCCTATGGCTTTTGTGTGGCGGGGCCTCGTTCGAGATCGAATCGTCGACCACTGCCTACACGGCCTTCCATTCGGCCGAGGGGCGCCAGTACGCCGCTCTGCCCCCTGACGCGGCCGGTCCTCGTGCCCATCGGGATACCACCCAGGTCGTCCCGCGGGACTCTCTGCGCGAGTACGAGCTCGCGGAGATCGTCGTGGGAACGGGCCGTGCTGAGCGGGGCGAGCTCCAGCTCGATGTACAGCGTATTCCCTTGGCCGACATCGCGCAGCAGGACGGAGCCTCCATTGGGGCCTTGGCGCCGCTGATCCCCGCTGCTCATGTCCAGACCAACTCGCGGGGCGAGACCCTGATCTACCTGCGAGGAGCCGGCGAACGGCAAACAGCGCTGTTCTTCGATGGCGCCCTCTTGAACATCCCGTGGGACAACCGGGTGGATCTCAGCCTGGTGCCCTCCACGATGGTCGGACGCATCACAGTGTCCACCGGAGCCGGGTCCGTGCTCTATGGGCCCAACACATCCGGAGGCGTCATCAACCTGGTGGCGCGGGAGCTAGATCGCCCCTCCACCTACGTAGAGGCCAGCCTGTCAGCGGGGACCGGGGCGCTCCGAACGGGCCAAGTCAGTGTGCTCCAGCGCAGGCCACGGTGGGGGTGGGCGGGGTCGATCAGCACCCGCCAGCTAGACGGCCAGACCGTTCCCAGCCAAGCCACGTTGCCCTTTGGGCAAGACGGATCCCTACGGACCAACACGGACCTTCGGCAGCTGAGTGGCTATGGTCGTCTTACCTACAACCAGGGACGTTGGAAGCTTGGCCTCTCAGGCCTTCTGGTTGATGGAGCCAAGGGCATTGCCCCCGAGGGACACCTGGACCCATCTTCGGAGCAGGTGCGCTACTGGCGGTATCCGGATTGGCAGATGGCCACGTTGATTGTCAACGGACGCTACCAAGTGCCGAGGGGATTTGTGCAAGGCGTGGTGTGGGGCAGTCGCTTTCGGCAGACCATCGATCAATATGACGATGCCGCGTACCGTACCCGAACAGACCGGCAAGACGATGAAGATGCGACGGTGGGTGGGCGTGTCACATGGACGCGCACGCTGAACCAAGGTGAGCTGCTGGTAGCCGCCCATAGCCTGACATCGGAGCATACCCAGCAAGAGCGGCGCGTACCGTCCGATCATGCCGCAGCGTCGCTCCGCTATCTGACGCAACTGGCCAGTCTAGGCGCCGAATGGCGCTACCGACCACAGCCCGGACGCCAGTGGACAATAGGCCTGGGGGCTGAGGGCCAGTGGACCCCTGTCACGGGGGATAAGCCCCGTCAATCGCCCTTTCAGGCGTGGTCTGGACGCGTGGAGCTTGAGCAAGATCTGAACACCAGGTGGACCCTGCGCGGGGCCGCCTCGCACAAAGCTCGCTTCCCCACCCTGCGCGAGCTCTACGGAGAGGCGTTGAACCGGTTTGCCCTGAATCCTGATTTGCGTCCGGAGGACACCTGGACCCTCGAAGCCGGCGCCCAGTACGCCGCGCCGACGGTACAGGGCCGGTTGACGGCCTTCTGGGCCCGTACCCAAGGCACCATCGACCAGGAGCGGGTGACGGTGACCGGTGATCAGGGAGCGCTGGAGGAGCGTCGGCGGCGCATCAACCTGGAAGGCAGCCGGACCGTGGGGCTCGAGGCCCACGCTGAGTGGGATGGCTGGCGCCAATGGGATGTGCGCGGACACGCGACCTGGCTGCTGCCCCGGGCCTTGGACGCTGAGGCACCGCGCTGGCTGGTGGAGCGTCCGTTTGTGATGTCTACGCTGACCAGTATCTACCGACCGTTGCGAGGGGTAGCCGTCCGCCTCGACGGCAGCTATGTGGGTCGCACCTATGCACTGGATGAGAGAAGCACCCTGACCCGGTTGCCCACCTCTTGGATCGTGGCCACCCGGCTCAGCTATCGATACCTGGTGCAAACGCCTCGGGTCCTGGCGCTCGAGACCTACCTGCGCGTAGACAACGCACTGAACAAAGAACGCCTGCCACAGCTGGGGTTGCCAGCGCCAGGACGTACCTGGGCCGTTGGGATGCACCTGACCCTCTGATCCCCGCTGGGTCTGCGTGCCGAGGTCCCCTCGTACGGCCTCCAGGTGTGGCTCCTCAAGCTCAGTGCTTACGCTACAGCCATGGCGTCGACATACGCCAGGGCTTTGGCTCGCTGCTGCTCAATCAGGTACGTGACGTCGTCTGTGGTGAAGGCTTCGGCCTTCGGGCGCATCTTGGCCAGTGTATCAAGCAGGCGACGCGCATGGGTGGTGGGCACATACGGCTCATCAGTCTGATCACCTGAATGGAGACCCAGCTGAATGGCGGCATGGCTGGACACGGCTATCGTCAGGGCCAGGATCTCGTCTGCCATGTCCTCAACCATCGTGGGGGCCAGGTAATGCCGGATCGCGGTGCTCATCTCCGAGGGCAGCTCCCATTTCTCACAGGTCAAGCCACCGGCCTCGGCATGGTCCATGCCGAAGATCGCTTTCTCGTTTGCGCTGGTGGGCACCGTGCCTGTGTCTGACGTGTACCACAGCGCCTCGTAATCGTCGGGACGGTTGAAGAGCAGGGTCAGGCGGCCTACCGGGTGAAGAAGCGCCGTGGTGAACGTGAGGGCAGAGGGCAGCTGAAGCTCGTCGTGCAACACCTCCGCGATGTACGCAGCCCCGATGCTCAGCCGCATCAGGTTGGTGAAGATCGTCGCCTGCTCGTCCGTTCCAATGGCGTCCTTCAGGGAGACCATCCCGGCGGTCGTGACGATGTTGCAGACCTCATTGAAGCCCAACAACCGGACCGCGCGTTTTACATCGCCCACCCGACGGCTCAGCCCGTAGTAGGCCGAGTTAATCCGCCGCAAGACGGAAGCGCCGATGACCGGATCCGCATGGACAATCTCGCCGAGGAGCTTGGTGTCTGGGACACCTTTGGACTGCAGCTTGGCGACTTCGGTGATCGTGCGAGGAAGCGGGGGAAAGCGCAACTCGAGGTCGATTTCTTTCTCGAATCGCGTGGCCGGAACGAAGGAATCTGAAGGCATGGAAGAAGGGGGAAGCACTGCAGGGTAACGAGTGACGGCCGTGGCGCCAGGGTGCGCACAGCCTGCACCGAGTATCGGCAGCCGCGCGGGTGTCCTTAACCATGCTCGCGATCTTCGTCAGTAGGTCCCGTGGGTGAGGCCGACGGGCCGGGCAGCAGATGCTGGCCAATGCGGCACGAGAGACACCGGGTGGGCGTGCAGTAGCGCGCGTGCAGGTGGTACACCCCCTGAACATCCAGGGCTGACCGGGCGGCCAGCCCCGCCTCCTGGTACGTACGCACGAGCGATGTCGAAGGCGGAGGTAGCGCCGACGGAAGATCGAGGAGACGTCGACGAAGGTTGAGGTCGAGGGTCGGATGCAGGGTGGCGAGCAGCGTTGGGATGACCGCGTTCACGATGAGCTGGTGAGCACGTCCCAAGCCCACGGGGCCAGTGTCTGTGGCCGGGCGAAGCAGCGCCGATAGTGCCCCGGCGGGCTCGCTGGAGGTCAAGGCGTGACGCAAGCGAGCGAGGGGGCGATCTCGCAGGAGGCCGCCTGGGGCCAACCACGCGACCCCCTGGGCTAGGCGTCGGTGTGGGGCGTTGGCGGGGCGCAGCCGGCTACGTTTCCATTGCGTGGGCAACAAGGGTGGGATGGCTGCGATGGCCTTGCCCCAGGCTGATATGGGCTGAGCGAGGCCGCCATGGCCTGCGGGGTTCGCCGATGAGAGCCCAGAGAGGTGGAGCAAGGACCCACGAAGGATCTCGGCAGCGGGGGCATGAGCGCGCACCAGGGCAAGCGGCACGCGCTGAGCCAGGGCCCGCATCGGCGCGGCATTGGGCACGTAGCCCAGTCCCTCGAACAACGCCTCGTATAGCACTTGGTCGAAGCTCGCTCCGTGGCGATGGGCCGTGCGTGCGCGTTCGGCTTTTAGGGCCAGGCGTCGCTTGCCGAGCCGACCCAGCCACGAGGCCAGCAGCGTTTGTGGAACATGCCGGACGAGCGGTGCGCACAGAAAGGGAGGCGCTTTCGCCGTCCGGTAGGCGTGTAGGGCACGCTGGACAGGGTGGTGCAGATAGGGGGCAAGGATCAGCTCGTCCAAAGCCGATCCGTCGGCCCGTACGAGGGTACCCGTCGTGGTATCGGCCTGCAAGCACACGTGCAGCACCACTCCGTTGTAACGCGGGTCCCGGTGGTGGCCGTGCTGATTCCAGAACGCCGACCGTGTGTGGATCTCGACATCGCCGTGCCAGGGAAGGCCGTCCACGGAGAGCGTAGCGCCGAGGAAGTCGGGGCCAGCATGGTCGTTGGGTTGGCCGCCCGAGATGATACGAACGGTATGCCCATGCACCGTGCGTAGCGCGGTGGTGGTAAAGGACCGATCCTCCCACAAGGCCTGGACAAACGCCTCGGGCACCCCCCGGATCGTCGTGTCGGGTTCATGGAGCGTGACGGCTAGCGCGTGCCCGTCTATGTGTACGTACTCGGTGCGGGATGGCATGGGGCGTCTGGCGTCGGTGAAAACCACCGGACGCTGCACAGCCTCTTCCTGTAACGCGTCGTGTAGCCGGTTAGGCCGCTGTGGGGGGCCCCAGGGCCGTCGCCAAGGAAGCCGCTTGCTGCGCGGCGTGATCCGCGAAGTTTGGGCCGCGTGAAGCGTAGAGAATGCTGCGGCTGCTGTTGACGAGGACCAGCCCCTCGGCCGTCTGCGCGGCGTCCATGATGGCGATCGGGTCTCCTCCCTGGGCTCCAACGCCGGGGATGAGGAACGGAAGCGAGGGGCAGGCGGCGCGCAGAGCCCGCACATCATCAGGCTGGGTGGCCCCCGCTACCAAGCCCGCCTGGCCGGGCGCGTCCTGATTCCACTGGGCTACGTGGTGGGCCACCTGTTGGTAGATCGGCCGGCCGTCGGCCTGGAGGGTCTGGAGGTCGGTTCCGCTCGGATTGGACGTGCGGGCCAGCACAAACGTGAGAGTGCCGGCGTGCTCCAGGAACGGGAGAACGGCATCACGCCCCATGTACGGGGCGACCGTGATGGCTTCATACCCCAACTGTTCGAAGATCGAGCGGGCATAAAACCGGGCGGTGTTGCCAATGTCGCCCCGTTTGGCGTCGGCGATGGCGAGGGTATCGGCTGGCATCTGTGCGCGGGCCTCGGACAGGAGGGTCCACCCATCCGCCCCCAAGGCTTCGTAGAACGCGAAGTTAACCTTGAAAGCACAGGCGAACGGAGCGGTAGCAGCAATGATGGCCCGCTGGAAGGCACGAATGGCGTCTGGGAGGGCATACTGGGCCAGTAGGTGGGGCGGCAGCCGGGCGGGGTCAGGGTCGAGCCCCACGCAAAGCACACTGTGTTTGGCAGACTGTATGGTCCGGATGCGTTCAATGACCGCGGCGTCCATGAGGCAGGCGAGGAAGACGTGGGAAGACGAAAAGCAGAAGAAGGTAGGCGTTTCGTACCCGAAGCACCAAGCCTGTGTAGGAACTGAGAGGGACGGGCTTCAGTAGGGAGTTGTAAGCGCTTTTCGGTGGGCCTTCCCTCCAGGCTACCGCATAATGACCTGCCTATCTAGTCAACGCACACATGTCGACACAGAGCCTCAGTAACCTAAAAAATGTATCTGCCCGCGATCGCAAGATGATCGAGGACATCGAAGTCATGATGGGGCCGGAGCCGTCCGAGATGGGGTTCGTCAAGAACCTGTTCTGGGGCCGCTTCCGTAACGATCTCGTATTCCCCTATCCGGAGTCCAACGCCGACGAGAAAGCCACCTGCGACGCCTTGCTGGAGCGTCTGGGTGCCTATCTCGAAGAGGAGCACCCCTCCATTGAGATCGACCGCGATGAGGAGATTCCCGCGTGGGCCATCGACCGGCTTTTCGAGCTCGGCGTCATGGGGATGACGATCCCGACCGAGTATGGTGGCCTGGGCCTCGGCGTCACGAGCTACAACCGGGTGCTGGAGCTGATCGGTCGTCACTGCGCCTCGACGGCGGTGGTGGTGTCTGCGCACCAGTCCATCGGGTGCAAAGCGCTGATGCTCTTCGGCACGGAGGCTCAGAAGCAGGCCTACCTGCCCAAGGTGGCCAGCGAGTTTCTGTCGGCGTTCTGCCTGAGTGAGCCCAACGTGGGGTCCGACGCCGCGGGGCAGGAAACGCGGTGTGTGCTGAGCGAGGATGGCACCCATTACGTGCTCAACGGAGAAAAGAAGTGGAGCACCTCGGGCGCGTTGGCGGGCCTCTTCACGGTGGCCTGTAAGCAGCGGCTGGCCGATCCCAAGACCGGTACGGAGAAGGACCGGGTGACGGCCCTCATCGTTACGCCAGACATGGAAGGCGTCGAGATCTTTGAGAACAACCGTTCCAAGTGCGGCATCCGGGGCACGTGGCAGGCGCGTATCCGGTTCACGAACGTCTGCGTACCGCGCGAAAACCTGCTCCACCGAGAGGGCAAAGGCCTGAACGTGGCGCTGACCTGCCTCAACTACGGCCGCTGCACGCTGTCGGCCGGTATCCTCGGCGCCGCCAAGCGCGCCATGGACCAGAGCATCAAGTGGACCCAGACCCGGTACCAGTTCGAGCGCCCGCTGGCCGACTTTGACCTGGTGCAGGAGAAGATTGCCCGGATGGCGGCCCTCACGTACGGCATGGAGTCCCTGCTCTACCTGATGACGGGCATGCTGGACCGCGGCGACCAGGACATCATGGTGGAGACGGCCATCACCAAGGTCTTCTCCTCCCACATGGGGTGGCAGGTCATCGACGATGCCATGCAGATCATGGGCGGCGACGGCTACATGACGGAGTACGAGCTGGAGCGCATCTTCCGTGACCACCGGATCCACCGCATCGTCGAAGGCTCCAACGAGGTGATGCAGTCGTTCGTGTTTGCGTACGGCGGCAAGCAGCTGGCCGAGCAGATGATCGGCATCCAGGAGGCGCTTCTGTGGGATGGCGAGCAGACCATCGGCGAGAACGTGACGCGCCTGGTGCGCAATGGCCTCAACCCGAAGATCGTGGCGCGGGCGTTGCCACTGGGCGCGCAGCTGTTCCTCGGCCTGAAGCCTGCCGCTCCCGAAGTCCGCAAGGGGCACCCGCTGCTCGATGCGTACACGGATCGCCTGAGCACTCTGGTGCAGAAGCACAGCCACTACTTTAAGATGGTGAGTAAGTGGGAGCGCGAGGAGATCGTGAAGCGCCAGACGCAGCAGGCCCGCATCGCTGACAATGCGATCTACCTGCTGGCGCTCTCGGCTTCGCTCTCGCGCCTGGATCTCCAGCTACGCCGCGGCGAGTACGGCCCCGCGTTCGACCGCGACCGCAAGGCTTTTGTGCATCTCTTTGATCTCTTGGAGATCCGCTTCGAGGAGAACGTCCGTGCGCTGCGCCGCAACGCCGACGCCAGCATGCGCCAGAGTGCAGCCACGGCCCGGCGTCACAGCGACACGCTGCCCAACGAGCGCTTCTACATCCACGAGGCCTCGCCCATTGCCCAGGGCACGGGCAAAGCGGTGGATACGAAGCACGTCAAGCAGTTCCCGGGCAGCGCCGTAGAGGCCCCGACCGGCGATGGTGCCGCTCCCAGCACGCCTCCCCAGGTGGAGCCCTCCAAGGCCTAACGGTTTGTAGGCCTTCCTGGCTGTGCACGCGGCCCGACCGGATGCCCCCGGTCGGGCCGTTTTTGGTCCTAGGGGGGCCGTGAAGGCTCTATCCACGGTGGCACGTACCGCATGTGCTAGGTGTATACAAGAACCCAGACGTATCCACATGGACCCGTAGTGCGCGGTGGACGCTGACGGTGGTTCCTCACTGAAGCGCATCCTGTGCACACCATGCCCTACGCAGAACGCAGCGGCAGTCGCCGGGCGTGACGTGCCTGCTCGCTTTGGTCCGTGATGCGGATCGTGGGGGGCGCCCCGCTCCAGAAAGAGGGGCGCCCACCGTGTGGTGTGAATGCGCAACGAGAAATGTGAGATTCGAAATGGGACGGGAGGCCATGCACGCAAGGCCGGCGCCTCGGGCTGGGCCGTCCGTCCTCGGCGTTGTACGGCCGTCTCTTTATGACCCTATGCGCAGGTCGGCCACAACGGGCAGGTGATCAGAGGGGTAGCCGAGATCGGTGTGGTCCGACAGGATGGCGTGGCGCTGGACCTCAATGGGGCCTTGGACGAACACGTAATCAATCCTTCGAGCTGACACGGGGGCGTTGACCGTAAACCCAGAGAACGTGCCGGTGGGCCCGTGGTGGCCGTCTGCCGCCGCGTTGAAGGTGTCCGTAAGGACGCTGGTGAGCGTCGCATAGGGGGGCGCCGAGGGGGTGACGTTGAAATCGCCGGTGACCACCACGGGGGCGCCCCCCGCTATCTCTTGGAGACGATCGACGAGGAGTTGTGCGCTTTGCAGCCGTGCCTCGGTGCCCACATGGTCGAAATGGGTGTTGAAGACGTAGAGCGCCTGGCCAGTGGAACGATCCCGGAAATGTCCCCACGTGACCATCCGCGTGATGGCGGCGTCCCAGCTTACGCTGCCAGGGACGGCCGGCGTTTCGGAGAGCCAGAAATGACCCTGATCTAAGGGCTCGAGTCGGCCGGTGCGGTAGAAGATCGGGACGTATTCGCCGGCGGCCTCTCCATCATCTCGTCCAACCCCAAACCAGGCATAGTCGTGAAGGAGCGAATCCAGCTCCGTCACCTGTCCGGTCAAGGCCTCCTGCAGACCCATGACGTCGGGGCTGTGGTAGCGGATGAGCGCCGCTACGTCGTTCCGCCGGTTGGGCCAGGCATGGAGGCTGTCTCCGGGGTTGTTAAACCGGATGTTGTAGGCCATGGCGCGGAGAGTGGCCGGTGTCTCGGCACGCTGACAGCTCGAGCCCAGGGTGACGAGCACGAGCATGCTGGCTAGGAATGCGACGCCGGTGGGACGTAGCACGATGAGTAAATCGGAGCGAGCACGCATCGAACAGGGCAGACTCAGGAGAAGGACAGAGGCGGGTGAGCGTAAGGTACAGCCTGGGCCGGGACTGTGCAGATCGAAGCACCTCGAGGAGGCCAGCCCCGAGAAGCTGAACCCAGATCAGGGACTGGGACGCGATCACGACGTACGATGGGGATACGAGGGTGGATAGGAATGAGGGGCACGGGGAGCAACGATGCGTGGCCGCCGTGGAAGGGGGCCTCGTGGATCGCTGATGTTTGGCCCGATTCTGGTCGGGGCGTTGGGCAAACACGCTCGTCGAAACGACTCTGATGATGACTCCATCCTCAAAGCAGCCCCGCGGCCGCCACGAAGCTGGTTCTATGCTAGAGCGGCTCATGCGCCTGGCCTGTACGGTTTCTGGTGGCACCAGTGCTATGCTCTATGCCGGTACCGCCAGCGCCTTTCAGACCGTGGCCGCCCACGGTACGCCCCATTCTGCGGATGCATGGAGGGATCATCAAGTCCAGGAGGTCTGGCGCGGTCACCTGGAAGGTCTGTTGACGAACAAGGTGGAGGACACAGCGGCCTCGTCATACACCGTCTGGAGCCTGGGCCTACAGGTTGAATCAGACGGGGGGGGGCATCGCGTGCTTTGGATAGAGGGTACAGGTCCGAAGGCCCCGGACGCGGATCAAGTAGAGGCCGTCCGAGAGGTGGCAAGTTTAACCACCGCCTGGTCACTTCCTTCCTCACCTGAGAGCCTCGACAACGCCTCTGAGGCTCAGCGACTCCTTGAAATTCTGGTCGCAGCTTATCCGTTTGGGGCTATTGTGGTGTATGACCACGACCTTCGCTACCAGATTGCTGGGGGACAAGGGTTGCAGACCGTGGGGTTAGAGGCCAGTCAATTGGTCGGCCGGACCATCGCCGAGGTGTACGATGCGGATACCTGTTCACGCATCGAGCCGGCGTACCGGCAGGCGCTGGCAGGTGAGACTGAGATCATGGAGGTCCAATACAACGACCGCTGGTTCACGTTCATCGCGGGGCCCTTGCCCAATGCGGAGGGGACGATCGATGGCGGATTCGTCATCACCTTTGATATCACCGACCTCCGCAATGCCCGGGAAGCACTGGCCCGGAGCGAGAGCCGCCTGCGCAGCATCATTGAGAGCTATCCGTTTGGAGTTATTGCCATGTTTGATACCGACCTCCGGTATCAGGTGGCCGGGGGAAGCCTACAGGTGGGTGCGCACGATTCCAGTCGTCAGGATCTCCCGGGTAAGACCCCCCAAGAGGTGTTCGCACGGACCGTGGCCGACCAGCTGACGGTGGACTACACCCATGCCATTCGTGGGAATGTGGTCACGCGCCGCGTCAGCCACGATGAGCGGGCCTATGAGACCCATGTAGGGCCGGTGCGAAACACAGAGGGATCGATCCTCGGCGGCCTGGTGGTCACCCACGACGTCACCGAGGAAGACCGCGCCACGCGGGAGCTGTCTATTCTGCAAGCTCGGCTCCAAACCATCATGGACCATGCGACGCAAGCCTTCGTGCTGATAGCATCCGATGGTACGGTCTTGCTGGCCAATCAGCGGGCCAAGCAACATGCACGTCTATTCTATCAGCAGGAGGTCGAGCCCGGGATCTCCTTCATGAGCTTGGTGAGCGAGGTGCGGAGCGCACATCTACAGGACGCGATCCAGCGTGCGCTGCAAGGAGAGACCTACACGGAGGAGGTGTTCGCTGCTGATCTCGGGCTCTGGTACGAGTACACCCTCGCCCCCGTGCTGGGTGGCCGGGAGGTAGAGGCGGTGGTCTTTTGTGCCAACGACATCACCGAGAAGCAGGAGGCCGCCCTTTCCATCAAGACCAACGAGCAGCGCTTGAAGCTCGCCTTGGAGGCCGGCGCTCAGGTCCTGTGGGACATCGACCTCCCCACAGGCGCTTCACTGGCTACGGATCGATGGACCGACCTGCTGGGCTACGGACCGGACAAGGCCACCTCTGTGAGCTCCTTGTTCCGATTGATGCACCCTACTGATCGGGCGGGCGTCCGCGAGCGTTTTCAGCGGTTCAGGGAGCAAAGCGATGCCCCTGGACAGCTCGAGTTCAGGCTGCGGCATGCGGATGGCTCCTGGCGGTGGGTCATCGCGGTCGGCAAGATCACTGAGTGGAATGCCCAGGGTGCCGCCATCCGCATGACGGGCACATTGATGGACATCACCTGGCGCAAGAAAGCCACCGATCAACTTCGCTTGCTGGAGTCGGTGGTGGAGAACGCCAACGATGCGGTCTTGATCACCGAGGCAGGGCCTATTGACCCTCCAGATGGCCCGCGCATCGTGTATGCCAACGAAGCCCTCGTGGCCATCACGGGCTACGAGAAGCATGAGATCATCGGCCGGACCCCGCGCATGTTCCAAGGCCCTGGAAGCAGTCGCTCCACCCTAGATCAGCTTCGGAAGGCCTTGGAGGAGATCTATCCCACGCGCTTGGAGCTACTCAACTACCGGAAAGACGGTACCGAGTATTGGGTGGAGGTCAGCATCGTGCCGCTCACCGATGAAAACGGAGCCTATCAAAACTGGGTGTCGATCCAGCGTGATGTGACCGAACGCAAACGCGCCGAGCAGGAGCTCCTCCAGTACACGCAGGCGCTCAAGGAAGCCCGTGACCAAGCCGAGGCGGGCGCCCGCGCCAAGAGCACCTTCTTGGCGACCATGAGCCATGAAATTCGCACGCCGATGAACGGCATCCTCGGCATGGCCTCGCTGTTGGGCGATACAGAACTCTCCGAAGATCAACGCGACATGCTGGACACCATCTTGTCCAGCGGGGACTCACTCCTCACCATCATCAACGATGTGCTTGATTTCTCCAAGATCGATGCGGGACAGATCGAGCTAGAGCAGGCTTCCTTTGATCTCTACAAAGCCGCAGACACCGTCGTCAAGTTGATGGCTAACAACGGACGTACCGACTACGTTAAACTAACACTTGATATTGATGAGCGCGTGTCTCAACAGGTGGTTGGGGATGAAACGCGAGTGCGGCAGGTGCTGACCAATCTGGTCAGCAATGCCCTGAAGTTCACGCACGAAGGAGACGTAGCCATCCATGTGCGTCCGGGTACCGAAGCGCATCAGGTGCACATCACGGTGTCTGATAGCGGGATTGGCATCCCTCCAGATCGCCTGGATGACCTGTTCGACGCCTTCACACAAGCCGATGCCTCCACCACGCGCCGCTACGGGGGCACGGGTCTTGGCCTCTCCATCTGCAAGCAACTTGTAGGCTTGATGGGCGGCCGTATCTGGGCCGAGAGTGAAGAAGGCAAGGGCTCAGATTTTCACTTCACCGTTCATCTCCCTCCGGCTGAAGAAGAGCGCGAGACGCCCACCTCTCAATCCTCTCCGAAGCTAGCACAAGCCCCCGCGACGATCCCGGCAGCCGACTTGCGTATCTTGCTGGCTGAGGACAACGTGGTCAACCAAAAAGTGGCCCAGCGGTCCCTCAAGCGCCTGGGCTACACGGCGGATCTAGCCGCCAATGGCCTAGAGGTCCTAGAGGCGCTGGACCGTGCCGCCTATGACCTCATCCTGATGGATATCCAGATGCCCGAGTTGGACGGTTTGGAGACCACCCGGCGGATACGTGCTCAGGGCGGGGAGCAGCCGATCATCGTAGCCCTCACGGCTCAAGTTATGCAGGAAGATGTAGCCTTGTTTGAGTCGATCAGGATGGACGATCATCTAGGGAAGCCGTTCACGAAGCAGGCCCTCGCTACGCTGCTGAACACCGTGGCGGCCCGGGTGGCCGACCAAAAAGCCACACGCATCGCGGGCGAGTAGAGTCGGCGCTGTCCACACGGTGCCATCAGGAAGACGGGCGAGGCGCCGGTAGACCCAAGGCCGCCCGCACGCGCCGCATCAGCGACCCGGCCGTGGTGGCCCCACGTCGGTCGAGGGGAAGGCCCGCCACGCGTAACGCCTCAGCCGCCCAGTGATTACAGTTGTAGAAGGCGTGATAGGAGCGCCGGGCGGCAAAGAACGAACTGTCGCCGTACAGTCCTTCGCCCGTGGGTAACGCGGCCTCAGCGCCTGAACGGGTCACTTCCTCGCTCACGAAACGAACGAGCTTGCGTAGGCGAGCAGCGGAGATCCGCACCGCTACCACGTCCTGTCCCTGAAAGGTCAGCGGGGGCGCCTGGCGAAGCCCAGCCACATGCACAACGCTCGGGGTGGGCCACAGCCCGGCCCGGAGCGTCATACCCAGACCGGGCGCCAAGGTCTGGTAGAACCGGGCATCGCCCCAGCCTACCTCCAGGTAGCGCGCTTCCGGGAAGGTGGCGGCCTCCGGCCAGACATCCGAAGAGACGGCGCTGGTGGGAATGGCCAGGCCCACATGGTAGCCGTGGTTGATCAGGTAGATGGAAACCGAGTCCGCGTGAGGGTAGGCTACGCTGCCGCGAGGGCCAAGCACCACGCCCAGGGCCAGGAGGCTGGCGTAGAGGGCACACCGGGTGCACCACACCGGGCGCAAAAGCGTAGGCAAGACCATCCTCCAACACAGATGAAAGGAGCGGCTTGGTAGGCGTATCGGGGGCGGGAAGATCCCGGCCGGAACCCGTCGTACTGTGCCGCGAGGGCTCACAGGGCCATCGATGATCAGAAATGCGAAACAAGCGTTCGAGGACCCCTTGGGGGCTGGTTTCGGGCTAGACGCCTCGTACAGATCCCTCGAAGGCACCAGGGTGGACTCGTCAGGGCGCGTGATCGACACGCCGGCCTTGGAGGCCGCATTCAACCCTTGATTCGCATCAGCAGGCGTTGACAATGGGCCGTATAAGTCCCAGATTAACAGCCTTCTTTCTGATACCATTCACCGGCGACACCCACCATGGTCGTGGTCATGCAGCCTGGGGCCAGCGAGTCCCAGATTCACGAGGTCATCGAACGCCTGAACGGCTATGGCTTCGACGTTCATCAGTCCAGCGGCGTGAGCCAGACCGTGCTGGGTGCTATCGGCGTGAAGCCCGACTTTGACGTACGGCACATCCAGGTGATCGACGGGGTGGCGCGTGTCTACCGGGTCACGGAGCCGTACAAATTTGCCAGCCGGATCTGGCATGAAGAGAACTCGGTGATCGACGTGGACGGCGTTCCGGTAGGAGGGGACGAGGTCGTGGTGATGGCCGGCCCGTGCGCTGTGGAGAGTGAGGAGCAGATCGAGACGGTGGCCGCGCATGTGGCCGCCCATGGTGCGCGCTTCTTGCGCGGCGGTGCGTACAAGCCTCGTTCATCGCCGTACTCATTCCAGGGGTTGGGCATCGAGGGCCTCCAGTACATGAAGGCGGCGGCCGAGCGGCACGATCTGAAGGTCATCACAGAGGTGATGCAGATCAGCCAGATCGAAGAGATCGCGCCCTACTCGGACGTGTTCCAGGTGGGCGCCCGCAACATGCAGAACTTCAACCTGCTGAAAGAGCTAGGCCGGCAGCCCCTTCCGGTGTTCTTGAAGCGAGGGATGGCCGCCACGGTGCAGGAATGGCTGATGAGTGCTGAATACATCATGTCGGGCGGGAATCAGCAGGTTATCCTGTGTGAACGGGGCATCCGCACGTTTGAGACCTACACGCGCAATACGCTGGACCTATCCGCCGTGCCGGTCATCAAGAAAAAGAGCCATCTTCCGATCATCGTCGATCCGAGTCATGGCACCGGCATCCGAAACAAGGTGACGCCCATGGCCCGGGCCGCGATCGCGGCTGGAGCCGACGGCCTGATGATTGAAGTACACCCCGATCCTCCGCGGGCCTTCAGCGACGGGCCCCAGTCACTGTATTTCGATCAGTTTGCGGACATGATGCAGCAGGTACGGCGTATTGCCGAGGTGCTCGGGCGGACTGTGCAGATGGGCTCTGCTTCGGTGGGGGCCTCGTAGGCCCGTTTTACGCATGCCGTTCCATGTACGACCCGATCGGTTGGCGCGGCTACAGGCCGAACTCGCCGCGGTGGGGGCCACCGCCGACGGTGGGGTGCACCGGCCCGCTTTCTCGGACGCCCACGTGGCGGCGTGCCGGTGGTTTCAGGATACCGCCCGCGAAGCGGGGCTGGAGACCTGGATGGACACAGCCGGTAACCAAGGCGCCCGCCTGATGGTCGCAGGCCCCGAGGCGCCGAGCTTGCTGCTGGGCTCGCACCTAGATTCCGTGCCTTACGGAGGGGCCTTTGACGGGGCCCTGGGTGTTTTGTGTGCTTTGGAGGTCCTCCTGGCCGCTCGCGAGGCCTCCATTCGGCTTCCTTTCAATTTGGAAGCGATCAGCTTCACCGACGAAGAGGGGCGGTACCTCCCGTTGTTGGGAAGCCGAGCCTTCACCGGTACCCTTCCCCCTGAGGCCCAGGCCCAGTTGGAGGCCTCGCTGAGCCCTGCCGCGCGGGCTGCTGCGCAGGCACTGGGCGTCGACCCAACTCGTCTCGACGAGGCCCGTCGCGCCCCGGAAAGCCTCGTGGGCTACCTAGAGGTGCACATTGAGCAGGGGCGTGAGCTGGAACAGCGAGGCGGTGGGGTCGGGATTGTGACGGAGGTGGTGGGCATCTGGCAGTATGAGGTGTGTTTTCGGGGAGCGGCGGATCATGCCGGAACCACAGCCCTACCGGCGCGCCGGGATGCCCTATTGGGCGCGGCCCGGTTTATGGACCGTCTCGCCACAGCGACCGTGCAAGCAGATCCGGCCTACCGATCCACAGTGGGGACGCTCACGGTGGAGCCTGGGGCCCTGAACGTGGTGCCTGCGCTCACAACGCTGGGGGTCGAGGTGCGGGCGGGATCCGTGGACGGATTACGTGTGCTGGAGGCCCTGGTGCACGAGGAGGCCCAGGCTGCAGCCCAGGCTGGTGGGCTGGAGGCTACCTGTACCCTGACGGCCCGTGTTGACCCGGTGCCCCTCCATCCCCAGATGCAACGGGCCTTAGCGCATGGCGCCAAGCACGTGGGGGTGGCGGGGTACGCCATGCCCTCGGGAGCTGGCCATGACGCCCAAGCCCTGGCCGCCATCGTGCCCAGCGGGCTGCTCTTTGTGCCATCTCGGGGAGGCCGAAGCCACGGACCCGACGAATACACCACCCCCGAGGACGGCCTCCATGGAGCCCGAGTGCTTGCTGCGGCCGTGGAGAGCTTGGCCCAGGCGGACGTTCGCCCCTGAGGAGGTGCGTCACGCCTGCCGGCGCCCAGCGGCGCTCAGCTACGGAGCCAGGTGCTATTCGCTGTGCTGGCGTAAAAAGGACTGAGCCCGTTGCACCATCTCGGAGCTCCCGATGAACAGCGGCGTCCGCTGGTGCAAGGTGGTCGGCTCTTTTTCCAAGATGCGCCCCACGCCATCGGTGGCCATGCCTCCTGCCTGCTCGACCAGGAAGGCCATGGGATTCGCTTCGTACATGAGGCGGAGCTTCCCTTCGGGGTCCCGGGTGCTGGCGGGATAGATGTAGATCCCCCCTTTGAGTAGGTTGCGATGAAAGTCAGACACAAAAGAGCCAATGTACCGCAGCGAATACGGACGCCTGGTATCCTGGTCTTCAGCCTGGGCCCAGTCAATGTAGCCGCGTAGCCCTTCTTCGAAGGAGCGATAGTTGCCCACGTTGACGGAAAAATACTGGCCCGTGCGGGGCGTGCGGATGTTGGGGTGCGAAAGCAGAAACTCGCCCACGGACGGATCCAGGGTAAAGCCGTTGACCCCGCTCCCGGTGGTGTAGACCAGCATCGTGGACGAGCCATACACCACATAGCCGGCGGCCACTTGCTTGACGCCGGGCATCAGAGCGGCTTGCACATCGCCCACGGAGGCTTCTTCGGGCAGACGGTAGACGCTGAAGATCGTCCCGATGTCTACGTTCACGTCGATGTTGGACGAGCCGTCCAGGGGGTCTAGCAGGACGATGTACCGCGCATCCTCATCCGTGGAAGCATTGATCGGGATGGCCTCGGCATGTTCCTCCGAACCAATCATGCAGCAGACGCCGCCGCGTTTGAGGGCACGCACAAACTCGCCATGGGCCAGCGCATCCAGCTTTTTCTGCACTTCGCCCTGGACATTGATCTCGCCAGAATCGCCGAGGATATTGACCAGGCCGGCGCGACGCACATCGCGGTTCACGACCTTGGCGGCTACACTGAGGTCCCGCAAGAGCCGCGAGAAGGCGCCGGTGGAGTGGGGGTTCGTTCCCTGACGCTCAATGATGAACTGCTCAAGCGTTTTGAAGGAACCGGTAGAGAGGAAAATAGGGGTGTCTGGCGTGCTGCTTCTGTTGATCTCCATCAAGGGCTCCGAGATAGGTATGCAAACTAGCCTCTCTGAAAAGTAAACCAGGGCTCCCACAAATGTTCGAATGATGGAGCCGTCTGCTCCGTCGGGGGGCCCTGGCTACCGCGCGGTACGGAATCCAGATGCGAACCGAGCACGAAGCGGTGCTCAGGCCGGCGAGGGACGGGGCCGAGTGGCCAGGGGGGGCACGGCGGCTTCTACCCAAGCGCGGGTGGCCTGCAGGGGGGCCTCCGTTTCGTGCAGGTCACCGAGTAGCCGCATCAGCTCGGTCGGGGTGTCTACGTCATACCAAGGCGGTAGGATGGTGAGATGCGCCTGCGTGTCGTGCGCCCGCCACAGGGTTTCCTCAAACACGTCGGGCTGACTGTAGACCATGTCCTGGAAAAGACTGGCGTACAGATCGTTCATGCCAAGGAGATAATAGCCGCCGTCCTCGCTGGGGCCCAGGCACACAGATTGGGGCGTATCGAGGGCGGAGAACGCCTGCGCGATGAAGGCCGAGGGTAGGGTGGGGTGATCCGTACCGATGACGACCGCCTGTCGGTAGCCATCGCCAAACGTTTCCACAAACGCTCGCCACATGCGGGCGCCCAGGTCGGGACCGTGCTGTTGGTGTAGCGTCACACCGGCTTCGTGGGGCTGCAAGAAGCGGGTGCTGGGGGGTGTCCCAGCCAGATAGAGCCGCACCGGTACCGACAGCGCTGTGTACTGCGCCAGGGCGTCGTGCAGGAACGCGGTATACAGAGACGCGGCTTCCGTAGGCGTCAGAAAGGGCGTAAGCCGCGTCTTGACGTGTCCCGGCTGGGGGTACTTGGCGAAAACGATGAGGGCTGGCACGCGAAGAGGTGGGGAAGCAGGCTAGGAGGACAGGCCCTGATGCAGTGCCTGGGTCGTTTGGAGGAGAGGATAGGGGTCAGACCAGTGCCCCCCTTGGGCCTTGAGGCTGTAGCGATCTTGGGACCGATCGCCGCCGGATGAGGCCTGCAGCTCGAGCCCGATGGCGTGTCCGCCAGCCAGCAGTACCGCCCTCACGCGGTGGGGGCGTCCGGGAAACGGATCGCCAGGGGGGAGGTGGGCCACCAACGACGTCAGTAGGGCTTCGATCGCGCCTTCCTCGATCTCCTTGAGCCGAACCAAGAGATCCGGCTTGACCCCCAGCCGAAAGGTCAGATTGAGCCGGCTATATTCCGGGGTCATGGGCCGCCAGTCCACGTCCAGGCGTCCATGCCCTCCGGTGACGGCGGCCACGGCCTCGATCAGGTGAGGGAGGGTGCGGTGAAGACCATCGAGCAGGTCGCCATAGGCCTGCGCGGCCGCGATGGGGTCGTGACCGCCTTGAAGGTGCACGGCCGCTTCCAAGGCGGCTGGCCGCAACCAGTCCTGCACCTCTGGGTCGTTGGTCAGGATGGCTTGCGCGTGTTCCACCGAAGTGGTGAGGGCGTCGGTGAGCCGCTCAGTCCAGTCGTCGACAGATCGGGCCATTGGGTCAAGGGTTGGCTGCCAGGGCGTTGCGCACGTGACGGTCTACATCAGCTCGAAAGCGAGCTTCGTCAAAGAGGCCAAGCTGTCGATAGACGATGTGCCCTTCATGGTCAATAAGAAACGTAGCGGGCAGCCCTAAAACCCCACCAAACGCTTCGGCCGCCAGGCCTAGGGAGTCCAGGGCGATGGTGTAGGTGGTCCCCTGCTCCTGGATGAAGGGGGCGACCTCTGAGGCCCCGCCCTCGTTCAGCGCCACGCCCATCACGTGAAGCGGGCGTTGGGCGTACTCCTCATGGATCGCTTGCAGAATGGGCATCTCGATCCGACACGGAGGGCACCACGTGGCCCAGAAGTTGATCACCACCACCTGGCCCCGCAAACGCTCGAGGTCCAGCGTAGGGCCGGCCAGCGTGCGCAGAGCCAGGCTGGGGGCCGGCTGAGGCGCCAGGGTATCGGCATCCACGGCCCAGCCGCGTGCCACCGCTTCAGGTGGACGGGTGGTTTCTAGGAGGGCCGGGCTATACTGGCTGCCAATCGGAGGGGGGGCGGGATCGCACCCCACGAACAAGGTCACAAGCAACACGCCGAGCCCCAGGCCTCCCCCGATGGAGGCGCTGCGAAGGGAGGCAGAGAGGAGAGGGTTGGCGTTCATGTGGACAAGTCCTGCAGCGCCTCACGCAGGACGCGCTCACGGATGGTGCCATGGGAGGCATGAAAGATAACCGCCCGATCTGAAAAGATGAGCACCTGAGGGGATTCATGGCGAACGTCGTAGGACGCAGCGACCTGGTTGGAGACGGGCCTGGCCTCCTGGACCACCAACTCAAAGATGGGGGGCGCGGCCGCCTCCTGCGCAAACGACGTCAGGCGCCTTCGGGCTGAGTGGCTGATAGGGCACGTAGCGGAATGCTTAAAAACGATCACCGGGGACACTTCAGAGGCCGTCAGGGCCGCTTCAAAGTCCTCCATGTCAGCGATAGAACGAAACGGCGACATGCACGGATGGGGTAAAGTTCAAGCAGAATGCGGGTGGAGCGGGAGCCAAGGTACGTACCAGCCAGGACTGGGTCTCGCCGAAAGCGATCGCCTCGTCTCCTCCATGGCGTAGGTTGGATGAAAGCGGTGGGTAGACGTACCGCCCAGAGGGGCCGGCGGAAACCCGCCTGAGCCTCGCCTGGTACCTGAGATCCGTTATTATCCTCCGATCTACCTGTATCCATGGAAGCCACGCTGACTGGGGCCGAAACGGTGCGCTGGGATCTCTCTGATCTGTACGAGACCCATGACGCACTGACCGCCGACCTGACGGACGCCGACCAAGACGCCGCCGCCTTTGAGCAGCGCTACCGGGGCCAGGTGAACCACCTGAGCCCAGACGCCTTGGCCGAAGCGCTGGACCTGCTGGAGTCGATCCAGGACCGGGTGGGGCGCGCGTACACGTATGCCTACCTGAACTGGTCGACGCAGACCAACGAGGCCACCGCAGGTGCTTTGTTGCAGCGGGTACGCGAGGCCTACACGGCCACCAGTCAGCGCCTCATCTTTTTCGAGCTGGAGTGGGCCCATCTGGACGACGCCCAGGCCGAGGAATTGCTCCGCCACGAAGCCCTGGCTCGGTATCGGCACTACCTGGAGGTCGAGCGCCTCACCAAAGATCATTTGCTGACCGAGCCCGAGGAGAAGATCCTCTCCGAGAAGCACATCACCGGACGAGGCGCCTGGAATCGGTACTTCGATGAGACGCTGGGGGCGGCCCGTTTCACGCTCGATGGCGTCTCGCTGACGCAGCAAGAGGTGCTCACCAAGCTCTACGAACCGGACCGGGCGCTGCGGCGCCAGGCCGCGCTGGCCTTCACCGAAGGACTGCAAGAGCATCTGCGCTCGTTGACGTTTGTGTTCAACACCATCCTGGCTGACAAAGCAACCGATGACCGACTGCGGGGCTACCCTTCTTGGATCACCAGCCGAAACTTGTCCAACGAGGTGGCAGATGATGTGGTAGACGCCCTGATTGCAGCGGTGACGAATCGCTACGATCTGGTGGCTCGGTTTTACACCTTGAAGCGGCGTCTGCTGGGCGTGGACACGATGTATGATTACGACCGCTATGCACCCGTGGGTGAAGCTGAGACCAGGTATGCCTGGGCCGATGCGCAGACCCTCGTGGAAGACGCCTACGGCTCGTTTCATCCGCGGCTCGGTCAGATCGCGGGGCAGTTCTTCGCGCAGAACTGGATCGATGCCGCCCTGGACCCCGGCAAGCGCGGGGGGGCGTTCAGCCACGGCGCCGTGCCCAGTGCGCACCCGTACATCCTGATGAACTACACGGGCAAGATTCGTGACGTCCAGACCCTAGCGCACGAGCTGGGGCACGGCGTGCACCAGTACCTCTCTCGTGACCAAGGCCTCTTCCATGCTGACACGCCGTTGACGACGGCCGAGACCGCCTCGGTATTTGGTGAGATGCTGGTCTTCCAGCGGCTCATGCAGGCCGAAGACGACCCAGCCAACCGCCTGGCTATGCTGGTCGGGAAGATCGACGACACGGTGGCCACCGTCTTCCGCCAGGTGGCGATGAACCGGTTCGAGGATCGCATGCATACCCTCCGGCGCACCGAAGGCGAGCTGTCCAGCGATCAGCTCGACGCCGCCTGGGTCGAGACGCAGTCCGCTATGTTCCAAGGTAGCGTGGTGCTTGGCGACCATTATCAGCACTGGTGGAGCTACATTCCGCATTTCCTCCACACCCCGGGCTACGTATACGCGTATGCCTTCGGCGAACTGCTGGTGCTGGCCCTGTATGCACAGTACCAGCAGCAAGGCGCGGCCTTCGCAGATGGATACATGGACTTGCTGGCCGCAGGGGGCTCGGACTGGCCCCACGCCTTGGTTGGTCGGCTGGGCATCGACCTCACGGACCTGAGCTTTTGGACCCAAGGTCTGCAGGCGATTGAAGCCCTCATTGAAGAAGCCGAAGGCTTGGCTGCACACCTGTAGCCACGCCCTACACAAACCGCTTGGCGCCCCCTTTTCTACTGTTTGACGCTCTCATTTTATCATGGATATCTACCGCACCACCGCCGTTGTATCGGGCCTGCTCATCGTCGCGGGCTTGGTCGCGTACACCGTATCGGGGGCCAGTAGCATGACCGCTCTCATTCCGTCGTTTCTCGGCTTGGCCGTCGGGGCCTTGTGGGCCATCGCGCGCGCCAAAGAATCCATGGCCAAGCATGCGATGCATGGCGTGGCCGTCTTGGCCTTGATTGGTGGGCTAGGCAGCGTAGGGCCTGTGATCTCGGCCATCACCTCGGGGGAGATCGCACGCCCCATCGCATTCGGAGCCCAACTGGTGACGGGCACCCTGTGCATCTGGCTGATCGTGGCGGCCGTGCAGCACTTCCGAGCCGTTCGCCGCGGCGCTTAGCACGCAGGCGGCTTGAGGTGCTCACAGGGCTGAGATAGGCTCGCTTGCGGCCGACACCCAACCCTCAAGCACGGTCAAAGAAGCAACTCGGAGAGGCCCAGACAAGCCTCTCTGCCGTCGGGGCGCCGAGGGGGCTTCCCAGGTGGCCCGTGCTGGAGTGGGTGCACGAAGTGGCGGGCTCAGGTGCGCGTGGCGGGACGTACACATCCAGGCTGGAGGGCGCTCTGTGGGCCTCGGTCCACCCGCAGCGAAGCACCGCTTTGCGAAAAAAAGATGGAGTCGCCAGCCTGTTACTTAGACTGTATTTAAATAGGCCTATCATATAGTTCAACCGTCCGTGCAGGTGAGGTTCATCCGTGCGGATGGTGTTTCCCGATCGGGCTGCGCGACGTTCCAGGCGTGTTCACTACACAATGGTGAGTCAGCAGCTTCGAGCACACAGACCGGCGTACCCCTTCTGGCCGCGCCTAGGCGCGCAGCGTGTTCTAGTTTAGATGCCATCTTCGGAACCCTACGCGCTGAATACTCATGTATTTCAGCGCCCGGGCTCCTCAGATACTCCCCACCCGGTCTTCCACCGCCGCCACCGATCGCCATGGTAGACGCCACGGATCGCCCCGCGCGCCCTGCGTCTCCGTTTCCCTACATTCACCCTCCACTTCGCACTTCTGAAGACATGCGTGTATTCCTTTTCGTTGCCTTGGCCTCAACCCTGTTGTTTACGGGGTGCCAGTCAGGGACTGATACCTCCACCACTGAGCCCGCTGGCACGCTGACCGTCTATGCCGGTCGTAGCCAATCTCTGGTCGATGCCCTCGTCGAGCGCTTCGAAGCCGAAAGCGGCATCGACGTGGACGTCCGGTACGGCCGCGACGCTGAACTCATCGCCACGCTCGAAGAAGAGGGGGCCGAAAGCCCCGCTGACGTGTTCTGGGCGAACACGCCGGGCGCCTTGGGTGCCGTGAGCAACGCCAACCTCTTGACGGCGCTGCCAGACAGCCTGACGGGGCGTCCAGATGCTTTCGTCCCGTCTAGCGGCCTCTGGGTACCGGTCACCATCCGGTTCCGCACCATGGCCTACAACACGAACGCCCTTTCGTCGGATGATCTGCCGGGCTCGGTCCTCGAGCTGCCCGGCGCCACGAACTTGACCGGCCGCATGGGATGGACGCCCACCTACTCCAGCTTCCAGGACTTCGTGACGGCCATGACCATCACCGAAGGCGAGGACGCCACCAACGCGTGGATCGACGGCATCCAGGCCCTCGAGCCCATCGCCTACTCGTCCAACACGCCGATGCTGCAGGCCTTGGCGGCCGGTGAGATCGACGTGGCGCTGACCAACCACTACTACATCCTTCGCATCACGGAAGGCGAGGGCGATCCCGCCCCGGTGGCTACCCACTTCTTCGAGCCTGGCGACGTAGGCAACCTGGCGCTCGTGACGGGCGCGGGCCTCTTGCAGACGAGTGACCAGGATGCCGCTGCGCTCTCGTTCCTGCGGTTCTTGCTCTCCGAAGAAGCCGAAAACTACTCAGCCGAGCGGGTCTACGAGTACCCCGTCATCCAACTGGAGGACGTGCCGGACTACCTGCTGCCGTTTGAGCAGGCCCGTGCTCTGAGTCCGACGTTCGACTTTGAGCAGCTTCGTGAGCTGGAAGGTACGCTGGCCTTGCTGCGTGACCAAGAGATGCTTTGACCTCTACACAGGACACCGTACCACGGTCGGCTCGGCTTCGTCTGTCGGCTCGCACATCGCTCCTGATCCCTGCCCTTGTTGTGGCAGCCGGGGTGTTGATCCCCCTCGTGTATCTGGTGCTGCGAGCTTCTGAAGCTGAACCGGCCGTGTTGCGTTCGTTGCTGCTGCGCGAGCGCACCCTGCGCCTTTTGGTCAATACCTTGGTGCTCACCGGGGGGGTCATCGTGCTGAGCACGGCGTTGGCGCTTCCCATGGCCTGGCTCTCCACGCGAGCAGCCCTACCGGGGCGGCGCTGGATTACCTTGCTCGGGGTGCTCCCCTTGACGATGCCGGCCTATGTGATGGCCTACGTCCTGCTCGCGTCTACAGGCGCCACGGGGACCCTTGCGCAGCTGTTTGGACTCCTGACGCCGCGTATCTCAGGATACTGGGGAGCGCTCATTGCCCTGGGGCTGACCACGTTTCCCTACCTCTTCCTCAACCTCAGGGCGGCTCTTCAGGGGCTGGACCCGGCCCTGGAGGAAACGGCGCAGTCATTGGGGCTGCGTCCCACCCAGGTCTTCGTGCGGATCGTGCTGCCACAGCTCCGTCCCGCCTACTATGCGGGCACCCTGCTCGTGACGCTGCACGTCCTCGGCGACTTTGGCGTGGTGTCGCTGATGCGGTTCGAGACGTTCAGCTATGCGCTCTATGTGCAATACAGCGCTGCGTACGATCGGATCTACGCCGCTTGGCTGGCCCTCATGGTGCTCTCGCTCACCATCGGGGCGTTGGTGATGGAGGCCCGCCTGCTGCGCGGGCTCGCGTTTCACCGGGCCGGAACCGGCGCCGTGCGCCCAGCGCGCCGGGTCCAACTGGGAAGGATGGCCTATCCGGCCTACGCATTCATGGGACTGCTACTGGTGGCCAGCCTGATCCTCCCCCTCATCACGATTGGCTATTGGGTGGGGGCGGACACGGCGGCTACCAGCTGGGGGCGCTTGACAGAAGCCATGGGCCGATCCCTGATGGCCTCGGCGCCTGCGGCGGGTCTGGCGGGCCTACTGGCGCTGCCCCTGGCCTATCTGGGCGTCCGGTACCCGTCCATCTGGACGCGCGGCTTGGAGCGTATCGCCTACCTGGGGTACGCCGCGCCGCCCCTGGCGTTTGCGCTGGCGTACGTCTTCTTCTCGCTGCGAACGGTACCGGTGTTGTACCAGACGCTGGCGCTGCTTGTGATGGTCTACACCTTGCACTTCATGGCCGAGGCCCTGGGGCCCGTCCGCAGTGCGCTCTACCAAGCCTCACCCCGCTTGGAAGAGGCGGCCCGATCCCTCGGACGCTCACCCCTGCAAGCCTTCTTCGAAGTGACCTTTCCGCTGGTGCGACGTGGACTCTTGGCCGGCAGTGCCCTGGTTTTTCTCTCCGCCATGAAGGAGCTACCCCTCACTTTCATTCTGTCGCCCCCAGGCTTCCAGACACTGGCCGTCAGCGTGTGGAGTTCAACGAGCGAGGCCGTCTTCAGCGTGGCGGCTCCCTACGCGCTGGTCCTGATCTTGTGCTCAGCGGCTTTCGTGGGGCTGCTCCTCAAGGATCAGGCAGATCCCAGCAAGCGACCGTCACAACCGAGCAAGGCCCGCCATCGGTCTGCACGTGGAGCCGACCAGGACGGTCCTTCGGCCGTGGCCATGGAGCATCCCTGAGGTACGACCCGCGCCGTCAATCGCCAGCAGGCGGGCGCTGGGGGGGGCGCTTGCCAGGAGGAGGTGCTCCGGGGGGACGGGCTACGCGCCGTGCGCCCGGTGGTGCGGGGGCTACTCCGCTCGGAGGTCGTGGTGGACGACGTGGGGAAGGGGAGGCGGCCGCAGCGCCGGCGGGGGCCGACTGACTGACGACATGGGCCAGGGGGCGCAGCCACTCGGCTCGCCAGGCCAGGGTCATGGCCAGGGCGTAGGCGGCCGCCCCTAAGCCCAAGATCCACAGTAAGGCGCCAAAGGAGGGGCCGTCGCTGACGAATACCATGGCGAAGGCGGCCACGAGGAGCCCGTAGCCGCCGATGCGAAGAACGAGTTGCCGATCCGGCTTTGGACGGTCGGTGATGTCACGCCAGTGGCGGTCCAGCGTCAGCGCCATCAAAGCGAAGCCTAGGTAGGAAGCTAGGAAGCTGCCTAGAAGGAGCAGCACATCAACCATGGGCCACCTCGGGTTTAGGCACGCGAGGGGCGGGGCTAGGAGCGGCAGCGGCCTGCTTGATCGGGACGGGCTCGCTCGTTTGCTTCTTCTGCAACCGCCGGGCCATCAGCGCGGCCACCACGGCGGAGAATAGCAGCATCAGGTCCATGCCCGCCACGGCCCACAGGCCTTCCGAGATGCTTCGGAACAGGTGGTCGCCGGTGGTGAGGCCGTTCAGGACAAAGGCCAGCACCGAGAGGCCGGCAATGACCCACGTCTGCTCCAGCCAGGCGCGGCTCGGCCGGAAGAAGGCATGGGCAAACGTGGCCACCCAAACCAGGTAGAAGACGGCAATCTCCAGTGCGGCCCGGCTCAGTCCCAGAAACTCAGTGTTGAGCGGCAGCAGGCGGTTGATGACGAAGAAGGCCAGCGTGGCCACCAAGATGCCGGTCACGCTACCAATGGTGAGACCATGCACGATGCGGACGCCCTTGAGGCCCATCTTCTCGTGCTTCTTGCGCCGCGTCTCCATCCAGTACACGAAGCCTGTGGCGATCAAAATGCATCCCGCGATGCCCGCCACGAAATAGAACCAGCGCAGCACCCAGTGGTCATACAAGATGAAGTGCATCCCAGAGAGGAAGCGTTGCGTGTGGACGGCCGGCGAGGAGTCGCTGTATTCGTTGATGACGTCGCCACTGGCCAGATCGTAGTAAAAGACCTGGCGGGGGTAATGGACGGTGCGGGCTCCGCTGCGGCGTACCTCAAAGTAGCTGTTGGCATCGCCGGGGTGCCATACGCGGACAAAGCTAGCTGGGGTGCCCTCCCATGCGGCTTCGGATTGGGCCAGCATGACATCCAGCGAGGCCGTGTCCTCGGGGCCAGGTGCCTCGGCCTTGTCGCGAGAGTAGCGGCCGTAGATGTCAGCGAAGAACTCGGACCGAGGCACGTCGGTGTCCCCGTAAGCCAGGTTGGGGCCTTGCGGGAAGTAGATGTTCATGAAGATCACCAGTCCCGAGAAGGCGATCATAAAGTGGAAGGGTAGAAACAGCACCCCCGATAGGTTGTGCAAATCCAGCGTACTTCGGGGGAGCTTCTTCTTGGGACGGAAGGTGAAGAAGTCGATGAAGATGCGGCTGTGGATGATCACGCCCGTGACGAGCAGTGCCATCATGGCCAAGGCCGCGAGGCCTACGAGCCAGTACCCCACGCCTTTCCAGCGAATGTGGAGCGAGTAATGGAACGGGTAGAGGAAGCCGGTCCCCGCGCGGGTGCCTTGGTCAGGGATGAACGTGCCGGTTTCCAGGTTGGCATATTTGCGCTGGAAGGTGCCAGACGTGTCCTGGTAGAAGATACGCCCCATGGGTGCCCTCTCCGTGGGTAGCGTGATGCCCCACTGCGGGGACCCAGGCGCAAGCGCGGTGATATCGTCCGCGAGGCCATCGAGGTGGATGGACTCCGGGGCGTGAAACCGGGTGTCTGGCATCATCCAGCGGTCGATTTCACGGTCGAACACACTCAGTGAGCCCATCCAGAAGATGATAAACAGCAGGCTCCCGATGACAACGCCGGCCCAGGTGTGGAGCCAGGCCATAGAAAGACGAAACGAGCGCTTCATCGTACCAACTAAAGATTAAACGAGTGAGTCGTTAGGGGGTGGCCGCAAAGGAGGCGGACACGAGCTGCACGAGTCCAATGCCGACCAAGGAGCCGCCGCCAAACACCACCCAAAGCCGAACCAAGGTGCGTTCTGCAAAAGCCCACAGGATGAGCCCCAGAAAAACGAGGAAGCCGACCATCATGCTCAACACCACCGCTTCTCCGCGGGCCATCCCCAATTGGGCCAGCCCCCAGCCGGCGAGCATCACAAAGCTGGCGGAGAGCACGTAGCCACCCCCCAAGGCCAAGACGAGGCGCTGCACCATTCCAAAAGCTGGAGACAAAAAAAATCGCTTCATGTACGGACGGTCGGGGCCATGCACAGATCTGTCCAATGCAGACATAGACTACATCTAGATAATGTGAATTGCAATCGTTGCCAGGACCGCTAGATGCAATGTATCCAGCTTTTTACCCGAAAGAGCGGGTTTGATCGCTAAGAAGCGCCGGCGAGCAGCAGCGAGCGCCAGGGCCGCCCGTACCGGACGGTCATTCGCCCAGCCGCATCCACTCGTCGGATGCCATGCGTGCAAGGATGGTAAACCCGCCTTGACCATCAGGACGCAGCACGTAGCCCACGCCTTGAGGCTCGGGATAGATGCCGGTGACGGCTTCAAAGGGGTCATCATGCCCTACGATGACGGTGTTCACACCCTCAGCAGGGACCGCCGTGACCAAGGGCATGACTCGGTTCCGCATAGCGGCAAATTGCTCCTCGGTGTACTCTTCAGCCGGCTCGAAATTGAGCGCAGCGTTTTTCTCATACCGATTAAAGGCGAGGTCAGCCGTTTGCCAGGCCCGGAAGTACTGGCTGCTGATGACCTCGCCGACCGGGATCTCCAAGGTGCGAAAGGCCTCGCCGATCCCTTTGGCTTGGTGCCACCCAAACTCACTGAGCACGCGTTGCGTGGAGCCGTCATTCGGGTCGGCGGTCACTTGGTCGGCGTAGTCTTTTTCGGTTTGAGCATGGCGCAAGTAGATGACATGGCCTCCTTGACGCAAGGCGCTGATCAGCGTCGCATCGTCAACCTGCGTGAACGGCGCATCCGTCTGTGCCGTGGCGCAGCCGGTGGTGAGGACAACAAGGAGGAGGGCAGAGAGCAAGAAGGGGAGGGGGCGAGAGGTAGACATGGGGGTCTTCGCAGATGGCAGTGGACTGAATGATGGAACGTGGTGAGGCTATGCCCCCGGTGAGAATTCGTGTAAGGGCTGGCCTTACACCGGGTATCGGGAAGGTCAGGATGGTCGAATCGGCAATCTACGGACACGTGGTGGGGTAGCCGCACGATACTGTACCATCAGGCGCTGTGTAGATCCAATCCAGAGAGTGTCATTACATGGTATTTACAACTATTCCTCACTTGGTGCCATGAACGTAATTGTCCGTTTGATCCTTGGAGCCCTCCTCATTCTGGTGCTGGCCGCCTGCTCCGGCAGCGATCCGGTGTCCGCCCTCGAACCAAGGACCGACCCGTTCCCGCTGCGCGGTACATACAGCTGGACCTTCGACATCCCCAGCTATGGCACGCAGGTCTCGACCAACATCTTCTCGGCCGATCAGGTGGAGTACGATATGGCGGGACCGGCCTATGCCACCCACTACGTCATCCACCTGGAGAGCTACGACACGTCTGAGGGGCGCTGGATCGGGCACACTGGCAATGAGATCTATTACGTGATGTTCTTCGAGGCCCTGACGGACACCAGCGTGTCCATCTACAAGCACAAATGCGGGTCCCGGGACGAGGCCTACACCTTCAAGCGCCCCGGCCCCGATGAGACTGCTGATCATGGATGGAATACCTACCTCAAGATGGAGGAGTAGCGAAGCCCGCTGGGCTTGTCCTCGGGCCCGCCGAGGGTTCGGTCGAGGGCAAAGCGGTGCATCCATGACGCCCCGAACCCGCGAGGCGGCGTGCGCCTCGCGGTCCGGACGACGGGGCTGGATTAGGGTCGGTCGAGGTAGAACGTGTACGGACCGCTTCCGCTGTAGGCATAGACGCGCCACACGTAGTAGCCACTGGAGCCGGAGTACGTGACGTCTTCATCGGCGTTGGCGGTGGTGCCGCGCGCCACCGTTTGCCACCCTCGGCCATTCCACCGCAGCAGGTAGAGGTCAACGTCGGTCCCTGAGGGGCCACGCAGGAAGCCCTGATGGGTCCCGGAACGGCTGTAGTAGTAGGTGCCGTTGGGCTGGTAGTCGTTGTCCCCGGTGCCGGTCAGGGTGCCCGTGTAGGTGGTACAGCTCGTGCAGGGCGTACCGCCACCACCGCCGCCGCCATTGCCAGAGAGGGGGCTGTAGAGCAGGCGATTGGGAGACCCAGAGCGGATGCTGCTCAGGCGGCCCGTCGTGGCCGTGCCGGTGATGGCAGAGAACACGGCGGCCGGGCTCGCCGAGGGATTCTCGTCCAGGTACAACGCCGCCGCCCCGGCCACATGCGGCGAGGCCATGGACGTTCCGCTGATGGTGCGAACGGCCGTATTACTGTTGTACCAGGCGGAGGTGATGCTTGAGCCTGGGGCAAACAGGTCTACGCAGGAACCATGGTTTGAGAACGACGAACGCTGGTCTGAGGTGGTCGTTGAGCCCACCGTGAGCGCTTCATCTACCCGGGCAGGCGATACGTTGCAGGCGTTCTGGTTTTCATTGCCGGCGGCCACGGCGTAGGCCACCCCGGCGTTGATCGAGGATCAAATCGCATTGTCGAGGGCGGTGCTGGCTCCGCCGCCCAGGCTCATGTTGGCGACCATCGGGATGCTGGGGTTGTTCTGCTTCTGCTGCGTCACCCAGTCCACCCCGGCGATGACGCCGCTGTTGGAGCCAGAGCCGCTACAGTTCAGCACGCGCACCCCTACCAGGTTCACGTTCTGCGCTACACCATACGTGCGGCCGCCCACGGTGCCGGCTACATGCGTCCCGTGGCCGTTGCAGTCCTCGCTATTTCCGCCGAAGGCATCGAAGCCTTGCTGCGCGCGCCCTTGAAACTCAGCATGCCCCGTGCGGATGCCCGTGTCGATGACAAACGCGTACACGCCCGTCCCATCCGGCGTGTAGGTGTACGTGCTGTTGAGCGGCAGGTCGCGCTGGTCGATGCGATCAAGGCCCCATGTGGCATTTGTCTGGGTGCCTAGGGCGTAGACGGGGCGGTCGGGCTCGATCAGCGCCACATGGGGATCTTGGCTGAGGGCCTCGGCAGCTGCCTTCGACAGGCGGGCCGCAAAGCCTTTGATCGCCGTGTTGTAGGTGAACAGGGCGTCCCCTCCGTGCGTCGTGAGCATTCGGTCGGCCAGATCCGTAGCGCCAGCGGCACTCATCGCCTGGTCGTTGAAGACGACGATATACTGACCGGGAATGGCTTCGGTGGTGAGGACAGATCGGCCATCCACATCGGAGGCGGCCCCATTTGTGGTGGCGGAGGCCGAAGCTGCAGCCGGCGGATGGTCAGGGGGCGTGAGGTCAAAGTCGTGCGCAGGAGCGGTCTTGTCGGCGGTGGTTTCAAGCGCGTCGAGGCTGGTACTCTGTTCGCAACCTACAAGCAAGAGCGCCAGGCATAGCGCACCCAGGAGCCCGCGGAGGGCTCGATCGGAGAAAGACATGGACAAGGAGGGTTGGGGGCCGAGACGAAGGGGACCCGGGCTAGAGCAGGACGCTCAAAGGCCAAGTCAAACAGGGCCGGCGTAGAAGAAGGTGTGACAGGCGGCCCGAAGAACTGCAGAGGGAATCGCCTCTTTGAGGTAACGAAAAAATAACAGGCGTGCAACCTGCAGATTAAGAATGACCTTGTTTTTGTGAAGACCAGAAGGGGGAGCTGCCAATTTGTGCTCTCAAGCCGTACGTTAGGGCACCTCGTTGAGCGTTTTCCCATCGTCTATGATCCGACCTTTGCCTCCGGGCGAGGCTGTACGCCTCAGCACGCTTGTAGACTACCGACCGGGCGAGGTGGCGAGCCGCACGCTCGCCCGCCATAGTGGGACGAACGTGTCGGTGTGTGCGGTACCATCCGGCGTACACCTACGCCTACCCGCAGCCTCAGGGGATGCGCTGCTACACGTGTTGGACGGAGTCGCCGAGGTGTCCCTCCACGAGACGCGGTTCCAAGCCTCCGCCGGAGAGACCGTGGCGTTGCCTGCGGGCACGCCTCATACGCTCACTGGGCCCCGCGGCTTCAAGGCTCTGCTCCTGGTGCTTCGGCCGCTGCAGCGAGCCACCTGGTAACAGCGGGCGTCAGACGCCAAACTGGCGCAAATGGTGATCGGTATGCTTGTACACCATCTGGCCGATCTGCTCTCGATCCATGGCGCCGAAGAACGGGTGAACAAACCCCGCATAGGCCGAGGCGGGGCGTTCCCCATACGCACGAAGCAACGCCATCCACGCCTGCTTGACCGGTTCCAGGTCACCCTCCTCCGTGATCTTGAACGTGGGGTGAGTCGGCGCGTTTTTGCCGAGTGGCGCCTCGTCTTTGAGGGGACTCTTCAAGGCCATACGCCCAAACAGCCGACCCACAAAGGTTCGTTTCAGGCGGACCTCTCCCTGATACATGCGTTCGCTCCGCATGCAGTGGCGGACCATCTGGTAGGCACTCATGGTGCCCCACTGAGGGAGGGCCTCTGAGGTTAACCGCTCGATGCGTTGCAGCAGGGCGTCGCGGGTGGCCGGCTCAAAGATGGAGTGCAAGGGTGAGGAGGACATGGCAGGAGGCACAAACAAGAACAACGGAAGGGACGGTTCCGAACATAGGATCTAGTCCCACGAGCTGCCTTGTCATAAGTCAAGAAATACTCCGCCATGCCAGGTAACGGTGTACCCTGGGGTCGTCAGCCTGCTTCCCGGAGCCGTTCAGGGGGTGGCCACGGCTTTTCGGATCCGGCTCAGGGAGGTATCCGTGATCCCGAGGTAAGAGGCCACATGCTTGAGGGTAGCCTGTTGCACAATCTCTGGCTGTGTGGCCAGCAGCTGTTGATACCGCTCCGTCGCTGAATCGGTGATCATGGACAACGAGCGTTGTTTCAGGGCAAAGAATTGCTCGACGAGGCACCCGCGGCCCCATTCGCGATAGGCCTCGATGCTGTGAAAGAGTGTCTGGAATCGATCAAACGAGATACGCCAACACACGCCATCGTCCATCGCCTGGATATTCTCTCGCGTGGGCCGACGCATGAAGAACGACGCGACCTCAATCACGATCTGGCCAGGCAGGAAGAACCCGGTGGTTCTATCCTGGCCCTCAGGATCCACGGCGAAGGCCCGAAGCATCCCGCGTTCCAGGAGAGCATAGTCGTTTGCGCACTGTCCCTCCTGGAGCAGCATAGCTCCCTTTGAGAAGGCCACTCGTTCGTAGGCTTCGGCCACGCGTTCAAACTCGGCGGATGTAAAAGGCACGCCGTGAAAGACGTGGCTCAGGAACGCATGTTGAGGCTCTGCAAGGCTCATGGGGCCCTCATGTTGTCCAGTTCATAGGCAGCGGTGGCCGGAGCATACACCACCCGATCCTCACGATCAATCAGGCGGCCCCGATCAAGCTTGCAAGGCCATGTGTACTGAGAGCCTGACTATGAATGGCCGGTGAAGGGCTGCAAACGGATCTGGAGCCGCCAGGCGGCGTTGCCTTCGTCGCCCGGGGCGCGGCCCCGCGCTCTTCAGGCGCCTAGCCTGGCGCCCCCCGCGCTCGTTTTCACCGTCTTCATCCATTCCTGGTCAGCCTCTGATTGGCTGGACGGAGATCGGTTCTTTGCCCTGGTGGCCGACGAATGAGCGAACATACACGAAGGGGGCCGGCCGGGAAAACCCCCGCGCCCCGCATGGGGGGGCGGCAGCGCGGGGGGGTACTACAGCGCCCCCGGCCCC
>JBCDJV010000025.1:0-48525 GCA_038747425.1 Bacteroidota bacterium
CCTCCTGCCCCTACATTGTCAGCTACAACAAACGCGACTTCGCTGGCGTAGAAGCCTTCGGCATCGAAGTGCTCGACGCCCGCGAGTTTCTGACCCTGCTGGGCGTGCTGTCCTAACCAAGACGGTTCACTTACCCCTCCTACTGATACCCCTTTTACTGATGAGCACACTGAGCATCCGCCTACCTGAATCGTTGCATCGCCAACTCAAAACGATGGCGGAGCAGGAAGGCGTGTCGATGAACCAACTGGTAGCCTTGGCTGTGGCCGAGAAGCTATCGGCCCTGCGCACGGTGGACTACTTGCGTGAGCGAGGTGAGCGCGGCAGCCGATCCGAGTTTGAGGCGGTGTTGGCGAAGGTATCGGACGTGGAGCCGGAGGAGTATGACCGTTTGTAAAGTGGCTGAGCACGGGGCTGTATAACAAGGCGCTCAAGGCGACGAAGGGCGGCCGCCGTTTGCGCGCTTGCGCCGGCCGGCGTCTCAGCGGTACCATGCGAGCGTTGGCGTTCGCCGCTCCGCGCCTTAGCTTTGATCGTTAGGCAGATTGGCCGCTTCGTGTCCCCGATTTCGCTGGCTCCACAGCGACCTGCGTTGTAGTATCCCGCCATGAAGCCCCGCCTTTACATCGAGACCTCCCTCGTCAGCTATTTGACGGCGCCGACAAGCTCCAACCTTGTCACAGCCGCTCGCCAGACTATCACCTACCAGTGGTGGCACACCCAGCGCCAGCACTACGATCTCTTCATCTCGCAAGCGGTGCTCAACGAGGCCGCCCGTGGCAATGCCGTCAAAGCCCAGCAGCGCCTCGACGCTCTGGCTGCCATCGCGCTGATTCGACGCTCATCGGAGATCGATCACCTAGCGAACCTGCTGCTTGAGCCTGGCCCCCTTCCGGCCAAGGCCTCGGTCGATGCCCTGCACATCGCAGCGGCTACGATTGGCGGGGCCGACTTTCTGCTGACGTGGAACTTCAAGCATATGGCCAACGCCCTGATTCGGAAACGAGTCGAACAGGTGTGTCGTAGTGTAGGGTACGATCCGCCGCTGATATGCACGCCTGAGGAGCTAGACAAGCGATGAGCCTCCCGCCTGAGTTGGACCATGAAGAGCCAGACTTCGGCTCGATCGTGGAAGATGAGATCATGTCGGAAGTGAGGGCGGCGCGCGAGGCGCTGGCGGCGGAACACGGCTACGATGTGTCGAGGCTGTCGGCGGCGCTGGAGCAGCAGTGCCGAGAACGGATGGGCAAGGAAGACCGGGCCGTGCTAGAACCACGTCCGAAGCGGTTGGACCAGGCATCTGCCTAACAAGTCACTGAACGGCGACGAAGGGCGGCCGCCGTCTGAACTCTGCGCGGCCGCTGGCGTCTCACAGCCATTGCCGACTGTTGGCGTTCGCCGCTCCGCGCCTTAGCTTTGATCGTTAGGCAGATTGGCCGCTTCGTGCCTGCCATTCCCGCTGGTTCCTCTGCGCCCCGCGTTGTAGTATCCGTCCATGAAACCGCGCCTCTACATCGAGACCTCCCTCATCAGCTACCTGGCCGCCCCCATCAGCGGAGGCCTCATCACGGCCGCTCGTCAAACCGTCACGCACAACTGGTGGCGTACTCAGCGCCAGCACTACGAGCTTTTCATCTCTGACGCGGTGCTCGACGAAGCTGCTCGCGGCAATGCCACCAAGGCCCAGCAGCGCCTGGACCTGGTTCGCGGCATCGCCAAGATCGCCCCGTCGACCGAGCAAGAGCAGTTGGTGCAGTTGCTCCTGCCCCCCGGCTACCTGCCTGCCAAGGCCTCCGTCGATGCCGCCCACATTGCCGCCGCCACGCTGGGCGGGGCCGACTTTCTGCTGACGTGGAACTTCAAGCATCTGGCCAACGCTGTGCTGCGGAAACGAGTCGAGCAGCTGTGTCGTAATGAAGGGTACGATCCGCCGCTAATCTGCACGCCTGAGGAGCTAGAAGAGAGATGAGCTTGTCTCCAGAACTAGACCGTGAGGCCAAACTGAGCTTTGGCGAGATCATGGAGGACGAAATCATCGCGGAGGTGCGGGCGGCCCGGGAGTCGCTGGCGGCGGAGCACGGTCACGACGTGTCGCGTCTGTTCGCGGCACTGAGGCAGCAGCACGAGGCGCGGATGGAGCAAGAGGACCGGGAGGTGCTGGCCCCGCGTCCGAAGCGGTTGGATCAGGCCTCTGCCTAACAAGGCGCTCAAGGCGACGAAGGGCGGCCGCCGTTTTCGCGCTTGCGCCGGTCGGCGTCTCATCGCTATCGTTTCACCGTTGGCGTTCGCCGCTTCGCGCGTTAGCCCTGATCGGTCGGTCGTTGGCCCCCCATCCATATCAATGATCACCCTGCTGACCAAGCCGTCAGGTACAACGACTGCGTTCATCATCGGAATGTGGCTAGCCGTTTCTGGGCTTGCCTTTGCATTCGGGCCCTACTCGGTGGTCCGTCAACACGGCGGCGCTTTGTTGGAGGAGCAGCCGCGTCAGGCTTCCGAGGCCGTATTATGGCTTGCTGCCCTGGAACCTGAGGTGTGGGGCGCCTACGCGCTGTTTCAATGGGTAGACCTCGGCGTGGCGTTGCTCACTGCGTTGGCCCTCTTCGTTGCACTCGCTTTTTCACTTTCACGTCTGACCTTGTGGCCCGTGCGCCGTGTCGGCGCCGTCGCGGTGCTGCTTCCTCTAGCCCTCTTTACCACAGAGGCCACCGAGAACACCCTCCTTGCCATCGTGCTCGCGGCCTATCCAACCTCCGTCGAAGCCTCGCTCGCTGCAGTGAGCACGGTCACATCGGTCAAACTCCCGCTAGGGCTCCTGGCGTTCGCGTCCGCTGCGGCTGGTCTCGTCGCGGTTGCGATTCGATCCATCTGGCGGCGTGCCCGCCCATCTCAGCCACGCTCTGGTCCGGCCTGATAGGGGCGTCTACCGGTATGCCACCCTCACTCCAGAGGATGTCCACCTCGGTACCATGCCAAGGCGATCAACCTCCAGTCAAAGGGCCAAGTCGCACGGTACGTTACGCCGGTACGCTGATGCGATGCCCCTGCGATCGTTGCACGGCCTGACCCCTCACCCCTCTTCAAACAGCGGTTCGACGCCAGCAGGACCTGGGCACGGAAGCGCCCGCTGAGGCGGAATCACAACAGATGTATCCAAGGGGGTTGTTTTTTGTGCTATAAAATTAGCACATTGGGACACCCTGGACCATGGGCATCTGCAGCCTGCCCCCTGCCCAGAGCCCCACCGCCTCCTCCTCTCGCCTCGCCTTCCCCATGATCAAGAACTACCTCAAGGTTGCTCTGCGCAACCTGCTTCAGCAGCGCGTCTACAGTGCCATCAACGTCATTGGGCTGGCCGTCGGGCTGGCGGCGTGTCTGCTCATCGGTGTGTTCATCTACCACGAATACAGCTTCGACCGCTTTCATGAGAAACGGGACCGCATCTACCGGCTGAACGAGATCCAATCCTTCGGCGGCATCGACCCCCAACACGTCGCCCTGACGATGTACCCCATGGGGGCCGCGATGGTGGAGGACTATCCGGAGGTGATCGCGTATGCGCAGACCTTCGGGGGAGAGAGCTATTACACCGTCGGGGCCGAACAGGTGCTGGTCGAGGCTCCTGTGTGGACCACCCCCTCGTTCTTCGAGCTCTTCGACTTCCCCATGCTGGCGGGCAATCCATCCACGGTGTTCGACGAGCACAATGCGGCCGTACTCACGGAGAAAACGGCGCTCGCGTTCTACGGGCGTACAGACGGCGTGATCGGGGAGACGTTTGCCCGCGGTGAGCGCACGTTTGTCGTAACAGGGGTGCTGCAGAACGTGCCGGAGACGTCGCACCTGCAGTTCGATCTGCTGGCCAACAGCGACCAGATCGAGCCGGAGCCGTGGATGCAACGGTGGGACAATAACTGGCTGCAAACTTACCTGCTGCTCGAAGAAGGCGCCGACCCAGCCGCGCTGGAAGCCCAGTTCGATGACTTCATCACGCGCTACATGGGCGCCGACGCGCTGGACGCCTACCAACTCTACGTGCAACCGCTGACCGATATCCACCTCGGGTCGGCCCACATGACGCACGATTTTCGCAACTACAAGAAGTTCGACCGCACCTACCTCTACGTCTTTCTCATTCTCGGCCTCTTCGTACTCGTCATCGCGGCCATCAATTTCATGAACCTCGCCACGGCGCGGGCATCAGGTCGAGCCAAGGAGGTGGGCGTGCGCAAGGCGATTGGAGCGCATCGGACACAGCTCGCTGGACAGTTTATCGGAGAATCGGTGCTGCTGGCCGTGCTCGCCCTCGTACTGGCGCTCGGGATCGCGGTGCTCACGCTCCCTGTTGCAGGCCAGCTCACGGAGCGCGTCATCGATCTGCACCTGCTCTGGCATCCGGCAGCACTGGCCGCCATGGGCGGGGCAACCCTGCTTGTGGGCATGGCAGCAGGCCTCTATCCAGCGATCTTTCTGTCGGCCTTCAGACCGGCTCTCGTCCTCAAAGCCACGTCCGGAACGGGCACGGGCGGACGCCGCAGCCCCCTCCGCAGCGTACTCGTCGTGACGCAGTTCAGCATGGCCATTGCGATGATCATCGGTACGTTTTTGACCGTGCAGCAGCTCCGCTACATGCAGAACCGGGCCCTCGGGTTCGACAAGGAGCAGGTGCTGGCCATCGATATGAACGGGACCGCCAATGAAAAATACGAGACGCTCAAGCAGACTTTCCGGGCCCTGCCGGGGGTCGAGGATGTGACAGCGTCGGGGCAACGCCTCGGCAGTAACATCCACCAGTCGGGCCTTCGGGCTGAAGGCGAGACCGAAGAGCGTCGCCTGGTGCCCTCGCACCTCAGCGTGGACGCCAACTACTTCGCCTTCTACGGCGTCGAGGTGATGCAGGGGCGCGCGTTCGAAGAAGCCCGAGCCGCCGACCTCGGGCACGCGTTTGTGATCAACGAGGCCATGGCGGCGGAGCTGGGCTGGGAGGCGCCCGTCGGGCGAGGGATGGCCCTCGGCTGGGCCGATACGATGGGAACGGTGATCGGCGTGGTGGCGGATTTCAACTTCAACTCGCTCCACCACCGCGTACAACCGCTCGCGCTCAGCATGCAGGACTGGGGGTTCGAGGAGATGTCGGTGCGTCTCTCCGGCGAAGACCTCACCGCAACGCTGACCAACTTAGAAACCACCTGGGCGCAGCTCGTCCCCGACTGGCCGTTTCAATACACCTTCCTCGACGATCACTTCGCGACGCTCTATGCTGCCGATCAACAGGTGAGCCGGGTCGTCGGCTTCGTGGCCGCCCTGGCCATCCTGATCGCGTGCCTAGGCCTCTTCGGGCTTGCATCGATCACGACGCAGCAGCGCCTCAAGGAAGTCGGCATCCGCAAGGTCTTGGGCGCCTCGGTGGTCGAGTTGACGACGCTGCTGTCCTGGAGCTTCGCCCGCCTCGTGCTCCTCGCCTTTCTGATCGCAGCTCCAGCCACCTACCTGTTCATGCGTGACTATCTGTCCTCCTTCGCCTACCGCATCGATATCGGGGTCGGCGTGTTTCTGGGTGCGGGAACGGCCGCGCTCCTCATCGCCCTGCTCACGGTGGCCTATCGCGTGGTCAGCGCGGCCCGGATGAATCCGGCGAAGGTGCTTCGGTATGAGTGAGCAACGAGCGAGGAGACATCCAGGGAGCCGCTCCGATTGAGCGGACCGACCGCTGTATGAGTGGGCACGCTGTGCGAGCGCGCAGCAAGGCCCAACGGCGGCTCCTTGGCGGCCTGACGCACGTCGTGGTCGCAGCCGGCTGCACGACCTCTGACCGGAGGCTCGCGGTAGGCCGGGCGATGCCCTACAGCCCTCAACGGCAACGAGGAGCTGTGGCCCGTTGAACTCCGCCTGGATGCTGGCGTCTCACCGCCTGAACCAACCATCCGCGTTCGCCGCTTCGCCCGCTAACGCGAGGCATTGGCTGACGCGAAGCCCCTAGGCCGAACGAGGACGTGCACGACATGGAACAGAGGACGTGGTACAAAAACCCGGAAATGATCATCGCCCTATCCGCCTTGTTTCTGGGGCTGATAACCGCCTCTATCTCTATCTACTCCGCGTCCATCGACAGAGCCTATGCCCGAGCCTCCGTGTGGCCAAGGCTGGAGCTGTCGAGGAGCGTCATGGCCGAGTCCTTCAGCTATAACGTGGCCAACAACGGCACGGGGCCCGCCATCATCAAGCACACCTTGGTTAAGCTGAATGATGAGTACATCAACAACTGGTGGGATATCGCCTCGTTTTCACGGGTCACGCAATCCTACATTGGCGGCGGTACCATTCCAGCCGGCGAGGTGATCAAACCGCTCGTCTACCGAGGCGATTCCACCGCGCACATCCTTGAGCTGGACCGTAGCATTGAGATCCAAATTTGCTACTGCTCGATCTATGATGAATGCTGGTTCGTTGATCGACAGAATTCACACACCCGTGTCGGCGGTTGTGGTCGCACTCCAGCGTACGCCTTCGAGCAATAACCCGTCCGCCCACGCAGCCCCTCTGGTACGCCCTCACGCAGGATCAGCCGAGCGCAGGGAAGACCCTTGGCCTCTCGGCACGATGATGGACCGCCGCACGTTTATCACGATGACCAGGAGGTGGAACGCCTGCTGGCGATCGTTTGAGCGTTCACCTGAAGCCGAGCCTGAGCCGGTCGCCTCGATACCCTGCTGTGGGGGGGTGGGTTGGGCCGGCTCTCTGCCGACTAGCGCATGCAGCACCGCCCCCGGCCATCGCTACACGTACTATTATGCGAATCAAGCGTTCGAGAACCCCTTGGAAACGGCGGCCCAGGAAGCCGAATTCAACCCTTGAATCGCATATATTGCGAGGGCGGGGCACGACCGCCTCAACCCGGCGCGCCTTCGTCCCCTCGCGCGTGCGCTCACCTCGTTTGCTTGCCCTCGGCCATCTCCCATGATCACCTCGCTGCCTGGCCCAGTACGCCGCTGGTCTCGCTCCGATCGATGGTTCGAACGGGCCTTTCTCAATGAGCTGACCCCGTCCCTCTCGCCCCCACACGCGGACCAGATCCCCGCCCAGGCAAGTGCCCTCTTCACCAGCGAGCAGTCGACGGTGTCTGATGCCCCCTCCCAGATGCTCCTGCTCCTGGTGTGCTACGTGCTGGCCGCGTATCGGGGCCTGGTCGGCCTGGGTATCCCTCCCGAGACGGCCAAGCAGCAGGTCACGCGTGCGCTGATCGAGCCAAACAGGCGCGCCGCTCACTTTTTTACCCGGGCCACTCTTCTGTTCTCCCGAGACCGGCTGGCCACCATCAGGCGCACCACGGAGCGCCTTGAACAGACTGTGTATGGGCACTGGTTCACGTTCCGCTACGAAGACCAGGGCCCCACCGGGTTCGTGGCCGTCGTGGAGCGCTGCGGCCTTTACGACCTGCTCGCCCGGCATGGCGAGCCCGGCCTGACAGAGGCGTTCTGTGCGTGGGATTCGGCCTGGTCCAGTGCCATCTCACCCGGTCGGCACGGCGTGCGTTTCGAGATGGAAGGCACGATCGCACAGGGGTGTAGCTCATGCCGGTTCTGCTTCACACGTGCCGATGCAGCCTGACGCCGTCCTGATTCGATGCCGCCGTGCACAGGTCGCCGGGGGGGTTGGTGCTCCCAGAGAGCTTCATGAGTTGCGTATATAGCGGGGCACGGAGCCTCTACTTAGCGAGCCTTCGCTGCTTCACGCGTGCACTCAGAGGCTGACTATGCATGGATGAAGACGGCGAAAACGAGCACTGGAGGTGCCAGGCTAGGCGCCTGAGGAGCGCGGGGCCGCGCCCCGGGCGACGAAGGCAACGCCGTATGGCGCCTCCAGAGCCGTTTGCAGCCCTTCACCGGCCATTCATAGTCAGCCTCTCAACACGTCATACAGCCTGTACCTTGACTCACGACGATAACATCCTGGCGCACGCGTTCAAGGTCGCCGAAGAGGCGCTGATCCACGGGGAGCGGCCCGTGGCGGCCCTCCTGGTCCGCGATGGTACCATCGTGGCCCAGGCCACCGATGCCGTGTTCGCGCGGAGCGACCCAACGGCCCATGCCGAGCGCGTTGTAATCTCCGACTTTTGCGCCGCCAACGGACGCCTCCATCTCCGCGGCTACGAGCTGTACTGCTTCATCGAACCATGTCTCATGTGCTGCGGGGCCATTCATTGGGCCAAGCTGGACCGCGTCGTCTTCGCGTTGTCACAGACACGTCTGAAAGAGCTGAGCGGGGGCCGTCCCAAGCCGGGCCTTCGAGACTACCTCCCCGTTGGCGGCCGGCCGCTCGACGTGATTGGCCCCGTGCGCGAAGACGAAGCGTTTGCGCTGGCGGCCCGGTACGCGTGGCGCCAACGCGCCCTGTAGCGGGGGCCGCGCATGCGACTGAAGCGCTGGGATCAAGCGACCAGGACTTGGTGGTTGGGCGAACGCGCCCCCCACGTTGGCAGCCCCCCTAAGGCCTAGGCTGCAGGCGGATGAACAGCGCGCTCACCCCGCCGGTGCCGCCTCCCTGGCCCCCTGAAGGCCCACTCAGTCAAAGCGGAGTGCGTCGATGGGATTGCGAAGAGCGGCCTTCAACGCTTGGAAGCTAATGGTCACCCCAGCCACAACCAGGGCCAGCAGGCCTGCGCCCAGGAACGCCAGCGGATGCATAGCCGTGCGGTACGCAAACGTGGCGAGCCACTCCCCCATCGCTAGGTACACAACGGGCACCGCCACGAGGAACGCGACGCCCACCAACACGGCGAACTCTTTCGAGAGCAGCCCCAGGATCTGGCCCACGCGCGCCCCGAGCACCTTGCGCACGCCGATCTCCTTGGTACGCTGCTCGGCGGTGAAGGCGGCGAGGCCGAACAGGCCCAGGCAGGCGATCAGGATGGCCAGCCCCGCAAAGGTGCGGAACAGGGTAGCGAAGCGCTCCTCGGCTTGGTACTGGCGGTTGAAGTAGGTATCGAGGAAGAACGCCTCGAACGAACGGTGCGGGACCAACGTGTCCCACTGCGCTCCAAGGTCGGCCATCGCCCGTTGTAGATCATCGGTGCGGAGGCGCACCGAGAAGTACGTGCCGCCGATGCGCTCCGGCCAGAGGACCAAGGGCTCCACCGTCCCGTGCAAGGACTTGTAGTTGTAGTCGGCCACCACGCCTACGATCTGTCGCTCTGTGTCGCCTCGGCGGAGGCGCTGTCCAACGGCGTCCTCCGGCGACGCCCAGCCCATGTTTTGCACCATGGCTTCGTTGACCACCACGCTTTGGGTCGTGTCGGCGCTGAAGTCCAGGCTAAACCCGCGCCCCGCAATCACCTCCAGGTCGTACACGTCGATGTAGTTGAGATCCGTCTCGGTGTAGTTGACGTTGGTGCCCCGCTCCTCGCCGGTGCCCATGTCCACGCGGGTGAAACTGTTGCCCGTGCGACTGCCCGGCACCCCCGTCGAACGCGTGATGCCCGCCACAAACGGCAACTCAGCCAGGGCCGCCGTGATCGCTTCTTCCTGCTGCCGTACGTCGCCGTCATACCTGAAGTCGATCACCGCGATCTGATCCTCGGTGAACCCCAGGTTTCTGGTCTGCAAGAAGTCGAGCTGCTGCACCACCACGGCCGTGCCCACCATCAGCATGATCGAGATGGCGAACTGGAACACGACCAAGCCTTGACGTAGCCGCGTGCCCTGCCTCGACCGCCGGAAGGTGCCCTTGAGTACCGTCACTGGCTTGAAGCGCGAAAGCACCCACGCCGGATAGCTCCCCGCCAACACTCCCACGATCAGCACCAACCCGAGGATCAGCCACAGCGTGGTGCCGCTCAGCAGTTGGCCGAACGCGAAGTCCATGCCCGTGAGATTGTTGAAAGCGGGCATGAACATCCAGGCCAGGACCAGCGCCAGCAGCATGGACACGGCCGTCATCAACAGCGCCTCGCTCTGGAACTGCCCGGCCACCTGCAGGCGATGTGCGCCGACTACCTTGCGCAGCCCTACTTCCTTGGCCCGATCCGCCGAGCGTGCGGTGGCCAGGTTCATGAAGTTGATGCAGGCGATCAGCAAGATAAAGACCGCGATGAGGCTGAAGATGTAGAGGTACGTGATGTTGCCGTTGGCTTGGATCTCCCAGGTCCGATCTGAGGTCAGGTGGATGTCCGTCAGGGGGACGAGGGGGAGCGCCGTGTAGCCCATGCCGTCCGGGTTCTGTTCATCTGTGATGCCGTAGCGCGTCAGGTAGTCAGGCACCTTGGCCTGGAGGTCTTCGGCGGTGGTCCCCTCCCTCAGGAGCATGTAGGTATAGAAACCATTCCAGAACCACCAGTTGCCGCTGTCGCCAAACTCCTCGATCCATGTGTTCATGGACAGCAACACCTCGTAGGGGAAGTGGGTGTTGGGCGGCACGTCGGGGATGACCCCCGTGACGGTGTAGGCGTCGTTGTTATCATCGATGAGCGTCTGGCCCACGGGGTTGGCGCCGTCGAAGTACTTGCGCGCCACCGACTCGGTCAGCACCACACTGTACGGCTGAGTCAGCGCGGTGGCGGCATCGCCCTGCAGCAGCGGGTAGCCCATCACCTCAAAGAAGGTAGAATCGACCAAGAACAGCTGGTTCTCTTCGTGCAGGCGGTCGCCATACCGGAAGGTCCGCGAGCCACGACTCACGCGGGTCATGGCCTCCACTTCGGGGTAGTCCGCCACAAAGGCGGGCCCCATCGGCGGCGCACTGGTCGCCTGGTAGAGCAGCTCGCTCGAGGTCTTCAGCTCCTCGGCGATGCGCACCACGCGGTCCGTGTTCTCGTAAAACTGGTCGTAGCTGCTCTCGTACTGCACGTAGAAGAAGATGTAGAAGCAGCACACCAGTCCGATGGCCAGCCCGCCCACGTTGATGGCCGTGTAGACGATCTGCTTGCGCATAGCCCGTAGGCCAACGAGGAGGTAGTTCTTGAGCATACTGAGACGAAGGCGGAGTTCGTGGAGAAGGCGGTGCTCGTCCCGGACCTTGGCCCAGTAGACGCGCTGATAGTCCGTATGCAGACCGGAGAAGCTGCCGACCTGCCGGGTGGCTCGGCGGAAGGCGACATCCGGGGGGATGCCACTCGCCACGAGATCATCGACGAGGTCGCGGATGTGCGTCTCCAGCTCGTCGAGATCGTCGGGCGCGATGGCCCGCTCGTTCTGGAGGAAGCGGCGCCACGTGGCGAGGGCGGTATCGAGATCGAATCGGCTCATGAAAGGCTGGGCTCGAGACCCCAGAGCTGTACGAAGATGCCATGCACCGACAGCCACTCTCGCTTCTCCCGCTCCAGCGACGCCGCGCCTTTGGCGGTGATGCGATAGTAGCGCCGCCGCCGCTCGCCCTCTTTCTCCACCCAGTACGACTCCACCAGCCCGGAGGCTTTCATGCGGTGCATCAGCGTGTACAGCGACCCCGCAGACCACGCGACGTCGCCACCAGACAGCTGATGGACCCGCTTGACGATCTCGTAGCCGTAGTTCTCGCTGTGTGAGAGGATGGACAGCACGATGGTTTGGGCAGACGCCCCGGTTAGCGCTTTAGCAGGCATGGCAACAGCCGTATAGCTCTCAGATCGATAGGTGGATGATCAATATATTTACGATCCATCTACGAAACCTATGGTCAGGAGTTACTCCTCCGCTTTTTTTCTTTTGACCCGGAGGCGTCCCTACCCACGCCCCCCGAAGCTCACCGTCAGCCAGCGACCAGCCGCGAAGCCCGCAATGCACCTGGTGAGCGGAACAGGCCCTGTGCCAGGACCACGCTTCACGGTAGCCCCACAAGGCCGCGGCCGTGAGGCCGCTTGCTAAGCAGTGCGCTTCGGCCCTATCGTTCAAGCGACGGCATCCGCAGCCACGTGCCTTCCGGCCAGGGCGGCGCCCGCCTCCTCCCCCTAGTCGGATGGGTCATGGATATCACCGAAACACTCTACGTCTCTACCCGCCACGCGTGGCGCGATTGGCTGGCGACCCACCATCCGCACAAGTCGGAGATCTGGCTCGTCTCCTACCGGGCGCACACCGGCCGCCCCAACGTGCCGTACAACGACGCCGTGGAGGAGGCGCTCTGCTTCGGGTGGATCGACAGCACCCGGAAGCGCATCGACGACGAGCGGTACGCCCAGCGCTTTACGCCTCGCCGGGCCACCAGCCCCTACTCTCAGACCAATAAAGAGCGCCTGGCCCGGCTAGCGGCCCAAGGGAAGCTGCACCCGTCGGTCGCAGCTGTTCTTCAAGGGGCTCGGCCCGAGGCCTTCCAGATCCCTCCCGACATTCGTGCTGCGCTAGCAGCACGGCCGGGCGCGTGGGCGTTCTTCTCGCAGACCTCCCCCGCCTACCAGCGGATTCGAGCGGCCTACGTGGATCACGCCCGCCACCGAGGCGCGGAGTTCGAGAAGCGGCTCAACCACCTCGTGGAGAAGTCGGCCCAGCATAAGCAGTTTGGCTACGGGATCGAGGCGTACTTCTAGGCCGGCCGCGTCCTCTCTTCAACCAGGTGCACGCTTCACGCAGAGAGGGGCTGGAGCGAGGGTGGGTAAAACACGCCTCGCCTAACAGGGCCATCCATGGTTTTCACCCAGGGCTCTATGGGGTGAACTTCGCCGCTCCCTTGGCGTCTATCCCCCTCAAACCGGTTGGCCCCAAGCCCTGGGCACCGCCGGTCCGCCCCCTCGCCCCACTCCCCTCATCCCAGAATCCATGAAAGCCGTGACCCGCTTCGATGTCACCGGGTGGGATCCCGCCTCGTCCGACCAACCAGAGGCCGGTCCCGAGCTGTCACGCATCGTGATCCGCAAGACGTTTCGTGGAGGCGCCCTCGAGGGGGAAAGCGCCGGGGAAGGGTTGTTCTGTGGGATGAGCGACCCCAGTGCCGGGGCGGGCTACGTCGTGAGTGAGCGCATCACCGGACGGCTGGGCGATCGGACGGGCAGCTTCGTGATCCAGCACGGTGGGGTCATGGGCCCGGAACAGCCTCCCCGCACATTCGGCCACGTCGTGCCCGGCTCCGGAACAGGAGACCTGGTGGGGCTCATGGGCGAGGTCGAGATCGAGCGGACCGATGACGGCACGCACACGATGCGGTTGGATTACCACTTCACCGGAGCCGCCACCTAGTACGTCGGCGGACTGCCTGCCAGACGGTGGCGAGACGCGTGGACCGCTTGCGACGGCGTCTCGGCGTCAGAGGTGGGCCTCTCGGGGCCGCGCCGTGCGGACGCTCCACGGTCAGTCGGCAGGCCCCTCATCCCCCGCTTCACATAGCCTGTTCCGTGCCATGCCACGTGCTCACGCGTCCGCACCGACACGTCTGCTTTTGCTCTTGGCGGCCGCCCTCGTGGTGGTCTTGCCCTGTGCGGCCCAGCACACGGGCGATCATCAGGCCCCCCGTGCGCCCCTTTTTCCGGAGATCATCCTGCACATTGACCTGGACTTGGCCACCGTATGGGCCCATGCCACGGACACGGCGCATGACTATGCGTACCTCAGGGACCTCGCCATGACGACGTCCCCGTTTCCCCTTGTCGACGGGGACGTATGGCTCAGCATCGATGCCGTGTGGTTTACGATCTACCTGCGCCGGAGCAACGGTTACACGGTGGTTCGTATGGCCAGTGACCAGGCCCAGGTGCCCCCTCCCATCTTAGATAAGGCCGAAGCCTTTCTGGAAGACGTGGCCCGTCGGGCTTCGGGCAGCGAGCGCCAGGGCTAGATCAAGGAGCGGACGTGGGGCCCCACACGCAGGCACGCCGCGGCCCTAGGCCTACTCACCCATGGCACGGTGCGGCCTGTCTTCAACCCGCTGGCGCCCCAAAGCGGCGGAGTCGTATGGCCGCGCAACCTCTGCGGCCGAATCTCGCTATGAGACGTTCAGAGCCCGTTCACGAATGGATGAAGAAGGCGAAAACGAGCGCTGGCGGTACCAGGCCAGACACCTGAGGAGCGCGGGGCCGCGTCCCGGGCGACGAAGGCAACGCCGCCTGGCGCCTCCAGCGCCGTTTGCAGCCCTTCACCGGCCATTCATAGTCAGCCTCTCAGCACCGAACCGGCTTCTCCATGGGCGCCCCTGATTCAGCGGTCCCTCTGGGTAGCCCTTCGGTCCGTCGACCCGTTTGGTTTTCACACCCTTTCTAGGACACTGATGCATTCCGGTACCGTCTTCACTCTTGTCATCCTGTTTGGACTCTTGGGATGCGCACAGCCACCGCCCTTGGACCGCCCTGGTGCCAATCCTGAGGGGCCCAGGATCCAAGAGATCGACGCTTTTGCGGAACGGATCCTCAACCGGTACGGACTGCCGGGCCTTAGCCTAGCCATCCAGCGAGATGGTGCACTCATCCACCGCGCCCACTACGGCTTTGCCAACCTGGAGCACCAGGTCCCGGTCAGCGATAGCTCCGTCTTTCGAGTCTATTCCTTGACTAAAATCACGGTGGCCACGGCGGTCTTTCAACTCATTGAAGCGGGACGCCTGACCGCCGACGATCAGATCGGGCGGCACCTGGCGGACCTCCCCGAGAGCTGGCAGTCGATTCAGGTCAAGCACCTGCTAGCTCATGCGTCGGGACTGCCGGACATGGACATCTTCACGTACCAGGACCTGGACGAAGAGGCCGCCAAAGCCACAGTCTATGCCGCCCCCTTGGTCGGTGAGCCCGGTCAGCGCTACCAGTACAACCAGACCAACTACTGGCTGCTGGCTCGCCTCATTGAGGCGGTAGGGGGAGAGGCGATGGAGGACGTCGTGCTGGACCGGCAATTCCCCGATGCCGCGGGGCAGGCGTTCTTCTCCAGCGACTCACGCCAGGTCATCCCCAACCGTGCCACGGCCTACTTCCCCTTCTTCACAGGCCAGCGCACGATCGAGGTCCCGTACCTCGGCGCCTACATGCACAGTGCCAACGGCTTGAATCTGACAAGCGCCCAATTCCTGAACTGGAGTACCCGGCTGCTTGACCACGAGCTGCTCGAGCCCGCCAGCCTGGAGGCGATGTGGAGCCCGTTTCCGTATGCCGAGGCTGATCCGGCTTCTTTCGCCCACGGCTGGGAGATCCACGAGACCAACGGAGTCCCCTCCTACGGGTTTTCTGGATCTCTGGTGACGGCGCTACGGCTCTTTCCTGAGCAAGACCTGGTGATTCTGTTTCTGGCCAACGGCATGGGCTCGTTCTTCAATATCGAGGTCCCCGTCAGCTATCTCGCTGGGCTTGTCGACCCCGATCTGGTCGATCCAGAGATCTATGTGTACGAGACGCCGACCGAGGCCTTTGCCGAAGGAGATCTGGCGGAGGCGCCGGCCCGCTATCAAGCGCTGCGCACCGATCCTATGTTCGCCGCCGTGGACTTCCGCAACCTGATGCGTATCATCATCAATGTCCTGCGCGATGGCGGACAGCTCGACCGTGCCCTCGCGGCCGCTCAACACAACCGAGAACAGTTTCCTGAGTCCTGGATGGTGTACGACCAACTCGGCAAAGTCCAACAGCTGCAGGGCCAACGAGACGCCGCCATCAGTAATTACCGGCAGGCGCTGGCGCTAAACCCAGAGTCGTCTCATTCCCGTGAGCAGCTTCAGGTGCTACAGGCCGAGTAGAGCAGGGAGCAACCGCTCCCAGAGCAGGTCTACAACGCCCGATCTTAGACCCCTGGGCGCTTTCCGGCGTCTTTGAGGGCTGTCACCCACCTGTCCACCTTCATGTAGAGCACACTGTGGCCCATCTGACCATCGATTTCGACGCCCTGAGGCAAGAGCACTGGTCCAGCCAGGAGCTGAGCAACGCAGAGCGGATCGCCGATTTTGTTCAACACCTGATGAACGATCACGACTTTGCGTATGTACTCCAGACCTACGGCCAGGCAGACTATGTGCAGCATAACCGGAATATCCCGGACGGCGTAGTCGCCTTGGTCGACTTCGTCCAAGCATTTGCCAAGCGATTTCCGGACTACACGTACGACGTCAAGCGCATCCTGGCCGATGGGGACTACGTCATCTTCCACTCCCACGCCACCATCAACAAGCAGCACCGGGGGAACGACCAAAAGGGGCTGAATATCATCGACACGTGGAGACTGAAGGACGGGGACATCGTGGAGCACTGGGATGCGATCCAGCCCCTGGATGGGTTCATGCGGTTCTACGCCCTGTTGACCGGAGGACGCATTCGGAACAGCAACGGCGTCTTTCAGAGTGTATCCGAGCGATCGGGGTGAGGGTGGGAGAGGGAGGCTGTTCAGCCCATGTGAGGCTCCGCACCGTGCTTGCCCGACGAGCGCGCCGCACGCAGGGTTCGGACGCACCTGGGATCTGCTTCTCTAGGACAGCATACAATAGACAGCTAGGACTCGCGCATACAGGGGTCTCTCTGGACGCCTACAGCTGCTCGCCACCTTCGCCCCTCCTGAGCCATGGACACCGCACCGCAGGCTTCTTCCCTGTCGAAGCTCCCCTACGTGTGGAGAAGCGCGGCGCTTGAGCACAAGGCCTTGCTGGCCTTCTCGCTCGTGGCCGTCCTGTATGGCTACGTTATGCTCGTTGGCCCTGAGGCCTGGCAATGGGCGTATGAACCCTTCACAGGCGATACCATGATGACCAACGTCTACCTGTGGGCGCTTATCATGGGACCGTACTTCCTCTACTATCGCCCTGATCGGGCGGGCACCATGATGGCCATGTTCATGGTGATGGGTGCATTCTTCGGCTGGATCGAGTTCGCCAGTCACGATTTCGGCCACGCGCCCATGAATGCCTACTATGCGTCGATCCCCGGCGCAAAGCCAGACCCGTTGTATTGGGTGGTGGGCATCGCTGTACCGCTGCTGTGGGCGGTGATGGCCCTGGTGCCCAACCTGCGGGGTCATTACGCCAACGCCTCCTCCACTGCGATGTAATGGGCGCTGCGGGACACGTCCATCCGAAGTGGTGACGGCCGTCTGGGTGGGTCAGCGGCATGGCTAGGTCGCCGTGCTCACGGTGCGCACCGCGCAGATGCACCGCGATGGGCATACGTTCTATCGCATTGGCAACGGGGTGTGGTGAACCGATCAGGGGCCGGTGCCTTGCCTCACTAGGGGTCTACTCGGGGTAGGCGTCGGCCGGGTCCAGTTCGACACGCGGTGCCACCCTCAACGTCTCCAGGTCCTGCCAAGCGCCGTCGATGCGCCAGGCATAGAAATACTGTCCCGCTACCAGGGGCACCTCGACGCGCCAGCGACCGCCGGTGTAGGTGGCCTGCTGGAAGCTTCGGTCGTAGAAGTCACCGGAGAGCTCCACGGTGGCCTCGGCGGGGGCGTCTGTCTCTAGCGTGACGCGGTCTCCACGCAGCTGGCGCACCAGTAGGCGTTGGTCGGGGTCAATCAGGAGGGTAGGCGCCGGGTCGGTCGTGACCTCCGCAAGGGGCGTCCGAGCTTGGCGGCCGCGCAGGGCCACGCGCGTGCGGAGGGTATCGGTGCGAGTGACCACGTCGAGATCGAGCTCCAGTTCGTACAGAGGTCCTGCTTGCACCTGTTCGACCACGAGGTCGGTCCCTTCCATGCGGGCGCGCAGATCGGGCACGTGGCGGCTGGTGATCCACGGATCGAGAAATGAGCTCATATCCTGACCGGTGGTTTCCTGTAGAATCTTCTTGAAGGCCTCGTAGTCAGCCGGCCCCTCCGCGGGGAGGCTGGCAAATGCCCGGATGGTCGCGTCAAACGCCTCCTGCCCAATACGATCCGCCAGCATACGCAGCACCCAGGCCCCTTTGTCGTAGGAGATGCCTGCGTTTTGAATATCGTCCAGGAGCCGATCTTGACCCTCGAAGCCACCGGCAAAGTAGTTGTTGCGCTTCGTCACCCAGAACAACGCCTCGGTCTCAGCCCCATAGACCGCCTCCAGCAATATCGATTCCGCGTACGTGGCCCAGCCTTCGCTCAAGAAATTGCGCGTGGGCCCCGTTGGCGACGTCCACGCGTGGGCCACCTCGTGTCCAAATAGCGCCCTGGGCTGGGGAAACGGGGAGTCCAGGACCGCCCCCTTCGTGTTGGCCGCGATGACACGATTCGACAGGTAGGGCCAGCCTGTACCCGGACGCGCTCGCTGCTGGACGACGGCAATATAGGTCCCTAGCGGCGACCCAAATCGCTCACGCAGTACGTCCACGCTGGCCGAGAAGGCACGGGCCAGGGTGTCGGGGGTCGGTGTGAAGTCTGGTGTGGCAAAAACCGTCAGGGTGTAGGCCCCCGCCTGTCGCTGCACCGGCACCCAGCCGGCGTCGTAGAACAACGAGAGGGGGCCCGCGGGCCGAGCTGAACGGGCGCGCACAATCCGGGTAGCCCCCTCCACGGTCTCGCGCTGCTCCAGATCGGTCGCCACGCGAACGGACGCAGGAGCGCGCACCGTGATCGCCATGTCGGCCGCGTCGTCGTAGTCGGCGAAAGGATGCCAGTGGTACTGGTTACGCACGTGGCCGTAGTCCGGCTCGAAGCGTCCTGAGTTCACGCCGGTGGTCGAGTCTTGCGCCACGTCTACCGTGTAGCGCACCATCAGCTCAGACGGTCCTTCGTGGGAGGACGGCCCCATCCACAGGCGCCCACCCCCGAACACGTACTCAGCCGGCTCCCCATTGAGTTCGACCACGTCCAGCTCAACCGCATGGTTCAGGCTCAGCAACAGGCCATACCGGTCGTGCGTGTCGATGGTCAGCGTGTCGGTAACGTGGAGCCCCTGGCCTGGATCGAGGTCCACCCAGAGGCGATGGGCCGTCGGCCGGTTCAGTGCCTCCCAGCCGACACGCCGTGCCAGGCGCCAGAGGCCATCCTGATGACGTGCGGCCTCATAGAGCCCAGACAGATCGCCCGCGTAGATGGTTTCATCGCCAGTGTTGCCAAAGCGGAGGAGGCCCCCCAGGAGAAGCACGGCTGTATCGCCGTCGACGGCCGCCACATGCGCCGTTTGGCGGACGCGTTCGTCTCCGTCCTGTAGCGCCACCTCAACAAGGGCTCGGCCGTCCTCGAAGGGATACCAGGCTTCGAAATCAGCCGCACTCCCTGTGGCGAACGCCGCCATCACCCGGTCAGCAAGCTGTGCAGGCGTTTCCGCACCACGCAGGTCATCTAGGGGGGCCGTCACGCGGGCCGTTCCAAGCCTAGCCCCGGTCAGGAGCAGCAGGGCCAGGCTCAGGATCTTGATGGCTAGGGGGGGTCCAACAACAACGAGGCGACTGTGAATCATCCGACGACACCGATATAGCTGGGCGATAGCAAACGAGGCTCCGTACGGGGCGCATCGGGCACAGGTTACGAACGGCCACCGGCGTCGTTCAAAACGTGTGGGTGGCATACCGCCGCTGGGTGGCGTTCCTTATGCTCATCGGTGCCTGGCCTCTCCCCTCTCCTGTCCGTACCGCCATGACCCTCGTGCTCACCCTCACGGAATGGCTGGCCTCGCTCATTGCGGGCGGGGCCATCGTCATCAGCCTGGCGATCAGCGTTCGGCTCCTGACTCAGCGGTCGGGCCACCGGACCGCCAACCGGATCCTGGGCCTGCTGCTCCTGGTGGCTGCCGCCGCGGTCTTGAATGAGCTGGTGGTGAACGTGCGCCCGCCCCAGGCGGGGTGGTCTATCGTCTTCTTGCCCTTGCTGTACACCTTTGCCCTGGGTCCTCTGCTCTACCACTACGTCGGGCTGATGCTGGGCCGTACACGCGCGCTTCCATGGTGGCACTGGGCACCGCCGATCCTCCAAGCGCTCCTCACGGTGGGCGTGGCATTGGCGCCTGCCACGTACCAGATGGCCTACATGAATCAGGTCTATGCGCCGTGGTACAACACGTTTGAGGATCTGTTTTTCGCCCTCAGTCTGGGAGGCTACCTGGTGCTCAGCCACCGGCTGCTGGCGCGTGCCCAGACCTCGGAGCGGTTTGCCTGGGAACGGAGGACGCGGGTCTGGCTTCACCGCCTGGTGCTGGGATGCGCCTTGGTCTTCGCGGTGAGCACGGTGTTCAACGTGGCGGGCCCGCTCCTGTATGCTTGGGGCGAGGTCAACGTGTATGCCTACGAGAGCGTGGCGTTTGCCGAGAACGTGGCGTACAGCGCTCTGCTGTACTGGATCGCCCTGAACGGATTCATGCACACCGTGCCGCAGATGCGGGAGCTCCTCCAGACAGCAGAAACGCCGCGCAAAGAGCACTACAACCTCAACCCAGACCTCGTGGCGATGCACGTCCGCGCACTCGCCCAGTTGGTCGAGCATGAACAGCCGCACCTCAATCAGGACCTGACCCTCCCGGGGCTGGCCTCGCAACTCGGCGTGACGGACAAGGTGCTGTCCTATGTACTCAACGAAGGCATGGCCACCACCTACACCGACTACATCAATGGCTTGCGCGTGGAGGCGGCCAAAGCACGCCTCACCGCCTCGGACGCCACCCACCTGACGGTTCTGGGGATCGGGCTCGAGGCGGGCTTCCGGTCCAAGGCCACGTTCAACCGGGCCTTCAAGCGGGCCACCGGGCTCACTCCGTCGGCCTTCCGGGCCGCCGGCCGTCTCAGTGGGTCCTGAGACCCCTCTACCTGGTCTCGATGCTTCCTTGAGGCGCTTGCATGACGCGTAACACGGTTTTTCGACGTGTTCGTGTTCACCAAGCCCCTCCTGCCATGCGTCGCCTCGTCGACTTCTTCGTCCGCCCCACCATGCCTCACGCCCTGCCCACCGACCTGGGACTCACCCTGCTGCGCGTGGCCACCGGCCTCGCCCTCGCCATCGTCTTCGAGAAGGTGCTCCCCCGCGAGGGCGTGTGGGGCCCGCAGGCGTGGTTCGTGGCTGATGTAGCCGCCATGGGCTTTCCCTACCCGGCCTTTTTCGCCTGGGCCGCTGCCCTGGCCGAATTCGTTGGCGGCCTCCTGCTCGTGGTCGGGTTGGCCACGCGGCCGGCGGCCCTCCTCAATGCCATCGTGCTGTTTGTGGCCGCCTTTCTCCATCACGGCGGAGACATCGCTCTGAATGGTCTGATGGCCTTCACGTTTTTCATCATGACGGTCACCCTCCTCCTGACCGGCCCTGGGCGCTTCAGCCTGGACTCCCTCATCGCAACCCGCCTCTACGCACGCCGCCCGGCCCCGGTCTCCGATACGGTGACCGCCTGACGGTACGCCTCATCCCATCGGCGTGCCCCTGATGCGCCCGCGTACTTCCGCCTGTCCACCCCATCCCCCTGGTTGATCCGATGCCTTTCTTCTGCACCCTTTCTCGTTCTTGGACCCCTGGCTTTCTGGTGGCTGCGCTGCTGGCCTTCACCGGCTGCGGGGTTACGAATTCCACCGTGGGCATCAGCGGGGGCGAACAATTTGTGTTGGGCGAGGGCGGGCAGCGCTCGTTCCGGGTGCAGGTCGAGAACCTGGGGCCCAGCCCGATTAGCGTGGGGACACGCACACGCGATGGAGCGGTCACGGACCTCACCGTGCTGCAGCCTGGCGAGCAGCAGCGGTTTCGCATCCCCGCCGGCGTGGCGGCCCTCCTCTCGAACGCCTCGTCGGTGGTGACGCAGGTGGCGGTGCGCATCCGGGGAGGCGGAACGCTGGGCATGGGCTACGACGCCCTGGAGTAGCGGCTGCGGGCGTGGGTGGGACAGCGTGCCCAGTCCGGCAAGGCCCCGTGCACGCCTTGCGCAGTCCGTCCAGAGCGGGTGCGCAAGGCGTGCACATCTGGAACACCTGGGTCTGGCCAAGAGGCCTCAGGGGCGCCTTATGGCTTGGCACACCGCTTGTCTAGGAATGCAGAAATGCCCTCTCCACACATACCCCGAGGTGCCATGGTTCGCCTCCGCGCTCTTCCGCTCCTTCTGCTGCTTGCCCTCTCATCGGGGTGCACCCACTACCGCGACGTGAGCTCCGCCGAGTCCCTCGCTACGGTCAACACGGAGTCTCAGACGCACACGACGGCCATTCGGCTCGTGTCAGGCGAGTTTTCGTATGTGCGTGGGCTGCGCATGGCCTCGGACAGCACCACGTGGGTCAACCCCAAAACGGACCGTCTCGTCAGCGTACCCACTACAGCCGTGAGGGCTGTGGTCATCACCGACCGCCGGCGTGGAGGCCGAAAGGGGTTGGGGCGAGGGTTCTTGATCTTCGGGGGGATAGGGGCCGCCGGTGTAGGCCATAGTTGCCGAGGAGAAGAGGTCTTCATCAGTTGCGAGCCTGGAGAAGGGGCCTTGTTGGGTGCCCTCCTGTTCGGGATCCCAGGCAGCCTGATCAGTGGGTTGGTCGGCCTGGCCGTCGGAGACCGGACGATCTACAGCGTGCCAGCCGACGTGGACCTGCGCTGACTCATGGGGCGGTGCACCTTGACCCGGCCTGACGTACCTTTGGCGCGTCCCCCCGGCTCTCTGTCCCTTCCCATGAGCACCTCCTCCCCCACCTCGGCCTTTAAGGTGCCGGATACGGCGCTCATCATCTTTTCGATCATCGTGCTGGCGGGCCTCATGACGTGGGTGATCCCCGCCGGTCAGTTTGAGACCACCCAGATTGACGTGGAGGGAGCGGGCACCCGCGAGGTGGTCGTGCCCGGCTCGTACCAGGAGATTGAGCGCGCCGAAGAACGCGTAGGGGCCCGGCTCCGGCACACGGTGAGCCTCATCTTCATGGCCCCTATCCTCGGATTCATCGATGAGGACGCGGCCCCCATCATCGCGTTTGTGCTCCTGGTGGGCGGGGCGTTTGCGGTGCTTCAGCAGACGGGGGCCGTCGATGCCGCGCTGCGGCGCCTCGTGCAGGCCTCACAGCGCTCGCAGACGCTGGAGACGCTGCTCATCCCGCTCTTCATGATCCTGTTCTCCCTCGGCGGGGCGGTCTTCGGCATGGCGGAGGAGATGATCCCGTTTGTGCTCATCTTCGTGCCACTCGCTCTCGCCCTGGGCTACGACTCCATCGTGGGGACGGCGATCCCGATGGTGGGCTCTGGCGCTGGCTTCGCGGCCGCGTTCCTCAACCCATTCACGGTGGGCGTGGCGCAAGGCATCGCGGAGGTGCCGCTCTTTTCAGGGGTGCCGTTTCGTCTAGGGCTGTGGGTCCTGACCACCAGCGTGGCCATCGCCTTTGTCATGGCCCACGCCCGCCGGGTCCGTCGCGACCCCGCGCGGAGCCCCACCCACGCCCTGGACGCTCGCAAACGCGCCGACGGCATGTCCCTCGAAGCCTCAGACGCATCGTTCACCGCTCGGCAGCGCGCCGTGCTTGCGCTCTTCTTCGTGGGGATTGGGGTGCTGGTGTTCGGGGTGCTCGTGTACAAGTGGTACATCGTGGAGATCGCGGCCCTGTTCGTGGCCCTCGGGCTCCTCATGGGCGCGGTAGGCGGCCTTGGTGCCAACGGCACGGCCCGCGCCTTCATGGACGGCGCCCGCGACCTCGTGGCCACTGCCCTCATCATCGCCCTGGCCCGCGGCATCCTGGTCGTGATGGAAGACGGCCAGATCATCGACACCATCCTCTACGCCCTGTCCTCCGCCCTGGAAGGCACCGGCTCCTCCGTGGCCGCCATGTCCATGTTCGGCGCCCAGACGGTCCTCAACTTCTTCGTGCCCTCCGGCAGCGGCCAAGCAGCGCTCACGATGCCGCTCATGGCGCCCCTGGCCGACCTCCTGGGCGTGACGCGCCAGACCGCCGTCCTGGCCTATCAGCTCGGCGACGGCTTCACCAACCTGATCGTCCCCACCAACGCCGTCCTCATGGGGGCCCTGTCTCTCTCGGGCGTTCCCTGGACCCAGTGGGCCCGCTGGATGCTCCCCCTTCAGCTCGTCTTCTTCGCCCTCGGCCTCGTCACCCTAGCCGTAGCCGTCCACCTCCAGTTCGGCGCCTAAACGCCCCCTTTCTCCGTCATCCACTTCCCCCAACCGTCACCCCAGCGCCGTCTTCAGCGCGTCGATCAAGCCGATGGGCGTGGGATCCACCTGACGCGTCACGGCCAGGTAGTAGCTCACCCAGTCGCCCAGGTTGACGGTGGCCAGGAGGCGAGCCAGCGCGGACTCGCCTCGGCTGTGTACCTCGTGCCAGAGCGCAGCCCGGTCTTGCAGTAGCTCCCCGGTGATATCGAGGCGGCGCAGGACGCGGGGATGGTCAGCGCGGTCGCGCAGCACGATCACGGCCAGCCGCCCGATGAACGCGTCTGGATAGGTCCACCCCATGATCTCGTTGTGGTTGAGCTCGGGGAAGACGTTGCCGAAGGCCAGCACTTTGCTGTTTTCCTGGATCTGGCCCCGCCACCGCAGGTTGACGACCTCCATCAGCCCGTTGCCGCTGTACACCAGCGGCACAGCACCTGTGAGCTGCCGAGCCAGGTCCAGGGCTTGGTTGCCCTCTAGGTTGGACAGGTCTTCGGTCTGTGCATCGAGGAGCGCGTAGGCTTCCTCCCAGGCCCCATCGGGAGGGGCGAGCACCCCCAGCCGTTCGGCCAGGGTGGCCACCACGGAGAACGAGTAGCCCAGGGCAGCGCGGGGCGGCATCCCGCCCGGGATGAGCACATGCCCATAGCCGCCCGCCTCGGCTCGTGCCTGAACCGTTCCGCCCGAGGTGACACACAGGATCGTGGCCCCGCGCGCTACCGCCTCGTCAAAGGCCGACAGCGTCTCTTCGGTGTTGCCCGAGAAGCTGGAGACGATCACCACCGTGCATGCATTCACGTAGCCCGGCACGGTGTAGCCCCGCACCACCTCCACCGGCACTGGCGACGAGCCGCGGGCCATCGAGGCCACGAGGTCGCCTCCGATGGCCGAGCCGCCCATCCCCACGATGACCACCTGAGCGGGGTCTTCGGGCCACGTCAGGTCCGCCTCCAACGCCCGCCGGCGGCCTTCGCGCAGGTGCGCGGGAAAGGAGCGGATGAGCGCGTACATCCCGCCGTCATCATGGCGGTCGACCAGTACAGAAAGGGAGTCCATTGGATCGGGGCAGCGAGTGGGTACAGGTAGCGTGGCCGCCAAGATAGGCGACCCCACCCTCACGCGCTCGGTGAGGACGTGGGCCCGGGCGCCTGAGCCTCGAAGATCTGCCGAAAGCCGCAGGCGTGCTCATCCAGCCAGGTGTCCAGGATCTCGTGCATGGTCTCCGTGTCCTCGGTCACCAGCACCTGCTGCGCCAAGGCCTCGGCCTCGGGCAGGTTCAGCGAGCGGATCACGCGCTTGATCTCCGGATGGTAGCTGGGCGGCGCGCTCAACTCGCGCAGACCGAGCCCCACCAGTACAGCCGTAGCCCGAGGGTTGGAGGCCAACTGCCCGCACAGGCTCACCGGGATGGCGTGCCGTCGGCCCGCGTCTACGGTCCTCACAATCAGGTGTAGCACCGCTGGATGCATGTCCTCAAACAGTCCCGCCACGAGGTCATTGCCCCGATCCACCGCCAGCGCGTACTGCGTGAGGTCGTTCGTGCCAATCGCCAGGAAATCGACCGCCCGGGCGAAGTGGTCGATCATGAGCGCTACGGCCGGGACCTCAACCATGATGCCCAGCGGGACCTGCGGGGCCACCGGGTGGCCGTCCTCCTGCAGCTCGGTGCGGACCAGACGAGCCACCGCGCGGATCCGGTCCACCTCGGCCACCTGGGTCACCATGGGCACCAGGATGCGCAGGCGGCCGTGCGCACTGGCGCGGAGGAGCGCCCGGAGTTGCAGGGCCAGCAAGTCGGGCCGGTCCAGGAGAATGCGGACGCCGCGCCATCCCAGGAAGGGATTGGCTTCGCGGTGAGGCATCGGCATCAGCTTGTCGCCCCCCAGGTCGAGGAGCCGGAAGGTGACCTCATGGGGAGCCGCCCCCTCAACCACACGGCGGTAGGTCTGGTACAGCTGCTCTTCCGTCGGGTCCAGGTGGCCCCGCATCATGAACTGAATCTCTGTCCGGTACAGCCCGATGCCTTGGGCGTTGTACTGGTGCAGGAGGGGCAGCTCTTCTTCCAGTTCCAGGTTGGCGCGTAGGTGGACCGTATGGCCATCCAGGGTCTCGGGGGGCAATGGGATGAGCCGTTTCTGGTCTTCCAGAAGACGCCGGTAGCGCCGCTGCCGGTGCTCGTACCGCTGGACCGTCTCCGGGGTGGGATGCACGATGACGGTGCCCTCAAAGCCGTCCAGGATCAGGGTCTCACCGCCCTGAACCGCGGCGCTCAGATCGCCCAGCCCCATGACGGCGGGCAGGCCCAGGCTACGAGCGATGATGGCCACATGCGAGGTGGCGCCGCCGAAGTCGAGCGCACAGCCCAGCACCTTGCGGCGGTGGAGGACCATGAGGTCCGCGGCCGTCACGGATTGAGCCACGATCAGCGTATGAGGCTGGATCTCACCGATGAGCTTGCGCCGGTTGAGGTGGCGGAGCAACCGCTGCTGGATGTCGAGCAGGTCGCCGGCTCGCTCACGGAGGTACAGGCTGGGACTGGCCTCCATGCGGCGGCGCTGCACGGCCAAGACAACAGGGACGGCCTCGGCGGCGCGCACGCGATCTTCCTGGATGCAGGCGACCACCTGATCGTACAGGCTCTCGTCTCGCACCATGAGGGCCTGTGCCTCAAAGATGGACGCGCTCTCTTCGCCGAGCTTCTCCCGGGCGATCGACGCGATGCCCAGCAGATCTTGCTCGGCCGTTAGGACGGCCTGATCGAAGCGAGCTACCTCGCGCGGCACCGCGTCCGAGGCCAGGGGGCCGCGGGACTCGATCAGCTGCTCCGTGGCAAACCGGTAGATGGACCCAATGGCCACCCCGGGCGAGACACCGATGCCGGTAAACACACGCTCTGGCCGGCCGGACCCCTCAGCGGGGGCTTCCGTCACCGGGCTGGGTCTCGGCGGTGTTCCTGGCATGCGGGTCGGTCAGTGGGAAGAAAAGAGGAGGGCCGATGGCCTGAGGAGGGACGATGGACGAACGAGCGGGAGCGCTTCGTCAGCGGGCTTCGCCGAAGCCTTCGTCGAACAGCCCCACCATGGCCTCGGCGGCGGCCTCTTCGTCAGTCCCTTCGAAGGTAAGTTGCAGGGCGGCGCCTTGTTCAGCGGCCAAGGTCATGACCCCGATGATACTCTTGCCATTGATCTGATAGCCGTCCTTATCGATGAAGAACTCGGCGTCGAACTTCGAGGCCACGCGCACAATCATGGCGGCGGGCCGGGTGTGCAGCCCCGCCCGGTTGAGCACGCGCACTTCACGAGTCACCATACACAGAGAGGGATAGGCGATGCTCGGGGTAGCAGCCGGGCATCAGCAGGCGAACGCGCCCGGGGCAGGCGCTAATGGACCCGTGCCCGCATCTTGGCGATCAGCCAGCGGAGCGTGTCCAGCGCTTGAGAGCCGGGCAGCGCCGAAAGTTGACCGTGGGCGGCGAGCGTATGTTCCTCGACGGCCGCCCGGGCTTCTTGCATGATGCCGAGGCTGGCCATGCGGTCTCGCGCCTCGGGCACGAGGTCGGCGGGCAGCCCGTTGTCCCGCACGATGCGGGCGAACCAGTCGTACATCGGCCCCTCGGCTTGCTCCAGCGCGCGGAGTAGCAGGTAGGTCTTCTTGCCTTCCATCAGATCCCCGCCGATGACCTTCCCCCAGCGATCGTCGTCGGCCACGAGGTCGAGGAGGTCGTCCTGGATCTGGAAAGCCCGTCCCAAGTGCGTCCCGGCGGCGGCCAGGGCCTCCAGGTGCCGTTCGCCCGCGCCTCCAATCAAGCCGCCCAGTTCGAGGCAGGCCCGGAGCAGCGCGCCCGTCTTGCCATCGATCATGTCCAAGTAGGCCTCCACAGAGACGCCCTCCCGGTTCTCAAAGACGGTATCGAGGGTCTGCCCCTCACACAACCGGCGCACCATCTGGTGGTAGGTACGGATGAGCCGGGCCAGCTGCGTGGTCGGGACCTGGGCGAGCAGATCGTAGGAGAGCGCCAGCAGGTAGTCTCCACTGAGAATGGCCGTGCTGGTGTCCCACTGGACGTGCACGGTGGGGCGTCCGCGACGCTCCTGGGCACGATCCATGATGTCATCGTGCACCAAGGTGAAGTTGTGGAAGACTTCCACCGCCTGGGCAGCCGGCAGCGCCGCGGACGTCGTGGCCCCGAAGGCCTCTGCGGCGAGCAGCAACAGGACGGGGCGCAGGCGCTTGCCTCCGCCTTCCAACACGTAGCGAACGGGGTCGTAGAGCTCAGGAGGGGTGGTCTCCGGCACGAGCTGCTTCAGGGCGCTGTTGACCTGATCGCGCAAGGCGTCCACATGCTCAGCACAGCGCGGGTGGGTGGGAATGACTTCCATGCGGGGTTCGGTCTGAGGCGGCGAGGCAGGAGGCCGTGCGTACACCATACGACGACACGGCACGCTGAAGTATAGGCCGTAGGTACCACGGATCCCAGGCACCGCACGAAGATCCGGACACCTGTTACGCACTTGTTACCGCTTCTGGACGGCCACGGCCCTCAGAGGCTGTCCTCCCCGATCAGGCGGCTCATCCCTTCCCGTAGAACCAAGCCTAGCCCAATACGGAAGGCGGTGCTCACCACGCCCCCAAGCACCCCTGACGAGCTAGACTCAGGGGCCACGACCACCGACCCAGCCCGGGCCTGCAAGGCGTGTTCCACCGCCTGTGCCGTCTTTGGGTCTTTCTTCACCAGACGCTGCAGCGCGGCCTGGACGGGGGCATCCAGCCCATCGAGGGAGAGGGTGGGGCCTGGGCGGCGCCGGCCGATCCCGCCAACCAGCAGCCCAACGAGTAGCCCCAGCGCCACGGCCCCGCCTGCCCGCACCAGCGGGTGGGATTGCAGCGCCTCTTTGACGGACTCGCCGGCTGTGTTGAGCTCACCGCTGATCGCTTCCAAGCGGTGGGTGATGGCCGCCTCGCGGGCTTTGAGTTGGGCTTCAACGGCCGCTGCAGCGGAGGCACTGTTCATGACGTAGACACGGAGCGGGTGGACGAGGGGGGCGTGGAGAGCCGGGCCGGCTCTGGGGTGTCGGGCAGGGCCGGTGGGCCCTCATGGGGCATCACGGGGACCTGGGCCGAGGCGTCGCGCTGGACAAAGTTCGGCCGCAGGGCCGCCAGCACGCCTGCAATCAGCGTCAGAAGGCCGGCCGTCAAGGCAAAGCCCCAAGCCGGGTGACCCAACCAAGCGCCCAACCCGAGAGAAATCGCCGTGAGCACCAGGCCGAAGATGTACAAAGCCAACACCAGCAGGATGACGCCCAGTATGATGACGTTCAGCTTGGACTCAACCTTGGCCTGCAACTCCAACTGTTTGTGCTGCACCTTGAGGTCGATCCATGACTTGATGTCTTCGACCAAGTCGAGGGCATGCTGCTGAACGCGGTGCACAGGGCCGCCCTCGCGAGGGGCGTTGGGCCCAGACCGCGGAGGCCCCGTGGACGTGGAGGGAGTCTGCATAAACGTGTGGGTTCGCCGTAGCGGGACAGAAGGTGAGGGGATGACTACACGACAAGCGCGGTCATTCCGCTTTTTTTTACACGTAGTCAGGGCTCTTTTCGGTCCCCACCGACATACCAGAGGCCGCGTTCCTCAAACGGGGGTCGCGCCCGACTGCCTGCTAAGACCGCTCGAACCACCGATATGCCTACATTTCGCACGCAATCTACACCGAATCCGAATAGCATCAAGGTCACCACCGATGCAGGCCCCTTCATTTCTGAGGGGATGGAGTCCTTTAACACAAAATTAGAGGCCGACCAGCACCCGCTGGGCGCCGCCGTCTTCACCGTGCCCGGCGTGGCCTCGGTCTTCATCATGCCGGATTTCCTCACCGTCACCCGCGATCCCACCGCTTCGTGGGACCTCCTCCTCCCTGCTCTGCAAGAAACCCTGGCCACGCATTTCGAGGCCCGCTGACGCGGTCCACACCAGGCGCAAACCGCAGATCCGGCGGCTCATCCCTGGGCAGACGCGGCCAACACACGGGCCAGGAAAACGGGGACCGGCTCCGGAGGACGGGCCGCCAGGACGGGGCGGCGATGAGCGTGACCGGGCTCACAGACTCTCCCGGCGATTCCGTCTACTGCGAGGCGCCGGTCGGTCGTCACCACGGTCACGGGGCCTTTGGAGGCCGCGTCACGCAGCCACGTTTCGACCTCGGCCAGCGCATCGTACGGGGTCCATCGGAGATGACCGGCGCGCTGGAATGCTGGCGCTCCTTTGCTGAGCAGGAATTCGAGCGCCTCTCCGTAGGCATGCGGCTGTCCCATCGCCTCCAGGAGGCTCTGTTGCATCACTAGGCGGCCTTGCAAGGCGGGATGCGCCGGGACCACAGCCCGAAACTCGGCGAAGGCCTGCAGCACGGCATCGGGCGCCAGGTCAGCCGGCGCCCAGACGAGCCGCACATTTTCGTCGGCTTGACCGTCGTGCAGGAGGGCATCTTCAGCGAGTCCTTCCATGGCCTGGGCGCTCTCGCGGCCGTCAAGCACCGCTACGGTCACGGGGCGGGGGCGCATCAACGCCTGGGCGTGCCCCGCGAGTTGGGGAGGCGCTTCGGGGTCGATCGTCCCCACCACCACGGGTGGCTGGACCGCACGCGACCACGGATGCACAGCCGGTAGGGTGTCGTGCATGGAGGCCGCTTCAGCCAGGAAGGCCCGTATCAGGCCTCCGGGATCGGCCTGCGGATGCAGCCAGGCTGGCACGCCGGCCGCCACGACCGCCAGGGTGTCGGCCAAGGCGGCGAGCGGAGCGGGGTTGGCCGACACGAGCCCCACGCCCGGATGCGCCTCCGGCGCCGAGGTGGGCGCCGTACGCAGGGGCTCAGCCCAGGTGGTCAAGACCTCTAGGGTCAGTCCGCGCATGGCCCGGTTGAGGGCGAACGCCACCCCGGCCTCGGTGAATGGAGGTCCAGCGCCCAGCGCGCGATCGGTGGCGGTCGTTCGGGCAGGATGGTCCGCCTTGGCCCAGCGTTCGGCGGCAACGGCTAACGCCTGTAGCCGCCCTGCCAATGGGTGATCGACCACCTAGCCTTGCTTGGGCTTGAGGGTACAGCCAAAGGCTTTGGTCTTCGGGACTCCGATGGGGGTCCCAGACACGAGGGCGTTGAGCGCCTCCTGCAGATAGGCGGCTGACACGTTGTCGGGGTCGCCCGGGCTGTCGTCAATGGTCCCCTCGTAGACCAGGGCGCCGTTGCCGTCGAACATGAAGGCATGTGGAGTCCGGGAGGCCTGGAGGGCCCCGGCCAGGTCGGCCTCGGCATCGAGTACGTAGGCTACATTACCCAGTGCTTGCGCCTGGCGGGCGCTCTCCTCCGCGCCTTCTTCCTCGAACGAGGTCGCATCGTTGGCATTGACCAACACGATGCGGATGCCCGAGTCTTGGTGCGCAGCCACGAGCGCCCGCACGCGGTCCTGGTACCGTTCTGTCCACAGGCAGCGGTTGCTCCAGAACAGCAAGAGGGTACCCTGGGCACCGCGGAGGCTACCCAGGACGACAGGCTCGCCTTGTGCCGAGGTAAAGGACTGGTCCATGAGCGGCATGGGCGTACCCAGCGGTACCGCTTGGTCCTGCGCAGCACTGGTCGGCACCACGATGAGCAGTAGCACAACGCCCAGCGCGCGTCCTACTCGTTGTAGCATCGGGGTCATGGTGGGGTCCTCATGGTGGAACGTGTTCGGCCGTTCTACGGCTTCAGCGGAGGGTTGGTTTTCCCCGGCGTTACACACGGATGCCCCTCGATATGGAATCGGTAGGGCAGGTCTGTACCATGGCGCAGCCCGATCCGCGTAGACACGGCCACCGTTTCACCGGCCTGCAGTAGCGGTTCTTCCAGTCCTTTGGCGGCTTCCACCCAGAGCGGCGGACCATCCACCGGGTGCTGATTGAATTGACCGTCCAGGCGGAAGGCCTGCGTGAGCTTGCCGGGTCCGTTGGCCAGTTCGCGGTGCGTCCGCGCGGCGCCTCGGCGAGCCTGAGCCGCCACGGTTCCCTCCATGATCTCAGCGGCGCGGATGAGCACCGCGCCCACGCGTCCCTCTTCTTCGGTGACCAAGTTTAACATCCAGTGGCGGCGGTAGACCACGTAGAGATAGGCCCGCCCTGGAGGCCCAAACAGCGCCTGGGTTCGAGCCGTGCGCGTTACCTGACCAGTCTGCGCATGGTAGGAACGCCACCCCGCATAGGCGGGGTCACCGGGGGGATACCCTTCCGTTTCCACGATGCGCCCCACCACCCGTGGTAAACCCGGCAGCGCCACGATGAGATGCCCACCCAATAGCGCCTGCGCCACCATCAGCGTGGGAGCGGCATACAGCGATGGAGCGGTGGGTACATGGGACATCATGGACACGAACTCGCGTCGGCACAAAGAGATCTACATACCTTGTTATGCACACACAGGGGGGCCTCTTCGTGCCCTTTTTGGCCGCTTTTCCTGTAAAGAGGATGTAAAGTGACTTCGTTTTTGCATAAAAACCTGCCTATATCGCCAAATTAAATTTATTCAATACAGCTTTCTTGCTAATTAATTATTCATATCATACGATCATATGGCATTTTTATTTGTTGGAAGCGCTACCGAAAGCTTACGGGGGCCTGGCATCCACCTGGAGCCGTTGTTGACCCAGGCCTCTCCGTTTTCTTTATTTGGTATACGCCTTCAAATCTGAGATCCGACCACGCTCTACGGCCGTCTTCTCCATGTTTGTCCGCCTCTCCCTTCCCTTGTCTGCACGTCCGCTCCACGGGCGCCTGGGAGTGGTGGTACAGCCCTTCGCTGACATCCTGAGTGAGCTACGTACGCGTGTCGTGCTACCGACGCTCCTAGGCCTCGTGGTCATTAGCCTCCTTCTACCCCTCTAGCTAGGCGGGTCGATCTCTACGCAGCAGGGTCCCTTCGGGGGCGCCGATGCGGCCGGGGGATGGGCCCCCACCGCACGCTCATGTCGCTGCCTCGCTCCACGCCCTCCTCCTTGCCACCTCACCCGGCTCCCGGCACGCTGCTGTCTGGCGCCGAGCTCCTGGTCTGTGCCCTCGAGGCCGAGGGCGTCGAGGTGATCTTCGGCCATCCCGGCGGAGCCGTCATCAAGATCTATGACGCCCTGGCTACGCTGAACCCGTCGTTCCAGCATGTGCTGGTCCGCCATGAACAAGGCGGGACCCATGCCGCCGAGGGCTACGCCAAGGCCACAGGCCGTGTGGGCACCGTGCTGGTCACCAGCGGCCCCGGTGCCACCAACTGCGTCACGGGCATTGCCGATGCCTACATGGACTCCATCCCGCTGGTGGTCTTCACCGGCCAGGTGCCTGTCCCCGCCATTGGCAACGACGCGTTTCAAGAGACGGACACCATCGGCGTCACGCGGAGCATCACCAAACATAGCTTCCAGGTGCGGCGGGTGGAAGATCTGACGTGGATGGTGCGCGCCGCCTACACCATCGCCCGCACCGGTCGCCCTGGACCCGTCGTGGTGGACCTGCCCAAAGACGTGCTGCTGGAGCAAGCACCGTTTGTCATCCCAGACGACACCGCGATCCGGGCCCGCATCCGGGGCTATCAGCCCGAGGTATCCATCGACCCGGACAAGATTGCCCAGGCCGCGGCCATGCTACGCCAGGCCGAGCGCCCGCTCCTGTATGTAGGCGGCGGCACGCTCAGCGGCCACGCCGACGCCGAACTCAAGCAGCTGGCGCACACCACCGGTATTCCCGTCACCACTACGCTGCACGGCCTGGGAGCCTTTCCCGAAGACGACCCGCTCTCGCTGGGCATGCTGGGGATGCACGGCACCTGGTACGCCAACATGGCCGTTCAACACTGCGATCTCCTCATCGCTGTCGGTGCGCGCTTCGACGACCGGGTCACCGGGAAGCTCGAAGCCTGGGCGCCCCACGCCAAAGTTATCCACTTCGACATCGACCAGGCCTGCATCTCCAAAAACGTGTGGTGTGATTGCGCCATCCGGGGCCACGTCAAAGACGCTCTCGCGGCTCTGCTCCCCCACACCGAGCCTCTGGCGCTGACCCCTTGGCGCGAACAGCTGGCGGCCTGGCGCGAACAGGCCCCACTCACGGTGGAGGACGACGATCAGCTGCGCGCGCAGACCGTGATCCGCCTGCTCCGTGACCAGACCCAGGGCGACGCCGTGGTCATCACGGATGTGGGCCAGCACCAGATGTGGACCGCCCAGTACTTCCAGTACGTCCATCCCCGCTCCCACATCACGTCCGGCGGGCTCGGTACGATGGGGTTCAGCCTGCCCGCCGCCATGGGCGCGGCCTTTGGCCTGCGGGCGCAAGGCGTGGACCGGCCCGTGCTGTCTATCTCGGGTGATGGCGGTTTTGTGATGAATGCCCAAGAGCTCGGGGTCATCGCCAAGCATCGCTTGCCCGTCAAGATCGTGGTCATCAACAACCAGTACCTGGGGATGGTGCGCCAGTGGCAGGAGCTGTTTCACGACGAGCGCTACAGCCACACAGACCTGGCGGACACCAACCCGGACTTCGGCAAGCTCGCCGAGGCCTTCGGGATCCCCGCCTACTATGCCGAAACCCCTACCGAGGCCCAAGAGGCCATCGACGCTGCCTGGACCCACACCGACGGGCCCGTCCTGATTGAGTTTCGGGTGCTGAAGGAAGACATGGTGTTTCCCATGGTCCCCGCCGGCGCGGCCACCGAGGACATGATCACCGCCCGGTTTGAAGACTGAACCCACGTCCCCTATGCCTGATTCTTCCCTGACGTCCCAGCAGATCCTGCGGAAGCAGGAGATGGGCGAGCCCGTCTACTCCGACGCCGACGAGCACGTCCATCGCCACATCATCATGGTGATGCTGGAAAACCACCTGGGCGCTCTCAACCGGGTCATCAACTTGTTCTCTCAGCGTGGCTTCAACCTGGAGAGCGTGGCCGTGGGCGAGACGAACGATCCCGCTATCTCGCGCCTGACGCTCGTCACCACGGGCAATGACCGCATCATCAAGCAGGTCCTGCGGCAGCTCAACAACCTGGTGGATACCCTCGCCGTGGAAGACCTGACCGCGCACGAGTACGTTGAGCGTGAGCTCTTGCTGCTGCGCGTCCGCTATACCGAGCTCAACCGCCCGGCCATCATGAACACGGCGGACATCTTTCGCGCCAAAGTGGTCGATATCACCACCGAGTCCATGACCTTCCAGGTAACCGGCCCTACCAAAAAGGTCAATGCCTTCCTGGGCCTCATGGCTGAATACGGCATCCTGGAGGTCGCCCGCAGTGGCCGGATCGCGATGAAACGCGCCCTGGTCTTTGGCGACTGACCCTCTTCCCTCGTCTCTCTTCCCAACGCCTACCCCCATGACTGTTCATTACGACGCCGACCCCGCCCTCATCCGCACCCACCAGGTGGCGATCATCGGGTACGGCAGCCAAGGCCATGCACACGCCCTCAACCTGCACGACAGTGGCGTGGAGGTGGCCGTAGGGCTCCGTCCCGACTCCGCCTCTGCGGCCAAGGCGGCCGCGAAGGGCCTCCGCGTCATGTCGCCCGCCGAAGCGGCCGCTTGGGGCCAGGTGGTCATGCTGTTGGTGCCCGACCAGGTGCAGCAAGCCGTCTATGACCAGGAACTGGCTCCTCACCTGACGCCCGGCAAAGCTCTGGGCTTTGGGCACGGGTTCAACATCCATTATGGCCAGATTGCCCCACCGGAGGGGGTGGATGTGTTCATGGTGGCCCCGAAATCGCCCGGCCACCTCGTGCGCCGCACCTACGTGGAGGGCCAGGGCACCCCGTGCCTCGTGGCCATTGCCCAGGACGCAAGCGGACAGGCGCTGCCACTCGCCCTCAGCTACGCCGATGCCCTGGGCGGCATGCGCGCCGGGGTCATCGAGACGACGTTCAAGGATGAGACGGAGACGGACCTCTTCGGAGAGCAAGCCGTCCTGTGCGGCGGCGCGGAGGCGCTCATCAAGGCAGGCTTCGAAACCCTTGTCGAGGCCGGGTACCCCGCAGAGCTAGCCTACTTCGAGTGCCTGCACGAGCTGAAGCTGATCGTCGACCTCTGCTACGAGGGTGGCCTGGAGTACATGAACTACTCGATCAGCGAGACCGCCGAGTACGGCAACTACTCCCGCGGCCCCCGCATCGTCACCCCCGCCGTCAAGCAGGAGATGAAGGCCATCCTGGCGGAGATTCAGTCCGGCCAGTTCGCGCGGGAGTGGATCGCCGAGTGCGAGGCGGGCCAGCCACAGATGCAGAAGCTGCGCGCTGCTTCGAAAGGCCATCTTATCGAGCGCGTGGGTAAGAAGCTGCGCGGCATGATGAGCTGGCTTCGCACGTCGACGCCCGCGGACACCGCCTCGTCCCCCGTCGAAGCCTAACCCATGCTCTCATGCGCACCTATCACCTCGCCTGGCTTCCTGGAGACGGCATCGGCCCGGCGGTTACAGCGGCCGCGCTGGACGTGCTGCACGCGGTGACCGAGGCGGCGGGCGTCACGCTGCAGGTTACGGAGCACCCCGTGGGCGGAGCCGGGCTGGACGCCGCGGGGGACCCGCTGCCCCCCGCTACCGAGGCCGCCTGCCTGGCCGCTGACGCCACCTTTCTGGGCGCTGTCGGCGGCCCCGCGTGGACGGAGGCCCCCCCATCCCGGCGGCCCGAGCAAGGCTTGCTGCGGTTGCGGCAGGCCCTGGGGGCTTTTGCCAACCTGCGGCCGGTGCAGGTCCCAGCCGCTCTCGTGGGGGCGTCTCCACTTCGCGCGGAACGGGTGTCAGGGACGGATCTGCTGATCGTCCGCGAGCTGACCGGGGGCCTCTACTTCGGGGCGTCTACCTACGTGGCTGGGCAGCAGGCCTCCAGCACCATGGCCTACACGGCCGCCGAGATCCAGCGGATCGGGCGGGTGGCCTTTGACCAGGCACGGGCCCGCCGCGGCCAGGTGACCTCGGTGGACAAAGCCAACGTGCTGGCCGTGTCGCGCCTCTGGCGATCGGTCATCACGGAGCTGCATCGGCGGGAGTATCCGGACCTCACGCTGGAGCACCTGTACGTGGACAACGCCGCCATGCAACTGGTCCAGCGCCCCGCCTCGTTCGACGTGGTGGTGACGGCCAACCTGTTCGGCGACATCCTGTCTGACCTCGCGGCCACGCTCCCCGGCTCGCTCGGGGTGCTCCCGTCGGCCAGCTTCGGCGGTACCGGTGCCCTGTTCGAGCCGGTCCATGGCAGCGCACCGGACCTCGCTGGGCAGGACCAAGCCAACCCCATGGCGGCGCTCCTGAGCGGAGCCCTCCTCCTGGATCATCTGGGCGAGCGCGCCCTGGGGCAGGCGGTTCGCACCGGCGTAGGCACGGTGCTTGCCGCGGGACACCGCACAGCCGACCTCGTCCAGCCGCCACACGAAGCCCTCGGCACGCACGCGTTTGCCACACAGGTACGCCGAGCGGCCCTGGAGGCGCTTCAGGCCGCCGCCACGCCATCCTAGTCCTTACCGCACACCTCAGTTTTTATCCACTGGTTACCCTTCGCTCCATGGCATCCTCCAAGGTCTTCATCTTCGACACCACGCTGCGCGACGGCGAGCAAGCACCCGGCGCCTCCATGCATATCGATGAAAAGGTGCGCATCGCCCAGCGGCTCGCCCTGCTCGGGGTCGACGTCCTAGAGGCCGGATTCCCGGTGTCTTCACCGGGCCAGGCCGAGGCCGTGCGGCAGGTGGTAGCCGCGCTCACGCAGCCCCACGATCCGGTGGTGTGTGCCCTGGCTCGGGCCGTGGACCAGGACATCGCCGCCGCTGGAGACGCGCTCCAGGGCGGGGCCCGGACCCGCATCCACACCTTCATCGCCACGAGCGACATCCACATCGACGCCAAGTTCGGCCATGCCAAGTACGGCGCCTCCCTCGCCGAGAAGCGGGCCACGGTACTCCGGATGATCGACCAAGCCGTGCGCCATGCCCGCACCTACACGGCCGACGTTGAGTTCAGCGCCGAAGACGCCGGGCGCACCGACCTCGGCTTCCTCTGCGAAGCCCTTCAGGTGGCGGCCGACGCCGGCGCGACGACCCTCAACATCCCAGACACCACGGGCTACTGCGTTCCCCACGAGGTGGAGGCGCTCTTCCGTGCCGTCCGCGGCTGCCTGTCGGCGGAGCATGCGGACATCATCCTGTCCGCCCACTGTCACGATGATCTCGGGCTGGCGGTGGCCAACTCGCTGGCAGCGGTCCGTGGTGGCGCCCGGCAAATCGAATGCACCATCAACGGCATCGGCGAGCGTGCCGGCAATGCCTCCCTCGAGGAAGTGGTGATGGCCCTGCGGGTCCGCGGCGATGAGTTCGGCGTCCACGCCGACCTGGACACCACGGGACTGTTCGAGACCAGCCGCTTGGTCTCTGTATCCTGCGGCTTCCCCGTCCCGCCCAACAAAGCCATCGTGGGGCGTAACGCCTTCAGCCACGAGGCCGGCATCCACCAGGACGGCGTGCTCAAGCGCCGTGACACCTACGAGATCATGCGGGCCGAGGACGTAGGGCAGCAAAGCGAGCAGATTCGGCTGGGCCGCCACTCGGGCCGCCACGGCGTGTTCCGGCGTATCGAAGCCCTAGGCTACGACCTCGACATGCTCGACCCCCAGGCCCTCTACCAAGCGTTCACTCGCCTGGCCGACCAGAAGAAGGAGGTGTTCGACAAAGACCTGCGCCACCTCGTCGACGCCCATGTGGCCGCCCCCTCGGAAGACCGGTACCACCTGGAGCAGGTGTCGGTGCAGATGGCCACGGGGACGCAGCCTCAGGCCTCGGTGACCCTCTCCATCCGCCCGGACGGGCAGACGCTGAGCCACACAGCCACGGGCGACGGCCCCGTCGAGGCCCTCTACAACGCGCTGGACCATGCCTTGGGGACCGCGCATGACCTGGCCAGCTACACCATCCGCTCCGTCACCGAAGGCGCCGATGCCATCGGGGAAGTGGACGTGACCATCCACTTCGCGGGCCAATCGTTCTCCGGCCAAGCGCGCAGCACCGACGTCATCCAGGCGTCCGCCGAAGCCTACATGACCGCCATCAACCGCATGGACCAGTACCAGACGGAGTCGAAGAACGTGGCCTTCGTCGGGCGCGGCATCATGGAGTCCTTTCAGTAGAGGCGACCGATGACGATTACCGAAAAAATCCTGGCCCTCCACGCCGACCGCGACCGCGTGGCCCCCGGCGATAACATCTGGATCGATGTCGACATCCTGATGACGCACGACGTGTGCGGGCCCCCCACGATCGACATCTTCAAGCGCGAGTTCGGCGAGGAGGCGCGGGTCTGGCATCCGGACAAGGTGGTCCTCATGCCCGATCATTACATCTTCACCGCCGACGCCCATGCCAACCGCAACGTGCGGATGCTGCGGGCCTTTGCGCAGGAGCAGCAGCTCCCCCATTTTTTCGACGTCGGGACCGCCCGCTACAAAGGGGTCTGCCACGTGGGGCTGGCCGAGGAAGGCTTCAACCGACCCGGGAGCGTCCTCTTCGGCACCGACAGCCACACGTGCACCTCCGGCGCCTTCGGGCTGTTTTCGACGGGCGTGGGCAACACGGATGCCGCCTTCATCCTGGGCACCGGGCGCATCTGGGTCAAGGTCCCAGCCACGCTCCGGTTCGTCTTCGAAGGCACCCTCCCGCCCTATCTCATGGCCAAAGACCTCATCTTGCAGGTGATTGGCGATATCGGGTTCGACGGCGGCACGTATCGCACGCTGGAGTTCGACGGCGAGGCCGTGTTCGATCTGTCGATGGAGGAGCGGATGACGCTCTGCAACATGGCCATCGAGGCCGGCGCCAAGAACGGCATCATCGCCGCCGACCAGAAGACCTTTGACTACGTAGAGGCCCGCACGGACGCCCCGTACACGCCGGTCTACGGCGACCCCGACGCCCACTTCCTGGAGGAACGCGTCTACGACGTGTCCACCATGGAGCCGGTGGTGGCCAAGCCCCACCGGCCGGACAACCGGGCCACGGTGTCCGAGGTGGCCGGCACCCGGTTGGATCGCTGCTATGTCGGCTCCTGCACCGGTGGCAAGCTGGAGGACTTCGTGGCGGCAGCACAGGTGCTGCAGGGCCAGACGGTCCAGGTGGACACCTACATCGTACCCGCCAGCACCGAAGTGGCCCGCCAGATGCGTACCGTCCTGGTAGGCGGCACGCCCGTGTGGGACGTGCTCGTGGCGGCAGGCTGCAAGATGGGCCACGCTAGCTGCGGCGCCTGCCTGGGCGGCCCTGCGGATACCTTCGGGCGCGCCCAAGGCACCGAGGTCGTGATCTCGACCACCAACCGCAACTTCCCCGGCCGCATGGGCTCCCGCGATGCCGCCGTCTACCTGGCCTCGCCGCTGACGGTGGCCGCCTCGGCCCTCACCGGTGTCATCACCGACCCCCGCGCCGTCCTCGTCTGACCACTGACTCGCATGAAAAAACAGATCACGGGCCTCGCCTACGTCGTGGGAGACGCCATCGACACCGACCAAATCATCCCAGCGGCCCACCTGGTGTATAGCCTGACCAAGCCGGAGGAACGGCGGCTGTATGGCCGCTACGCCCTCTCGGGGCTCCCGGACGACCAGCAGGGCCTTCCAGACGGACACCAGCCGTTCACCCCCCCCGAGGCCTACGAGAGTCCCTACACCATCGTGGTGGCGGGGAGCAACTTCGGATGTGGATCCTCCCGGGAGCACGCCCCCTTTGCCCTCCACGTAGCCGGGTGCGAGGCCGTCCTGGCCGAAAGCTACGCGCGCATCTTCTACCGCAACACCGTGGACGGGGGCTTCCTGGTCCCCTTTGAGACCCGCGAGCCCCTGCGCGCCCACGTCCGCACCGGAGACCGCCTCACCATCGATGTGCCCGGCGGCCTGGTCACCAACCACCGAACCGGCTCCGAGCACCTCCTTCACCCGCTCGGCGAAGTCGCCGCTATCCTCGAAGCCGGTAACCTGTTTGCCTACGCCCGGAAAGTCGGCCTCATCCCATCGAGCTGACCCGGCGGTGGGGGTGGGTGTTTGAGAGGATGAGAGTCCGTAGCTTCTCAGGCATACTAGGTCTCCCCCGCCACCCCCTCCTCCTCTCCATGGCCCAATCGCTTGCTTCGTCCTCCCCGCCTGTGTCGCCCTCGTCCGCTGGGTCGGTGGTGCGGGCGCTGGGTCCGGCTTCCCTGTCCAACCTAGGACCTGGGTTTGATGCCTTGGGCGCGTGCCTCGGCCAGATGGGCGACATCGTGGACGCCTGGCGAGTGGACGAGCCGGGCGTGCGCCTGGTGTGGATCGAAGGGGACGGTGGCGTGCTCTCCACGGAGATCCAGAGCAACACGGCCGGGCGGGCCGCTCAGGCGGTGTATGCGATGAGTGGGGCGACGGATGGCCTCCACCTCCGCCTCCACAAGCGCATGGCCATGGGCACCGGCCTAGGCAGCAGCGCGGCCAGCGCCGTGGCCGGGGCCTGGGCCGCCAACCTGGCCCTCGGCGAGCCGTTTGCCAAAGCCGACTTGGTGGACGCGGTGCTGACCGGGGAGGAGCTGGCCTCCGGGGCGCGCCACGGCGACAACGTGCTGCCCGCTCTCTTTGGCGGCGTCGTGCTGGTCTCCGCCAGCGACCCCACACAGTACCGACGCCTCGACGTGCCTCGCGCCTGCCCGGTAGCCATTGTGCTGCCCGAAGTCCAGGTGCTCACGAAAGAGGCCCGTGAGATCCTGCCCCAGGCGGTGCCGCTGCACCGAGCCATCCACAACGCCTCTGAGCTGGCCTTCATGATCGATGCGCTGCGAGCAGGCGACTGGCCGCGGGTGGGTCAGCACATGATGCGGGATCAGATGATCGAGCCCGTCCGCGCCCGCCTCGTGCCGTGCTACGAGGCCGTCAAGGCGGCGGCTCTCGCGCACGGGGCGTTCGGCTGCGCGCTGTCCGGCTCAGGGCCCGCGCTCTTCGCCCTCGCAGCCACCCCCGACGAGGCCGACCACATCAGCGGCGCCATGCAGGCGGCCAGCCGCGCCAGTGGCATTGAAGCCCGGGCCTACGTCACCGACCTCAACTTCGACGGCGCGTGTGCGCTCTGATCAGATCGTGGGCCGCACCGCGGCCAGCGGGCGCGTCCACCGCCTTGATGAAATGCTCCACGCCCCACCGCGGTCTGATTGATACCGCGTGTCCACCCACTCGCCCCTGTTTCGTGCAGGGACGGTGCCACGCCATCAGCCGCCTCGACCCAACCCGCCCGCTATCTTCCCGGTGATGCCCCATGCCTCGCTCCCTCGTTCTGCTGCTCGCGTTCAGCCTCGGTGGGTGCTCGATCTTTGGGCCCGAAGACCCCGAGCCCACCCTGCTTCTTCTTGAAACGGACCAATCCAGCTACAGCCTCGCCGAGCACGACGAGATCCGCATCGTGGCAACCAACCGCTCGGAGTCGGTCTTGTATTTCAACACGTGCATGAGCGCTCGGCTCGATCCGCTCTCCGGACCGGGCCCAAGCTCGATCCTCCTGCCGACCTGCCTGTGTCTGTGCGTCACGGAGCTGAGGCCTGGTGAACGCTGGACGTATACGATCAGCACACAGTGGTTCGAGGCGAACGCCGACACCCTACAACCTGGCCGCAGGCACACGTACCGGGCGCAGTTGGCGTTTTACCGAGATGAGGCGTTACAGCACCTACTACCGGATGCCGAGTTGTTCTCCAATCGTTTTGATGTGACTCAATAGCCACCACGGCCAGAGCCTCCGTCTCTATATTCACCGTACCGTTCCGAGCGCACGCTCCGCTGTGGCGTATCCGCTTCCATCGCCCCCTGCAGGCTCTGACCCGGCCCTTCCTCTTTCCCATGCACACGCTCACCGTACCGGTTTCCTACGTCAGCACCCGGGGGGACAGCCCCTCGGTGACGTTTCAGGAGGCCTTGCTGACGGGCCTCGCCCCTGACGGCGGCCTCTACCTGCCAGACCAACTACCGGCCTTGCCATCCACCATCTGGACGACGCCGGCGTCCTTTCCTCAGCTGGCCCAGTCTGTGTTCGCCACGTGGATCCCCGATGCGGTTGCACCGGCTACGCTGGCGCCCCTCACCGCCGATGCCTTTTCGTTCCCCGTGCCGGTGGTGCCACTCACCGGAGCCTGGACGGGGGTGCACGTCCTGGAGCTGTTCCACGGCCCCACCCTCTCGTTCAAAGACTTCGGCGCGCGCATGATGGCGCGGTGGATGAACGCCTTCCTCACCACCACCGACGAGCGGCTCACCATCCTCGTAGCCACCTCTGGCGACACCGGCAGTGCCGTGGCCGACGGCTTCGCCGGGCAGGACCGCGTGGAGGTCGTGCTCCTTTACCCCGACGGTCAGGTCAGCGCCGTGCAGGAGCGCCAGCTGATCGTGGAGCGTCCCGGCGTCCGCTCCTTCGCCGTGCAGGGTACGTTCGATGACTGCCAGCGCATGGTCAAAGCGGCCTTCGCCCACCCGCGCCTGGCCGACCACCCGCTGTCCTCGGCCAACTCGATCAACATCGGGCGCCTCCTGCCGCAGTCGCTGTATTACCTGTGGGCCTACCATCAGGTGGACGCACCCGCGTTCAGCGTGGTGGTACCCAGTGGCAACCTGGGTAACGTGACGGGCGGCGTGCTGGCCGCCCGAGCGGGTCTACCCATCCACCGGTTCGTGGCCGCCCACAACGCCAACGACTTCTTTCCGCAGGTGCTGGAGGGGCATGACGTGGCCTTCACGCCGTCGGTCCGCACGCTGTCCAACGCGATGGACGTGGGCGCTCCCAGCAACTTCGAGCGGCTGCGGACGCTGTTCAGCCCCGAGGCCCTTCGCCAGCGCTTCTGGGGCACCAGCGTGGACGACGCCCGCACCGAGGCCACCATGCGCGAGGTCTTCGAGGCCACCGGCTATGTGGCCTGCCCCCACACGGCGGTCGGACTGGAGGCCGCGCGCCGCTACCGGGCGGCCACCACCGACGATGCCCCGCTCGTGGTCCTGGCCACGGCACATCCCGCCAAGTTTCCCGAGAGCGTCCGCCGGGCCACCGGCCAGGAACCGGCCGCGCCCGATCGGCTCTCAGCCCTCTGGTCTCAGCCCACCCGGGTGGCTCCCCTCGCCCCCTCGCCCGACGCCCTCGCCGACGTGATCCTGGCCGCCGCCTGACCGGCTCTCGTCCACCTCGCTTGCTGCCCCTACACGTTTATGTCCAGTCCGGCTCTCCCCACGCGGGCGCCCGCCTCTGTGCCCGCCCACGAACTCGCGCTGGCGGCCCCCCTGGACCGCTCGTTTGAAGGCTTCGGCGAGGAGGCGCTGCAGATCCTGGACCGGCTCCGCGAGACCCCTCACATCGAGCAGTATCGCCTCGAAAAGGAGGGCATCCAAGCCCATCTCAAGGCCCCGTTCAAGCGATTCAGGGATGACCTAGCCGTCAACTTCGTGCTGCCCAACCGGCTGGCGCTGGAGACGGAGAAAAACGTGTTCAGCCGGCTCCTCAAAAACGACTTCGGGGCCGGAGGCTGCCACCACCACCTCTGGATGGCCTTCTACCGGCTCGGCCACAAGCGGCTGACCGATGTTCAGCTTTCCCATAGCATCGCGCCCGATCATTTCACCACCGGGCTCTATGTGGGCGATTACGCCACCGAACCGCTCAAACGCGCACAGGGCTACCTCCACACCGCCCCGGAGACCTTCCTCGGCCTGGTCAACCCCCTGCTGGACGAGCCCGGCTGGCGGCTGGCCTCCTACGCGGGCACGGGCAAGCAGAAGACCCGCACCCGGCACGAAACTCCCTTGGACGCCCTGCCGGAGGCGTTTGCGAAGGCTCGCGGCCTCTGGGTCCAGCGCCAGCTTCCCCGCCCCGAGGTGCTCCGCCGCGGCCCGCACCTCGTCGACTGGGCGTTGGAGACCCTCCTCGACCTCTGGCCCATCTATCGCTTCTGGCTCAGCGGCGCAGCCTGACGGGCCCTCGGCGGGGGGCCGAGGCGCGGCGCTAGCCGGTCCACCACCAGGCTCCCAATGTTGAGCGAGGCCGTAGCGGCCGGCGAGGGCGCATTCAGCACGTGCAGCGCCTGCGGCGTCTCGCGGATCGCAAAGTCATCGACCATGGCGCCGGCGGGGGTCACCGCCTGAGCGCGCACGCCCGCAGGAGCGGCCACCAGGTGCTCGGCGCGGATGGCCGGAACGAGCCGCTGAAGCGCCGTCACAAACGCGGCTTTGCTGAGGGACCGCCACATCTCGCCCAGGCCAGTCTGCCAATACCGCGCCGCCAGCTTCAGGAAACCCGGGTAGGTCAGCGTCTCCAGGAGATCTCGCCAGTTGACGGTGCCAAAGGTGTAGCCCTCGCGGGCGAAGGCCAGCACGGCGTTGGGTCCACACTCTACACCACCGTGGATCATCCGGGTGAAGTGGACGCCTAGGAAGGGGAAAGCGGGGTCGGGTACCGGATAGATAAGGCCTCGGCACAGCGACTCGGCCGCCGGCGTGAGCTCGTAGTATTCGCCGCGAAACGGAACGATCTGGGCAGTGGGTTGGGCGCCCGCCAGGCCCGCTATGCGGTCGGAATACAGCCCCGCGCAGTTGATCACCTGCTGCACCTCCACCGCCCCGCGGGTGGAGGTCACCACCACCCGGCCACCCCGCTCCACGATCCCGTTCACCGTAGCGCGTGTCCACACCGTCACGCCGCGCTCCTGGATGCGGGCCGCCAACCGCTGCGACACCCGCCCGTAGTCCACAATCCCTGATTCCGGCACGTGAATGGCCTCCACGCCCTGCACGGATGGCTCCAGCTCGGCCAGCCGCTCCGGACCGACGAGCGTACAGGCTACGCCATTGGCTTGCCCGCGCTCGAAGATGCGATGCAGGGCTGGGCGCTCGCTCTCCGTCACCGCCACGATGACCTTGCCGCACAGGTCATACGGCACCCCTTCACGGGCGCAGAAGGCCTCCATGGCCGCCTTGCCAGCCCGGCAATTCAGCGCCTTGAGCGAGCCCGGCTTATAGTAGATGCCCGAGTGCAGCACCCCAGAGTTGTGGCCCGTCTGGTGCTGGGCCACCTGGGCTTCTTTCTCGAGGAGGACCACCCGATGGTCCGGGTAGCGCTCGGACAGGCGGTAGGCCGTAGCCAGTCCTACGATCCCGCCCCCGATGATGGCCAGGTCGGCCTGGTGCGTGGTCATGACGAGGTCTTGTGCTCCGTTCGGCGTATGTTTAGAGCACCCGGCAAAACCCAGTGTGTAGACGAGCGCGCGTGAATCAACCCAGAGGCAGGAAGGCGATGCAGGCAGGCTGGAGGCCCGTCGAAGCGACCTGACGCCTGAGGCGATGTAACCGCGCGCCGTCCACAGGGGGTTTTGGTGGGTGCTCTCAAGCCGCCTGTACGCGTGGGTCGCCGATCGGTGCCCCGCTCCAGCCTCGCCGCCCCGCCCCTCTGCTATCCTCTTATGTCTGTGGTCCTTGTTCACACCGAGCGCCGGGTGACCACCCTCACGCTCAACCGCCCCGACAAGCGCAACGCTCTCAGCGCTGCCCTCGTCTCTGACCTGCTGAAGGCGCTAGAGGCCGCCGCGGCCGACCCGGATACGCGGGTGGTGGTCCTCACGGGCGCGGGGTCCGTCTTCTCGGCAGGCGCCGACCTGGCGGCCCTCGAAGCTCTCCAAACGGCTACCCCCATGGACAACCTGGCCGACTCGCAGCACCTCGCCCAGCTTTTTGAGGCCATCGCCCGGCACCCGAAACCGATCATCGCGAAGGTCAACGGCCATGCCATCGCCGGAGGGTGCGGCTTGGCGACCGTCTGCGACCTCGCCATCGCCAGCGAGGGGGCCAAGCTGGGCTTTACCGAGGTGCGCATCGGGTTCGTGCCCGCCATTGTGATGGTGTTCGTGCTGCGCCGCGTGGGCGAGATGGCCGCCCGCCACCTCTTCCTGCGCGGGCACCTCGTCCAGTCCGACGAAGCTGCGCGGCTCGGCCTGCTCACCCAGGTGGTCTCTGCCGAGGCGCTCGACGAAACCGTGGATGCCCTCGCCCAAGAGATAGCCACCCGCACCAGCGGCTCAGCGGTGGCCCTGACCAAGCGCCTCTTGCTGTCGGTGCCCAGCCTGGGCCTTCGCGAGGGGCTCGATGCCGCCATCCACGCCAACGCCTTCGCCCGCGGCACAGAGGACTGTCAGGCAGGCATCGCCGCCTTCCTCCACAAAACAAGGCCTCCGTGGAGCGAACCCTCGTCGGAGAGGTCACGCGGAACCTGATACCCCCTGGGGGTATATGATAGAGCACGCGGGGTTCAGGTCTTGACCCCTTCCCTCCTCACCTAGCGTACCTCTCTATCATGCAAGACACCCTCACCATTGGCGGCATGAGCTGCGCTCACTGCGTCCGTGCTGTCGAAGAGGCCCTACGCGGGCTACCCGGCGTTACCGTCCATCAGGTCGAGATCGGGGCGGCCCAGATCACGCGTGACCCCCACCGCACGCCGGACCAGCAGCTCGCTGAGGCGCTGGAGGCCGAAGGATTCACGCTGAACCCATGACCGCGCCCGTGTCTGAGGACCAAGCCCTCCTCTTGAAACGGCTCCGGCGCATCGAAGGGCAAGTGCGCGGCATCCAGCGCATGGTGGAGGACGATCGTTACTGCGGCGACATCCTCAACCAGATCGCCGCCATCCGCCAGGCCCTCACCAGCACGGCCCGGGTGGTGATGCGTCGGCACCTGGAGACGTGTGTCACCGACGCCCTCCGCTCGGGGGACGCCGCCCGTGCCGAGGCCACCTACGACGAGCTCATGGACCTGCTTTCCAAGAAACTGGGGGTGTGATGACCGCTCCAGCGCCTGCATCGCGTTCCTTCGTCCTTCCGGTGGAAGGCATGACCTGCGCCGCGTGTGTGCGCCGCGTGGAACGTCGCCTGGCCCACACCGACGGGGTGGAGGAGGTCTCTGTCAACCTGGCTACAGAGACGGCCACGCTCCACCTGACGCCCGAGGCGCCCTCTCCCCATGCCTTGATCGAGGTGGTGGAGCATGCGGGCTACCAGGTGCCCGTCACCACAACCCAGCTTGCGGTGACGGGCCTGACCTGTGCCGCCTGCACGCAGCGCGTGGAGCGGGCCCTGGGGCGGGTCAGCGGGGTCCTGGAGGCCTCGGTGAATCTGGCGACGGACAGGGCTACCGTGCGGCATCTGGCCCGACAAGCGTCCACGGAGACGTTGATCGCAGCCATTCGGGAGGCTGGCTACAACGTAGCCGAGGCCCTGGATCAGGCCATGGGAGAGGCCACGCCCTCCCCCACGGCGCAGGCCTTGGCCCGTGACCTCCGGATCGCCGCGCTCTTCACCGTGCCGCTCCTGGCCTTGGAGATGGGCCCCATGCTCATCCCGCCACTCCGCGAGGTGGTGGGGGCTGTGCTGCCGAATCCGTGGCGTACCTACCTCTTCTTTGGGCTGGCCACCGTGGTGCAGGTAGGCCCAGGGCGGCGCTTCTACCGGCTAGGCTGGGCAGCACTCCGCCAGCGCATGCCGGACATGAACACGCTCGTGCTGATGGGCACCACGGCCGCCTACGGCTATTCGGTGGTGGCCACCTTCCTACCCGGGCTGCTGCCCGCCGGGACCGCCCAGGTCTA
>JBCDJV010000026.1:0-48397 GCA_038747425.1 Bacteroidota bacterium
GAGGACTACATCGCGCTGGACCTGACGGAGTTTGCGGGGGCGGACCGTTTGAGCGTGACGGTGCGCGTGACGGACCAGACGACGGGGCAGACGGTGGAGCGGTCGATCGAGTTTGAGGTGGATTAGAAATGGGAAACGGGAAAGTGGAATGGGACATGGGTCGCTTGAGCACCCGTTTCTCATTTCTACTTTCCCGTTTCCCATTTCTCATGCCCTAGTCATCCATGCTCGGTGGCACGGTGATGGGTTGCGTGTTGAGTTGAGCGAAGGCGGCGTTCAGCTGCGCAAGGTCCGTCTGCAGGATGGTAGCGAGGTCGGTGCTGACGGCGGTCCACTGACCTTCGAGGTCGCCGAGACGCTCGTAGGCGCCTGCGGTGGGACGCCCTTCAGGGCCCCCTGCGATGTAGCCATCGGTGCCGGTGATGTAGTTGTACAGCTCTACGTACTGGTTGTCGAGGCGGGGGGCGAACCGGATGGGGTCCTGGTTGCTCTCATTGCGGGTCTGCATGAGGCGATTCTCCACGATACCCAGCTTCTCGTTGAGACCGGCCACCAGCGTCTGGATCTCGGCCTCGGCGGACGTGCCCTCGGCGCGCTCGGCCACGTAGGCCGCCTGCTCTCGGACGTCGCGCACGGTGCGGATGGCATCCAGGATTTCGTCGATGCGGTCTCGCACCTGCGTGGCCAGGGTGAACTGCGCGGCGTAGTCATCGGCCGTCACGTTGTCCAGGCGCGGGTCGGGCGCCACAGTGAGGGGCTGCGTCTGCACGGTCTCGCCCACGGTGAGGCGCACCTGGTAGGCCCCCGGAGGCGCCTTGACGCCGCCGGTGTAGCCCCAAATCACCATCCCCTCGATCCAGTCAGGCCCCCCGTACTGGAGGTTCCAGGTCACGCGGTGCATGCCCGCGGTGGTATCGAGACGCGTGGTTCGGGCCTGCTCGGCGGTCTCTTCGTCGCTGCTCAGGAGACGCACCACCTGCCCGTCGGCATCCAGGACCTCCAGCGTCACCGCCTCGGCAGCTTCAGAGAGAACGTAGTTGAGGACGGCGCCGCTGGGGCGGGGCTGGGGCGTGTACTCGCCGCGGGCGCCCCGGTCGTTGAGGCGATAGGCCACGCGGGGGGCGTACAGGTAGGGCCCGTTGGCGGCCATCGCCTCGGCCACCTGGCGGAGCGGCGTGATGTCATCCAGCACCCAAAACGAGCGCCCCTGCGTGGACAGGATGAGATCATCGTGTGCCAGGCGCAGGTCGGTGATGGGCGTCACCGGGAGGTTGAGCTGGAGCGGCTGCCAGGCGGCACCGGCATCGAACGAGACGAAGGCCCCGAACTCGGTCCCGGCCACCAGCAGGCCTGGCTCTACCGGATCCTCGCGCACGACACGCACGGGCGCCCGCTCCGGCAAGCCGTCCGTGATGCGCTGCCACGAAGCCCCGTAATCCGTGGTGCGGAAAATATAGGGGGTGAAGTCGTCCATCCGGTAGCGCTGTACGGCCACCACGGCCGTTCCCGGCGCGTGCACGGACGGGTCGATGCTGTCCACGGTGCCCAGGTCCGGCATGGCCGGCGGTGTGATGTTGGTCCAGGTGGCCCCGCCGTCGCGCGTGATGTGCAGCAGGCCGTCATCGCTGCCGGCCCAGAGGACGTCGGGCGTGTGCGGCGAGACGGCCAGCGAGAAGACCGTGTTGTAGATCTCGACCCCCGTGATGTCATGGTTGATGGGGCCGCCGCTGTAGTCCTGATGCGCCGGGTTGTTGGTGGTGAGGTCTGGGCTGATGACCTCCCACGTCATGCCACCGTCGGTGGTGCGATTCACGAACTGCGAGGCGTGGTACACCACCTCATGGTCGTGGGGCGAGACCACGATGGGCGAGACCCACTGGAATCGATGGCGGAGGTTCTTGGCCGCCTCGCCCAGTTGGAGCTGCGGGTACACCATGACGTTGCGGAACTGCTGCCGCTCATGATCGACGCGGTTCATGGCCCCGCCGTAGCAGCCGCCGTAGGTGACCTCGGGGTGATCAGGATGGAGGGCGATGGGGCCGGTCTCGCAGCCGCCGGGGTTCTCCCAGGTGCTCTTGGGGTAGAGCGTGTTGCTGGAGGTCCAGGCGGGCACGCTGATGGCGGTGTTGTCCTGCTGCGCGCCGTAGACGCGGTACGGCACCTGGTTGTCTACCACCACGCCGTACAGCTCGGCGGTGGGCTGATTGTAGTACGTGGACCAGGTATCGCCGCCGTTGACGGTGATCTGGGCACCACCGTCGTTGGCGTTCGCCCAGATATCGGGGTTGTCTGGGTTGATCCACAGGTCGTGGGTATCGCCGTGGGGGACGTCGATCTGCTCAAACGTCTTCCCGCCATCCACGGACTTGTGGAAGCGGACGTTCAGCACGTAAACGGTGTGTTCGTCTTGCGGGTCCGCGTAGACGTGGGTGTAGTACCAGGCGCGTTGGCGCAGCTTGTTCTCGCTGTTGACGCGCGTCCAGGTGGCCCCCGCATTTTCCGAGCGGTAGAGGCCGCCTGCGGGTTCCGCCTCGATGATGGCCCACACCCGGTCCGGATTGGCCGGCGAGACGGTCACGCCTACCTTCCCGACGATCCCGGTGGGCAGGCCGCCCCCTTCGATCTTGGCCCAGGTGGTGCCCCCGTCGGTGGTCTTGTAGACCCCGCCATTGGGGCCGCCACTCACCAGGCTCCAGGGCTTGCGTTGCGCGCGCCAGGCGCCGGCGTACATCTCGCGCGGGTTGTAGGGGTTCATGGCCAGGGAGACGGCACCGGTAGAGTCATCGATGGCCAGGACGTGCTCCCAGGTGGCGCCCCCATCGGCCGAGCGGAAGACACCGCGCTCCGGGTTCTTGCCGAAGGCGTGGCCCAGGGCGGCCACGTAGACGAGGTTGGCATCGCGCGGGTGGACGACCACCTCGCCGATCTGGCCGACGTCGGCGAGGCCGCTGAAGTGCCAGGTCTTGCCGCCGTCGTCGGATTTCCACAGGCCATGCCCGGCGGACGTGTTGCCGCGCAGCTCGGTCGAGCCCGTGCCCACGTAGATCGTGGCGGGGTCGCTATCGGCCACATCGATGGCGCCGATGCTGCCGCCAAAGAAGCCGTCGGTGAGGTTGGACCAGTGATGACCGTAGTCGGTGGTCTTCCAGACGCCCCCGCCGGTAGTGCCCATGAGGAAGACGTTGGGCTCATCGGCGATGCCGGCCACCGCTGTGGAACGCCCCCCTCGGTAAGGCCCGATGTTGCGATACTCGAGGCCGTCAAACAGGTGGGGGGCCACGGCCGGCTCATCCTGAGCCTGAGCGTCGGTGGCGGTCAGCAAGAGGCCAGCCGATCCCACGAGGGCGGCCAGCAGCAAAGAGCAGAGACGAGACATGATGGGTGAGCGCTGTGCTGAAAGGGATCTACCCCCTAAAGGTAACAATCCTAGGCACATCTGCCAGCGCCTTCCCACGGCTCAACGCCGGACCACCGAGCCGAGACGCCCCAGCGGGGCGTCTCCACAGCACCCACCCAACGCTCCACACCAACCAGATACGCCGAGGGGGGAGCCAGCCTCACCGGCACACCAGCATGCACCGCTGAGCCAGACGGGACCAGAGACGCCCCAGCGGGGCGTCTCCACAGCACCCACCCAACGCTCCACACCAACCAGATACGCCGAGGGGGGAGCCAGTCTCACCGGCACACCAGCATGCACCGCCGAGCCAGACGGGACCAGAGACGCCCCAGCGGGGCGTCTCCACAGCACCCACCCAACGCTCCACACCAACCAGATACGCCGTAAAGACGCCCCGCCGGGGCGTCTCACCACCTCCGAGCACCCCGAGCCCCTCAGGCCCCTCACCGGGGCGTCTCACCACCTCCGAGCACCCCCACCCCACCCCCAAACCAGGCGGACAAGCCCCAGGAGACACCCCACCAGAGCATCAGAGCACCAACCCGCCATCCACGCTCAGCACGGTGCCGGTGATAAACGACGCCTCCTCCGAAGCTAGAAACAGATAGGCGTTGGCGATATCCACCGGGACACCGAGCCGTTGGAGTGGCGTCTTGTCCCGAAACGTGTCCAGCACCTTGTCTGGCACACTGCCGATCATGTCGGTCGAGATGAACCCGGGCGCTACGGCATTGACCGTGATGCCCTTCCGACCCAACTCACGGGCCCACGTCTTCGTCATGCCGATCACCGCAGCTTTCGAGGCCACATAGTTGGTCTGCCCGAAGTTGCCATACAGGGCCACCACCGAGGCTGCGTTCAGGATGCGGCCGTACTGCTGATCGACGAGGTACGGGATGACGGCCTTGGTGGCGTTGTAGACCCCCTTCAAGTTGACATCGATCACCTGGTCGAAGGCGTCCTCGGTCATCTTGCGCACCGTGGCATCGCGGGTGATGCCGGCGTTGTTGACCAGGATGTCGAGGCCACCCAGCGCATCGTGCGTCGTGGCGGCAGCCTCCTGCATGGCCTCGGGGTCGGTGACGTCGGCCTGGATGAAGACGGCCTGCCCGCCTTGGGCCTGAATGGCCTGGGCGGCCTCTTGGCCGGTGTCTTCGTGCAGATCGACGAGGGCCACGGCGGCCCCCTCGGCGGCAAAGCAGTCGGCCGTGGCCCGGCCGATGCCACGGCTGCCGCCCGTGATGAGGGCGACGCGGTCAGCAAGTCGGTTCATAAAGAGGGGATAGGTAGGATGAAGAAAAAAGCCACCGGCCCCACACCGGTGGCCCTGTGCCGGTTACGCGGCACGCTCTAGCACGAGGGCTGTACCGCCCCCTGTGCCATGGCAGATGGAGGCGAGCCCCACCTGTTTGTCGTGTGAGGCCAGAGCGTGGATGAGGGTCACCACGATCCGCGCTCCCGAGCACCCAATGGGATGCCCCAAGGCGATGGCCCCGCCGTGGACGTTCAGCCGGTCGTACTCGACGCCGAGCTGGCGGCGCATCAGCACACTGTTGACGGCAAACGCCTCGTTGTTCTCTACCAGATCGAAGTCATCGACCGACATCGACAGCCGCTCGGTCAGCTTCTTGACGGCGGGGATAGGCGCCTCAGGGAACCGGTAGGGCTCGCCGGCGGCCACGGCGCTGCCGTGCAGCTTGGCGATCGGCGTGAGGCCATGGGCCTCCACCGCTTCGGCGCTGGCCAAGACCAGGGCGGCGGCCCCGTCGCTGATCTGGCTGCTGTTGCCCGCCGTCAGGACTCCGTCCTTCTTGAACGCCGTGCGCAGATGGCCCAGCGTCTCGGTGGTGGTGTCTGGGCGCACGCCTTCGTCCGCGGAGAGCGTCTTGGTGTCGCGGCGGACCCGGTACTCGATGGGCGCGATCTCGGCGGCGAAGTGACCGGCCTCGGCGGCCTTGGCGGCGCGTTGGTGCGAGAGGGCGGCCACCTCGTCCAGCTCAGCCCGCGTGACTTGCTCCTCCTCCGCCAGCTGCTCGGTGAGGAGTCCCATGGGGTCGCCTCGGAAGGGGTCCGTAAGGCCGTCGTAGGCCAGGATGTCTACCATCGGCTCGGCCCCGTACTTGTAGCCCCAGCGCGCCTTGCTGGACAGGTAAAAGCCGGTGCCAGACATGGACTCTGTGCCCCCTGCCAGCACCAGGTGGGCCTCACCGGCCTTGATGGCGGTGGCGGCGTTCATGATGGCGAGCATGCCGGATGAGCACACCATGTCCACCGCATAGCCGTCGATGCTCTTGGGGATGCCGGCCTTGAAGGCGGCCTGCCGGGGCACCAGCTGGCCCTGCCCAGCCCGTAGCACGTTGCCAAACACGTAATGGTCGAGCTGCCCGCCGTCGACGCTGGCGCGCTCCAAGGCGGCTCCCATCGCGTGCGCGGCCAGATCAGCCGGGGCGTGTTGGGCCAGCGCCCCTCCGAACTTACCGATGGGAGTTCGAACAGCGGAGAGAATGTATACGTCTTGCATGGATGCAGTGTTGGATTAAGAGAAGAAAAGCGGTCCATGTTGCATGGTCAGCCACCCATTGTCAATGGCTTGATGTGGCGTCCACGGACAATTGACAATGGGTGGGTGGACACGGCTTCCGTCTTACGTGTGATGACCACCATTGACCGCCAGCACCTCGCCGGTGATAAAGCTAGACGCCACGGGCGAGAGCAGGAAGGAGGCGGCCCACGCGATCTCGTTGGGGGCCCCGAATCGACGCATCGGGATCTGCTTTTTGATCTTCTCTTGTACAGGCTCTGGGATGGGCTTCAGCATGTCTGTCTCGATGAATCCAGGCGCTACGGCGTTGGCGCGCACGCCATACCGCGCGCCTTCCAGGGCCAACGCCTTCGCCAGCGAGATCACGGCTCCCTTCGAGGCCGCGTAGTTGGCCTGCCCGATGTTGCCCTTCTCGCCGACGATGGAGCTGATGAGCACCAGCGCCCCCTCGCGCCGTTCGTACATGCCCTTCAGGGCCGGCTTGATGGTGTTCCAGGTGCCGGTGACGTTGGTGTCCAGGACCGCCTGCCAGTCCTCCTGCTCGATGTTGGTGGCCAGGGCGTCGCGCGTGATGCCGGCGTTGCACACGACGCCGTAGATCGGCCCGAGCCGCTCCTCTACGGTGGCAAGCGTCTCCTCCATCTCGGCAGGATCGGTGACGTCGGCTTTGAAGCCGAGGCCGCGCTCGCCCGCACAGCTGCGGTAGTTGTAGGCGACCTTCGCGCCCAGGTCTTCGAGTTGGCCGACCATGGCGGCGCCTAGGCCACGGTTCCCGCCGCTAACGAAGATGACTTTTCCTTCCAGACCTAACATGATGTCCTCGTAGGCTTGTGAGACGCGCCAGGCGTTCTGCCAAACGCCTGGCGGCCTCGGTGAGTGTGGGAAAGGCGGCCGTACCCGTCCCGGAGGGGTTCGTGGGGGATTGAGAGAAAGGGTGAGAGGGTGAAAGGGGGTGGGGCCAGAGGGAAGGCCGAACACCTGCATCCCCTCCCGACCTTACGCTCGCTCGGCGAGCCACTCGGCGATAGCAGGGGCCAAGCTGCGCTGGACCTTCCCGCTCACGTACATGCCGATGTGGCCAACAGGGTAGGATTGCACGGTGTAGTCCTGGGTGCCCACGTGCGCGCCCAGGGCTTGCGACGACGTGGGCGGGACGAGGTGATCTTTCTCCGCGTAGATGTTCAGGACTGGCATGGTCACGTCTTGGAGGTCCACCGTGTCGTCACCGATCTCCACCTCGCCCTTGATGAGCTTGTTGTCGATGTAGAACTGCTGGTTGAACTGCCGGAACGCTTCGCCAGCCTGGTCGGGGCTGTCAAAGATCCACTTCTCCATGCGGAGGAAGTTGAGCAGTTTGCGCTCATCGCCCATCACATCGACCATCTCCACATACTTCTGCACGCTCAACGCGTAGGGCTTGAGCATGAGGTAGCCGAAGTTCATGAAGTCGCCTGGCATGTTGCCCATGGCGTCCACCATGAGGTCGATGTCGGTATCGCGCATCCAGGCGTTGAGCAGGCCGGTCTCTGCCGTGGCTTCCACGTGGAAGTCGATGGGGGCGACCATCGTGGTCAGGGTGCGCACCTTCTCCGGGTGAAGCGCTGCGTAGCACGTGCTGAAAACGCCGCCCTGGCAGATACCCAGCAGATTGATGGCGTCCAGCCCATGCCGCTCGCGCACCACGTCCACGCAGGCGTCGATGTAGCCGTTGATGTAGTCATCGAGCGTCAGATGGCGGTCGATGCGCGACGGGTAGCCCCAATCGATCAGGTAGACTTCGATGCCCTGGTTCAGGAGATTCCGCACGAGCGAGCGATCTTCCTGCAGGTCCACCATGTCTGGGCGGTTGACGAGGGCGTAGACGATGAGCAGCGGCGAGCCTGCAGCGGGCGTCACCTCCTCGGGTAGGGGGTACCGGTACAGGGTCAGCTTGTCCTCCGCGTAGACGGCCTCACGGGGGCTGGGGCCGATCTCGATATCGTCTGGGGTGAGGGCCCCCAGGGCGTCGAGGCCTTGCATCCATTGCTGCGTCAGGGTGTACAGCTCACGGGTAGGGGCAAAGGGCGGAAACGGGGCGTCGGCCATGGGTCGGGGCGGCTAGGCAGTCAGGAGGGGCGCGGGGATCAGTCGATGGCGGGCGGGGCGGCGGCGTCGCGGAGAGCCTGGAGTTGGGCGGTCAGCTCAGCCACCTGGGCCTGCAGTTGATCGATAGTCTGGACCTGTTTGTCTTGCGTCCGGCCCTGGGCGCGGACCTGCGTGCGCAGCTTGGCAAGGGCCTCGCGGGCGTACCCACGGGCGGACTGCGCCTGCTTCTCGGCCCCCGTCGCCTGCTTCTCGGCGGCGTCGGCTCGGGCCTCGGCGGCGTCGGCGCGTTGCTCGGCGGCGGCGAGGCGCTTCGTGAGCGTCCGCTGCTGGCGGCGGAGGGCATGGATGTACTGCCCGGCGTCGTCGAGATCGGTAAGGGTCGGTAGGTCCAGAGCCCGGAGCAGGACCTCTTGCAGGAGGCGGCGGTGCTTCTTGACGGCCAGCCCGGCCTCCAGATACGCCCGCTGCCGGTCGATGTAGGCAGGATCTCGGAAGGCTACCCCAAAGGTGTCGTCCACTACGGAGGCCCAGAGCCGAGAGGCGCCGCGCAGGCTATCCACCCCGTTGCCCCCCTGCTGGGCACGCTGCACGGCTGGCCCCAGGTTCTGGAAAACCTGACCCCAGATCCCCGCGATGTGGCCCAGGTAGGCCACCTCGGCCTGTTTGTAGCGTTGGAACGCGTGGACCGCGTGGGCGGCTTCTTCGTTGTACTCGCGCGTGAGCCCCAAGGCCGGCGTGTTGAGCCAGCGCCCCAGGGCCTGGTCGAATACGTTGTGCATGGCATCGAAGGGGCGGGCAGCGCCTTCGGGGGCCGTCCAGCCAGCGGGCAGGGGCGCCGCTTGCAAGACTTCGTCCGTGAACTGCTGCCACGCCGCGCCGCTGTCTTCCAGCACACGGTGCAGCACCTCCATCTGCTCAGCCTGAGCGGTCTGGAGGCGGGCCATGAAGGCCTGCGTGAGGTCCGCCACGGGCTCGCCCGCCGCCAGTTTGCCGGGCAGCTCGGCCAGGGCTTCGCGGGCCACGGCCAGGCTCTTCACCCAGGCCTCCTGCCCCGCCTGCGCTTGACGCACCGTCTGGGCGGTGAAGGCGGACGTGTCCATCCCCCAGGCTTGTGCCGACTGGTCCATCAGCTGCTGCCATTGTTTCAGGCCCTGCTGGTAGAGCTGGGTCAGGTCCATGGGGTCTTCAGAGGGGGGCGCAGCGCTGGACATAGTACCGGGGGCCGAGGAGATGAAACGGGAGGAGCACCAGAGCGGAGGGCGCAGGTAAAGGCAGCCTACACATCGCCTCCGCCCCGGTGCGAGCGCCTAGGTCTGCTGGAAGGAGGCAGCCTTGACGAGGCGCTGCTGGATCTCGCGCGCTTGCGTCGAGAAGTGGTCGATGGCGTCGAGCATCGTGGCCTGCTCCTGCCGAGCCAGCTCCTGATGCTTCTGCAACAAAGCCGTGGTGGCCGTACCCATGCGAGCGCGGAAGTAGAAGCCGAGGTCGGCCGCCTGCTGCATGGTTTCGAGGGCCGCATCGCCGAACTGGCGGGACTGCTCCTGGAAGGTGTCGAAGGCCGCCTGGGCGGCATCTTGGGCGTTATTCTTCTTGGTAGCCATGATCGGGTCCGGGTTGGTGCGTGACGGTCAACGTCAGAGGTCAGTGTCTGGGTGGGCTTCGAGGGCCGCGAGGCGAGCCTCCAAGGCCTGGACGTGTGCCTCCAGGGTCTCGACGCGCTGCTGCAACGCGGCGGTGGCCGGAGTGGCCGGGAAGGCCGCTTGGAGGGCCTCCTGAACGGCGCCATCGACCTGCGTGCGGAGCGCCTGGGTCTGATCCAAGCCTCGCTGCACCTGGCCGACCATGAAGTCGGTGTAGGAGGAGGCGAAGCGTTCCCAGATCTTGAAGCTCTCCTGCAGGCCTTTGGTCCGGTCGATGTTGGGCACGGCGTCGAGGGTGTGAAGGGTGAGGGTGGCCAATTCGCGCTGCATGAAGGCTACGGCGTCGGCCACCTCGGTGAACGGCACCTGCTCGTCCCCCTGCACATGGCGGATGGTCCCCTGCCAGCGGACCTGGGGGTCCCCAACGGCATCTTGCCAGAGGTCCTGCGTGAAGCGGACCAAGAACGAGGCGATGTTGCGATGCGAGGCTTCCATAGGGGTCGAGGGTTGGTGCTGATGGTAGGGTACGCACCCGGAGTTACGGCTGAGTTACAGCGCGGCAGCGACGCCCCAGCGGAGCGGCACCCGTACCGGCGGGGCATGGCCTACGGGCGTTGAATCTCCACGTAGAGCGCCTGGGTCTGGGGGAGTGGATCGGTGTCGTAGACGCGGGCCAGGGCGTCGGCGCAGCGTTCGTAGGCACGCAGCGCCAGGGGGCGGTTGCCGAGGGCCACCTGGGCCCGCATCTGGGTCCGGTAGGCGGCCTCCCAGGTGGGCTCCAGCCGGACCACCTCGCTGGCCACGCGCAGCGCCTCCCGGGGGCGCTCGGGCAGCCACAGATCCGCGAGGGTCGTCAGGGCGGTGAGTGCCATCGTCTGGAGGCGCTCGCGCTCGGCCCCGGCCCAGTCATCGAAGGGGCGCCCGGGCAGGAACGGCCCTTGGTACAGCGCCTCGGCCTCGGCGTAGTGCACACGGGCTTGCGCAGGATCCGGGCCGAGCGCCTGGTGGCCGGCGCGCACGGCCGCTTCGAAGGCGTCGGCGTCGATCCACAGCGCCTCGGTGCGCAGGCGGTACGTGGCGCCCGACCGCTCGATGTAGCGCGAGGCCGTGCGGGGCGGGCGCTCAGGCTCCAAGGTCTTAGCCAGGGCATTCAGGGCTACCTTGAAGTCACGGGCCCCGGTGGCGGCGTCCTGCTGGGGCCAGAGCTGTTCGATGAGCTGTTCTTTATGCCAGGCCCGCCGCCGCTCCGCCAGAAAGAAGTGAAACAGGGCCACGGCCTTCTCGCGCGTCCATGCCTGCGCCTCCACTGGCACCCCGGCCCGTACCACGGCGAAGCGCCCCAGCGTGGTCACGGCCAGCGCCGGTGGCGTCATCGTAGACGCCTCACCTTGTTGTCTGCCGGTGGCGCCCACCGATCCCACACCCTCACGCCCCCCCAAAGCGGGCCTGTGTCTCGGCGAAGAAGGCATCGTCAAGCAGGAGCTGCAACATCAGGCCTTTGTCGAGCCCTGTCTGGACGAGGTGGTAGAACACGGCCAGGGGCACCTCTTCCATGAGGAGTGCCACCACGCGGCCGGTGCCGGGCTCGGCTCCCTCCACGTACCCGACGAACGAGATCAGCCCCGGGAAGCCGCCGCCTTGCACGCCAAAGGCCCCGACGGTGCCGGTGCTATCCAGCGGGACGGGGCGGTCCAGGTGCTGCCGCACCCGTCTGGCGGCTGGCCGCTCGGCATCGAGCAGCGTTTGCGCCATAAACTGGGCGTAAGCGGTGGCCGTCCCACCGGGGTAGGTGGCCTGGGCCAGATCGCGCTGCTCACGGATGGTGAGGCCACTGCCCTCAGCGGCCAGCCGATCCACTGCGGCCTGTTGGAAATCCGGATCCTCCTCCAAGGCGCGGACCAAAGCGAACACCGCATCTGGGTCGGCGCTGGGTGTGGCGGGCGCATCGCCGGGCTGGGCGGTGGGCAGCCAGCTCAGAAAGAGGCCGCTGTTGGGCAGCGGGCCGGTGGTCTGGGTCCACCCCAGCTCGCCAGGCAGATGGGCCAGGGCCGGACCGCCGAGGCGTCGGATGAGGTAGTCGGTGGCCGCCTGGTAGTGGTCGTCCATCATGGCCTCCACGACCTGCGCCAGCGACAGGGTGGCGGCCTCGGCGTGGCGGTCCGTGACGCGGGCATGGCTGCCGTCGTTGGTGCCTGGCAGGTGGTAGGGCGTCAGGGCCGAGAGCGGCACGCGCTCCTCGGGGTCGAGGCGCCCGGCCTCCACCTGCTGGGCATAGGCGGCCAGCACCCACACCTTGGTCAGCCCCGCCACCGGACGCGGCGTGTCGCCCCCCAGTGAGAGGGCCGGGACCGCGCGGCCCTCGGCCAGGTCCACGGCCACCAGGGAGACGGTGTCTCGGTGGCGGTCCAGGTAGTCCAGCACATCACCGGGGAGCTGCAGGGAGCGCGCCTCCGTACTGCCTTCAGACAGCGCCGTCATGTTGGAGAAGATCATCGCCGTGGTGTCCCAGTGGCGGATCATCAGCCCCACAAAAAAGATGGCGCAGATACCGAGGGCGATCAGGAAATGCCGGAGGATGTTCATACGGATGCGCAGTTGAAATGGCGAGCGCTACGTCAGGGGGCCGTAGGGGCACGATAGGCCGTGCCCCTACGGCGTTGTCAGCGACCTGGCCCATGCATCAGGCGGTGGCCACGTCGGTGTCGGCCGTCAGTTCGGCGACGTCCATGACGCGTGGGTAGCGGATCTGCTCGACCATCAGCTGCACGTCGGCCGGTGGCGGCGGCGTCATCAGCGAGACGGTGATGGTGAGCGCAAAGTTGATCAGCATCCCGATCACACCGATGCCCTGGGCGCTGAGGCCGAGGAAGCTCTCGATGATGGCCTGGTCCAGGCCCAACACGTTCTGGGCGCGCATCAGCACGATCATCACGAACGTGAAGCCGAGGCCGGCGCTCATCCCCGCGATGGCGCCGTACTTGTTGGCTCGCTTCCAGAAGATGCCCAACACGATGATCGGGAAGAAGGACGCAGCGGCCAGACCGAAGGCGAAGGCCACCACCTCGGCTACGAAACCGAGCGGGAAGATGCCCAGGAGGCCGGCCAGGATGACGGCGAAGAAGATCATCCCACGGCCTACGGCCAGACGCTTCTTGTCTGAGGCCTTCGGGTTGATGAGCTGGCCGTAGATGTCATGCGCCAGCGAGGACGAGATGACGAGCAGCAGGCCCGAGGCCGTGGACAGCGCGGCCGCCAAGCCGCCGGCCGCCACAAGCGCCACCACAAAGGCCGACAGCCCGGCGATCTCCGGGGTAGCCAGCACGATGATGTCTCGGTTGATGTTGCCCAGGAGCGCCTGCGCCCCTCCGCCACTGGCGGCGATGGCCTCGACGTTGATGAGCCCCGTCTCGGCCCAGCTCTGGACCCAGCCCAGCTCCGCAAAACCCGAGGCGCCCAGCTCCGTGAACTGGTTCAGGATGTAGTACTTGGCGAACATGGCCAGGGCCGGCGCCGTGGTGTACAGCAGCGCGATGAACAGCAGCGCGTAGAACGCGGACCAGCGAGCATCCCGCACGGACTTGGTCGTGTAGAAGCGCACGATCACGTGGGGCAGGCCGGCTGTACCCACCATCAGCGTGAGCGTGATGGCAAACACGTTGAGCATGTCCAGCCCCGCAAACGGACTACTGTAGGGGTTGAGGCCCAGGTCCGTCTGGATGGCGTCCAGCTTGGGCAGCACCTCCCCGATGGCCAGCTGCGGCACCGGGTTGTCCGTCAGCACCAACGCGATGGCGATGGCCGGAATGGTGTAGGCGAAGATGAGGACGCAGTACTGCGCCACCTGCGTGTAGGTAATGCCTTTCATGCCGCCCAGGGTGGCGAAGAACGCCACGATCACCATCCCGATGATGACGCCCACTTCAAAGGGCACGCTCAGGAAGCGGCTGAAGGCCACGCCCACACCGCCCATCTGGCCAGCTACGTAGGTGAAGGAGACGAAGATGGCACACACGGCCGCCACGAGGCGGGCCGACTTCGAGTAGAAGCGTTCCGCCACGAAATCCGGCACCGTGTACTTGCCGTACTTACGCAGGAACGGGGCCAGGAGGAGAGCCAGCAGCACGTAGCCGCCCGTCCAGCCCATGAGGTAGATGGAGCCGTCGTAGCCCATGAACGAGATGAGGCCCGCCATCGAGATGAAGGAGGCGGCACTCATCCAGTCCGCGGCAGTGGCGGCGCCGTTGGCTACGGCGGGCACGCCCTGCCCGGCCACGTAGAAGCCGCGCGTGGAGGCCACCCGGGAGCGGAAGCCGATGTAGAGGTACGCGGCAAACGTGAGGCCTACCGTGACCCAGGTCCATTCTTGAATACCCATGATCAATGTGGAGATCTGCGCCGGCCCGCGCTAGCGGCGTGACCGGCTAGATGGAGAGGGGAAACGGCGGCTCAGTGGCCGGCGCCAGCGCCAGAGGTGGTGCCCGAGGCTTCGTCGAGGCCGAAGGCCCGGTCGGCGCGGTCGCTCAGGACGGCGTAGACCAGGATGAGGATGACGAAGATGAAGATGCTGCCCTGCTGGGCCATCCAGAACCCGAACGGGACGCCGTTCAGCGTGAACTGGTTGAGCGCCTCGACGCCGAAAATGCCCATCCCGAACGCGACGATCGCCCAGATGGAAAGGAGGATGGCGATCCGCGTCACCTGGCTGCGCCAGTACTTCTTGAGATCGGCCTGTGTGATAGCCATGATGGATGCCTCTGTTGAGTGGAGAGTGAGTGGGCGGTGGCCTGCGGCCTAGAAGAAGTAGTAGGCCGCGAAGAGACCGCGGACGTTGGTCACGGACTCGTCGGACGACAGCGCGTCGGGGCGCAGGCGGTCCGTGAAGTTGTTCGTGTAGAGCGCCGTGGTGGCTTCGAGCTCGGCCGCGAAGCGGAGCTTGCCGACGGTGTAGGTCACCCGCGGCGCCACGCGCCACAGGTTCTGCATGCCCGATGTGCGGGTGTGCGAGGCCACGATGGCGTCCGCGTCGATGTCTTCGTTGGAGCCCAGGTTCACCAGGTACCCCCCAAAGAGGCCGACGGCCAGCGGCTGGCTGGTGGTCGTGACGTCCAGCCATCCTGAAGCCAGGTAGAGGCAGGAGTGGCCCCCGTCCGTGTTGGTCACGAAGCCTCCCGTCATGAGGTGATCGGTGAGGTCGTTGCCGTAGGTGGCCTTGGCCCGTAGCTGCAGGCGCTCGCCCAGGTTCGTCTTGGCGTAGCCTTGGACGGCGTAGGCGCTGAAGCGGTCACTGGTGAGTGAGGGGCGCACGTGCTTGAGGTAGGTGCCCACGCCGATGGTGCTCTCCCCTTGGACCCGCTGCACGTGCAGGTGGGCGGCCGGCAAGCCCGACTGCTGCTGCAGCTTGCTCCCTCCGATCTCGGCGAAGGCGTCGCGCTGCTGCGAGACGAGGGCCATGATGCGCAGAGCGCCCGGCTTGTAGGTGTAGCGGATCTGCGGGAAGCGGGCGAACGGCTGGAAGGGGGCCCCCGTGGTGAAGTTGATGACGCCGGGATAGACCGCCGTGGTGAACAGCGGCGACCAGTACTGCCCCAGCAGCAGTTCATGCTGGGTCCAGTTCAGCTTCACGAAGGCATGCCGCAGGCGAAACTCGCTCACGTCCGAGTTGATGGCCCCGAAGAAGTCGGCCTCGATCGTACCCGAGAGTTGGGCGCCGAGGACTTCCGTTCCCGAGCCTGTCAATGCTAGGCGGGACTGGAACGTGGCAAAGAGTAGGTTATCGGTGGCGTTGAGGTCCTGCCCGGTGGCGGCGTCGATGTCGCGCGGGAGGGGGAACAGGGCAAACTGTCCTTCCCGCACCTGGGCCACCTGGCGGGTGTCGTAGATGTTTTCGGCTTTGATGAAGCCGCTGAGGCTCAGCTCCTGGGCGGCGCTGGGCGTCGGCACGAGGAGAGGCAACAATACGAGGGCGACCAGGGTAGAAACCCATTGGCGCATTCGTCCGATGCCTGAGGGGGCTGCGTGCATGGCATTCCTCCGGGGTTGAGGGGTGAATGAGCCGGCCGGTTCGAGTGCTCGTCTGGCAGGACGAGCGCGGGCCGGGTAGAAACCATGAGGGCCTTGCAGCGGGGTACGGCCATGTACGAACGCGGCAAGGCCCTCCCGTGTGTAGAGGCTACACCGGTCAGCCATCCGAGGGCAGGCGGCCCGGCACGCACCTGGCAGGATGCATCCCTGGGCGAGGTCCTGCACGAACCTCGGAGGTGGGCTACTGAGTTTGGCGGTGTTCGATGAGGTCGTCCACCACCGAGGGGTCGGCAAGCGTAGAGGTGTCGCCGAGTTGATCGTGCTCGTTGGCGGCGATCTTGCGCAGGATGCGGCGCATGATCTTGCCGGAGCGCGTCTTGGGCAGGCCACGCGTGAAGTGGATCACATCCGGCTTGGCAATGGGGCCGATCTCGGTGCGCACATGCTGGATGAGGGCCTGGCGCATCTCGTTCGTTGGCTCCTCGCCGGCGTTCAGGGTCACGTAGCAGTAGATGCCTTGCCCCTTGACCTCGTGGGGGTACCCCACCACGGCGGCTTCCGCCACACGGTCGAAGTGGACGAGGGCGCTTTCGATCTCGGCGGTGCCCATGCGGTGACCGGACACGTTGATCACATCGTCTACGCGGCCCGTGATCCAGTAGTAGCCGTCTTCGTCGCGCCGGCAGCCGTCGCCGGTGAAGTACTTGCCTTCGTAGTTCGAGAAGTAGGTATTGACGAACCGCTCGTGGTTTTTGTAGACCGTGCGGGCCTGGCTCGGCCACGAGTCCGTGATGACCAGGATACCCTGGGCGGCGCCGTCCAGCACGTCACCCTGCGCATCCACCAGCTGCGGCGCGATGCCGAAGAACGGCCGCGTGGCCGAGCCGGGCTTTTGGTCGATGGCGCCGGGGAGCGGCGTGATCATGACACCGCCGGTCTCGGTCTGCCACCAGGTGTCCACGATGGGGCAGCGCTGATCGCCCACGACGTGGTAGTACCACTCCCAGGCGGCCGGGTTGATGGGCTCGCCGACGGAGCCGAGGAGGCGCAGCGAGGACCGGTCGTACTTGGTCACAAACTCATCGCCACGGGCCATGAGGGCGCGGATGGCCGTGGGGGCGGTGTAGAACTGGTTGACCTGGTGCTTGTCCACCACCTGCCAGAAGCGCCCGGCATCGGGGTAGGTGGGCACGCCTTCGAAGAAGACCTGCGTGGCGCCGTTGACGAGCGGGCCGTACACCATGTAGGAATGGCCGGTGATCCAGCCGACGTCCGCCGTGCACCAGAAGACATCGCCCTCCTGGTAGTCGAACACGTACTGATGAGTGAGCGAGGTGTAGACCAGGTAGCCCCCCGTGGTGTGGACCACGCCCTTGGGGGTGCCCGTCGAGCCCGAGGTGTAGAGGATGAAGAGCGGGTCTTCGGCCTCCATGACGGCCGGCTCGCAGGTATCGGCCACGGTCTCGCGCTCCTCGTGGTACCAGACGTCGCGCCCCGGCTCCATGTGGATGTCGGTGCCGGTGCGCCGCGTTACGACCACCGTGGTCACGTCTGGGCACTGCTCCAGGGCCTTGTCCACGTTCTCCTTGAGGCGCACCACGCGCCCGCCGCGGAAGCCCCCGTCGGCGGTGAGAAGTACGGTGGACTCACAGTCCAGCATGCGCTTGGCCAGCGAGTCCGGGCTGAAGCCGGCAAAGACCACCGAGTGCATGGCTCCGATGCGGCTGCAGGCCAGCATGGCAGCGGCCACCTCCGGGATCATGGGCATGTAGATGGTCACGCGGTCGCCCTTCTGGACGCCGTGCTTGAGCAGGATGTTGGCAAAGCGGCAGACCTCGTGGTAGAGATCCTGATAGGTGATGTGCCGGGCCTCCTCCTCGGGGTTGTCTGGCTCAAAGATGAGGGCCGTCTGCGTGCCTCGCTCCTCCAGATGCCGGTCTAGGCAGTTGAAGGACGCATTCAGCTGGCCGCCCTCGTACCATGCGATGGATACGTTGTCCGACGCAAAGGACACGTTTTTGACCGTCTCGAAGGGCTTGAACCACGTGACCCGCTCAGCCTGCTCGGCCCAAAAGGCCTCGTTGTCCTCGATAGAACGCCGGTAGAGGGCCTCGTAGTCCGCCAGTGACTGAACGTGAGACTGACCACGGTAGGTGTCAGAAGGGGCGTAGCGGTCGCGCTGAAGCGTGGTATCCATGGGTCGAGGGCGATGGAGATGGGGGCTCAAGACAGGCGCTTCGTCAACACCGACACTGGAAGCGCTTCTGCCCTCAACCTATCGCTATCCAGTAATGTTGTCAAGAGATCGTAACCTAAAATACCCTATTTTTGAGACCCAACTTCATTTGTAGGGGTAAACCTTACACATATAAATGCAACATAAATAATAACTTATCTATTTATCACTATTTAGCAATAAATGAAAAATAGAGGCCATGAGCATAGCGTAGAGGCGCTTCAGGAGGGGACGAGGAGGAGGCGGACGTAGGCGTGCGCATCATCGGCGCTGGACCACATCTCGGCCCGGTGACGCGTCAGAATCTCCCGGAGCGTGGTCGAGACCACCGTATCTTCGAGCTCGATAGGCTGGGTCTCCCAGTTCTTGAGCCGAGCCAGCCGGAGCGGTGTGCCTTCCCACACTAGATCGAGGGCCACGAACGCTTCGACGGGACGCAGGCGGCACAGAAAGGCCTCACAGTGGGTGGCGTTGCGGGTCAGCTGGGCGATGAAGCCCACCGCATGCGTCAACGCAAAGCTATCGATGCGCAGCCGGATCGGCTTGGCCGGTGGCTCCACGTCCACCGGCACCTCGAGGCGCTCGGCAAGGTGGCGCTGGACGGTCCCTAGGAAGGTGGCGCCGGACATCGTTTCGAGCGGCCAAGCCGCTTTGAACGACTCGGCATAGGCCTCCAAAGACGTGCTCAGGTGGGTACTCAGCACCTCAGTCTGCTCTAGGATGATGCCCTGGAACTGCGCCGCCACCGCCTCATCCATGCCTGGATAGCTCACCATGGTCTCAATGGCCGCCCGGATGCTGGCCAACGGCCCACGCTGCCCTTCGATGACCTCCTGTAAGAACTGCCCCTCTAGGCTCTCGGTCTGCTCCCAGTGGGCGAGGGGGGCCATGGTCAGGATCACCTGCCTCAAAGGGCCCTCTTGGGCCTCCACCGGAAACACTTTAACGCGAAAGAGCGCCCCATCGGGCGCCGCCACGGCAAACAAGGCGGGCTCAACCTGATCGTCGGGATGGGTCCGTGGCCGAGCCACCTCAGCCAGCGCATGCCGGAGCAGGTGCTCGTCCAGCCAGGCATAGGCCGATTGGCCGATGAGCGTGGCCGGCGGCTCGGCCCTGGGGCTGGCTAGCAAGTGGACCGCCCGTCTGTTGTGCTGCCGGATCGTGCCGGACAGGTCGCACAGCAGCGCCCCCTCCTCAAACGCGGTCAACAGGGCCGCGACCACCGGATCCCGGACGCGACTCATCCAAGCACTCCAGCCCCTTGCGCGTCCTCAACCTGCTTGGCCACCAACAGACAGATTCCTTGGACCGTGGGGTCACAGATCGAATAGAAAGCCTTCACCCCCTCTTTGCGGCGGCGCACGATGCCACCGCGAGCGAGCAGGCCCAGGTGCTTGCTCACATTGGCTTGGCGGTACCCCGTCAAATCGAGAATCTCCTGAACGCTCAACTCCTGGTGGATGCGGAGTACGTTCAGCACGGCGAGGCGGACAGGGTCGGCGAGTAGCTTGAGCCGAGCGGCCACCGGCTCGACCAAGGCGTCGGGAACGAGGGGAGGATGCATGACCACGTACATCGTCAGGGGTACAAGACAGGAGCTGCCTGCCCGCAGGAGGCCCATGCGGGCTCGACCTATCATACGAATTACTGAGGAGTAATGTTTTCTTAAACGTGTTGACGTTGCCCTCCAGAACCAGTTGATTGCGAGTACGCCCGCTCGCTGTCCGTCCCCACCGATGACGCGCCAACGCCTGCTCGCCCTGTTTGTCCTGGGGGTGCTGTTCTTCACCTTTCCGTTCCTGGACCTCTTCAACCGCCCCCTCTGGGTGGGGAGCGTCCCTCTGCTCTACGTCTACCTCTTCGGGGCCTGGGGCCTCTTGGTCCTGCTCCTGCGCTACGTGGTCACGCAGGCCCCCACTGGACGCGACGGGTGACGACCATGCTGAACGCCTGGACCATCCTGCTCCTCTCGCTGGGCTACCTGAGCCTGCTCTTTACCATCGCCAATGTGGGCGATCGGCGCGCACAGGTGGGCCGGAGCCTGATCAGCAACCCGTACATCTACGCCCTCTCCATGGCGGTCTACTGCACCGCCTGGACCTTCTACGGCAGCGTGGGCCGGGCGGCCAGCACCGGGGTCGGCTTCCTGCCCATCTACCTCGGCCCGACGCTCATGGCCCCGCTCTGGTGGCTGGTGCTCCGCAAGATCATCCGGATCAGCAAGGTCCACCGCATCACCGCCATCGCTGACTTCATCGCGGCCCGGTATGGCAAAACCAACCGGCTGGCTGGGCTGGTCACCCTGATCGCGGTGCTGGGCGTGGTGCCCTACATCGCGCTGCAGCTCAAGGCCATCTCGACCAGCTTCCAGGTGCTGACGGCCTACCCGTCGGCGCCAGCGGCCGGGCCCACGGGGCCGGAGCTGGTGGCCTACGTGCAAGACCCGGGCTTCCTGATGGTCATCGGGCTGGCGCTCTTCACGATCCTCTTCGGCGCGCGCCACCTGGACGCCACGGAGCGCCACGAAGGGCTGGTGGCCGCCATCGCCTTCGAGTCGATCGTGAAGCTGGTGGCCTTCCTCGCTGTGGGCCTCTTCGTCACCTACGGCATGTACGAGGGGCTGGGCGATATCTTCGACCAGGCTGCGGCCCAGCCCGCTTTGGACGCGCTGTTCCTGATGGACCACGAGGCCCTCCCCGCCAGCACGTGGATCTGGCACACCGCGTTGTCCATGCTGGCCATCCTGTTTTTGCCCCGCCAGTTTCAGGTGGCCGTCGTGGAGAATGTGGATGAGCGGCACCTCGACAAAGCCATCTGGCTCTTCCCGCTCTACCTCTTCCTCATCAACCTCTTCGTGCTCCCCATCGCCTTCGGGGGGCTACTCGCGTTCCCCGATGGCACGGTCGACGCCGACACGTTCGTGCTCACGTTGCCGCTGGCCGCAGGGCGCGTGGACCTGGCGCTCCTGGCCTACCTGGGGGGCCTCTCGGCCGCCACGGGCATGGTGATCGTGGCCACCATCGCGCTCAGCACCATGATCTCGAACGACCTCGTGATGCCGACGCTGCTTCGCATCCCCGCACTCCGCCTGGATGCCCAGGGCGATCTCACCACGTTGCTGCTCCGCATCCGCCGAGGCAGCATCGTGGTGGTCCTGCTGATGGCCTACGTCTACTTCAACCTCGTGGGCGCGGTGTACGACCTGGTGTCGATCGGGCTCATCTCCTTCGCAGCCGTGGCCCAGTTCGGGCCCGCGCTACTGGGCGGCATCTACTGGAAGCGCGGCACCCGAGCCGGGGCCCTGGCAGGACTGCTGGTCGGCTTCTTGGTGTGGATCTACACGCTGGCCCTGCCGTCGCTGGCGCAGCCCGGTGGCCTGCTGCCTCCCTCGTTCCTCACCGACGGACCCTGGGGGCTGACGCTCCTGCATCCCTACCAGCTTTTCGGCCTCACCGGCCTGGACACCATCTCGCACGCTTTGTTCTGGAGCCTCCTGCTTAACACGGGCCTCTACGTGGGCGTCTCGCTCTTCACCCGGCGGTCTGTGCTGGAACGCGTCCAGGCGGTGGCCTTCGTCGATGTCTTTGCCGCCCCCACGGCGCCCTTCGTGCGTGGCACGGCTCGCATCCAGGATGTCCAGACTCTCTTGGCCCGCTTCATGGGCCTGGATAAAGCCCAGGCGGCCCTCGGAGGCTACGCCGCCCGCCACCACGTGGACCTTCGCCGCACCCGCGAGGCCGACCCCGACCTCATCCAACATGCAGAAACGGTCCTGGCCGGGACCATCGGCTCAGCCTCGGCCCGCCTCATGATTGCGACGGTGGTGCAGGAGCGGCCCTTCAGCATGGATGAGGTGCTCCACATCCTGGACGAGACCCAAGAGGTGATCGCCTATAGCCAGGCCTTGGAGCAAAAATCGCGCGACTTGGAGCAGGCCAAGGAAGCCCTCCAACAGGCCAACGACCGCCTCCAGGATCTCGATCGCATGAAGGACGACTTTGTGTCCACCGTCACCCACGAGCTGCGCACCCCGCTCACCTCGGTCCGGGCCTTCGCCGAGATCCTGCATGACAACCCTAGCCTGCCCCCTACGCAGCGCGAGGAGTTCTTGCAGATCATCATGAAAGAGAGCACCCGCCTGTCCCGCCTCATCAACCAGGTGCTAGACTTCCAGAAGATCGAGACCGGCGCCATGGAGTGGCACCCCGAACCCCTTCAGGTCGACCAAGTGGTGCACGGCGCGCTCCTGACCCTGCAGCAACTCTTCACCGAACGCGGCATCACCGTGCAGACGTCGGCCCCGCCCACGCTTCCCCCCATCACCGGCGACGCCGATCGCCTTACGCAGGTGCTGGTCAACCTCCTGTCCAACGCCGCCAAGTTTTGCGATCCCGAGGCGGGCCGCATCACCGTGGCCCTCAGCGTGGAAGGCAACGACGAGACGGCGCAACAGGTACGCATCGACGTAACCGACAACGGACGCGGCCTCCCCCCTGACCAGTTGGAAGCCGTCTTCGAGAAGTTCAAGCAGGTGGAGGTCGACGTCGGCACGCGGCCCCCGGGCAGTGGCCTCGGCCTCACCATCGCGCGCCGCATCGTGGCCCACCATGGCGGCATGATCTGGGCCGCGAACGCCCCCGACCAAGGCGCCATGTTCTCGGTGCGCCTCCCCGCCATCCCCACCGCGCAGCCCACGGCCCCCCTCCCCTCGTGAGATCAATCGGCGACGCACCCGGCATAGGGCCCATGGCCACTGAAACGCACGAAGCCCGCTCCGCAAAGGAGGCCTGCACATCACAGGACCGAGGCGCAGGTGACGCAGTCATCGCCTCGTTCACCACTCACCATTCACCACTCACCACTCACCACTCACCGCTCTCCCCGCTGGCATCTCTCCAACCCGCACGCTACCATACGGGTGGCGTCGAAGCGCTTTCACGGTGTCCCCCACCGCATGGGCCTCCGGCGTGCATCCCCCCTCTCGCCCGGTGCCCCCACCGTCGCCCTGGCTTCTGACTTCCCTCTACTCATGTCCCACCGCGTCTTGATTGTCGATGACGAGCCCAGCATCGTCATCTCGCTGGAGTTCCTGATGAAGCAGGCGGGGCACGAGGTATCGGTGGCGCGCAATGGGCAGGATGGGCTGGAGCAGATCAGCGCCTTCCGCCCCGACCTCGTGCTGCTGGACGTGATGCTGCCCCACCGGACGGGCTTCGAGATCTGCCAGATCGTGCGCGAAGACGAGGCGCTGGAGCACGTCAAGATCGTGCTCCTCACCGCCAAGGGACGCGAGGTGGATGTGGCCAAGGGCCTGGCGCTGGGCGCCGACGCCTATGTCACGAAGCCGTTTTCGACGAAGGAGCTGGTCCACAAGGTCTCGACGTTGCTCAGCGCCTGAGGCGCGCCCCTGCCCACCCTGTGTCCTACGCCGAGGAGGCGGCGCCCCGCGATGAAGCATCCTCCGCCGCCCGGCCCCCTCCTGGCCCCGCTGGGCGCTGTCGTGCTCGTGCTAGGCGGCCTCCTCATGGGCTGGACCCTCGTGCCACCTGACGTCCAGGAGACCCTGGGCGCTCGGCTGGCCCCCTACCGCCCAGCCTTCTTTCTGGCGCTGTTGGTCCTACTGATTGCGGCGGCCGTGCCGGTGGCCTGGTTTCGGCTTCGTCTGGGTCCTGGCTTGGCCCGCCTCGGGGAACGCCTCCGCCTGGTGGCCACCGCCCCAGAGCGCGACCTCGAGCCTCCGGATATGCCCCTGCTGAACGAGGTGCACGCCGGCGCCGAGCTGCTGGCGACCCGCGCCCGCACGCTGGCCCAGGACATCGCCGCCGAGATCCAGCGGTCGCAGGCCGCCGTCGAGGCCGAGAAGCAGATGCTCGAGGCCGTGACCAGCGTGGTGGGCGAAGGCGTGGTGGTCTGCAACGCACAGGGCCAGATCTTGCTCTACAACACCCGGCTGCGAGGGCTGCTGGAGGCCGCAGACGCCGAGACGCCCCTCGTGGGGCTCGCGCGCTCCATCTACGGCGTCTTCCAGCCGGCGCTGATCCACCACGCCCTGCAGACGCTGCACCACCGCCGCACCCAAGGGCGCCCCGCCGACGCCGTGCCCCTGGTGGCGGCCCACGGCGGCCGCCTCCTGCACCTCACCCTGTGCCCCATCGACCCCGCCGAGGCCAAGGCGGGCTTCGTGCTGGTCATCAGCGACATCACCGCCGACGCCTCCGCGACCGCCCGCCGGGACTATGCTCTGCAAGCACTGACAGAGGGCCTGCGGGGGCCTCTGGGCAGCCTCCGGGCCGCCATCGAAAACGTGCAGGCCTTCCCGGACATGGACGCTGCGCAGCGCGCGCTCTTCCACCAGGTGATCCACGACGAGGCCCTGCGCCTCAGCCAACGCCTCACCACCGCCGCCACCGCCCTGCCCAGCCCCACCCGGCGGCGCGTCCCGATCCTGGCTGACGATCTCCTATCGGCCGTCCAGCAAAAAACTGAGGCGCTGCTGGAGCGCTCGGTCACGGTGCACCCCCCGGCGGCGCCCACCTGGCTGCAGGTGGACAGCTACGCCCTCACGCTGGCGCTGACGGTCCTGCTGCAGCGCGTCCACGCCCAGGGCCCCTCCACCGATCTGCACCTCCGCGTCAAGCCCCCCGCCGACCCCGCCTTTGTGGAGGTCGAGCTGGCCTGGACGGGAGCCCGGCCCGTCCACCCCGACGAACTGGCCACGTGGCGGACCGAGCCTCTCACCGCAGGCGATGAGCACCTGCCAGACACCCTCCAGACGGTCATCGACCGCCACCAGGGCGCGCTGTGGTCGCGGGCGGACCAGACGGAGGCAGGGGCGCTCTGCCTCCTGCTGCCCCGTGCCGCCGAGGCCCCATCTGCCCCCCCTGTGCGCACCGCCGCCTCCACCGGCCGGCCGCTGTACTACGACGCCGCCCTGCTGCAGGCCACGCCGGACGAGCACCCGATGCGCCGCCGCGCGCTGAGCACGCTCACCTACGTGGTCTTCGACACCGAGACCACCGGCCTCCGCCCCGCCGAGGGCGACGCCGTCATCTCGGTCGGCGCCGTCCGAATCGTCAACCGCCGCCTGCGGGCGGAAGAGACGTTCGACCGCCTCGTCGATCCCCGGCGCCCGGTCCCGCTGGCCTCGATCCGCATCCACGGCATCCAGCCGTCGCTCCTCAAAGGGCAGCCAACGATCACCGAGGTGCTGCCCGCGTTCCATCGCTTCGTGGAAGACACCGTGCTGGTGGCCCACAACGCCGCCTTCGACCTCCGCTTCCTCCACCGGGACGCCGCCCGCTGCGGCCTCACGTTCGAGCACCCGGTGCTAGACACCCTGCTGCTGTCGTCGGCTCTGCTCCCGGGCCACGAGGACCACAGCTTGGATGCCGTGGCGGAGCGGCTGGGCGTGGCCGTCACCGGCCGCCACACCGCCCTGGGCGATGCCCTCACCACCGGCGGTGTCTTCTTGAAGCTGCTCGCGCTGCTGGAGGCCGAAGGCGTCACCACGCTGGAAGACGCTCTCACGTTCTCTCAGCGCTCCCCCCTGGCCAGCCTGAGCTACTGAAGGCCCTCACCGCATGAGGTCGGCGCCGTAGCGGTGGGCAAGCACCTCCTGGAGGTCGCTGATGACGGTGAAGACGGCCTTGAGCGTCTGCTGCTGCACCTTGGTCAGCGTGGAGGGGTCGATGTGGTTGTCCAGGTCGGCGCCGCGCTGCAGGGCCTCGAAGTGGTGGTTCAGGCGCAGGTCGATGAGGTAGCGGTACGCCTCGGCCGCGTCCTGGGCCGTGCTGGTCAGCGTAGGCTGGGTCTCGGCTACGTGGCGGAGGCGGTCCAGCGTGTTGGTCGAGGCCAAGAAGCCGGCCTCCAGCGCCAGCACGCGCGCCACGTCGACGATGGGCATCAGGCCGCGCAGCTTGACGTCGAACGTGTTTCGGTGCTCGCCGGTGCGGTCCAGCACAAACCGGCGGAAGAACGAGAGCGGCGGCCGGTTGGCCTGGGCGTTGTGCATGAGGAAGGGCAAGAAGCCCCGCTCTCGCGCCAGGGCGGCTCGCAGCCCGTCCTGCAAAGCTTCCACCAGCGCCTCGTCCCCGTACAGGCCGCGCAGGTCGAAGAAGATGGAGGCGTGCATGAGCGCCTTGGGGTCGGGCTCCAGGATCCAGGTGCGGAACGTGCGCACCCAGGCGGCCAGCGGCTGGCACCACGTGGGGTTGCGCGCCATCACCTCGCCGGGGCACAGCGTGAAGCCACACCGGTCCAGCGCCTCGTTGGCCGCCTGGGCAAGGCGGAGGAACCACGCCCGCGCCTGGGCCGCCTGCGCCTCGTCGGCCGGGTCCTCGTAGAGCAGCGCGTTGTCCTGGTCGGTCTTGAGGCTCATCTCTTGGCGGCCCTCGCTACCCAGCGCGATCCAGGCCCAGCGCAGCGGCGGCACGGCCGTGGGGTCCTCGGCTCGCACGGCCGCCTCGGTGAGGTGGAGCACGCGGCTCGTCAGCCGGTCGTTGACCTCGGTGTTGAACGCCACCAGCTCCTCGACCCCCAGCCCCTGGCGGCGGAGCCGCGCCAGGTGCCGGTTCAGCGTAGGCCGCACGTGCACCAGCGCGTCTACCGACGCCGCCTGCTCGATCTCTTTGAGCAGATGCACGGGGTCGTAGCCCTGGAGGCGCAGCAGATCGCTGCCGGAGAGGACGCCCACCACGGTGCTCGCCGGGTCCGGCGTCTCGGTGAGCACCAGGTGGTGCAGGCGGTGCTGCATCAGCGTCATCAGCCCGCGGAAGGCGGGGGCATCGGCCGGGAGGCTGACCACGGGCTGGCTCATCAGCACCTCCACCGGCGTCTCCGGGGGGCGGCCTTCCACCAGCAAGCGATCCACCAGGTCCGTGCGCGTCAGCAGTCCGCAGGCCTGCCCGTCGTCGACCACCAGGACCGAGCTCACGCGGGTCGCTTTCATCTGGGCCGCCGCCGCCCGGGCCGTGGTGCCCGGCGTGCACTGGACCGGCGGACGATGCACCAGGTGCCGGAGCGCCGTCTGAAACAGCGCGGCCTCGCGCCCTTCAGTAACCGCACCCCCCACCGGCTGCACATCCTGCCGAAAGAAGGCCCCAAAGCGCGGGGTGGACGCCGCCAGGGCGTGGAAGGACGACGCCGGTAGCAACGCGCACACGGTGGGCGCCTGAGCCCGCGCCTCGAACGGCACGGCCCCCTCTCCCAAGAGCACCCCGCCGCCAAACACATCGCCGGCGCTCAGCTCATCGAAGAGTTGCTGCGAGCGGGCGTCGCGCAGCTGGACGTGGCCGGACACCACCAGGTACAGGTGTCCAAGCGGCTCTACGCCCTGGGCCAGCACCACCTCGTCGGCGTCGTGGTAGCTGATCAGCAAGGCCTCCAGCGCCTGCGCCCGGTCGGCTTCGGGGAGGTAGGAGAAGGGCGCCGTGTGCGCCAACAGCAAGGCGATCTGGTCAGGCGTGGGCGACATCGCGGCAAGGCGTGAGGCAGGAGAAGGGCAGGCCCTTCAATCTACGCGATGCGGCGAGGTGTTGGAAGATGCAGGGCGGCGCTCGTCCACACCCTGGGCCGTTGCGCTGCTTTCACCGAGTGGCAAACCGGGTTGATTGACGGTGGCCAGATGGCTTCCTTGGTCCCCAAACGCACTCTCCTGGGCGTGCTCGAGACCCAACCCCGTGCTGGCACAGCGAGATCACCCCCTACGTCGGCCAGCAGCGGTGGAGAGCGCCTACGCTCGCCGCTTCGGGCGTTCGCGCTAGGGGTTGGCAGACGCCACGCGTGCAGGCTTTAGGGAAGGAATGCATACCATGGAACAGAGGAAGTGGTATAAGAATCCGGAGATGCTTATCGCGCTGTCCGCTTTGTTCATCGGACTCATCACCGCCTTTATCTCAATCTACTCAGCGGCGACCGACCGAGCTTATGCACGGGCCTCCGTGTGGCCCCGGTTGGAACTCTCCAGAAGCGTCATGCCGGAGACCTTCAGCTATAACGTGGTGAACAACGGCACAGGCCCTGCCCTCATAAAGCACACGTTGGTCAAACTGGACGACGAGTACCTTCAGGCCTGGTGGGACATCGAGGTATTCTCCGGCATCACGCAATCCTACATTGGCGGCGGCACCATTCCGGCTGGCAACGCAGTCAATCCGCTGGTGTACAGAGGCGCTTCCACAGCCGACGTCGTCGAATTGGATCGCCGCATAGACATCCAGATTTGCTACTGCTCGATCTACGATGAATGCTGGATCGTAGACCGGAGCAACACCCACGAGAGCGTTGGAAGTTGCGGTAGCACACCGGACTACGCGTTCGAGAGGTAAGGAACCCGACCAGCAAGGCGCCGAACACGGGCGGCCCCACTCAGAGCCACCCGTGAGGCCATGCAGGTGTGCTTTGCGGACCGCGCACGGTGTGGATCCTGCCCGCAAATCATGACCGCCAGTTGCATGGAATCGCGTGCTTGCAATACCTTAGCCCCGCTCTATGGCGGGCGCTGTCACGGCGAACGTTCAGCAGAAGATCTGTATGTGGAGCACCAACCGTCTGCGCTCGTACTCAGTCCGGGGCCGAATGTCTACACAGTCGTAGATTAGCATTGGAGCCCCTGTTACCCTTTTCGCCTGCTCATGAGCAACCTGCCGACTCTAGAAGTTCTCGATGTCCACCAGCTTCTCCTAGACGTCGAGAACCCGCGCCTCCCTGCTCACACCCCGGATCAGCCCAGCACCATTCAGGCGATGGCCAAGACCCAGGGTAGAAACTTGGTCGGAATGGCTGACCACTTACTTGAGCACGGCCCAAGTCCTGCAGATTTGCCAATAGTGATGCCCGAGAAAAACGGCACATTCGTCGTTCTAGACGGGAACCGGCGCTTGACGGCGTTGAAAGCTCTTGAGAACCCCAGTCTGATCGACGGGGCTGTTTCGTCGTATGTACTCAAACAAATAAAAGATAAAGCAAAGGTCTACGCTAAGAACCCTGTAGATAGCATGCGATGCTATGTCGTCGCTAATAGAACGGAGGCCGATCCTTGGATTCAAAATCGGCATAGGGGTCTACGCGGCGGCTCAGGCCTTGATGAATGGGACGGATACGTAGCTGCTCGGTACGATGCGCTAACTGGCGACAAGTCAGTAGCTCTACAGATTATTGACTTTGTCACAGGGCAATCAAAGCTGTCGGAAAAGGCCCTAGAGCGTATTCGACTAGGCAACTTTCCAGTTACAACGCTGGAGCGTATTGTCAAGACCCCCTACGTTAGGAAAAAGCTAGGATTTGACATCCAAAAAGACGAGGTATCCACAAAACTTCCGAACAATGAAGTCGTCAAGGGCCTAGCCAGAATAGTAGAGGATGTCGGCTCGGGTGATATAACCGTAACTGACGTTAAAAAGCTGGACCAGCGAATCAAGTACGTTGACGGTTTTGTCAGCGAGGATCTACCTGACCTGTCGAAGGCAACTGGTAAATCCAGACCCGTGGACGACGAGCCTCCGGTTCCCAAGAGGAAGCGGCCTAAGCCCAAACCTCGCACTCGGACGATGCTCATCCCCTCCGATCTCAGCATCAGCGTTTCTCAGCACCGGATTCAGGCCATAGCTGAGGAATTGCAGTCTCTGAACGCTGACAAGCATCCCAACGCGGCGGCAGTGATGATGAGAGTCCTGATCGAATTGAGCTTGGACCACTACTTAGAGCATACGGTAGGATGGAGCGAGCAGAAGGTGGACGGCTCGAAACTCGCGCAGAAGCTGACTGCCGCAGCGAACCATCTGAAGCAGGTGGGAGTCATGACGGATCAACAGCTTGCGCCGGTCAAGAAGGCTGCCGCAGGGCAAACCCTACTGGCCGCGTCGATCAGAACTCTTCATGGCTACGTCCACAATCGCTATTTTTCAGCAGTGGCCTCTGAGCTGAAGACGGCTTGGGACGACCTGCAAACGTTCATGACTAAAATCTGGTCTTAGAGCCAGACAGAGCACCTTGGAGCTTCGATAATGCCCCACTTCCTGTCTCCCCTGCGATACCCCGGCGGAAAGCGAAAGCTCTCCAACTTCATCAAACTGGTGTATCGGAGCAACAGTCTTTTGGGTGGCACCTATGCCGAACCTTATGCCGGAGGTGCGGCCGTTGCGCTATCTCTCCTGTTTGGTGAATATGTAAGTAGGGTGATGATTAATGATGTTGACAAATCAATTTATGCATTCTGGCATTCTGTGATTTTCGAGACAGACCAGTTGTGCCGACAGATTGAAGAAACAGATGTGTCCGTAGCTGAGTGGACTCGTCAGCGTTCCATCCAGGATCGTGACGATTCTTCTCTGCTGGAATTGGGATTTTCTACTTTTTATCTGAACCGCACCAACAGGTCTGGCATTATTAGGGGCGGAATCATCGGTGGTAAAGCACAGGCAGGAGAGTGGAAGATCGGAGCTAGATTCAATAAGGCGGACTTGGTCCGACGAATCAGAAAGATTGCGAGATATCGCAGCCGTATCGTGGTGTCAAACCTCGATGCGTCTGTTTTTTTAGACAAGACTCGTCCTGTGCTTGACCAGGCTTCCTTCGTTTACCTAGACCCGCCATACTATGTTAAAGGAGGCGAACTTTACGAGAACCACTATAGCCATGAAGATCATGAATTAATTGCGGACCTAATCATATCGTTTACAACGCCGTGGATGGTGACCTACGATGACGTAAAGCAAATTCGATCTATGTACGCTGGCGAGCCATGTCTAAATTATGGGCTCCACTACTCCGCACAGGACCGCTACAAGGGGTCCGAGGTCATGTTTTATTCCGATGGACTGATCGTGCCGGATGTTGATGATCCTGCTCGTATTCACAAGCAAGAATTCAATAGGCTGCAGCGTGAGCTTCAGTTTTGAACTGTATACCTAGTGTAGTGCCACAAGGATCTTGGACAGATCGGGCACGGGATTAATGCACGGTGGACACTGATGCTGGTGGTTCGGCAGGGTGGGTTCGCTGTGCAGCCCAGTACGCCGCCTCGAACTCCGATGGCGTCATGTACCCTAGCGCCGAGTGGATTCGCTTGCACTGGTAGACCGCTTCGATAAAGTGGCCGATCTGCGCCCGCGCCTCGACCGCGTCTGCATAGCCGGACAGGTCCACTTGACCTCCTCCTTGATCGTGCGCACCAGACGCTCGGCGTAGCCGTTCTGCCAGGCCGCGCCCGCGTCAGCCATGCTGATCTGGGCGCCCACTTCCAGCAGACGGTGCGTGTAGTCGTGACAGGCATATTGGACGCCCTGGTCCGAGTGATGAATGAGCGGCTCGCCATTCGAGAGCGCCCTCTCCAGCGCGGCCAGCGTCAGGTGGCGCTCCATCGTCTCATGCAGCGCCCAGCCCCGGACCTGGCCGCGTGTAGACGTCCATGATCACGGCCAGGTAGACGAAGTCGCCAGCCAGGCGGACGTAGGTGATGTCGCTCACCCATACCTGATCGGGATGCGTGACGGCTAGACCCGACACCAGGTTGGGCCAGCGCCGGTAGCCGTGGCGGCTCTGCGTGGTGCGCTTCGTGCGCCGACGACGACGCTGCAAGAGGCCCAGACGCCCCATTGTGCGCCGTACGCGCTCGTAACTCACCTCCAGCCCGCGGCGCCTCAGTTCGTGTTTGACGCGCCGGTAGCCGTAGGTGGCGTAGTCAGTCACCACGGCCTCAATGGCTTCATCCAGCCCGGCCTCGTCATGCTCAGCACTCGCTTCAAGAGCCTCCTCCTCGGCGTGACGGCGCCGGAGGTGGTAGAAGCTTGAACGGGGCACATCAAGGACCCGGCACAGCGAGGCGACCGGCCACTCGGGGCACAGTTCATGCAGGATCATGGCCATACTCCTCCTTTCTGCGGCGTGAAGACTATGGAGGCTTTTTTTGCCATGTCGAGCTCCAGCGTGAGCTGGCCCACCAGACGCTCTAGCTCCGCGATGCGTCGGCGCTGGGCCTCGCCGGGACCCGGGTCGCCAAAGAGGGTGGGCGCCTGCGCGGTGAACTGCTCCAGCCACTGGCGCAGCAGTCGGCCTTGGATCTGGTGGTGGCGGGCAGCCTCAGCCAGAGTGCGCTGGCCGCTGAGCAGTTCGAGCACCACCTGGGTCTTGAACTGGGGGGTGAAGCTTCGGCGTTTAGCCATGAAAGACCTCGTAGGACAGGATAGGGAAAGGTACACCCCACCTGTCCAAGATTCTCATGGCACTACAAGCTCGCATAACCCGTCGCTGCACACCGACGAAGGGCGCGAGCATTTTCGCTTCGTCTGACCGTCGACGTATCCTGCGCTCCGAACCACCGCCAGCGGTGTTTGCCCTTCGCGGGTGGGTCAGAATCTGTTAGGCCGCTTCCCATCGCTCTTGACCCTAACACCTAGAGTTGGTACCTTTTTCAGCCATCAACAATCAACCACGCCCACACTCTCTGCCTCTTGCTACTGCACTCCAGTGTACCCCACTCCAGTGCTTCTCAGTAGTTCAACTCATCCCAAGAGGCTTCACATGGCAAAAATAGCTTTCTCCAAGGGTATTGTACCCCTTTTGCTGTGCACGCTCTTGATTCTTTCCTGCGCCTCTGCGCAAAACCGCGGAATCACGCTGCAGGTTGGAGTTCCTTTCCCCACTGAGGACACCTTTCTTACCAATTACGACGGCATCTTTGCACTCGGGCTTGTCTACACCCAGCCAACGGTATTCAGCATCCAACTTCGTCCTGCCGTAGAGTTTGAGCGCTTCACACTAGAGGGCGCGGGCACGGATATCAACCAGCTCACGTTTGGGCTTGGTCTGGGCTATGCCGTCGCGCTTAGTTCGCGTCTGAGAGTCGTGCCAGAGATTGGCGTTGGGCTTACACGACTTGGCTTTGACGTACCCGCGGAGTTTGACGTGAGCCTCGATAGCCAGAGCGGCTTCTTGTCGTGGGTTGCAGTCGAGCCCACGTACAAGATGCTGGAACGCATGTCGCTGGGCATCTCGTTGGCCTACCGAACAGCCTTTCTGGAAGCCCCTGAGCCGTTCAACGGAATTAGCGGTGACACGGCTTTCAACAAACGCACCCACGTGCTCCAAGTGGCGGGTGGGGTGATGTATCATTTCTGATGAGTACAGGTAGCTCGAGCAGCCTAGCAAGTCACTCAACGGCGACGAAAGGCGGCCGCCGCCTTGCTGCTTGCGTCCGTTGGCGTCTCGGCGGTACCATGCGAGCGTTGGCGTTCGTCACTTCGCGCGTCAGCTCTGATCGCTACATCGCCTACGACTCATGAAGCTCTTTCCTCTTCTTGTCTGCGCCTGCGCGCTCCTTGCGGCCGGTTGCAGTTCGCCACAAGATAACGCGGTGGACGCGGACCACCTGCCCCGAGCCGATCATGCCGAGCTGGCGGAGCTTCACCGGCAGGACCAAGCCGGACGCATGGCGCGGCCCATTGATTGGGACGCCCTGGTCGTTGAGGACCGCGAACGCCGCCGCCGGGTCCAGGAGCTGCTCGACGCGGACTCTGTCGTCACCGCTGCCGACTATTTCCACGCCGCCATGATCTTCCAGCACGGCGCGGACTCTACAGCGTATCGGAAGGCGCATGAGCTGGCCCAGCGTTCGGTCGAGCTGGACAGCACGAATGGGGTCGCGCGATGGCTTACGGCCGCATCGTGGGACCGCTACCTGATCAGCATAGGTGAGCCCCAGTGGTACGGCACGCAGTCGCTGACCCTGGACGGCACCACGTACCTTCGGCGGATCGACACGACCCGCGTCAGCGACCCTGAACGCCAGCGGCTCGGCGTGGAAACGCTGTCCGAGATCCGCACTCGTCTCACCGAAGCGAACGGGGCCGATCGGGGCCTTTGGCAATTGCCGGACTCGATACGGGTCAAGGTCCGTGGCTAGCGGCGATGTAACAAGGACCTGAACAGCGACTGTCGTTTTGCTGCTTGCGTCCGTCGGGGTCTCATCGCTAACGTGGGGTCGTCGGCGTTCGCCCCTTTGGGCCCTAGCGTTGACCGTTCTACCGTCTTTTACGTCCAAGCCGTTGTGGAACCCAAGGAGAACCTGCTTGCACACGACACCTCTGGGCCAAAGCAGCCGCTAGCACAGAGCGACAGCCAGGAGGCGGTGGATCAGGCCGGAGCCGGTCCTCACACCGGTGCGCCGGGCCAAGCCCGTAACCCACTCTTGGCCAGAATCGGCTGGCTCGGTATCGAACTCGTGGTGGTCTTTGCTGGTGTCTACGCCGCCTTTCTACTGGACGGCTACCAAGTACCAAGAAACTCGACGTGAAGAGACTCGGAGAACCGCGATCTACGAGACGCTCTTGGCTGAGGCTGAACGGACGAAGAACTATGCGCAGTGGTATCAGACCTACCTCGACTCGAACTACGTCCAACCCATCGTCCGCCCTTATGAGCGCGGCCAGACCCCTCCGATCTACGGGCTCTGGTTGCCGACGGCGCGCCAGAGTGGAACATGGGCCGCGGTGCTTGAGGCGGGCGTTGACCTACTCGATCCCTCCTTCATTCAACAGGTCGAGACCCACCGTTTCACCCTGCAGTTTATGATTGATCAGACGGACCGGTGATTGATCAGACGGACCGGGCTGTCCGGCTAAGTGACCAGCGAATCGAGCCTTTGCTTGGAGAGGATGACTTCTACGAAGAAAATGGGCAACTTCGGCGTCAGCACCGTTGGTACCCCCGGCTGCTTCAGTATTTAGCTGGGAATGCGGCCTACGTTGAGGTCTCATCCGACAGCCTTCAGGCGGAGATCCGCCGCCGGCTCGGCACGTCACAGTAGCGCCTGTGCCACCAGACAGCGCCGCCTCGGCGAGGATCGTGTCCACGCGTAGGGCAGCTATAGCTTGATGGGCAGACGGTAGAACGCTACCGTCATTCGACCCTCCCCAGGCCTCGTCTACCGACGCCCGGACGCGCGTACCGACTGCCGCTCGAAGCGCACGCCGTCCACCCGCCGGTCTCCAATCTGCAAGGCGGTCACCTGCCCGGCGGCGTCGCGCAGCACGCGGACCTGGCCGACTCCGATCCAGACCCGGTTGCGGGCATTCCAGATCACTCCCGGGGCGGGATCGGGGAAGAGCCGCCGGGGCGCCTGCTGGTTGACCTGCAGGTGCAGCGTGTCCGCTTCGATGAACAAGCGGTAAGTCGCGTGCAGTTCGGGGCTGTGGTACGTGCCCACCAGGTCGCGCACGTCGGCCAGCTCGCGGGGCGGCGTGGGGTCGTAGCGCTCCAGCACCAGCGGCCGCCCCTCCCCTTGCGTCCAGGCCAGCGTGCCGGCCTCCAGGTCCACGGTCAGCGTCTGGGCCGGGGCGTGCCACCACCCATCGGTGCGGGCCGGGATCACGAACTGGTGGGGCGCCACCGGATAGACGCGCTCGCCACTCGACCCGTCGCCGTCGCCCCAGTCGAAGCGCAGCGTGCCGTCGGGGGCGATCACCAGGCGCCGGTAGAAGTTGCGCGCCGTGCTCTCGTAGCGACCGGCGTAGGCGGCCAGCTCGGCGGCAGGGGCCACGGTGGGGGGCGGCGTGGACGGGGAGGCCGGCAGCTCCTCCAGCAGGAAGCCGGCCACCTGGTAGGCCAGGGCCGTAGACCAGGCGGCGAAGTGGTTGCCCAGCACGATGACCGAGAGGCGCTCCTCGGGGAAGCGCACGAGGTCTACGGTGAAGCCCAGCATCCCCCCGTTGTGCTCCACGGCCCGGCGCCCGTACACGTCCCGGAACTGCAAGCCCATCGCATACCCCACGGGCGCCCCGGCGTGCGGGCCGCGGCGCAGCGTGCCCTCTGTGGTCATGAGGGCGGCCCAGCCGGGGGCGCCTACCAGCGGCGCGTAGAAGGCGGCGTCCCACCTGGCCAGGTCCTCCACGGTGGTGAGGAGGCCGCCATCGCCGTAGGCATCGAAGGTCTTGGTGTAGCGTTCGTAGCCATCGCCGCGCTGCCGGTAGGCCTGCACGCGCCCCGGCACCACCTGGTGATGGTCCATGTCGAACTGCGTGTCGTCCATGCCGAGGGGCGCGAACAGGTGCGTCCGCGCGAAGGCATCGAGCGTGGTGCCCGTCAGGCGCTCGATCAGCTCGGTGAGCAGGACGTAGTTGAGGCTGCTGTACCGAAAGGCCGTACCCGGCTCGAAGTTGAGCGCCCGCTGATCGGCGGCCAGGCGCACCAGGTCATCGTTGGTGTAGGCCACCTCAAAATCGGGGTCCAGCCCGGCGAAGAGCTGGAGCGAGGTATACTCCCGGATGCCGCTCGTGTGGTAGAGGAGATCGCCCACGGTGACCGGCACGCCGTAGTCGGGCAGCTCCGGCAGGTAGGCGCGGATGTCGGCGTCGAGTGCCAGCCGGCCTTGCTGGACCAGGACCGCGGCACACGCGGCGGCCACCTGCTTGGAGGCCGACGCCATGTAGAAGACGGACCGCGGCGTGATGGGAACGCCGTGCTCCAAGTTGGCCAGCCCGTACCCCTTGGCGAAGACGAGCACCCCGTCGCGGACCACCCCCACGGCCCAGCCGGGCGTGTGGTCGGTGGCCCAGGGGGCGAAGAGCGCATCGATCTGGGCCGCCTCCGCGTCGGTGAGGGCGGCGGCCCCGCCGTCTTGGGCCTGCAGGGGCGAGCTGACGAGGAGGCAACACGCCAGGAGGGCGCAGGCACGGATGAGCACAGGCAGAGGGGGCCGGTGAGGGGACGGAGCGGCTGTACGAGGCCCCATCGCCGGGGTTACAGCCGGTGGACGCATGCGGAGGCGGTCCAGCGGGCCGGACGTCCGCCTCGTCCACCTGGCCGACGCGTCCCGCGTAGCGTTCCTGGGCGCAGCCTGCCGCCTTTTTTATGAGCGGCCAGCCTTCTCCCCAGGGAGGCAGCCCCTATATTCGGGGCACCGCTACTCCCGCCTTGGCCGATCCCTCATGTACCTCCGTCAGTTGCACCTGCACGGCTTCAAGAGCTTTGCAGAACAGACCACCCTGGACTTCTCCCCCGGCATCACCGCGGTGGTGGGGCCCAACGGGTGTGGCAAGTCGAATGTGGTGGATGGCGTGCGCTGGGTGATCGGCGAGCAGCGCGCCCGCATCCTGCGCTCGGAGAAGATGGAGAACGTCATCTTCAACGGCACGGACCGGCGGCGGGCGCTGGGCCTGGCCGAGGTGCAGCTCACCATCGAGAACACACGCGGGGTGCTGCCCACGGCCTACACGGAGGTCACCATCGGGCGGCGCCTCTACCGCTCGGGCGAGTCCGAGTACCTGCTCAACGGCGTCACCTGTCGGCTGAAGGACATCACGGACCTCTTCATGGACACCGGCATGGGCGCCGGGGCCTACTCGGTCATCGAGCTGAAGATGGTCGAGGAGATCCTGTCTGACAACGCGCAGGACCAGCGCCGCCTGCTGGAGGAGGCCGCTGGGATCACGCGCTACAAGCTGCGCCGCCGGCAGACGCTGGGCAAGCTGACCAGCACCCAGGCGGACCTGACGCGGCTCAACGACCTCGTCGATGAGATCCAGCGCCAGGTGGAGCGCCTGGAGCGGCAGGCGCGCAAGGCCGAGCGGCGCCAGGCCTACGAGGCCGAGCTGCGCACCCTGGAGCTGGCCCTCGCCCGGGCCGAGCATGACGCCCTGGGCACCCGCCTGGACGCGCTCCGCACCGACGCCCAGCAGGTGGCCGTCCAACTCGACGCCCAGACCGAGCGCCTCGCCGCCGACGAGCAGCGCCTCCTCCAGACGCAGCAGGCCCTCGACGCCAAGGGCGCCGCTCTGGACGCCGCCCAGGCCACCCAGCAGGAGGCCCTGGAGCGCGTACGCGCCGCCGAGGCGGACCAGCGCCTCACCGAGGAGCGCGTCGAAGCCAACCGGCGGGAGCAGGACCGCCTCCAGGCCGAGTTGGCGCAAGGCCGCGACCGGCTGGCCACGCTGGCGGCCCAGGCTACGCGGGGGCAGCAGGCCCTCGCGGAGGCCCAGCCCGCCCTGGATGGCGCCGAGGCCACCCTGGCCACGGCCCAAGCAGCTCGTGAGACCACCCAGGCTACGGCGGACGCCCAGCGGGCCGCGCTCTACACCCTGCGGCAGCAGACGCAGCAGGCCGCCGACGCCCGCACCACGCACCGCCGCACGCTGGACCGCCTGACCAGCCGCCTGGACCTGCAGACGCAGCACCTGGTGCGTGCGCGGGCCCAGCGGCGCGAGCTGGACGCCTCCGTGGCCACCTCGGCCGAGCGCGTCGAGCAGGCCGAGCGCGCCCGCACCGAGGCGCAAGCCGCCCGGTCTCAGGCGCAGGCGGCGCTGGAGCACGTCGAGGCCGAGCAGCAGACCCTGCAGGCCCGGCTGGAACGCCTCTTGGACGAGCAGCAGCAGGCCGAGCGGCAGTGGGAGGCGGCCAACGCCGAGGCCCAGATCCTGGAGGCGTTGGTCCACAGCTACGAGGCCTTGCCCGACGCCGTGCAGCACCTGGCGGCCCACCCGGACTGGTCGGCCCAGCCCCTCCAGACGGTCGCCGATGTGCTGAACTGCGAGGCCGCGCACCAGCGGGCGCTGGAGGCGGCGCTGGGGCCGCTGGCCGCCTGCGTGGTGGTGGCCACCGACGCCGAGGCCGCCGCCGCCCGGCAGCGGCTCCGGGCCGACGAGCAGGGGCAGGCCACCTTCGTGGTGCTGGACCGGCTCCCCGCCGAGGCCCCCATCGCCCTCTCGGTCTCGGCCACGCCCCTGCGCACGGTGGTCCGGACGCCGGCCCCGGCCTTCGAGGCCTTGGCCGACCTGCTGCTCCACGGGTGTTTTCTTGTGGACGACCTGGACACCGCCGAGGCCGTGCAGGCGACCCTGGCGCCCTCGGTTTCGGCCCAGCTGATCACGCCGGAGGGCGCCTGGCTGGAGACCCCGGCGCTGGTGCACGGAGGCGGCTCGCGCCCCCCCTCGCCGGTGGCCGCCCGATTTGGGCAGCGGGAGCGGTACGAGACAGTCCTGGCCCATCGCGAGGACCTGGACGCGCAGCGGGACCGTCTGCACGAGGCGGTAGAGGCACAGCGGGGCGCGCTGGACCGGCTCGATCTGCGCACGCACCGGACCGCCGCCCAAGAGGCCGAGCGGGCCGTCACCCAGGCCGAGCGGACGCTGACCCGCCTCCAGGTGGAGCATGAGGGCGCCCAACGACGCCTGGACGAGGTACAGGAGCGCCTGGACGTGCTCGGGCAGACGCTGACGCAGGACGAGGGCCAGATCGACGCCACCCAGGTCGAGCTGGCCTCGGCAGACACCGACCTCCAGACGCGACAGGCCGCGCAGGACGCCGCCGAGGGTACATTTCAGGAGGCCGAAGCGGCCTACCGGACGGCGCTGACCCACTACAACGAGACGCACGTGGCGGCGGTGCAGGCCCGCAACCGGGTGGACAACCTCGAGCGCGATGCCGCCCGCAACGCCCAGGAGCAGCAGGCCCTGCGAGATCGACAAGACGCCCACACGGCGCTGTTGGCCGAGCTGGGCAGCACCGCCGAGACCCTGGCCGCCCAGACGACCACGCTGAGCCAGACGGTAGCGACAGCCCGAGAAGCCCTGAGCGAACAGGAGCACCAGGTGCAAGAGCGCCGGGCCGAGCTGCGCCAGGTGCGTCAGGAGATCGACGCCCAGGAGAGCGGCCTCCGCGTGCTCCGGCAGGAGCGCGAGGCTACGATGCGCGCCGAGCAGACCCTGGCCGTACGCCAGGCCGAGGCCGAGACCCGCCTAGACACGCTGGTCACCACCATCCGCGATGCCTACGACCTGGAGGTGGCCCAGGTGGAGGCCGACCTCCCCGCCGATCTGGATGTGGCCGACGCCCAGGCGCGCGTGCAGCAGCTTCGCCGCAAGATCCAATCGATCGGATCGGTGAACGCCCTGGCCCTGGAAAGCTACGAGGCCGAGCGTGAGCGGCTAGACTTCCTGCTGGGCCAGCAGCGCGACCTCCAAGAGGCCGAGCAGACGCTCACCGAGACCATCGACGAGATCAACACCACGGCCTCGGCCCGCTTCGAGGAGACGTTCGTGGCCGTGCGGCACCACTTCCAGCGCCTCTTCGCCGACCTGTTCGGCGAGGACGCCGCCGCCGACCTTACCCTCGTGGATCCCGATGACCCGCTGGAGTCCTCGCTGGAGATCTTCGCCCGGCCCCGCGGCAAACGGCCCAGCACCCTGGCCCAGCTCTCCGGCGGCGAGAAGACGCTCACCGCCATCGCCCTGCTGTTCGCCATCTACCTGGTCAAGCCCAGCCCGTTCTGCATCCTGGACGAGGTCGACGCCCCACTGGACGACGCCAACGTGGGCCGCTTCATGCGCCTCATCCGCTCCTTCGCCGGCGACACCCAGTTCATCCTCGTCACCCACAACAAGCGCACCATGGAGATGGCGGATCGTCTCTACGGCATCACCATGCAAGAGCAGGGCGTCTCGAAGGTCGTCAGCGTCCGCTTCGACGAAGCCGCCGCGATGGCGGAGTAGACGCACAACGGGGAGATCGTGGATGGATCGGGAGGCTGCGGCGTGCGTTTGAGAGCTGAAGTACGGCTCACAGCTGCGCTGCACGCTTATGTCCCTCGAACGCATCACCCGGCAAACCGTGCGTGAGGAGATTGCGTTACCCTGTTGAGGCCATCCTCGAGCTCCTCAGCGCAGGCATGAGCACCGAGGAGATACTGGCGGATTACGAAGACCTCGAAGCTGAGGATATCCTGGCCGTCCTGGCCTACGCCACGCGGTTGAGCCAGACCAAGCGTGTGCAGCCCTTCGGGGCATGAGATTCCTCATCGACGCGCAGCTCCCGCGACGGCTGTGCCCACCGGCCCCGGGAGCGCGGTCACGACGCGGTACACACGCTGGATCTGCCGCACGCGAACCACACCTGATGCCCTCATCAACAGGCTGTCGGTGGCGGAAGAGCGGGTGCTCGTTACGAAAGGCAGTGCCTTCGTCGAGTCATTGATCGTACAGGGTGTACCGTATGAGCTGATTCTCATCTCGACGGGCCATATTCGCAACAGAGAGTTGGAGCACATCCTCCTTCAGAACCTGGATGCCTTGGTGACCCTGCTCCAAAGCCACGTGTTCATTGAAGTCGACAGGACGGCTATGTACGCACACTATTGACACCAATCACGTTGCGCCGTGGCGGAGAAGGATTTCCCCAAGATTCAGCCGCCACGACCTTCGTGAACGTAGCCGTGACGCGCGCCGTGTGTGCTGACCCCGACGACGACATGTTGATTGAGGTAGCGTTGCAGGTCGGGGCCGACTATTTGGTCACAGGCAACACGAAGGACTTCCCTGAATCGCAGCATACGAGGGCCTCTCGATCCTCCGCCTGGACGAGTCTCTGACGATCGCGAGAGCCAGGGCTTGAAAAATCTCGGGCGCCACGCTCCCTTCTCCCTCTCCCCCCTTCACCCGTTCCCGAGCATCCCCTCACTTCACCAGCGTCACCGTCCCCTGCCCTGTGAAGGTGCCCGCGTCCAGCCGGTACAGGTACGTGCCCCCAGGGACCGAGCCGGCGTTCCACGTGACCACGTGCTGCCCAGCCGATAGGGGGCCCGTCACCAGGACCGTGACTTCGCGGCCCAGCAGGTCGTAGACCGCCAGGCGCACAGAGGTGGCCATCGGCAGCTCAAAGGCGATCTGTGTGGTGGGGTTGAAGGGGTTGGGGTAGGCGCCGTGGAGCGCAAAGGCGGTGGGCACGTCGGTGCCGGGCTCCGTGCTTACGTTGGTGGCCGTGGTGAAGATGAACGTCTCGGACCAAGGGCCCGGGCCAACGGCGTTGAGCCCCCGCACACGCCAGAAGTGCCGCGTGGTGGGGGCCAGCGCGGCGGCCGTCACCTCATTCACCTCCTCGCCCAGGTCGCTCGCCTCGAAGACGACCTCGTTGAAATTCAGATCCGTGGCCACCTGCACGTTGTAGGCCGTAGCGCCCTCGATGCCATTCCACGTCAGGTCCACGGTGGTGGGTATGTCACGGGCACCGTCGGCGGGGCTGACGAGCCCAACGGCTATCAGTGCGGCCTGCGTGCTGAACGTGAACGTGTCCGACCACGGCCCCTCGGCTTCGGCGGTCGTGCCTCGGACGCGCCAGTAGTAGGTGATGCCTGGATCCAACACATTGGTCAGCAGCAGCAAGGTCCCTTCCAGGTCGATTCCAAACACGACGTCCGCAAACTCGGCATCGGTGGCAATCTCGATGAGGTACCCGGTGGCCGCCGGGATGTCGTTCCACGTGAAGGAAATGTCGGCGCCCAGGTTTTGGGCCCCGTCGGCGGGGCTGGACAAAGCGGGGGCGGTCAGCGCCACCTCAGCGGCCTGGGTGGTGAACGAGAAGGCGTCGGACCAGGGCCCCTCCGTCTCGGTGGTCGTGCCTCGTACGCGCCAGTAGTAGGTGGTGCCCGGATCCAGCACGTTGGTCAGCAGCACGGACGTATCGGGCAAGTCCCCCACGCCAAAGGCCACCGACGTGAAGGCCTCGTCCGTGGCCACCTGGAGGGCGTAGGCGGCCGCCCCCGGCACGGCGGCCCACTCCAGCGAGACATCATCGCCCAGGTCTTGGGCCCCGTCGGCGGGGCTCACCAGCGCGGGGGCCACCAGCGCCACCTGCACGTTCTGCGTGGTGAAGGAGAACGTAGCGGACCAAGGCCCAACGCCTCCCGCGTTGACGCCCCGGGCGCGCCAGTAATAGGTGGTGCCCTCTTCCAGGCCCGTGGCCGTGGCCTCTACGGTGGCCTGGCCCGTGCTGCTGTAGACGATGTCGCCGAAGCCGGTATCCGTGGCCACCTCTACGTCGTAGGTGGTGGCCCCCTGTACGGCAGTCCAGACCAAGGTCGGCGCTACCTCCACGCCACCGTTGCCGTCATCGGGGGCTACCGCCACGGGAGCGCCGGTGGGCGCTGTGGGATTCTGCGACGTGCTGGGCGCCTGGTAGGAGATGGAATACGTCGTCCGCGCTGGAATACCCGGTATGTTGACCTCAGTGATCGACATGGAGGCCACAGGGTCCACCGCATTCCCAAACCAGTTGTAGCTTGTTACGGTGGTGGTCACGCTCGCCAGGCTGAACGTAAGCGTCGTCTTGGCCCGCAGCACCGTCCGCGTGCCCACCGGGGTGATGATGGTCCCATAGCTGTCCGCAATCGACGTTTCCGTGTAGGGGATGCTCTGGGTGCCCTGCGGGCCGGTGGTGACGGCCGTCGTTTGGAGGTTCCAGCCCGACTGATACGTGTAGGGGAAGACGAAAAAGAGTCGAGCGGGGGTGTACGTCGTCTTGGTCTGGACGCTGCCGCTGAGCGCCAGATCGCCCAGATTCTCGAACCCGTTGTCATTCAACAGATAATACTGGTACGAGGTGGCTCCTTGGCCATTCCCCAGGTTCTCGATAACGTAGTTAGCATTGGCGAGGCCTGCATCGTTAGCGCCTGGCGTGCCAGCGGCCGAGCTCAGATACATCTGGGTATTCGTTTCACTGCTCGGATACGTGAACCCCGTCAGGTCCCACGTCTGGTTGGGGCCGTCTTGGGCTACGAGAGCCAGGAGTGCGGACACGTCGGGGGCGAGATTCGTTCGCGTCTCGAACGTGAACGACTGACCGAGTACCGTCTCCACGTCGGCTCGGTCGATGACGATCTGGGCGAAGGCGGTAGGCACGAGGCCAACGCACACAAGGCCAAGCACTACAAAGAAACGCATGGAATCTACCAATCGAGAGGGAGGAGCGAAGCGGTGTAAGCTAGCACGGCCTCTCGGGAAGATCAACGGTCTGGCCTAGGCGCATCCCGACCGCGATTGCAGCCTCACAGGCCGTACTTTTCTAAGCGGCGATAGAGGGAGGCCCGCGTGAGGCCGAGTTCCTCGGCGGCGCGGCTGATGTTGCCGTCGTGCTTGTCGATGGCCTTGCGGATCACCAGCTTCTCCACGTCCTCCAGATTGTAGGAATCGAAGACCACCTCGTCCTCCTCCGAGATGGCTGAGGCCGCGAAGAAGAAGTCCTCGGGCTGCAGGCGGCTGGCATCGGTCATGATGACGGCCCGCTCCACCATGTGCTGCAGCTCGCGCACGTTGCCGGGCCACGGATACTTCTCCAGCTTCTTGAGGGCCACGGGGCTGACGCCGGTGATGGGGCGCTGATACTTGCGGGCGTAGCGTTGGAGGAAGTGGTCTGTGAGCAGCGGCACGTCGCCCAGGCGATCACGCAGAGGCGGCAGGCGAATCTCCACGGTGTTGATGCGGTAGAGGAGGTCCTGGCGGAAGGTGTGCTCGCCCACCATGTCGTGGATGGGCATGTTGGTGGCGCTCACCACGCGCACATCCACGGCCCGTGGCTTGTTGGCGCCCACGCGCACCACGTGCCGGCTTTGCAAAACCGAAAGCACCTTGGCTTGCAGCGGCAGCGAGAGGTTGCCGATCTCGTCCAGGAAGAGCGTCCCCCCAGAGGCCGCCTCGATGCGTCCGGCACGGTCCTCCTTGGCATCGGTGAAGGCGCCCTTTTTGTGACCGAAGAGCTCGCTTTCGAACAGCGCCTCGGGAATCGCGCCCATGTCCACACTGACGAACACCTCGTCGGTCCGGGCCGACGCCCGGTGGATGGCTCGGGCCACCAGTTCCTTGCCGGTACCGTTCTCGCCCAGGATGAGCACGTTGGCATCGGTGGGGGCCACCTTGCGAATGGTCTCGAAGACGCGCCGCATGGCCTCGGACTGGCCCACGAACTCCTGGAAGGGTTGGTCCAAGCTGGCCTGCAGGTGAGCCTGGCGCGAGCGCAGCTGCTCGGCCTCGACGCGGGAGGCGCGGAGCTGGCGAGCCGCAGACAGGGTGGCCAGCAGCTTCTCGTTCTGCCACGGCTTCAGCACAAAGTCCGTGGCGCCCTCCTTGATGGCCCGCACGGCCGTCGAGACGTCGCCGAAGGCCGTGATCATCACCACCACGGCCGAAGGATCGAGCTCTAGGATGCGATCCAGCCAGTAGAAACCCTCACGCCCGCTTCCCGCATCCTGCGTGAAGTTCATGTCGAGCAAGATGAGATCGTAGGCGCCATTCTTGAGGAGCGCGGGGATCTGGTGGGGGTCTTTTTCGGTGTGGACGCGGTCCGCGTGGCGACGCAGGAGAAGGCGGAGGGCCTGCAAGACGTCTTCGTCGTCATCGACAACGAGCAGGCGGCCGAGGGTATCGGGCATGGAGCGGGTGAGCGGGTCTGCGGGGTAGGGATGGGCTCCCGCCTACGAATCAGGCGGCGGTGGGTTGCCCACCAGCACCGCTTGGAGCTGTCGGCGGCTGAACGGCTTGCTCAGGTAAGCATTGTAGCCGCTGGCCAGGAGCCGCTGTTCGACCTCGCCCAGCGCTTCAGCTGTGACGGCCACCAGGCGCACGGCGTCACAGCCCGGCTGCGTTCGTACCCGCTGCACGAGGCGCGCCCCGTCCGTATCATCGGCCAAGGGCAGATCGACGAGCACCGCTCGCCAGGGCCGCTCGCCCAGCTCGTCGGGGAACGGATCGGCCGGGTGGACCCCGTGCACCACATACCGGGGGCCCAGCAGCTGGCTGATCAGCAGATGGAAGACGCTGCTCTCTGACACCAGCAGAATGAGCGGCGCGGTCGCCGGGCCTGGTAGGACGACGGCCTGCGACTGCGCACGTTCCATCGCCTCCAGTTCATCGGGCGCCATGCGGGGGAAGGTCACCGTGAAGACACTGCCGATACCTTGTTCGGAGGACACGTCAATCTCGCCGTCCATCTGCGAGACCAGCTGCTGGGTGATGAACAGCCCCAGCCCACTCCCCGGCGTCCCTTCGTCGCCGGGCGGCTCTTCGCGCTGGAAGGCCTCAAACAGATGCGGCACGAAGGTCGCGTCGATGCCGCGGCCGGTGTCCTCCACGCGGATGCGTACGTGGTCGGCGGTCTCTTCGATGTGCACCTCCACCTGGCCGTGGGTCGTGAACTTGATCGCGTTGCCGATCAAGTTGTTGAGCACGCGCCCCAGTGCCCCCAGGTCCAGCCGAGCCCAGATCGAGGGCGATGTCGCGTGCACGTGGAGGCGGAGGTCTTTGGCTACCGCCAGCGAGCGCAGCACCTGCGTCTGGCTCCGTACCTCCGCGACCACGTCCAGCGGATCGGGCCGGAGTTGCACGCGGCCGGTCTCCAGCACCGACAGATCCAGCACGGAGTTGATGGTGCGGAGCAGGCGCTCTCCCCCCAGCGCGATGTAGTCTACGAGCTCGCGCGACTCCCCGGTCACTTTCTCGGCAAGCACCGAGGCAAACCCGATGATGGCCGTCAGGGGTGTCCGGATCTCGTGGCTCACGTTCGCCATGAAGGTCGATTTCAGGGCGCTCAGCTCTTCGGCTCGCTCCTTGGCCTCTCGCATATGCTGCACGTCGGCACGGCTCTGCGCCAGCTCCTGCTGAACCCGTTGCGTGGCTGGGCACAGCGCCTGCACAACCTGCACGGCGTCCTGCATCAGTTGGATCTCATGGGGCGTCCAAGGGCGTGGCCCAGGAGCCATGGCCACCAGGTACCCAGTGGGAGCCACCGGTTCTACACGGACCACCAGCAAGGCACGCACCCCCTGATCCAGCAGGGCCTCGCGCACCTCATCGGCCAGCTCTTTCGCTTCCGCTACATCGGCGGCCTGCCACAGTGGGGCCGCGCCTACCTGACCTGCGGGCACGGGCCGTCCCCCGGCGGGCGCGCTGTGCGTTACCGTGACGGTCCCTGTGGGCTCGACCCGCTGATAGGTGACCTGTGCACCGGGGAGGGCCGCGCAGAGGGCCGTCACCGCATACTCAAGCAGGCGATCCCCGGAGTTCTGCTGGCTTCGCTTCAACAGAGACTGGGTCAGCGACAATCGTTGCTGCACATGTTCTACGAGCACTGCACTGACTACACAACTGAGAGTTGATCGCAAGTAGACCAAGCAAAGGCGAGCAGCCAGTGGGGAAGGGGCCGGTGCTCGAAGGGCTCCCTGGGTGGGTCTCCTGACAGGTTAATGTCCCGTCCAGCCTGCAATGCACCGTGTAGCCGGTTGTTTCCGAGGGCGGCGCCTGGGTCTCAGGGGGGCATCCCAGGGCCAGGGCCACGGACAGAGAACGGGTCGCGTCTGTACCCGCCTCGACACCGGGGGCCCCTACGAACGGCGCGCCTCAGGCCCTTCCAGGACCACGGCAGGTTCCGTGGGCTGGAGCGCCACGCTGTCTCCGGGCTGAAAGGGCAGGCGGCTGTGGGTGTGGACCAGGTACTCGGCCTGTTCGATCTGCACGCGGAACGTGATGTCATGCCCTTTGAACTCGCGCTCGACCACCGTCCCGGCGGGCAACGACGAACCCGGGGCCGGCGCCACGAGAGTCACATGCTCAGGCCGTAGGGACACCATGGCGGGGCCTTCGAACGGCTCGACGAGATCAACAGGCCCCAGGACGGTCTCTGCCGTACGCCCGGTGGCGGTGGCCTCCAGCAGGTTGGTCCGCCCCAGGAACTGAGCCACGAAGAGGGTACGCGGCCGGTGGTAGACCGCTTCGGGGGTGCCTACCTGTTCCAGCCGCCCTTGGTGCATGACGGCCACGCGGTCGGCAAAGGACAGGGCCTCTTCTTGATCGTGCGTCACCAAGATGGCCGTCATCCCTTGATCCTTGAGCACCTTGCGGATCTCTTGGCGCGTGGCGGCTCGGGCCAGGGCATCCAGGTTGGAGAAGGGCTCGTCCAGCAGCACCAAGGGTGGGCAGGGAGCCAGGGTCCGGGCCAGCGCTACCCGTTGCTGCTGGCCCCCAGAGAGCTCGTGCGGATAGCGGGCCTCGTAGCCCTGGAGGCCCACCAGTTCCAACACCTCCAGCGCGCGTTCCTGGCGGCGAGACCGGGGATGGCGCTTGACGCCAAACACGACGTTCTGCAGGACTGTCTGGTGCGGGAAGAGGGCATAGTCCTGAAAGACCAGGCCGATGCCGCGGCCCTCGGCCGGCACACAGGTGTGGGGGTCAACCAGCGTGGTAGCTTGCAGCCTGATGCTCCCCGCCCCAGGCCGTTCGAACCCAGCAATGCAGCGCAACGTGGTGGTCTTGCCGCACCCACTGGGACCAAGCAAGGCGAAGATCTCACCAGCGTTCACCTCGAAATGGACCGTATCCACCACCGGTGGCCCCTCCGCCTCGAAGCGCTTGGTCAGGCCCTGGACGGTGAGCAGCGGAGGCATGGAGCAGGATAAACGGTGAGCAGGGCGTGATGAACGAGACGTGGCGACGCAGGTCACAGCGCGCGCAGGGCCGCCTGGCCATGTACTCCCAACGCTTGGCCCACGTTGCACGATGGGGGTTCCGATAGTGAACACGGCCGTGGAAGTTCCTGGGTAGCTGCCAAAACGCGGAGCCGTCCGCCTTCGTTAGAAAACAAGGTGAAACCGATCCACATCTTGACCGGCATCCTCAGCGCGCCGTACTTTGATAGTCTTGCTGCACCCCTTAGCCCGGGTGGCGGAA
>JBCDJV010000027.1:0-48329 GCA_038747425.1 Bacteroidota bacterium
AAGCCAACGGCGCTCGCACATACGCAGACGCAAGGCGGCCTGCTCATCCCGATGAAGAAGAGAAGAGGAGGGCATGAGGCGTTAGAGCTGAGCGGCGCTGGACGCCGAGGGAGCGGGCGGTACCACCTGAGGGGGCAGCAGCGGACACTGTTGTGGGGTGCCAAGCACCATAATGGGAGGGCTCCGGAAAGGGGTGTGCAGAGGCAAGCCCTCCGGATCCAGCGGGGTGGGGTCGGAGACGGCCAGCGGCCGAGGGAGCCGCGTGTCCAGGAGGTGGTAGATGCCGGTGAGGGGCACAGCTGCCGTCAGCAGCCCCAGCAGCAGGCCCGCGGCAAACCAGGACCAACGCCCCCGTCGACTTCGTGGGCCCAGGCCCGGCCTGGCGTCGGCGTGTTGCACCCGTGCCGCGTACTCGGCCCCCTCGATGACGACTGCCGTGATATTGTCGTGGCCCCCGGCGTCGTTGGCCGCGTCGATGAGGCGCTGTGCGGCCCGGTCTGGGCGCCCCGCTTCAAGCATCAGCAGGCGATGGATCTCGGCGCTGGGTACCAGGTCGGTCAGGCCATCGCTGCATAGGAGCAGGGCCCGGTCTGCATGGAACGGCACGCGGTACACATCCACGAAGTCGGCGTCGTCCGTGTGGTGATAGGTCGAGCCCACATCACGCAGGATCTCGCTACGGCGAGGGTGCGCCATGGCCTCGACCTCGCTCAGCTCGCCTTGATCCTCTCGAAGGCCCACGGGCGAGTGGTCGGCGGTGACCTTGCGGAGCCCTTCCCGGCGTACCTCGTAGAGCCGCGTATCGCCTACGTGCCCCACGGTGGCCATGCCAGGCTCCACAACCACGGCCGTCAGCACACAGGCCATCCCCCACTGGGCGGGGTCGAGCTGGCTCCGGTAGTAGATCTCATTGTTGGCTACCGTGATGGCTTCACGCAGCCGCACCGTGGAAGGCCCCTGGTGGCGACGGAGGCGCTGGTAGACGAGGTCGCGCGCCAGCTCGGCGGCCACATCGCCTGAGGCGTAGCCGCCCACGCCATCGATCACCACAAACAACCCGCGCTCCGCGTCGCACACGTAGCGGTCTTCGTTGTGGTCCCGGCGGAGGCCGGGATGGGTCAGGCCAGCGGCAGTCATGGATCAGAGGCAAGACTAAGCGCCACGCGTGCAGCACGCCAGGAGGCTCACGGCGAAGCCGAGCAGCAGCAGAAGAAAGAACGCGTGCATGCGGAAGGGTCAGAGGGCTTCAAAGTCGATGAAAACGACACCCGCTAGGCCGATCTCGGCCTGGGCAGGCAGCGGCTGCCACACCTCGGTGGCCACGGCGGCGGTGCCGGAGGTCAGCGGCGCCCCGTTCACGGTGACGCCGAACTGGCTGACGTCCTGGGCCCAAAAACCCGACCCGGTGGCCGCCTCTTCGTGGCGGATGCGCAGGTGCTCGCGGGAGACGTCGGCCAAGGTGTCCAGGGCGATGTCCAGGGCCGTGCCGCCCTCGTCCTGCCGCCCAATCACGATCTCGGCCTTCTGCATGTAGTAGACGTGTTCGCCCTGCCGGTCTTCATAGCGCAGGCGCGCCAGTACGGCCCGAGCCCCCGGCGTTCGGATCTCTTGCGTAGAGCGCCCAGGGCGCGCGGCAGACAGCACGGTCTCGAAGCCACCCGTAGGAAGCCGCCGAGTGGTGCGCCGAATGTTGATGGTCGGCTGCCCCCGGTACTCGGCCGCCGCCCGCATCCCAAAGTCGGTCTCGATGGCCAGAAAGCCGAGATCAGCCTCCGGGCGGTCGGTCACACCGAACTCGATCTGCCACGCCGCGCCAGACCGCTCGTAGGTGAGTCCGGCCCGGCTCCGCCCGCGCAGGTAGCGGTCCGCCGAAAACCAGCGTAGCACCGGGTCCGCGAGGCGACTGAGCAGGCCTCGCTTCACGCTCAAGCGGGCCAGCTCGGCATCGAGGCGCTTTTGCGCTTGGGCCTGGATGCGCGGCATCAGCGCCTTCAGCTCCAGGTACACGTCTGGATGAAGACGAACCTCGTAGAAGGCGGGGACCAGCACGAGGTCATCGTCGAACGGCTCCTGCGCGCCGTGCAACGCTTGCACGAGCGCTTCCAAAATGTCTCGGGCCGTTGGGCGCTGGATCATGTGAATGGTGAGTGGTGAGTGGGGAATGGTGAGTGGGGAACGGTGAGTGGGGAACGTAGAAATGGGACATGAAGCGGCGGATCATCCACCTACGCCCTGACCCCTAGCGAATGGTAGGGGCACGATGTATCGTGCCCGGGACGCCCCACCGCCAACGCGGTTCATCGAATATAGAGGGCGAGGCGTTGGCCAACCTGGAGGCGGTCCGTGCGGAGATCGTTCCATTTGCGCACGGAGGCCACGTTGGTGTCGTGGCGCGAGGCGATGCTGCTCAACGTGTCGCCACGCCGCACGGTGTAGGAGACCCAGCCGGACGCGCCGGAGGCCGAGGCCGCACCCTGCCCTTGGACGGTGAGGCGCTGGCCGGGCTGAAGACGGTCGCTGGAGAGGCCGTTCCAGGCGCGTAGGTCGCGCACGCTCACGCCGTAGCGTCGCGCAATGGTGGTCAGGTTCTGACCACGCTGCACCGTATGCGTGGTGGTCTGGGCTGCAGACCGGGCTGGGCTCGCCCCTCCGTTGATCGCCAGGCGTTGCCCGGGCTGGAGGCGGTCGGTGGCCAGGCCGTTCCAGGCGCGCAGGTCGCGCACGCTCACGCCGTGCCGCTGGGCGATGGTGGTCAGGTTGTCGCCTCGGCGGACGGTGTAGGTGGTGGCGGCTCGCTCCGGCGCCCGCACCGGAGCCGAGGCGCCCGGCACGAGGGCGAGGCGCTGGCCGGCCTGGATGCGGTCGCTGGAGAGGTTGTTCCACGCGCGCAGGTCACGCACGCTCACTCCATGGCGGCGAGCAATCGTGGTGAGGTTGTCGCCCCGTTGCACGCGGTACGAGGTGGCCGCCGGGGCTGGGGCCGGCGCACGGCGTTCCTCCACGGCCGAGGCGAGCCGTACGGGAGGGCCAGACCGGTCCGCCTCGTAGCTGACCTGGGTGCCGCCCGTGTTGGCGGCGGCATAGGTCTCCAGACGGACGGGCACGTAGAGCGTCTGCCCCTCCTGGATGAGTGAGCCGCGGATCCCGTTGGCCTCGCGCAGCGCCGACACCGTGGTGTTGTAGCGCCGTGCGATCTTGCCCAGGGTGTCGCCTCGGCGCACCGTGTAGCCGGTCTGGCCGCGCCGCTCGTCGGCGGGCAGCGCCGCATAGGCTTGCGCGAAGCGCGCCCCCAGGCCTTGCGGGACACGCACGGCATAGCCGGACTGGGTGGGCGGCGTGGTCCACTGCCGCACTTCCGGGTTGAGGGCGCGCACGGTCTCCACCGTGGTGCCCGCTAGCTCAGCCACCACGCGAAGGTCGGTCATGCCCTCGACCTGGACCCACTCGTAGGCGTAGCGCGGACCCGGCGTCACCGGCTCGAGGTCATAGGCCGCGGGGTTGGTCAGGATCTGCGTGGTGGCGATGAACATGGGCACGTAGTTGCGCGTCTCGCGCGGCAGTTGCTGGTACAGGTCCCAGAACGTAGCGGTGCGACCAATCTCTGCTTCCACGCGCCGCTTGACGCGGGCCACCCGCCCGGGCCCACAGTTGTACGCGGCCAGCGCCAGGTGCCAGTCATCGAACTGACGATGGAGCGCGCGGAGGTACCGCGCCGCCGCTCGCGTCGCCTTCTCGGGATCCGACCGCTCGTCGATCCAATGGTCGCGGTTGAGGCCATACTCACGGCCGGTGGCCGGCATGAATTGCCACAGCCCGCCGGCCCCAACGCGGCTGCGTGCACGCGGGTTGAGGCCACTTTCGATCATCGACAGGTACTTGAGTTCGTCAGGCATCTGCTCTTCCCGCAGGATCTGCTCCATCATGGGGAAGTAGGTGGCGCTGCGACGGCGCCAGTTGTTGAGATGGCGGTCTGGATTGCGGAGCAGGAAGGCCCGGCTCTGCTCAACGAGCTGGTTTTGCGTCAGGGGGATGGTGAGCGCCACAGGGGCCGACGCGGGCGGGGTCAGCACATCCTCCAGGAGCGGCTCGCGCAGGGCGTTCATGGTCTCGAAGAGCTCGTCGTGCACCGTAAAGATGTCGCCATGTTCGGTGGTGAGGGTGTCCGTCACCCCGTAGTAGGCCTCGTAGGCGGTGAGGACGGAGCGGTAGAGCTCGCGCACCTCGGGATCATCCAGGCTCCCAGGGGCCTGGCGCAGCCGGCGCATGCCTTGCATGGCTTCCTCCAGCGCAGCCTCCGCGTCATCATAGCGGGCGGCAGCCTGGGCCCGGCTCAGTCGGGCCATCGCCTCGTAGATGTCGGCCTCCAGGGACAGGGCCTCCTCGGGGGCCAAGGGCTCAGCGGCGAGCTCGTCGTCGGCCGAGCGCCAGGTCGAAGCCGCCTCATCGGTGGCGGCTGAGCGCGACGAACCACAGGCCGAGAGGCTGGCGGCCACCACCAGAAGCAGGCTGGCCAGCAGCAGAGAAGACAGAGGAGAGCGCCTGTGGGCAGGGCGGAGACCGATGGGCATACGTATCGGGAGGCAACGGTGAAACAGGCTGCGCCGCGCGGGCGCACGTGATCACCACCAACGACAAAGCCTGCGCCAGATGACCCTTTTACATAATTTAAAATCAATATTTACAGTATTTTGATTTCTCACCCATACAGACAGAACGAGCCTCTTTCATGCAGATCTCTTCGGATGACACGAAGGGTTCTTCCGCTGCATTTCGGGTAAACTTGGGCCGGGGGTGGACCGGCGAGGCATCCTGCAGGGTCGAGCGGGGTACAAGGCGTCTGTATCCATTTGAGCCAGGGCCTGCCTGCGCAGACGCCGCGTGAGCTACGCTGTCAAAGAAATCTACTACACCTTGCAAGGGGAAGGCGCCCAGACGGGGCGGCCGGCCGTCTTCTGCCGGTTCACCGGCTGCAACCTGTGGTCCGGCCGCGAGGCCGACCGCGCCACGGCCATCTGCACCTTTTGCGACACGGACTTTGTGGGGATGGACGGCCCCGGCGGTGGCCGCTTTGCCGATGCAGCGGCCCTGACAACAGCTATCGTGGCGGCGTGGCCCGCAGCGCACAGTGCACGCGCACGTCCGCTGGTGGTCTGCACCGGCGGCGAACCCCTCCTGCAGCTCGACGTGCCGCTGATCGAGGCCTTGCACGCTGCTGGATTCGAGGTGGCCGTCGAGAGCAACGGCACCAAGGCGGCTCCACCGGGCATCGACTGGCTGTGCATCAGCCCTAAAGCTGGCGCCCCCCTGGTACAGACGAAAGGTCAAGAGCTGAAGCTGGTCTATCCACAACCCGAGGCGTTGCCCGAGCGTTTTGCTGATCTAGCGTTCGACCATTTCTTCCTGCAACCCATGGATGGGCCACACGCCGAGGCCTACACCGAGCGTGCCGTGGCCTATTGCCTGGCCCACCCCCAGTGGCGCCTCAGCCTCCAGACGCACAAGTACCTGGAGATTCCGTAGTGGGGTGCGAGGGTGCGAGGGTGAAGCTGAGGACGCTCAAACTCTCATACCCCCTACCGCGCGCAGCACGCGGAGCACCTCCACCATGGCCCAGGTGTCGCGCTGGCAGTAGGCCCAGAGGGCGTTGTAGTGTTCTTGGTGGGCGCCGCCTTGGCTGTTCAGCAGGGCACGGTAGGTCAGTTGGGCTTCGGTGCCGTCTTGCACGGCCAGGTCGTGGTACCCAAAGCGGGGCGCCATCACGGGCGCGATGCGCTTGAGTGACGTGCTGCCTTTGAACCGGACATCCAGGTAGGCCTCATCGGCGAAGACGGCATGGAGGTCCCACAAGCGAGGCAGGAGACGGGCTAACGGCACCTGCAGGGCTGGAATAGCCTCCATCAGGGCCTCAATCACCTCCGCCTCGAAGCTAGAGTAGACCACGATGGAGCCCTGGGTGCCCAGGTCCTTGATTATTTTCGCAGCCAAGGCCGGGCGCGGGTCGGTGTCGGTGGCGTGCAGATAGCCTGTGTGGGCCACCGCTCCCGTACGGTCCATCGTGTGGAGGCTGTATTGAAAGGGAAATGGCTCCCAAGGCCGCATCCCATCGTAGCGGGGCACAGCCGGGCGCAGCGCCTCGAAGTCGAGGAAGGACACCGGATGGGCAAGCGTGCGCAGGTGAGCCTGTAGCGCCCCCTGGTCAATGACCGGGGCGTCCGACTGCCAGCTCTGCATGTACCGCTGCAGGCGTGGCGATAAGTCGGACGGGGCTTCGACCTGGTCCAGCCCTACCACGCCTTGCTCCAACAAGGCATCCCGTACGGCGTGCTGTGTGCGCCATGGCAGGGTCAACACGGAAACCTCGGGCACCTGGGGCCAGCAGCGCTGGAAGAACTCACAGGTGCGGCAGGTAGCCACCAGGGGCCGGCGAGGCGGTAGGCCGCCGTCCAGCACGGCCCGTAGCTGGCGGGCCAGCGGGGGCAGGCGGGCGTGCAGGAGACGATCCACGCTGTGGGTGAGATCTGTCTCGCGCAACCAGGCATCGGGGGTGGAGGCCGTCGGCTCGGTACGCAGCGTGATCACCACGCACCGCGTGATGGGCACCCCGGTCTGGACCGCCGTCCACTTCTGGAGCGCTAGCGTCTGCACGGTCCGGCGACGGCGCTTCTTGAGACGCGTCACCGGGCGTGCGGAGGCCACTTCCCAGCCAGCCTCCACCCGGCGCAGCCGGTCGATGCGTACCATGCGCCCCTGATGCGTCAAGGCGGCGCCGTAGATGGCTTCAACCTCGCGGCCCAGTGCCTCCTGGGTGGCGCGCAACGCCTCGGCGGTCGGCAACGCCATCAGGTCTGGCCCAGGTGGTCCATGGCGGGCCACCATCTGGTGCATCTCCAACTGGTGGGTCCGCCGCAAGTGCTGCTGGGCGGTGGGCCCTGGGGCCTCGTAGGCCCGTAGCCAGAGCCGCCGTCGGCACGACTGGCCCACAATCAGGCCGGCCTCCGTGAGCGGAGCCGCATGGGAAGAAATGAACATGGCGATTGATAGACCCAGACGGCCGGTAAAGGCCAGACGCCCTCTCCAGTTCCTCTAGGCGGCTATCGTCCCTCCATTCTTACCCCTTCAGCACGTACTTTGGACTCCTTCTCCAGCCTTCGTCGTCTCTGCCGCCCGTCTCATGTCTCGTGCCTTGTTCGCCTGCTGCCTCCTCCTCGTCCTGGCACTGGGGGCCTGCCAGTCCCGCCCGGCCGTGGAGGGCTCCGTGGCTCTGCGGGTCGCCACCTACAACATCGAGGACATCCGGACCCTCGACCTGTTGGATCCGGAGCAGCCTCGGCTCCAAGCCGCCGCCGCCCTGATCCAACAGGTCCAGCCCGACGTGATCTTGCTCAACGAGTTCACCGTTGACCAACCCGGAGACCCCGGGTACACGGAGGGCGGCATCGCGCAGAATGGCCAGCGGTTTGCCGATGGCTTCTTGGCGGTCTCGCAAGGCCCTGGCCTTGAGCCCATCGCCTACCAGGCCTTTATGCCCCTGACCAACACGGGAATCGCCAGCGGATTTGACCTCAACAACGACGGGCTGACGGTGACCAGCCACCCACCGCCCCCGTCCACCAACCCCGACGGTAGCCCCGGACCGCAGACGGATGGAGGCCGCGCCTACGGCGAGGACGCGTGGGGCTTTGGCACCTTCCCCGGCCAGTATGGCATGGCACTCCTGGTCCGCGAGGGCCTCGACCTCCGCGCTCAGGAGGTGCGTACCTTTCGGGAACTGCCCTGGTCCCTGATGCCGGGGGCCGTGCTGCCCACCGACCCCGAGACCCAGCGGCCTTGGTACGATGGCGCCGAAGCCGACGCCTTTCGCCTCAGCTCCAAAACCCACGCCGACGTGCCCGTGCGCCTGCCCAACGGCGTCACCGTGCACCTGCTCATCAGCCATCCCACCCCGCCGGCCTTCGACGGCCCCGAGGCCCGCAACCAACGCCGCAATCACGATGAGATCCGCCTCTGGGCGGACTACCTGGACGGCGCCGACTACCTGGTCGACGATACCGGGACCCCCGGTGGCCTCCCTCCCGAAGCGCCCTTCCTCATCCTTGGCGACCTCAACGCCGACCCCGATGAAGGCAACGCCTACCAGAACCCGATCGAGACCTTCCTCCTGGCCCATCCCCGCATCAACAGCACGATCGTTCCCGAAGCCTCGGCCGACGGCCTCGCAGCCTACCCCGACCTCGACGCCGACGACACCGCCGAGTGGGGCCTCCGCGTGGACTACGTGCTCCCGTCGCGCAACATCCATGTGCTGGAAGGCCGCGTGGAGCGCCCGCCCGCCCCAGACGGCGTGCCGGTCAGCGACCACTTTCTAGTCTGGCTAGATGTGGAAGTCCACGTACCGAACGATGGAGCCCGGTGAACCAGCACAGGCCGAGACCCTTCCGGTCAATCACCGGGCTGTAGCCGCCCGGTATCGGCGGTACCGAGGGGTAAACCAAGATCCGTCGAGCGCTCGTTTCCGTCAGATGGCGTCTGCTGCGAACCGGGTTCGACCACGCTTGCCGGACTTCTTACCCGGGGCTCACTCCGTGCCCTCCCATTTCACCCACTCCTGCAAGGTACGGTCGGTGACGTCACACAGGTCTTGAGGGCGATGGCCGCGGCCGCGAGCGATGCGGCGCAGCTCGTCGGCCAGGTAGCGGCGCAGGGCACGCTCGACGGTGCGGGTGGGCAGGGCTTCGCCATTGATGAGGGCGTCCAGCGGCTCAGCTTGGGCGAAGGCGGCGGCCACCGCGCGCGCGAGGCCGACCTCGGTGCCGGGGGCTTGGCCATGTTGCGTCTTGGGTGCCAGAGCCTGCCGCACCAGATCTTCGATGGATGTCGACGCGGGCGCATCCAGGGTGGCGGCCACGAGATGGTAGGCCACCCGGAACAGATCCCGCAGGTTGCCAGGCAGCGGATGGTGCTGGAGGACGTCGATCACCTGGGCGTGGTCGGGCTCAGCTAGATGAATCCGAGCCGGGGCGATGTGGCTGCGGCGGAGGGCCTGGTGGAAAACATGGCGCCAGAGCCACGGCAGGTCGGCGCGGACCGCGCGGAGGGGCGGCACCTCCAGCACGAGCACCCCGATGCGATCCAGGAAGTCGAGGTCGAGCCGCTCGGTGAGGTCGTCCCACGGTTGGTTCGTCGCCGAGAGCAGGCGGAAGTTGCTGCGCTCCGGCGTCCGGGCCCCCACGCGGGTGAAGTGTTTCTCCTCCAGGGCCCGGATCAGCATACGTTGGAGGTCTCGCGAGATATCGCCGATCTCATCGAGGAACAGGGTATCTCCGTCGGCCAGGTGGAGGAGGCCCTCGGTATCCTTGTGGGCGTCCGTGAAGGCGCCTTTGACATACCCGAACAGCTCGGCCCGCATCGTTTCGGGGCTGTACTGGCTGCAGGGCACGGAGGGCCAGGAGCGGTCCAGCTCGGCCTTGCGGAAGGGGCTATGGATGCGGATCCAGGAGGCTAGCGTCGTTTTGCCGGTCCCGCGCTCGCCGAGGATGAGGATCGGCACGTTGAGCTGGGCAAACCGGCGGGCGTCGGCATAGAGTCGCTTGAGCGCATCGGACACGAAGTGCTGCGGATAGAGCAGCGGGACATCGCCGGGCGCCTGGGTACGAGGACGGGCCTCTTGGAAGGTCTTGTAGAAGGTGGGGATGTCCAGCCGCACGGGCACTACGGCGGGGCGGCCCGCTCGGTAGGCCTTGGGCAGACTTTTGACCACCTCAAAGGGCGGTCCCACCATGCCCATCTCGGCCGTGAGCACCCAAACCGTCTGCATGGCCGGTGTACCGGGGCTGATGTGGATCACCAGTTCGGCTTCAGGGTGCTCGTCGCGCACGGCCGCCACCTGGGGCTTCATGAACTCGAACAAGCCGCGGTGGTCGGTGGGGTCATCGCCGCTCCAGGCCACGAGGTCCACGGTGGTCTGTCCCTGGCTCAGGCGTTCCACTTCCTTGCGGGTGGCCTCGGCGGCGGCCACATCCAGATGGGCACGTGGCTGCTCGTCGGTCTGCCGGTAGAAGAGGACGGCCCGGCCTATGCGTCCTCGGTAGGGGGAGGCGGGGTCGAACAAGAGGGTGAGGGTCGGGCCGGGCGTCGAGGTCTCGTTGCGCGTCGAGTAGGGGTCGGTGCGCAGATCAACCCACGACAGCAGGACCCCAGGGCGGTCCGTGTCGGGCATGGTTGGGGCTACAGGCGAGGGGGTGGGTGAGGGGCGATCAGCGGAGGTGATCTTCGTGGATCCGGGCCAGCCAGACGGTGGAGGGCAGCGCCTGGCCGGCCAGGCGGCGCTGGGCGGCCCGCGCCGCGCCATACTCGGCAAACTGGCCGACGCCCACGTGGTAGTGCCAGGCTCCATCGTAGTGGCGAGCCAGCACGCCGGTTCGATAGCCCCGGCGGCGGTAGGTGGTGGCCTGTCGCTGGGCCGCTTGTTCGGTGGATACGGCACGAACGACCAGCGTCCATCCACCGTGCGCCCCCACCAGGCGGGTTCCGTAGAGCGGACCCGAGGGCCGTGTGCGAGGGGGCCTCTCGACCTGCACAGGGGCGGGGGTTTCAGGAACCTGGGTCACGGTGGCGGGGGCGTCATCGCCCGCAAAGCTGGGTCCGGCCAGACGCGTCTCCGTGGACATCGGACCGGCCAACTGGGGGGCTTGCCAGGTGGCCATCGCCAGCACAGCGAGTAGGACCAGCGCCAGGCTCCACCGGCGGGCTGCCGGATACGCAGCGGGGGTGGGCAGATCCAGAGGCCAGAGGCGAACCGTGCCGTCCTCGCTGCAGGAGGCCATCCAGGGGGCTCGCCGCCCGAAGGCGGCTCCGGTAACGGGGGCGGTATGGCCACGCACCGTCTGCGCCAGCTCGCCTTCATGAAGGCGCCAGCGCCGGAGCTGGTGGTCACGGCCTGCCGAAAGGACCGAGGTCCCGTCGGGGCTGAAGGCTACGGCCATGATCCACGCTCGGTGCCAGCCCAGCGTGCGCGCTAACGTCTGCGTCTGGAGATCCCACACGCGGACCGCTCCGTCCGACCCGCCCGAGACGAGCCGCTGTCCTTGCGTATCGATCGCCAGGTTGATCACATAGCCTTTGTGGCGGCCCAGCACGCGCGGGCTCCGAGGGGCGACCTCTCCAGCATGGGGCAGCGTCCAGGCGTGGATGAGCCCGTCGGTGCCCCCCGTCCACAGCGTGCCACCGTCGGGATGGTAGGCCACCGTCATCACGTAGCCGGTGTGCGCCGTGAACGAATCAAGCAGCCGCCCGTCTCGCACGGACCAGAGCCGAATAAAGCCATCGGCACCACCTGTGGCCAGGGTGGTCCCGTCGGGGCTGAAGGCCATCGTCATGGCCACGGCGGCATGGGCATCCAGGCGCTGATGGAGGGTCCAGGCGGGGCGGGCCCAGAGGCGCACCTGCCCGGCCCGATCCCCGGTGGCCACGAGGCGACCGCTGGGGCTGATGGCCACCGTCAAGGGGGCCTCGTCGTGGAGTACCGTCTGACAAAGGTGACCCCGCTCAGCATCCCAGACGCGAAGCGCACGGTCGGCACAGACGGTGATCACCTGGGCATCGTCGGGGCACAGGGCCAGGGCGTGGACCTCGGCTGGATGCGCCAGCACTGTGGTGCCTGGGCGCCGGCCAATCCGGGCCGTCCGGCGGCGTCCACGGCGTGTGCGCTGGGTGTGGCGAGGACCCGGCGCAGGCGGCGAGGCGCCTGACTCAGGGCCGGAGGCCGCTTGCTCCTGCAGGGCGTGGACCAAGGCTTGCCCCGTGGCATAGCGGTCTTCGGGGCGCTTGGCCAGGCACCGGGCGACGAGGCGGTCCAACCACACGGGCACCTCGGGGCGCTGGGCCCGGGCCGACGCCACCGGCCCCGTTTGCACGCGGTCCAGCAGGTCCAACACCTCGGCCACACTCTCTCCCTGACGGGGAAACGGCACCTGGCCGGTGAGGCATTCGAAGAGCACCACGCCCAGGCTGTAGAGGTCACTGCGGCCATCGAGCGGGGCACCGTCGGCCTGCTCGGGGCTCATGTATTCCGGGGTGCCCACCGCGCCGTGGGAAAGGCGCGGCAGCGACTCCCGGTAGGCAATGCCGAAGTCCACCAGCACCGCCTGCCCATCACGGCCGAGGACGATGTTGGAGGTTTTGATGTCTCGGTGAACGATCCCAGCGGCGTGGATGGCGTCCAGGGCCTCCGCCACCTGCTGGGCCAGCTGGATGGCCTCGGAGATGGGAAGCAGCCCATCCGTCCGCAGGCGATCCTCCAGGGTAGGCCCCGCCACAAAGGCCATGGCGAGGTACGGAAAACCCTGGGCGACGCTGGCCTCAAAGACCTCAGCGACGCCAGGGTGACGAACGCGCCCCAAGGCCGCCGCTTCACGACGGAAGCGCTCCATGGCCTCGGGATCGTCCTGCAGACCCGGGGGCAGCACCTTGAGGGCCACCGGCCGCTCGCCCTCTCGGTCGTAGGCTCGGTACACCGTCCCCATGCCCCCACTGCCAATCCGCAGGCGCACCTCATACCGATGGAAGACAGGCGTTCGTAGCGTTTGAGGCATAAGCGAGCTGGGGACGGCCGGCGTACGTGGACGGCCTGGGAGCGTCGGCCGGAGTAGACACAAACGCTGGATGCGCGTACTGTTCTGACGACACGGCCGGGAAGGTGTTCGGGGATACAGGCCTAAAGTTGCGCCTGGAGCCCAGTAGCGGGTTTACCCTACAAGAACGGTGCCTCGCATCGTGTATCGTTTCTACCAAGGTCGGCGTTGGAGGCCGGGGTTGCAAGACATCGCCTGGACCGAAGAATCCGAGTACGTCCGGTCGTACTCTGTGGCTTGGCCCGCGTGCCGAGGCCGCGCGCCCCGGTGAGAGGGCCACGGGCCTCCTCGGGCGGCCTCGGCCTTTTCGTCTCCTCGTTCTGTCGTTCACGAGCGTCCCGCATGGACTGGATCCTGACTGGCCTAGCGCTGGGGTTTCTGGGCAGCCTGCACTGCGTGGGCATGTGTGGCCCCTTGGCGCTGGCCCTTCCGAGCGGGGGCTCGGCCCGCTGGCGCTTCGTGGGCGGACGTGTGGTGTACAACCTGGGACGCGTGGTCACCTACGCAGGGCTCGGCGTGCTCTTCGGCCTGGTGGGACGGATCGTCTCCCTGGGCGGCTACCAGCAGTGGCTGTCGTTGGTACTGGGGGTCGTCCTGTTGGTGGGGGCAGTGCTCCCTTGGGCCACCCAGCGCGTCCGTCTCCTGGGCACGATGACCACTCGCGCCTTGGGGAAGCTCGTCGGCACGATGCGCCATCTGTATCAGCGGCAGGGCGGAGGGGGCCTGTTCGTGGTGGGCCTCCTGAATGGCCTCCTGCCTTGTGGGCTGGTCTATGCGGCCTTGGCCACGGCCACCACCGCCGGTGAGCTTGTGGGCAGCGTGACCTTCATGGCAGCGTTCGGTACCGGCACCATCCCGGCGATGCTGGTGCTGAGCCTGGCCGGAGCGGCGTTGAGCGTGCGCCGGCGCGCGCGGCTTCAGCGCCTGATCCCGTGGGGGCTCGGCCTGCTGGGCCTCCTGCTCATTCTGCGCGCGCTGTCACTGGGGGTCTTCTTGAGCCCAGACCTTCGCGCCGCCCTGTTCACGCCCACGCTGTGCCGCTATCTACCCCTGGTCGAGCCCTTCGGGGGGTGACACCGTGACGGCCTATTCGTGGGCGGCGCCGTGACGGCCTATTCGTTGCTGAGCTCGACCAAGCCGTAGGTATGCATCTCTTCCAGGATGCGGCGTACTTCGGCATCGCACTGGTCTTCGGGCACATCGTACTCCTGCAGGAGCGTCTCTTTGATGCTACGGAACAACGTGCCTTCCTGGACGAGCGTCCAGATGCGGGCACCGACCTCGTTGAGGCCATAGTAGATCCCGTCGTTCAGGTTGAGGATAACGGCCTCGCCGGTCAGCTCCGAGGAAACTTGCTGCGAGACCGCACGAACGTGGGTGTCGTCGGTAATCATGAGGGTAGACGTGATACAACAAGGCAAAGACGGGCTGGACTACCATGCCGAGTGCGCAGAGCATGCCCCAGCTGCTAATCAAACGGAAAGTCCCCGTGCGATGGTACGCCCGCAACTGGGCATAAGGTACATCTTTTCGCTCACTCGAACCGCACGGCCTCATGTAATCTACGCCTGCCGACCCACGAGGTGCCAACCACCACGGGGCCCGCTGAGGGCCACTGTGCGACCACCGCGCCCTGCCTAGGGTCAAAAAGACAGCCGGGAGGACGCCACGCGGTACGCTCCACGCGCGGGATAAACCAGAGCGCCCGCTCCTTGCTCACACGCCCCAACGCACGCAGGCGGCCTCGGTGGACATCGGCCATCACCTCCCCGGCTGGCACCTCATGGCGTTCCAGAAAGCGTTGCGACGCCCCAAGCAGCCGGGGCGTCTCCAACGCCAAGGCTTGGGCCAAGGTCTGTGTGCCCCAATGGCTCAGGAAGCGGCCATCTCCACCATTCCACAGGCCATGCGCCCCATATACGTGGCCCACGGTGCCGGCCAAACGGCCCGCCCAGAACGCGTAGAGTTGATCGTCTCCGTAGAAATCATCGTAAAGGCCTTCGTACCACGGCTCCAGGTTCAGGCAGGGCTCTCCGTGTTGAGCCAGGCGAAGCGGCACCCGCCAACAGGCCTCCTGCTCGCGGCGGCTGTGGCCTGTCTGCACGGTGTTGCACGCCAACCACTCCGGATGCTGAGTGACGGTATAGCCCGTCTCGCCCGGCCGAACGTGCACCAACCAGGCCCGCTGGGTGCGCGGAGCCACGGCCTGCAGCACGGCGCTCCAGGCGGCCACCCGGCGCTGCACAGCCAGCCGATGCCGCGTGAGCGGTCGCAGCGCCGCCCGCCATGGGCTCAACAGACGGCGCCACGAGGGCGCCCCAATCTGCACATCTGTTGTGCTGCGATCCGGCCACAGAGCACGGCCGCCCCCGCCCGCCCACAGGTTGCTTTCCCCCGTCAGGCAGTAGCTCACATCCAGGTCGTCCACCGTCTCCAGCACACGTAGCCACCAGCGGGTCAGCGCCCCCACCCCAACCCAATCAATGTGGTGCCCCCAAGCCCCGTAGACGATGACGTGCAGGCCGGCCGCGTTCAGGTGCTGGATCCGGCGGCGCGCCCACGCGAGGTAGTCTTCGTTGGGCGTGCCGTCCGGCGCCCACGCCGGGCCTACCGGACTGGTCGCCGCCGGATGCAGTGGACCTACCTCTGGGGGGATACCCAGGACAACTTGTACCGCATTGAACCCTTCGGCGGCGCGCTGCACCGCCGCCCGGCGCAAGACCGCCTCATCGAAGCGCTGCGTCAGGCCGTACCACCAAGTGTCAGCGAGGAGATGCCGGAAGGGCTGCATCGAGCACACGGGTACGAATGGCCTGCCAGGCCTCCAGCGCTAGCGAAGCCGGCAGAGAGACGTCGTCAAAGGTCAGGATCTGGCCTGGCTCCAGGGGCCGCTCCACGGTGGCGTGGGCGAGCAGCCCGATGGGCACGTGCTCCGGCACGTCGCGGATACGCACGGCCTCGCCACGCACCACGAAGCTCCCGATGCCACGCTCGATAGGCGTACCAGGCGGCAGGGCCCGCTTGGCTCGGGCCGCCACGCTCACCGTGGGGGTCTCTGTGTTGTTGAGCAAGACGCCGCCGCCCCGCTGGAGGCGGCGGATGGTCTTCTGGATCTCCAGGTGACACAAGTGGAACGTCTGCAACAGCACGTAATAGGGGCCATCCCCTAGTTTGAGGTAGCGCAGATAGTCTTGCTGAGCCTGGTCATGCTCGGCCGCGATGAAGACGCCCGCGGGGGCGTCGGGCGCCAAGATGTAGTCGCTGATTGGCTGGCCGATGCGTTTGGCGCCATCGGCCAGCATGGTAGCGCCTGCCTCCACGCTCTTGGACTGGATGCCCAGCAGCCCCGTGACCGCGATGTCGGCGCCCAGGCCGTTGGCCACCAGCGCCTGCTCAATCTGAACCTTGGTGCCGTCGGTGAAGGCGGTCACCTGGGGCAGGGTGATGCCTTGCTTCCGTCCCCAGAACCGCATCTCCTCCGGCGTCGGATGGTGGTTCAAGAACCGCTTGATGTTTCCATACACCAGCGGCTGGAAGCCCATCTGTACCACGTTTTCGCGGAGAGCCGCCAGACAGCCCGGCTGATCGCCCTCGGCCTCGGTCAAGAGCCCTCGGCCTACAAAGTGAGACCCGGTGGTGACCTGGAACTCGGCGTCCATCGTGATCACCGGCAACCCTGCCTCCATCACCTGCCCCACCACCTCGGTGGCGTGCAGCACGTCGCCGCTGCATTCTACCACCAGGTCAGCGTCACGCAGGAGGTCTTCGACCTTGTTCGTGAGCAGCTTCGGGAACGGGAAATCGGTACGATCGGCAATGCGACTCCGGGTGAGGACCCAGCAGACATCCAGGCCCGGCTCCGCCTCCAGGGCCCAGGTCAGTCCACGCGCAATAAAGCCGCTTCCAATAATGCCGATATGTAGGCTAGACTGCATACGCACTGGCTTCGTGTTATCGGTCCCCTAGGCGTGATCGCCTGGGCGCGAGGCCAGGCGGGACACGTCGGCTGGCACAGGCGGACCCGGAACCTGGGGATCGGTGTTGTCTTACCCCAGCGGCGAACCGCCCGGCTCCTGGTTTTTCATTTTTGTATGATATGACCTTACTCCCTCTTTTGCCTCCTGAGGGTCAACTTGTGGTGCTGGGCGCACGCACGCACCTCGATACGTTGGCCCAGACGCAGCTCCGGGCGGTGGCCCAGCAGCCCGTGGAGTGGCCCGTGGTCTTTCACGAGGCGGCCCGCCACGGGGTGGCTGCGCTGGTGGACCGTGCCTTGTCTCAGCTGGCGGAGGACGATGCGGGCCCACCGCTCGTCCCCTCGGAGGTGCATGAGGATTTCCAGGCCTTCGCGCGCACCCTGGCCCTGCACAACCTCGGGCAGACGCAGGAGCTCCTTCGCCTGGTGCAGCACTTCGAGGCCAACGGGGTCCCTGTCATTCCCTTCAAGGGTCCCGCCCTGGCCGCCTGCATCTACGGCAACCCCTCGTATCGCATCTACGGCGACATTGACATTATGGTGCCGCGGGCGCAGCATGGACAGGCTCGCCAGCTGCTGGACGAACTGGGGTATCGCCTCTACCACAACCACCCGCCTGAGGTCCTGGAGCGCCTCATCGACGCACAGCTGGGCATCGAGTACATCCATGCCTCGGAGCAAGCCCTGATCGAGTTGCACTGGGCCTTCCTCAACCGCATCTACGGCTTCGCCCTGGAACCCGCGGCTGTCTGGGATCGCCATCAGCAGCGCACCTTTGCGGGCGTGTCCATCCGGACCTTCGCCGATGAGGACCTCCTGATCTACCTCTGCGTGCACGGCAACAAGCACAAGTGGGTCAAGCTCAACTGGATCACGGATGTGGCCGAGCTGATACGAGCCAGCCCGGATCTGGACTGGGCCACCGTAGAGGCGCGCAGCCGCGCGTTGGGCGTCTGGCGCATCCTGAAGATCAGCATCCTGCTCACCCACGATCTGCTCGGCGCCCCCATCCCCCCTCCGTTGGTCCACACGGCCAGGCAAGACCGAGCGGCCTACCGCATGGCCCAGCGGGTGACCGAGAACTGGATCTTCGGCGGCGATACAGGCACAGACTGGGAGAGCTTCTGGTACCACGCCCGCGAGCGCGAGCGATGGGCAGACAACCTGGGCTTTGTGCGCCACCACATCAAACTGGCGTTCACCCCCTCCGAGAAAGACCGGGACTTTATGGATCTGCCGGACAACCTGTCCTTCCTGTACCTCCTGGTGCGCCCCGCTCGCCTCGTGCGCGACGCCCTGCGCTGATGCCTATGCCTCGTTCCCTCGCGCGTGCGCCGATCGAACCGCTGAGGCGAAGCCATCGAGGCTCAGGCCCATCGCTCCATCAGCCCCAGGCCAGGCGCCCTCTCCAGCGCGGCGGTTCCGCCCCGCCGCCCCGTCGTTCATTCACCCCCTGACGCCGTGGACCCGCACGCGACCGTCTTGCCTCCTCCCTTCCATGCTGCCGACCTGCGGCTGCCCCGCCCGGCCCCAGCCGAGACCAGGCCCATCGAGGCCGCTACTCGGGTGCCCGTTGCGGCGCTGACAAAGATCGCGGCGGTCCCTCCGGAGACCGTGGCGCTCGCCGCCTTTGCAGGCCTGCTCTACCGGTACAGCGGGCGCACCGCGTGGCCCATCGCCATGGGTGAGCACGCAGACCGTGTGTGCGTGGTCGAGGTAGACGGCAGCGCCCCCCTAGAGGCCCTCTGCACGGCCCTCCATCAGGCCGCGCACGATGCATGTCTAGGAACGGCCGCGCCGACCTGGTTTCTGCCTCAGTCCCTGCCAGCCTCCCTCCCTACCACGGTAGAGCTGGCCTGCGGCGTGACGCCCGAACCAGGCGACGCCCTCCGCCTCACGGTACGGGTGGCCCCGGGCCTGGTGGCCCCCACCGCGGCCGAGCGCTTGGCCGATCACCTGGGCACCCTGCTGCACGGCGCGCTGGAGCAGCCAACAGCGCCCCTCGACCGTCTCCCCGTGCTCACCCAGGCCGAGCGTACCCAGGTGCTACACACCTGGAACGCCACGGACCAGCCCCAGCCGGAAGCCGCTTGCCTCCATACGCTCTTCGCCCGTCAAGCCGCCCAGACCCCGGAGGCCCCCGCCGCCCTGATAGGCGAGCAAACCCTCTCGTACGACGTGCTGGACGCCCATTCGAACCAGCTAGCTCGGTGGCTCCAGCAGCAGGGCGTGGAGCCCGGCATGTTGGTTGGGCTGGCGGTCAACCGTACGTCTGCGCTGCTGACCAGCCTCCTGGCCATCCTGAAGGTAGGCGCCGCCTACGTACCGCTGGACCTGACCTACCCCGAGGCCCGTCTCCATCAGATCCTGGACGATAGTCAGGCGACCGTGCTCCTCACCCAAGCGGAGGGACGCCACCAGTTGGGCGCCTCGTACAGCGGCACACTGATCGACCTCGACGAGATCCGCGTGCCGCTGCGGCGCCTGGACCGCAGCCCGTTGAACGTGCCCACCAGCCCTGACGACCTGGCCTACGTCATCTACACCTCCGGCTCGACCGGGCGGCCCAAGGGCGTGGCCATCGCCCACCGAAGTGCCAGCGCCCTCCTGGACTGGGCCGACACCGTCTATACCGCCGAGGACCTGGCAGGCGTGCTCGCGGCCACCTCGGTCTGCTTCGACCTCTCGGTCTTCGAGCTCTTCTGGCCGCTCACCCGTGGGGGATGCGTCATCCTGGCTGACCACGCCGTGGCGTTGCCTGGCCTGCCTGACGCGAACCGGGTACGACTGCTCAATACGGTCCCATCCGCGGCCCAGCACCTGATCAAAACCGGCGGCATCCCAGATAGTGTGCGAACGATCAACCTGGCCGGCGAACCCCTGAGCCCCGCCCTGGTGGACCAGCTCTACGCCGAGACGCAGGCCACGCGCGTCTTCGACCTCTACGGCCCCTCCGAAGACACGACGTACTCCACGGTGGCGCTGCGTAGGCCAGGTGCCGCGGCCACCATCGGGCGGCCGCTGCCCCATACCCATGCCTACGTTCTTGACGCACGCCAGGAGCCGGTCCCCATCGGCGTGCCAGGCGAGCTGTACCTGGGCGGCCCTGGTCTGGCCGAGGGGTACCTGCACCGCCCAGACCTGACCGCCGAGCGCTTCGTGCCCAACCCGCTCGCGGAGGCCCCCGCGCGCCTCTACCGAACCGGGGACCTGGTCCGCTACCGCGAAGATGGCCACCTGGTTTTTGTGGGCCGGCTGGACCATCAGGTCAAGGTGCGGGGGCACCGGATCGAGCTGGGAGAGATCGAGGCCGTGATGCAAGACACGCCCGGGGTGGAGACCGCCATCGCCCAGGTCCACCCCTACCCAGACGGCCCCCGCCTGGTGGCCTACCTGACCCCGCACCCTCCAGAGGCTGAGGCCGACACGCCAGACCCGCTGATCCGCTCCTGGCATGCTGCCTTCGAGGCCGCCTACGACGGCGCCCCAGCCTTGCTCGAAGACGCGGTCAATGCCGCGGGCTACGTTGAGACCGCCACCGGGGCGCCGATGCCCACCGAGCAGATGGCGACCTGGCTCAGCGGGGTGGTGGCCCGCATCCAGGCCCTGCGGCCACGTCGGCTGCTGGAGATCGGCTGCGGCACCGGCATGCTGGTGGCCCGGCTCGCCCCCGAGGCTGAGCGCTACGTGGCCGTCGACCCTTCCTCCACGGCCCTGACCTACCTGCACGAACACGTCATCCGGCCAGCTTGGGCGCACGTGGAGACTCGCCATGCCACGGCGGCAGTCTTGCACGACCTGGACGACGAGGCCTTCGACACGGTGGTCCTCAACTCGGTGGTCCAGTACTTCCCCAGTGAGGCCTACCTGCGCGAGGTGATCGGCCAAGCCGTGCGCTGCACCACCCCAGGCGGCCATCTCTTTCTGGGCGATGTGCGGAGCCTGGCTCTGGAGGCTCCCTTCCTGACCGAGCTGGCCCTGAACCGGGCCGAGACCGACGCTTTGTGCGGCCCGGTCTGGCTGGACGTACGCACGCAGCAGGCCACCACTCAAGAGCTGCTCTGCGACCCCGCCTGGTTCTATCGCCTCATGGAGACGATCCCGGGGGTCGCGCATGTGGAGGTGCACCCTCGCCTGGAGGCTGTGCCCAACGAGATGGTGCGCTTCCGCTATGATGTGGTCCTGCACGTGGGTCCCGCCCCTTTGCCCACCCTGGTGCGTCCGAACGCCTGGACCGATGCTCAAGCACCCGGGTGGTCTGTCCAGGCCCTGTCTGAGCAGCTCCAGGCTGGCCACGAGGCGATCATCGGGATACGAGGCCTGCCCAGTGTCCATACCTGGCACGCGGTCCAGCAGTGGCAGCAGCTCAGCAGCGCCGATCCCATGACGCCCCTGGCAGACGTCGCGCCCCCCGCTCCCCGCCCCCTTCACACCCCCCACGACCTGGCTCACCTGGCTGCCAGCCAGGGCTACCAGGCCACGTTCAGCGTCCTCCATGCGGCGGACGGCGCCACGTTCGACGCTGTCTTCTACCGGGCCCCAGGCCCTGCACCGGTCGATGTCGGAGCCCCGATGCGCTCGCCCGACAAGCCCCTCATCAACCGGCCCCTTGTGGGCCGTACGGCCGCTGGCCTGGCTAACCGCGCTCGGCACCACGTTGAGCGGCACCTGCCAGCCTACATGGTGCCTTCCGCCTTCATCCCGATGCCGGCCCTTCCCCGGACGCCCAATGGGAAGGTGAACCGCCGAGCGTTGCCAGCGCCGGACTTGCGCCGCACTCAGCACGCCACACACCGCCCGCCCACCACCGAGCTGGAGCGCCTGCTGGTGGAGCGTTGGGAAGCTTTTCTAGGCGTGCGCCCGCTGGGTGTCGATGACGACTTCTTCGACCTCGGCGGCACTTCGCTGCTGGCCGCCGAGCTCTTCCTGGATCTTCATGAGCGGCTGGATCTGGATCTACCGCTGGCGCTCATGGCCAAGGCCCCCACAGTGGCGGAGCTGGCGCGCGTGATCAAGCGCGGCCAAGTCAACGAGGCCTGGTCGTCGCTGGTGCCCCTCCAGCTGCATGGCACCCGGCCGCCGCTCTTCTGCGTACATGGGGGCCGAGGCAACGTACTCAACTTCGAGCGCCTCGCGCGGCGGCTGGGCGATGAGCAGCCGGTGTACGGCCTGCAGTGGGATGGGCTCGACGGCAGCGCAGGGCGTAACCGCATCGACGCGATGGCGACCGCGTACCTGGAGGAGGTACGCCAGGTGCAGCCCCATGGACCGTACCTCCTGGCGGGCCACTGCACCGGAGGCGCGGTGGCTTTGGAGATAGCGCACCAGCTGCGTGCCGCCGGCGAGGCCGTCCCGCTGCTGATCATGTTCAACACACCCACGCATCGGTCAGCGCTCTACACGGTGTCCGCCCAAACGGTGTGGCATGGGCTGCAGCGCGACGTCCAGCGGCAGTTTCAGAAGCTACGCCGCGTCCTGCCGCCCACCTGGCGGCTTCGCTACTGGCGATGGCGCCTGTCCCAGACCCCCGTGCCTCCCGACGAACGCGGCGACTACGCCGCCCTGGCCCTCACGGACGCGATGCAGCACCATGCGCCCCGCCCCTACGACGGCCCCGTGGTGTACTTTGACTCTGGAGAGACCGAGCTGTCCGGCTACCTGGGCCATTGGCACGGTGAGGCCTTGGGCTGGCCGCCGTATCTGTCCGACCTGACACGCTACGCCATCGACGCCAACCACAACGCCATCGTCCACCACCCGGATACCGCCGCGCATCTACAGCGTCACCTCGACGCCGTCGCAGCGGCCTTCGAGGCCGCCTCAGTGCCGGTCTGAGGCGCTGTACACCGTGTGGGGGTCAAACACCTTGACCCCGTCGACCTGCAGCCCTTCGTCTGTGACCTGGCGATAGAAACAGGAGCGGTGGCCGGTATGGCAAGCGCCGCCATGCTGAGTCACCGTGAAGAGCAGCGCATCCCCGTCGCAGTCCACGCGGACCTCGTGGACGTCTTGCGTATGGCCGCTCTTGGCGCCTTTGATCCACACGGATTGACGAGACCGGCTCCAGTACGTCATACGGCGGGTGCGGAGCGTCTGCCGCAGGGTGGCCTCGTTCATGTAGGCCATCATCAACACCTGACCGGTAGCAATGTCCTGCACGATGGCAGCGACGAGGCCGTCTTCATCGAACGAGACGGCATCAATGAGGGCATCGGACGTGGTCATGGGAGGCAGGGTCAGACTGGAGAATGTGGCCGAGAGTGCTTTTCCGGCTAAGCGGAGGATCTTGCCGAAGCTAGAGCCCATGGCCCGAAGCGGCGGCGCTGAGAGACCATACGCCTGAGCCCGGCACAGGATTTGTCATCGAGGCTGGCATTCGGTTCGCCCACTCATCCTGCCTCGCCATGCCCCGCCTTCTGCTGCTGGCTGCGCTCAGCCTGGCCTGGTCCCCTTGGGTGGCCCAGGCTCAATCGGCCGCACCCGACACGCTAGGCCTGGCCACCTTGCCCGCTCGCTTGGACCAGCTGGCCTCCTACGAATTGGACGAGGTCGTCTGGCTGGCGCGGTGTATGCTTTCTGAGAGTGACCGAGGCGATGAGCAGTACCTGGTGGGCTGGGTGGTCCGCAACCGCGTTGAGACCCAGTTCCGAGGGCGCACCTACCGCGAGGTCATCCTGGAGCCACGCCAGTTCAGCGCCTTCAACGACCCCACGCCCCGCCGTGACTACCTGACGCGCCTGGGCGTGCAGGACCGCGGCCCTGCTTGGCGCACAGCCTTGGCGCTCGCGCTGAAGGTCTATGAGGCCCCGGCGAGCCACCGCCCCTTCGACCTCACCACGCGCCACTTTTACAGCCCCATCTCCATGGTCGGGCGCACGAAGCCTCGGTGGGCCGAAGACGCCACCCCCCTTTCGTCCGAAGCCTTGGGCGTAGACCCCCAGCGCTTCCAGTTCTTCACGGGGCTCGACGAGACCCAGGATCCTCATGACCTATCTCCGCACCTGGTGGACGCAGACCCGTCGCAGTTCGACCAAGCCCGGAGCCGCCTCGCCGACCGAAGGGCTCGCCTTCGCCAGCGGAGGAGTCGGCTTGGCGAGAGGCGTGTTGGCGTGGTCGGCCCTGAACGACCCAAGGCGCCGGTCCTGGCCGTTCCTGCGCGCCCTAAGCCTGGCGGGAACCGCTAGCCGCCTCTGGGCACCTGGAGGAACCGGTCCTTCGCCTGACGCTTTCACTGGCAGCCCCTGCCGCCTACGCCACCGTCCGATGCTTGCCTTCCTGATGCGCCTGCCTCGCCTGCTCCTGATCGGGCTGGTTCGCGGCTACCAGTTGGTGGTGTCTCCACATCTGCCCTCGGCGTGTCGATACACGCCCACCTGCTCGCAGTACGCCGTAGAAGCGCTGCGTCGGTACGGTGCCGTCAAGGGGTTGGTGCTGACCGTGCGCCGGTTGGCGCGTTGCCACCCGTGGGGCGGTAGTGGCTATGATCCACCTCGGTGGTTCGATGAGGCGGCACCGCCCACGTCTGAGTCTTCTTCCCATCCCGCTTGATCGGGCCCACGCCGTCTTTCCATCGTTATGAGCTACGAAGAACACCGCGAGGCCGCGCGGCTCACCCCGGTACGCTGCGCAGTCCTGACCGTGAGTGACACGCGCGACGAAGACTCAGACCGGAGCGGGTCCTTGATTCGGGTGCGGCTTGAGCGCACAGGCCACCAAGTAGCGTTCTACCGCATCATCCCGGACGACGCCGCGGTCATCCGAAAGGCCATCCAAGGCCTGGCGGGGCGCGTGGAGGTGGTGTTGATCAACGGAGGCACCGGATTTGGCGCCCGTGACCGCACGGTGGATGTAGCCGAGGTGCTCTTTGAGCAACGCATGCCAGGCTTTGGGGAGCTATTCCGGATGCTATCGTTCCAAGAGATTGGAGCGGGCGCCATGCTGTCCCGAGCCACGGCTGGGCTCTACAAGGGAACGCTCTACTTCTGCCTGCCGGGCTCGACCCAAGGCGTGCAGCTTGGCCTGGACAAGCTGATCTTGCCCGAGCTTCGGCATCTGGTGTGGGAGGTCATCCGCCAGCAGGCCCCCTCCACCTAGCGCCGCGGGGCCGGCCAGCGCACAGGGTCTCCCGGGCGCGTGGGCGGATCCACCTTGGGCCCCGCTGGCCCGGGGCTTTCCTCGTCCAGGAACGGAATGAGCTCCTCCAGAACCTGTACCTGCTGGTGCAGGTCCTGCACGAGCGCCAGCACACCCGCTTGCTGGTGCACAAGGTCTAGGGTGCGCAGATGGCACGCGTTGACGTAGACCCCTTTCTGGAGTAGGCAGAGGGCGGCGCGAAGCTTGGCGACGTCGAAGGTATCAGGCATGCAGAGTGGGGGCAGACCCCGGCAACAAGGCTGGAGGAGGGTGGACGCATCGGCCGGGAGGGGCCAGCTCAGAGGCCTACGCCTCGCAAGCCGGCCCCCGCCGATGGCTGTGGCTACTGGTACTGCTGATGGGTGAACACCAGACCTTCTTGGTTCTCCACAGACAACGCGACCCCGCTGACGAGGTGGCGCGCAGGAGTGGGCAGGTGGGGGATGAGCTTCACATGCGAGGCCTTCACCGACGCATCGGCATGGAGGGGGCGCATCTCCGCATACCCGGTGCCGATGCCCGGCTGCTCGGTGATCATCTCAGGCGTTTCCTCGCCCCCGGCACTGGCATTTTCGTAATCGAAGTACACCTCGATGTAGTCGTCCGTGATCGTGAAGTGGAACGACGTGATCTGGCGATCGGACAGCGCGAGCGGAGTCTTGTGGTTTTCATCCAAGGGCACATTGGGGAGCCGACCGGTGAGGGTGCCATGGAGGTAAAACTCGGCCGTCACGGACGTGGCCTGCATGCCACTGAAGTCAACCTGGACCTGTTGGTGGTTGGGGTCGAGGCCGGTGGAGCGGATACGAGCTAAAGCCTGATCCTGGTCATCAAGCAAGGCCGACTCGAAGACGCCGCCCTGATCTCCCAGGGCTTTGAAGTGGATATCGGCACGCTGGTGCCCGTGCGTTTGGATGCGCACTTCGGCCCCACCGGGACCTGAGACCACAAGGCGGTCGTGCTCGTCGAGCGAGAGCTGCGTGTTGGGGCCGGCCTGGTGCAACACACCAGCGTGTAACATCGTGGCCGAACGGGACGTGTGGGTAGACTCGATGGCGTCGCAGCCACTGACGACCATCACGACAACCAGGGCAAAGAACAAAGGCTTAGGAATGAGGCGAGACATAGCGTCATGGGGGATACAGGTGGGCAAAAGCAGCAGACGGGCTGCGTAACGAGAATGCACACCTAACTTACCATACCAGAACGCGAATGCGCGTGAGGCATCTGTAAGGATCTCCCATGTCAACCTACCCGGTTGACCCTATGCACCACGCCTGAGCTCCGTGGTCTGATTGAACCACGCCACCCTCAGGGGGACCACCTATCTGGCGCCTCGGGAGCTATGCACCCGGGCTACGAGGCACCACAAGGCCTTGCTTCCACGCCCACGCCACGGCCTCGCGGGAGGACTTGACCTCCAGCTTGGCATAGAGGCTCGTGATGTGGTTGCGCACCGTGCCCTCACGAATGGAGAGGGCCTTGGCAATCTCCTCGTTTGTGTGCCCTTGGGCCATTCGAATCAGCACCTCTTGCTCTCGCTTCGAGAGGTGCAGGTGAAAGGGCGACACCTGAACCCGGACAAACCAGCGCTCCTCCCCTTGAGCGATGGCCCGAACGGTGGCGGCGATCATCTCAGGGGCCTGCTCCTTGGTGATGTATCCGGTGGCGCCCACCTTGAGCAGTTCGGTGGTGAAGGCGGGCTCGTCATAGGCCGAGAGGGCCAAGATCTGCACCGAGGCCTGCTCGGCCTTGATGTGACGCGCCACTTCCACCCCGTTCAGCCCCGGCATCTCCATGTCCAGCACCACAACGTCTGGCCTCAAGGACCGTGCTTTGGCCACCGCCTCAGGACCTGTGCCAGCCTCGCCCACCACTTCCAGGTCAGGCTCAGCCTCCAGGAGCCGGCGGACGCCCGCTCGCCACAGGGGATGATCGTCAGCTAGCAGGACGCGGAAAGACATGCGCGTGGGGAATGTCGTCGTGGTGGGTCTCTCCACCCACCGACTCCTCGCCCGGAGCTAGCGGCGGTGCACTCAGCACGCGACGCAGACGTTGGGTGAGACGTGGACGGAGATGCTCTACGCTGGGCATGTGGTACGGGACTGCGGCCACCAAGGTTGTGCCTCGGCCTGGATTCGAGCGTACGGAAAAGGAGCCCCCCAATGCCTCGACGCGCTCAGCCATACCCAAGAGGCCGTAGTGGCCCTCCTGGCCAAACACCATCCAATCGGCCGGGACCTCAAAGCCGGCCCCATCATCACGCACCCGCAGGGCCAGCTGGGTATCGGTGCTCTGGAGTTCGAGGTGGAGCGACGTGGCTTGACCATGCTGCACCGCATTATTGAGGCCCTCTTGGGCGATGCGGTAGAAGGCCAGGGCCGTCTGCTCGGGCAGCGCGTCCACCTCTTCGTCTAGGGCCACAGCCACGGTCACCAAGGGGGACCGCTCCTGGACCCGATCGGCGAGGGCACGCAAGGACGGCACCAGACCGAACGAGGCCAACGTGGGCGGCCGCAGGGCCTGGCAGGTACGCCGCAGCTCGCGGACGACGTGTTGCACCCCCGCTTGAGCGGCCTCGGCCTTGACCTGGTAGGCCGCTGGATCGGTGGGACCACGCGGCGTGTGGCTCCAGCGCGCCAGGTTCATGTTCACCAGCTGGAGATCCTGCATCGGCCCGTCGTGTAGCTCACGGGCCAGGTGACCTCGTTCTTTCTCACGGCCCTCGATCAGCATGCGCTGCCGCTCCAAAGCCCGCTGGTGCTCCTCCCGCTCCCGCCGCAGCCGTCGATGCAGGACCAGGGTGATCCCCAGCAAGAGCATGGAAAAGAGGCTTCCCATCACCATCCACCGAATCACCGCCGCAGGCTGCATCAGGTTTAGGTAGAAGAAGCTGTCTTCGTACCCCATGTGGACATGCTCTGCCGGCGCGGCCACCTGAGGCGCGGCCACCTGAGGCTCAGCCGCGATCAGGTGATCCGTCAGCCGTTTGGCCAGGGGCCAAGGCAGCACCAAGGGAGCTGGCGGCTGGGCCCCCCGTGGATCCGCCTGCAAGACCACCACGCTGTCTGGATACAACCGCCAGGCAAACGTCTCGCCTGATTTGCGATCAATCAGATAGCCGTCCAGCGTTTGGGCCTGGGCGGGAAACAGCGGCATGAGCAGGGCGGCGGCCAGCACGAGGCCCCACCAGAAAGCACGGCCACGCACCGCCGGGAAGGAAGAGGGCGACGCAGTCCAGAACCGGGTGAGACTCATCATGGTGGGGAAGAGCTGATCGGAACGGGGCAAGGAATGCCTGTGCCCTACTTGTACTGGTAGGGACGAGAGGGGGACAACATCAAGGCCAACCAGCAAAAGAAGATAACATGGTTACGAGGCTAGACCCTATTGCCACGCGGCACTTTGCGCTTTTGCTCCCGTACAAGCGGCCTTTCACCAACGCCTTCGCCTCGCTACGAAACCCCCGTCTCTTCTTCATGGCCGTTGCCCCTTCCTTTCGCCTGTACAACACGCTCACGCGGGAGGTCGAGCCCCTCGTGCTCGCCGAGCCAGGCCATCTTCGCTTCTACGCGTGTGGCCCCACGGTCTATTCGTATGCTCACATCGGCAATTTTCGGTCGTTTCTCACCTCCGATCTGATCCTGCGCGTGGCCCAGGCCATCGGATGGCGGGTCACCTACGTAAGCAACGTCACGGACGTGGGCCACCTCACCGAAGACGACGTGGCCGATGCCAGCGGCGAAGACCGGATGGCCAAGGCGCTGCGGTCCAAAGAGAACGAGGCGTTCGCCAACGTGTGGGACTTGGCTCGGCATTACACGGACGCCCTCCTGCACGACTGGGGCCTCCTCAACCTGCACCCGCCGTCGGTACGGCCGCGCGCCACAGAGCACATGCGCCAGCAAATCATGGCGGTCGAGCAGCTCGTAGCGCAAGGGCAAGCCTATGAGACCGACCAAGGCGTCTACTTCTCGGTTGAGACCTTCCCTGAGTACGGCAAGCTCTCGGGCAACCGGGAGGCGCAGGAACTGGCCGAAGGGGTGCGAGACGTTGTCCAAGACCCCGGCAAGCGGCACCCGCGCGATTTTGCCCTCTGGAAGAAAGACGCCAAGCACCTCATGCAGTGGCACAGCCCCTGGGGCTGGGGCTTCCCCGGATGGCATATCGAGTGCTCGGTGATGGCCTCGGCCTACCTGGGGCCGCACATCGACCTGCACGCGGGGGGCGAGGACCTCATCTTCCCGCATCATGAGTGCGAGATCGCCCAATCGGAGAGCCTCAGCGGCCAGCCCTTTGCCACCCACTGGGTGCATACCCGCTTCTTGCAGGTGGAAGGCGAGAAGATGGCCAAACGAACCGGCAACTTCCTGACCGTGCGCGACCTCGTGGACCCGCCCGACGGGGCCGGCGTGCATCCGTTGGCCCTCCGGCTCGCCCTCCTCTCCGGGCAATACCGCAAGCCGTTCAACTTCACCCGGGATACACTCCGCGCCTCGGCTCGGCACGTCCAGCGCTTCCAGGAGGCCGATCAAGCGGTACAGGCCGCCCTCCGTGCCGACCGGCCGGGCGACGATTTCGTGGGGCCCCGCCTCACCGCCATCTATGAACGGGCCCTGGCGGCCCTCTTGGATGACCTCAACACCCCCGAGGCCATCGCGGCCTGCCTGGAGGGCGTCAAGATGCTGGGCGGGGTCGGCCCCCACCTGAACGGCGCCTCAGCTCGGAGCGCGGCCACCTGGCTCGATGACGTCAACGCCCTCCTCGGCATCGTCCGCCCGGACGCCAACCCGGGGAGCGATCCTTCCATCGATGCAGAGGACGACCCCGAGGCCGCCCGCATCGAACAGCTCATCGCCGACCGGGAGGCCGCTCGTACCGCCAAGGATTTCGCGCAGGCGGACGCCCTACGGGATGAGCTCACGAGCCTGGGCATTGAGGTCATGGACACCCCCGATGGCCCCAAATGGCGACGCATGATCGGTTGACCCCGGCCCCCGGCGCGCACCGACGGGCAGGAAGTACCATCGCCCCTTGAACCTGGACTCCTTCACCATGACCATCACCCACCTCGACTACAGCGACCTCCAGGGCGGCCTGGCCCGCATGCTGGACCGCTTTCGTGAAGAAGGTACGCTCACCGGCGAGCTCGAGGCCGACGACTATCTGCGCGCCTCACCCACGGCGGCCCTCTTGGGCCTGCTCTACGATCAACGGGTACGCGCCGAGTATGCCTTCACCGGTCCGATCCGGCTGCGTGACCGCCTGGGCCACCTGGACCTCGCCCAGATCGCGGCGCACGACGCCGAGGCGTTCAACGTGCTGTTTGCCGAGCCGCCCGCCGTCCACCGGTTCACCAACAAAATGGCCGATCAAACACAGACCGTGGCCCAGCAGATCATCGATCTATACGACGGGGACCCCGCTCGGCTGTGGAATGACGGCGCCGAAGCCGAGGTGATCTCGAAGCGTGTCCAGCAGCTTGTCGGCTTCGGAAAGCAGAAAGCCGCCAAGATGATCTACGTGTTGCACTACCTGGGCTATCGCTCCTTTGCCTGACGCGGCCGGACGGACACGGCGCCCTGCTCTCTCCTGACCACGGCGGTGGGGGCCACCCTGCGTCAAGGGGCCGTGGAGGTGACGGCCCCGCTTCTGGGCTGCGGCGCGCCCTCTGTGTTGATGAGGCGGTTGATCTCCCGGGTCACCCGGCTCGCCTCTACCGTGCTGATCTTCCGCTCCTGCTGGCCGCGCTCCTTCATCCGGATGTCCCCCGAGGGCAGGTACGTGAGCACCATCTCAAACACACCGCGCCGCCGTAGGACATGCCGCTTCTGGCCATACGGGTCTTGGTACACCAGGAGCGTGTAGTCATTCTGCTCGTTGTGGTGGACCACCACAAGGTCTTCCCGCTCGAAGGCGGTGTCGATGAGGCCGGTCGAGCAGGCGCTCATCAGGAGTGTGCAGGTAAACAGGGCAGCAAAAGGCAGAGCGGCGATGTGTTTCATGAGGACCCGGGCACGGTTGGACGTGTCAAAGCACGCGCGTGGACAGCACAAGGGGGCACCCTGAGATGCCCGCTCTCTCAACGAATCGGCCTGGCTCGCCGCCTCCAACCGCAGGGCCGCCGGAGGTTCAGAACTACAGTCGGGCCTGCCTCTCTGCAGGTCAAGCTCCATGCCACGCTGGGCCCTCGCCCTCCCGCCACGCCCCTGTGGAGCATGAGCCCGCCTTCGCAACGTCCGCGCGCTGCGTGCCTGGACACTCTTGCCAGATCGCTTCATGTAGGGTGGAAATTATTACCCTATTTTCATGAGCGATTCACGAGAGGGCGCGCAGCTTGACCCCGCGGTACCACACGCGGTCCCCGTGGTCCTGGACGCTCAGATGGCCGATGGCGTTGCGGCCATAGCCCGGCATGGTGCTGAACTTGCTCCCGGCTACACGCGCCTCCCATTCCTCGCTCCACAGGGTGTAGGCCACGATCGGCGTCCCGTTCAAGGAGTAGCTGACCGCCGGCCCCACCACGCGGAGATGGACGTCGTTCCACTGCCCAGCGGGCCGCACCGTGTGGGCGGTGGGTGGATAGAGCCCGTAGGTCGCCCCAGCCTGGGTGAGCGGAGAGGCCCCATCCGCATGACGTTCGTCATCAAGCACCTGAAACTCGGGACCCGTCTCCCAGGTGTGGGTGCGGTCCTCGCTGACGCGCAGAAAGATCCCACTGTTGCCCCCTGGCGAGATCTTCCACGAGATCCGTAGCTCGAAGTCCGCGAAGGTGTCGATGGTGATGAGGTCACCCCCCTCGCCGCGGCCGGGGTCGAAAGCCAGCGTGCCCTCGTCGACGTGCCACCCGCTGGGCACGTGGGCACGCCGAAACCCTCGCCATCCGTCGAGGGAGGTCCCGTCGAACAGCAGGCGCCATCCTGCAGCCGTCTCCTCGGGCGTGAGGGTGTTGGGCTCCATGGTCAGCGAAGGTCCGGGTTCAGGGTGTAGGTGCCCTCGGTGGTGGCTTGTGCCAAGATGTGGCCTTGCATGGCCTCCAGGGCATCGGCCCCGCCAAAGGCCCCGTCCAGCCCCAGCGTGTCCACGTCCAAGGCATAGAGGGTGCACCGGTAACGGTGGACCCGAGCATCGTTCCACGGCGGGCCCGGGCCATCGTAGCCCCCGTAGGTCCCGGCCATCTCCGGGTTACCGGCGAACCAGCCGGTGTAGTCGTTTTGACCGGCGGTGCCGTGGGCCGTGGGGCCCACCGGCTTGCCCCCGGGCGTGACGCCGTCGGACGCAGCGCCCTCAGGAATCGCGCCGAGCGTCGTGGGGATGTCGACCAGCACCCAGTGATAGAAGTCCACGCGGGGCAGCTCCTCGGGGACGGTCTTGCCCTCCTGGTTGACATCGTCGCCCACGCTGGGCACGTCTACATCCACGATGATCAACGCGAAGGACTGAGTGCCGGCGGGGGCGTCGCTCCAGCGCACATCCGGGCTTCTGTTCGGCGCGAGCGCTACGTGCGTGTCGGCGTCCGGCTGACCGAAGGCATAGGTCGTGGGGATGGGCTGGCTATCGGCATAGCCAGAGACGGTGAGATGCATGGGGGTGAAGAAGACTGAGCATGGGGAAACGTGGGAGGCACTGGTACTCACGGTGGGGTCGGGGGTGCCGACGGCGTTCGTTTTGCCCGTCCCAGTGGGGCCAGCCACCGCATAAGGGGGGCCTCGACCCACACGTAGGCCACCCAGGCGAAGACCACACAAGCACTGAGCAAAACACCCACAAGGACCACGGGAGGCACCCAGGCATCCAGGCCGGCGAGGCGCCACAGGCGGCCCACGGCGGCCAGCACCAGGATGTGCGATAGGTAGAGGGTATACGAGGCATCGCCCAGGCGCGTGAGCAGGCGGGGCCAGGACCGGCGTGTTTGCTGCTCTCCCCGCACGAAGCCGTACACGAGCAGGGCGGCGGGGCCTCCGTAGCCCACAGGGCGATCGAAGTCGGTCCCACCCAGGCCCAGCAGTGCGGGCCACTCGAGGCCCAGCGCTTGCACCAGCAAGAGCGCGGCCCCCGTACCAGCCGCCAGCGGACCCAGCCAGGCTCGGCCCTCGGGGGGAGGCCCTCGGACGTAGGCCAGGCCCAGGACCACGCCTGCCCCAAACTCCAGCAGCAGAGCGCTTGTGGCCACCCGCAGCGCTGGAGCGGTGGGCCCCCAAGCGGCCCCCAGCACCACCAGCCCTCCCAGCACGGCCAGCAGCACCGCCGCGAAGTAACGGGGGGGAACGACCATCAGGGCCCCGAAGAGGAGGTAGAAGAACAGCTCGTACTCCAGGGTCCACGCCACCATGACGAGGTGCACCTGCCCCGTTGGCCAGAGTAGAATGGAGGCCCAGGGCCCCGGTGGAGCGCCACTGGCGGCGTTCACCCAGCCAGGCTGCACAACGCAGACCAGGGCCACCAAGGCCAGATAGACCCAGTAGACGGGGTAGATACGCAGGGCGCGGCGCGTCCAGAAAGGCACCACCTGAGCCGCCTGCCCCCAGCGGCCGCGCGTAGACACGACCATCACAAAGCCGCTGATCACAAAGAACAGATCCACCCCGGCGTTCCCGATGGTCAGGAGCGGCAGCAGCAGCTGCTCGGGGTCGCCATACTTGCGCTCGGCCACGCTCAGGTGGAGCAGCACCACCAGCAGGGCCGCCAGCCCACGAAGCACCTGGATGCTTTCCAGGCGAGGGCGCACAGGAGGGGAGACCGAGGCCGTCATGGCGGGGCGCAGGCTGTGCATCAGGCACCGGGCCGAACTTGCGCGAAGAACGCCTGCAGCTTCTCCACGTCCAGACGCCCATCGGTGCGGACGCCCGTGCACAGATCCAGCCCAAACGGCTGCACCGCCTCGATGGCCGCTTGGACATTGTGAGCCCGTAACCCACCCGCTAAGAAAACCGGCACCGAGACCGAGGCCCTGATCTGCTGGCTCAAGGCCCAGTCGTGCGTGCGTCCGGTGCCCCCTAGCTCTTTGACGGGAAGGTTCTGGTTACCCGAGTCCAGCAGGAGCGCGTCCACGTGAGGCGCGGCCACCTGGGCCTGCTCGATGGCGTCCGGGCCCGACACATGGATCACCTGCAGGAGCCGAACACCCGGCAAGGCCGCACGCAGGGCGGCATGGCCCGCTGGCGGCACATGGTCGCAGAGCTGGATGGTGTTGGTGCCGCACCGCTGCTGCTGGCCCACGATGGCGGCGGGCTCCTGCAGGCTGGTCAGCAGCACCGTGGCAATGGGCGGGGGGATCGCAGCGGCAATGGTGCGTATGGCCGCCTCGTCAATCACGCCCGGCCCGCTGGGCATGGCCGAGACCAGCCCCAGCGCATCGGCCCCAGCTCGGATGGCCATCCAGGCCTCATCCACACTGGCGATGCAGCACACCTTGACGCGCGGGTGGGCGGTTGGGATCATCGCGGGCGGGCCCCGGTGTCAAGGGCCTTCGTCGTAGCCGTCCTGCAAAGCTTGCAGCACCGCCAGGGCGCGCTCGGCATCGCGCTCCATGATGACCACCCGCACACCGCGGGTCAGCTGGAAGTGGGGATCCATGCCGCCGCTGTCATCCTTGGACACGTAGGCAGAAATGCCTTCGGCGCGCAGAAAATCCTTGGCGATCTCGGCGTCGATCTCGTTATAGTAGGTGGCCAGGATGGTCGTCCGCTCCTTATCTAGCATCGGCGTGAGGCGCTGGTGTTCAGGCGCGTGGCGTGCCTCCAACATACGATGCGGCGGTGCCGGATGCATCCTGCCTCGGCGCACCGCGTACGCGTGGTCGGCCCCGCCCTTGGGCGGCCTCCACTCACCCCCCTCCTCTGCTCCTTCATGAACCTGCGTGGATTCCGCCTGCGGTGTACGCTGCGGGTCGTGCTGATCACCGCCACCCTGCTGGTGGCCTTCGTGCTCGCCTACGAGGTCGGCGCCTTTGTGGCCGCGGGCATCGTGGGCTTGGCGGTGATGTGGCAGGTGGCGGGGCTGGTCCGCTACGTCGAGAAGACGAGCCGCGACCTGGAGCGCTTCCTCAGGTCGGTACGCTATGCCGACTTCTCGCAGGCCTTCTCGGACGAAGGCCGTGCAGGGCCTTTTCCCGAGCTGGCGGCTGCCTTCACCGAGGTGATGGATGATTTCCGCGATGCCCGCTCAGAGACCGAGGCCCAGGAACGCTACCTCCAGACCGTGGTGCAGCACGTGGGCGTGGGGCTGGTGGCCTTCGAGGCCGACGGCACTGTGTCGCTGGTCAACAATGCCGCCAAGCGCCTGCTGCGCGTTCCGCACCTCAAGCATACGCAGGGCCTGCGCACGTTCAGTCCGGCGTTGGTCGAGGCCCTCCATCAGCTGGAGCCCGGGGAAAAAACCCTCGTCCAGGTGGCCGATCACGACGAGTTGCTCAACCTGGCCATCTATGCGGCCAGCTTCCGCCTGCAGGGCACCACGTACAAGCTGGTCTCCATTCAGAACCTGCAGCGCGAGTTGGATGACAAGGAGGCCGAGGCGTGGCAGAAGCTGACGCGGGTGCTTACCCACGAGATTATGAACTCCATCGCCCCAATCGCTTCGCTGGCCGAGACCGCCAACGACCTGTTGCAAGATGCCCTCCCAGCCGCCCAAGGCGATGGAGCCGCGGCGGAGGCGCTGGACGATGTGCGCGGTGCCATGCGCACCATCGAGCGGCGCAGTGAGGGGCTGCTGACGTTCGTTCAGTCGTACCGGCAGCTCACGCGCATCCCGAAGCCCAACTTCCAGATCGTGCCACTGGCCGTGCTCTTCGACGACCTGGAACGGCTGCTGCAACGCCAACTCACGGAGCAATCCATCACCCTGACCACGCACATCGAGCCCGCCAGCCTGAACCTCACCGCTGACCCAGAGCAGATCGAGCAGGTCCTGCTCAACCTCCTCAAGAACGCGGCCCAGGCCCTGGCCAAACAAGACGACGCCCACATCGACCTGCGGGCGATGCTCGACGAGCGCAGCCGCGTAGCCATTCAGGTGCGCGACAACGGCCCCGGCATTGTCCCCGAGGCGCTCGATAAGATTTTCATCCCGTTCTATTCGACCAAGAAAGACGGCTCAGGCATCGGGCTCAGCTTCTCCCGCGAGATCATGCGGCAGCACAATGGCACCATCCGGGTGCGCTCAGAGCCGGGTCAGACCGTGTTCACCCTTCGGTTTTGACGCCGCCAGACGGGGGCGAACAGCCGAATCGCCTCTACCACGCCGCGCGGCCATAGGTGACGAAGCGAAAGCCCTCATGCGCCTCCTCCTGCGAGACGGTGAACAAACGTCCCACGAGGTGCTCGTACGGAGGGAAGTAGGCATCGCCTTCGTAGGGGCCGTCCACGAGGGTCAACTCCAGGCGGTCAGCCAAGGGGAGGAAGGCCGCATACACGGACTCCCCGCCGCCAATGAACACGCGGGGCTCGTCGGCCAGCGCGGTCAAGACCGCATCCACGGAGGGGTACGTCTCGAGATCGGGGAAACCCTCCAGGCCGTCCTGCGAGGTCAGCACAATGTTGCGCCGGCCCGGCAACGGCCCGCCCATCTGGTTCACCAGCGACTCAAAGGTGAGCCGCCCCATCACCACGGGGTGCCCCAGGGTGAGCCGCTTGAACCGCTTGAGATCTTCGGAGAGGCGCCAGGGCAACTCCATGCTGTGGCCGATGACGCGATTTTGCACGGCCACAGCCGCGATCAAGACCAACTCGGGACGTCCCATACGTACGGATAACAATGACGGGGTGAACGCGGACTGAAGCTAGCGCTTCGGGGTCCAGGGCCAAGGCAACGGGAGCGCGGAACGCCCGCCATGGCGGCGGGCCCACCTTCACGTCCGCCCCGGCGCTCTGCGCCCTACTGATCCATGCCAGAGGTGGAGGGGGCTTCGAACGGAGCCGTGTACGGCTCCCGGGGGATGAGGTGCAGCTCGGTCTGCCGCCCATCGAGATACCAGACGTTGGCACCATCGAAGAAGGCGTCCTGTTCGAGCTTGATGCGCACCTCTTGGTTGCTCCATTCCGGGATGGACACCGCCGCGTTGAGCTCGATCGCGTAGGCCGTGTTGGGGTAAAGCGGATACTCCCCTTTGCCCGGCACGCCGTCCTGCATGTCCCACATCCCAACCAGCGGCCCCGCCCCATGCCCCTGATACCCAATGGGGTGCGTGTAGATGGTGGCGTTGATGCCCTCACGCTCAGCCTGGGCGAGGGCAGCGGCCAGCATCTCGTTGCCGGTGCGGCCGGTCACGAACTCATCCGTGTGGAGGTCTTGCAGCCGGTTGCCCACGGCCATGGCCTGGCGGAGCCCGGCGGGCGCCTCCGTCTCGCCAGGACGCAGCACGTAGGCGTGCTCCTGCGTGTCCGTATTGAGGCCCAGATAGGTGATGCCGAGGTCCACGTGGAGCAGGTCGCCGGGGCGGATGACGGTCTCGCCGGGACGTGCGGAGAAGTCGTTGCTGCCCGCATCGCCTTCGGCCCGTTGCACCGAGACGCTGGGATGAAACCACGTCACCAGGTTGAGATCCCGGATGCGCTCCCGGTACCACCACTGGACGTCGGCCGTGGTGGTCACGCCCGGCTGGATGACCTGCTCGGAGAAGCCCTCCGCGATGATGCGCTGAGCGATCTTGACCACCATGGGGTAGACGTCCATCTCCTCAGGGATGCGGGTCTCCAGCCAGCCCACCGCCAGGTTCTCCCCAGACACGAGGCGGCCTCGGTAGGTGGAGGCCAGTGCCGCCGAGAGGCCGTCGAACTCGGTATCGGTCATCCCATCGGCCAGGGCGAAGGTGGTGGAGCGATTGATCGCGATCTGCTGAGGATCACGCTCGGCCACCAGTTCGGCGAGGCGGGCCCATTGGTCGGGCTGCTCGTCGGGGTTCCAGGCCGCAGGGAATGCTTGGCCCACGGCGTAGCGCGCAATGGCCAGCCGCTCGACGCCTTGCTCAGGGCCTCGATCGTAGAACATCAGGATGGTGCGGCGGCGGGCGTTGAGCCAGGTAGCCGGGAGCATGGACCGGATGACTGGGTCCTCGTTGTACTCGCGGGCGCTGATGATCCACATGTCGACGCCCTCTCGCCGCATCAGCATAGGGATTACCGTCTCGAAACGGCGTTCCAGCCAGGCGTCACGCACCTCGGCGCGCTCACGCATGGACAGGATGCGGGGCATGGAGTCCTGCGCCTGGGCAGGCATCGCCATCAGCAAGACGAGGAGGGTACACAGCAGGCAGCGCATGGGGAAGATGGGGTCAGCGGTGGGGGGCGGCGGACGCTGGCAAGATAGACGCCGGGACCGGCAAAAACGAGCCGGTGCCCCCCCTGTGAGGGGACCCTGTTGCCCTGCTTTCCCGCATGTCCATTTCTCGTGACACCCCGCGTTGGACGGATCATGTGGAGCCTCTGTCGCTGTAAGGGCGCGTCTTGCCCTTGTGGTCAGGCGCTACAGGAGCGGAGTTGGGTGCGTGTCCTCTGCGGGGCCCTCCTACGCCCGCTCCCGGCTCCTTTGTTATCCATCCAGACCTCTGCACGTCATCATGACCAAGCGAATTACTGTACTGGCCCTCCTCGTAGGTATGCTAGCCGCCTTCACCGGCCTTGAGGCCCAGGCCCAAGACGAGCCCGGCACCATCGTGGATGTGGCCGTAGCCAACGACTTCAACACGCTCGTGGCCGCCGTCCAGGCCGCCGGCCTCGTGGAAACGCTGAGCGGCGAAGGCCCCTTCACGGTGCTGGCCCCCACCGATGCCGCCTTCGGGAAGCTGCCTGACGGCACGGTGGAGACGCTGCTGCAGCCCGAGAACCTGGACCGCCTCGTGGCTATCCTCACCTACCACGTGATCCCGGCCAAGGCCATGGCCGAGCAGGTCGTCACGATGGACGCCGCCCCCACGGTGCAGGGCAGTGACGTGGCCATCACCATCACCGAGTCAGGCGGGGTCATGGTCAATGGCGCCAACGTGGTCGCCACCGACGTGATGGCCTCAAACGGCGTCATCCACGTGATCGACACCGTCCTGCTCCCACCGAGCGACGAAGACTAGACCTGAGGGCATGCGTCCAGTTCGTCTGGATGTGATTGGCCGGGGGAGCGATGGCTCCCTCGGCCTTTTTTTGACCCCTCAAAGGGGATGGGGGTGGTCGGCGAGCCAGCCCGTTGCCGAGGACCGGGCGGCGCGTTCTCCACGTGCGTAGCCGCGCCACGAGCCCAGCAGAGATGCTGAGATGGGCCGCCCGAAGGCCAGCCCCAGCCCCAACACAGACCCGCCATGCCCTCTCAGGACACCGAGGTGGGCCGGGCTTGGGCAGCACGGCGTAGCGCCTCGTAGAGCGCCTCTGGCCGTACCGGTTTGGCCACGAAGTCGTCCATGCCGCTCTCCAAGCACCGCTGCTGGTCCTCGGGCAAGACGTTGGCCGTCATCCCGATGATGTACGGGAGCCTCTGGCCTGGGCGTTCCTGCGCACGAATGTGCCGGGTGGCGGTGAGACCATCCATCGTGGGCATGTGCATGTCCATCAGCACGACGTCGTAGTCCTGGCGCTGCATCGCGTCCACCGCTTCCTGTCCATCGCTGGCCAGATCAGGATGGTAGCCGACACGCTGCATCAGTTGGCTGCCCACTTTCTGGTTCACCGGATTGTCTTCCACCAGCAGCACGCGCAAGGGATACGCCTCGGCCAGATCGGGGAGGTCCTCGGTGATCTCCCCGGCCTCTCTGTGGGGCGAGCGGTCGACCTGCGCCAGAAGCTGTGCCAGGCGCAGGGGCTTGACCGGCAGGGGCATCGTCTGCACGGTGGGTACCGCGGTGTGGCGGCCGGGTGGGACCAGGGCCACCACCGGTCCACTGGGCCAGCGCTGGCGGAGCTTGGCCACCGCGGTGGCCAGAGACGCTCCGGAAGCGGGGGCCATCACCACCCAGGCTGGTCTGGGTGTTGGAAGCTCGGCGGGCCACGCGGCATAGGCGGTCACGTGCATCCCCTGCTGCGCCAGCGTTTCGGCCAGGGCTTCCCGGCTGAAGGCGCGCGGCTCCACCAGCATAATGCGCAGGCCATCCACTCCGTCCAGGCGTGGCGCGGCCACCTCCGCACGAGCTACACGCACCGTGCTGCGAAAGACGGACCCCTGCCCCACCTCCGAGGTCACGGTGATGGTCCCCCCCATGGCCTCACACAGGCGGCGGCTGATGGCCAGGCCCAACCCGGTCCCGCCGTGCTGCCGCGTCGTGGAGGCATCGACCTGCCGAAAGGGCTCGAACAGCCGGTCCATCCGGTCAACCGGAATCCCGATGCCGGTGTCGGCCACAGCGAACGCCAGCACCAGGGCGTCTGCCGTGGACGTGTCCGCCGTCTCGACCTCGACCGTCACCCGGCCCTGTTCAGTGAACTTGATGGCATTGCTCAAGAGGTTGACCAGCACCTGGCGTAGCCGCGTGACATCTCCCACCACATGCTCTGGAACGTCGGGGGCCATGCGGTAGGCCAGCTCCAAGCCCTTGTCGTAGCCCGCCAGCGCGAGCAGGTCCAAGGCTTCCTCCACGCATTGACGTACCGCAAAGGGCTGCTCTTCCAGCTCAAGCTGCTCAGACTCGATCTTCGAGAAGTCCAAGATGTCGTTGATAATCGTCAGCAGGGCATCGCCCGAGAGGCGGATGGTGTCCACGAATTCCTGCTGTTCGTCGGTGAGCGAGGTGTGGCGCAACAACGAGGTCATCCCGATGACCCCGTTCATGGGGGTGCGGATTTCATGGCTCATGGTGGCCAGGAAGGCGCTCCGCACCGCCAACGCCTCCTCGGCCGCGCGGCGTGCCTCGCGCAAGGCCGCGTTCCCCGCTTCCAGCCGCCGATTGGCGACTGTGGCGCGGTGGAGCGCCTGGCTGCTCATGTAGACAAAGCCAAACGAAGCCAGGGCTCCCATCATCAAGGACACCCCCAGCACCGGCACGTGGGCCTGTGTGGCCGCCCCGTCTGGGGACCAGATCGCGATGGCTCCCAACGCGCCAGCCGTCAATCCCATCATAAGTAGCCCTCCGCGGCGCTGTGCCAGCAGGAAGCCGAGGCCCGGGACCTGCACCAGGATGTGAATCGAGGTAGACCCAAAGCCACCATACAGGATGGCGGCTCGGGTGGCCGCCAGTAGGCTCACGGTCAGCACGCACAGCGACACCAGCTTGTAGCGCTGCGTCCGTTTGGCCACCAGCACCCCTAGGCCAGAGGCGAGGACAAACACCAGGGCGGCCACCATCAGGTCCAGGTGGCCTTGCACGTACCGAGCCACCGCCAGCACCAGGCCGATGGGCACGCCCAGGGCCGTCACGAAGGTCACCAGCCGAGCCTCGCGCAGCCGATCGCCGCCCGCGGCCCACACTTCCGGTGCAATGAACCGGTCCAGAGCTTGCCACAGAGAATCCGAGGACGTACGCATAGCGGGTGGGAACCACGGGAGCAACGGACACACAGCGCCGCCAGTCCTGAGACAGCATGCGCTGGCGATACTTCACTTACGTCAATTATCGACGAACCACCTCTACGGTTAAGGGCCTATATTAGGTACTTAATTCTATATTAATCATATACTTGGAGTGTATTATAGCTTGTCTGTTTCTTGTTACGAACTCTTGATGTCGGATCTTGAGCCGCGGCTTGGGACTGTAACGCGGGTACGCATCCCCTATGGTCGGATGGTACTACATACGGAGCCGAAGGGACGGTGGGTCGATGGATTGTGGCGCACACACCCTTGTGTTCGTGCACCGCACTTCTCTCTTATTCCTACCACATCCTAGGATCCCACCATGACCAAGCATCTCACCTTGCTGGCCATCCTGGCCTTCATGCTGGCTCCCCTCACGAGCTTGAACGCTCAAGCCCAGGACGCCGACGAAGCCCCAGCCAACACCGTGGTTGACGTGGCGGTAGCCAACAACTTCAACACACTCGTGGCGGCCCTGGAGGCCGCAGACTTGGTGGAGGCGCTCCGCGGAGCAGGCCCCTTTACGGTCTTGGCCCCCACAGATGAGGCCTTTGCTAAGCTGCCGGAAGGTACACTGGAAAGCCTACTCCTCCCGGAGAACAAAGACCAGCTCACGGCTATCCTGATGTACCACGTGATCCCAGCCGAGGCCATGGCTGAGCAGGTCGTCACGATGGACACGGCCCCCACCTTGCAGGGCGCCTCGCTGACCATCACGGCCTCTGAGGCCGGGCAGGTTATGATCAACGAGGCCAACGTGGTCATGACCGATGTAGCCGCCTCGAACGGGGTGGTGCACGTGATCGACACGGTCCTGCTGCCCCCGAGCGACGGAGGCGACAACTAGTCCAACCAGGTGTATGCCGTCGGCGTGGTCACCTACGTCGGCAGCGGACCCACCCTTCAGGCGCCAGGGAGGCTATGCTTCCCTGGCGTTTTTTGTGGAGGCATCCCCTATCATTGGTCTATCCCTCCTCGCTCCCCGACGTACGCGCGCTATGCACCGCCTCCGCCGAGCCCTGGGCCTGATGCCATTGCTGGTGGCCCTCACCGCTGTCCTCCTGTCCGCGCCACCGCCTGCGCCTCCACTGAGCACGGAGTCTACCAGCCCTGAGATTGCCCAGGCCGATGCCCTGGTGCGCCAGGCCATGGCCTCCGAGGGCTACCCCGGACTGGCCATTGCCGTCTCCGTGCAAGGCCGCACCGTCTGGGCCGAAGGCTACGGCTACGCAAACCTAGAGCATCGCATCCCAGTCTGGCCACAGACCACACGGTTCCGCATCGGCAGCATCTCCAAGCCATTCACAGCCGTGGCGGTGGCCCAGCTGCATGCCGCTGGAGAGCTGGACGTGGACGCCCCCGTGCAGACGTACGTCCCGGCCTTTCCGGAGAAGACGCACCCCGTAACCACCCGTCAGCTGGGGGCCCACCTGGGCGGGATCCGCCACTACCGCAACCAGGAGTTCTTGCTCAACGAGCGCTTCGCCACCGTGGACGAGGGGCTGGCCATCTTTCAGGATGATCCGCTGATGCACGAACCCGGCTCTCGGTATGCCTACTCCAGCTACGGCTGGAACCTGATCAGTGCCGTGGTGGAAGGAGCCAGCGGACAAGACTTTCTGCCCCACATGACGGAGCACGTCTTCCGCCCCCTCGGCATGCACCAGACCGTGGCCGACCATGCCGACAGCCTCATCACGCAGCGCACCGGCTTCTACACGCGCGGCGAGGACGGGACGCTACTCAATGCCCCAGCCGTAGACAATAGCTACAAGTGGGCCGGCGGCGGCTTCTTGTCCACCGTCACCGACCTCCTCCTCTTCGCGCGCGCCATGATGGACGGCGAGACCCTGCCCCCCGAGGCCCAGGCTCTCCTCTTCACCGAGCAGCAGACCACCGCGGGCGAAGGCGTACAGTATGGCTTTGGCTGGCGGGTGGCAAGCGACGAAGACGGGGATCCGCTCTGGTCTCACACTGGAGGCTCCGTGGGCGGCACCTCGATCCTGGTGCTTCACCCCGCCACCCAGGTGGCCGTGGCTATGTCCATCAACCAGAGTGGCGCCGACCTGGACGTGGGCCGCGAGGTGTTGGCCTTGTTCGTGGCCGCCGAGGAAGAGCGCGCCGGGATGGACTGAACAGCGGCCGCCTGGGCCACGGCTTTACACGCTCGTGGCACAAACGGCCGCCGATCTCTACACGATCCGGTCTGGGTCTGGCTCGATGACCGGGCCCCGATACCGGAAGACGGTCTGTAGGAAGCGGGTGAACGTCACGGACTGCTTCCGCGCATACCACTGGTCGGCCGCTCGGCGTACGCCCAGGCCGTAGGTGGGATAGGGGTGGATGGTGTCCGAGATCTGGCGCAGCGAGATGCCGTTCCTCATGGCCAGCGCATACGCCCCGATGAGATCGCCCGCATGGGCGCCCAAGATAGAAGCGCCCAGGATGGTGCCGGTCAGCGACGTCGCAAACACCTTGATCAGGCCGATGGTGTCCCCGTCGGTGATGGCCCGGTCCACTTTGGCGTAGGGGAAGCGGTACACCTCGTAGCGCTCGCCCTTCTCCTTGAGCTGTGCCTCCGTGGCCCCCACGTGGGCCAACTCGGGATCCGTGTAGGTCACCCATGGCACATGGGCCGTGTCCACCTTGGTAGGCACCTTGAGGATCAAGGACGTAGCCGCCACCTTGGCGGTGTGCTCGCTCATGTGGGTAAACTGGAACTGGCCGGTTACGTCGCCCGCCGCATAGATGTGGCTCTGGCTCGTCTTGCCGCGGTCATCCACCGTGATACCACGGCGCGTGAAGGCCACGCCCGCCTCCTCCAAGCCCAGCCCCTCGATGTTGGGGCGGCGGCCTGTGGCCAAGAGCAGGGCATCGGCGTCCACCGTGCGCGTCTGGCCGTCCATCTGGGCGGTCACGCGGACCCCCCCTTCGTGCGGATCCACCCGCTCCACAGCGGCGCCCAGCATGTACTGGATGCCTTCTTCTTCCAGCCGCTCGCGGAGGAGAGCCGTCAGCTCGGCGTCGTCCTTGCCAAGGATGCCAGGGGCCATGTCTAGGACCGTTACCTGGGTGCCCAGCCGCTGGAAGGCCTGCGCCATCTCGGTCCCGATGGGCCCAGCGCCCACCACCGCCAGCCGCTTGGGCTGCTGGTCTTGCTCGAAGAGCGAGTGGTTGGTCAGGTACGGCACCGTGTCCAGCCCCGCAATGGGCGGCACCAAGGCCCGCCCCCCCGTGGCGATGATGATAAAGCGCCCCGTGACCAGCTCCGCTGTGCCGTCGGCCTCGATGGCCACCGTGTGGGCATCGGTGAAACGCGCGGTCCCCACCCGCACCTCAATGCCCATGTCTTCGTAGATCTCGGGGCGATCGGCCTCCTCGAACACGTCGTCGCGGATGTGCCGGACGTGATCCATGACGCGCTTGAAGTCGACCTCTGGGGCCGTGGTCACCAGGCCATAGTCCGCGGCGTGGCGGAGTTGGTGGGCCACCTTGGCGGCCTTGAGTAACGCTTTGCTGGGCACACAGCCCGTCCACGTACAATCCCCTCCCAGTTTAGCCGGATGAGCTCCGTCTGGTACGGTATGCCGTTCACGCTCGATCATCAGCGTCTTCACACCGAGGTTGGCACCGATGCCAGAGGCCGTCAGGCCCGCCGCACCGCCACCTAGTACAATAAGGTCAAAGTCGTAGGTCATAGGACGTAGGTTGAGGAATGGGGAGGAGCCCTGCGATAGCGGGCGACGATGAGGGGGAGATAATCTGCACGTCTGCAACCGGGTAGTCAAGCGGGGACGGGGAATGGGAAACAGGCACCGAGCGTCTTGGAGCGGGACACGCATCGCTCCCTGCACGGGGACAGCGGCCTCTGGACGCTGGCACGGCGTCTGTTGCGGTCTGTGCTTGATGGTCGGGGCCCCCTGGGGTATTATTCGTTTGTTGCCTCCGCTCTCCTCACCCGGCTATGTTTGACCCCGCCACCTACCGCACACGCAGGGCCCACCTGGCCGCGACCCTGGAACAGGGCTTGGTGGTGATGCCAGGCCACGCCTTGAGCCCCATGAACTACGCGGGCAACGCCTATCCCTTCTGGCAGGATGGCTCGTTCCTGTACTATTGGGGCCTCAACCGGCCTGACCTGGCTGGCGTGCTGGATCTGGACCAGGGTACCGCCACCCTGTTCGGCGACGAACTGACCACCGATGACCTGGTGTGGACCGGTCCGCAGCCCGCCTTGGCCGAGGAGGCCGCGCAAGCCGGGCTCGTCAGCGTGCGGCCGTCTGCCGATCTGGCCAGCGTGGTGCGGGCGGCGCTTCAGCAAGGCCGTCCCCTCCACCTGACACCGCCCTACCGTCCCGCCACCCGCCTGCGCCTGGCCACGCTGCTAGACCTGACCCCAGCGGAAGTCGACGCGCACGTGTCCCGCCCCCTGATCGAAGCGGTGGTGGCCCAGCGGTCTCGCAAGACCTCGGCGGAGGTCGAGCAGATTGAAGACGCCTTGTCCGTCACAGCCGCGATGCACGTGGCCGGGATGCAGCTGTGCCGACCGGGGCTGCGTGAGACTGATGTGGCGGGCCGGCTCGAAGGCGAGGTGCTCCGGCATGGGCGGCGGCTGGCCTTCCCACTCATCTTCACCACGCACGGAGAGGTCCTGCACAACCACCCCACCGACCGAGCCCTGGAGGCCGGGCGGCTGGCCTTGTGCGATGGCGGTGCTACCTCGCCCAAGCACTACGCCAGTGATATCACGCGCACCTATCCCGTAGACGGACGGTTCACCGCCCCGCAGCGCGACCTCTACCAGATTGTGCTGAACGCCCAGGAGGCGTGCATACGCGGCATCGCCCCCGGGGTCCGTTTTCTGGACCTGCACCGGCTGGCGGCCCGGCACCTCGTGGAGGGCCTGCAGCAGCTGGGCCTCATGCAGGGTGATGCCGATGAGGCCGTGGCCGCCGGAGCCCATGCCCTCTTCTTCCCCCATGGGTTGGGCCATATGATGGGTCTGGACGTGCACGACATGGAAGGGCTGGGCGAAGACCACGTGGGCTACGGCGCCGAGATGCGCCGCAGCGATCAGTTTGGGCTGAGCGCGCTGCGGCTGGCGCGTACGCTGGAGCCGGGCTTTGTGGTCACCGTGGAGCCAGGCCTCTACCTCATCCCTGGCCTGATCGCCCAGTGGCGCCAAGCCGGACGGGGCGCCCCCTTCATCCGCTACGAGGCGCTGGAGGCCTACCTCGATGCCGGGGGCATCCGCATTGAAGACGACGTGCTGGTGACCGATGACGGGCATCGCGTGCTGGGCCCACCCATTCCCAAGCAGCCTGAAGACGTGGAATACCTCATGCAGGAGGCCACCTAGGCGCCATGGCTGATACCGCCACCGTCTCTACGAGCTCAGCGGACGACGAGCGTCCGGATACCGAGGGGTCGCCGCCGGATCGGCAGCCGGGGCCCGTTGAAGAGCGGCTGGACCGCATTGGGCACTTTCTGGGGTTTGCCGGTCAGTTCTTTGTGCGGGTGTGGCGGCGGCCGTTCGAAGGACGCGAGTTTATCAACCAGCTCGATGAAGTGGGCTCGCGCAGCTTCGTGCTGACCGCGGTGACCGGCTTTGCCATCGGCATCGTCATGGCGATGCAGAGCCGCGGCACGCTGGCCCGGTTCGGCGCCGAGGCCGTGCTCCCCAACATGCTGGCGCTGGCAGTCTTCAAAGAGATCGGTCCCGTGTTCACCTCGCTCGTGCTAGCCGGCCGGCTGGGGGCCGGTATGGGCGCCGAGATTGGCTCCATGCGCGTGACAGAGCAGATCGACGCGCTGGAGGTGGCGGCCCTCAAGCCGTACCACTACCTGGTGGTCACCCGGGTGCTGGCCTGCATCGTCATGTTTCCCATCCTGACCATCTGGACCGATATCATTGCCCTCGTAGGAGGCTACCTGGAATCCGTGCTGGCCACCAACATGGACTACCGGATCTTCATCACCACGGCGTTCTCCAGCATGCGGTTCTCAGACCTGCTGGTGGACACCTTCAAGACCAGCGCCTTTGGGTTCATCGTGGGCATTGTGAGCTGCTACCTGGGATACCATGTCCGGGGCGGCACCCGCGAGGTAGGGAAAGCCGCCATGCAGGCCGTGGTCACCTCGTCCCTCCTCATCCTCCTGGCCGACGTGCTCATCGTCCGCATCTCCCTCATGTTCTTCGGCAACGTAGGAGGTTGAGCGCCGTGTTGCCGCAGCCCACCCCGTCTCGGCCCGATGCAACGGAGCCAGCCCCGTCCCACGAGGCGTTCATCGCCTTGCAGGATGTGCATAAAGCCTTTGGCCGCAAACGGGTGCTGCGGGGGGTCGACCTCGAGATTGAGCGCGGCACCTCGGCCGTGGTCATGGGCGGGTCCGGCAGTGGCAAAAGCGTGCTCATCAAGCATATCGTACAACTGCTCAAACCCGACCGCGGGGCCGTCTGGGTGAAAGGAGAACGCATGGACCTGCTGGAAGACGACGCGCTGGACCAGATGCGGCTGTCGATTGGCTACCTCTTCCAAGGCGGTGCCCTCTTCGACTCCATGACGGTGTATGACAACCTGTACTTCTTCCTGGACCGCCACACCGCGCTCACCGCTGCTGAGTGCGAGGATCGCATCCGGGAGACGCTCGCCTGGGTCAACCTGGAGGCCACCGCGCCCCAGTACCCCGCCGAGCTGTCGGGCGGCCAGAAGAAGCGGATCGGCCTGGCGCGATCCATCATCCTCCAGCCCGAAATCATGCTCTACGACGAACCCACCACGGGCCTCGACCCCGTCTCGGTTCGCACCGTCTCTGACCTCATCGTGCGGCTCCGCGACGAGCGGGGCATCACGTCCATCGCCATCACGCATGACCTTCTTTGTGCCGAAATCATCGCAGACCGGGCCCATTTTCTGTTTGAGGGCGAGATCGTGGCCGGTGGGACCCTGGACGACCTCCGACAGAGTGACCACCCTGAACTCCGCAACTTCTTCGGCTAGGACCGGTTGGGGCGAGTAGGGTGTGGGTGTTTGAGAGTGTGGGGGTCCGTAGCTTCAAACGCTCACGCTGTCTCACCCCCTCACCCCCTCACCCCCTCACCC
>JBCDJV010000028.1:0-48203 GCA_038747425.1 Bacteroidota bacterium
GCGGATGTAGCGGTCGAAGGCGAGCTTGTACTTGACGGCGGCCAGCCGGGAGCCGGTGACCACCATCGCTTTGGCTCGCCCGCCGATCTCGTGCAGGACGTGCAGCCGGAAGTGCTCTACGATGACCGTCACCACCTGCTCAATGTTGACGGGGTGCAGTTCCATGAACCGGGCGAGCGCCTTCGCGGCCTGCCGGCGCGGCACTTCGGGGTCGGCTTCGACGTGCTTGACCAGGCCGTAGTAGCGCTTGTAGGTCGTGTAGTGCTGGAGCACGTCCATGATGAAGCCTTCATCGATGGCTTGCCGCATGGTGTACTCGTGGAACGGGGCGGTGCCTAGCGGCCCTGGCTCGTCGAACAGCACCTTCGTCTTGAACTTGGGCGTGGCGGTGAAGGCGAAGAAGCTGAGGTTGGGCTGCCGCCCCCGTTCCATCGCCTCGCGCAGCACGGCTGCTTTGGCCTCGTCGGTGAGATCGGCGTCTTCCTCGTCGGTAAGCTGGGCAGCGATGGCGGCTTCGATGCCGTCTTTGTTGAGCATCCCGCGGAGCGATTTCGCGGTCTCGCCGCTCTGCGAGGAGTGTGCTTCGTCCACGATCACGGCGAAGCGCTTGCCCGCCGTGTCGAGCTGTACGCCCTGTCCTTTTTGGGCCAGGGTGCGCATGGCCTGGGTGATGAAGGGGAATTTCTGGATGGTGCTGATGACGATGGGTGTCCCGCTCGACAGCGCCTTGGCGAGCTGCTGGGTGTTCTCGTCGATCTTCTCGACCACGCCGGTCTTGTGCTCGAACTGGTAGATGGTGTCCTGGAGCTGTTGGTCCAGCACGCGGCGGTCGGTGACGACCACGACGGTACTGAAGATCTTGTGGTCCTCGGCATCGTGGAGGCTGGCGAGCCGGTGGGCAAGCCATGCGATGGAGTTGGATTTGCCCGATCCGGCCGAGTGCTGCACGAGGTAGTTGTGCCCCGACCCCTGCGTGCGAGCGTGGTCCACGAGCTTCCGCACAGCATCGAGCTGGTGGTAGCGCGGGAAGATCATCGTTTCCCTGCGCACCGTGCGCACGCCTTTGTCGGTGGCGACCTGCTTTTCGGTCACCTCAAGGTGCATGAACCGCTGCAGGATGTCGAGCAGGCTGTCGGCTTCGAGCACCTCATCCCAGAGGTAATGCGTCTTCCAGTTCCCGTCCACAGGGGGGTTGCCCGCGCCGTGATGGTGGCCTCGGTTGAAGGGGAGGAAGTAGGTCTCCTTGCCCCTGAGCCGCGTGGTCATCCAGACCTCATCCGGGTCCACGGCGAAGTGGACGAGCGCCCGTTGCTTGAAGGCGAAGAGCAGGTCTCGCCCGTCGCGCTCGGTTTTGTACTGCGCCACCGCATGGCTGGCGCGCTGCCTGGTGAGCGGGTTCTTGAGCTCCGCCGTCACCACCGGCAGCCCGTTGACACTCAGCACCACATCGATGATGCAGCGCCTGCGCGTGCCGTCTGCCTTCTTCAGCACGGAGTCGAAGGCGACCTGCCGGGTCATCGTGAGGCGGTTCTGCGCGTAGCGCCCGGCCGCCTCGGGGTTCATCCCGGAGTTAGGACGGAAGTAGGCCAGCCGAAAGGTCTTCCCATAGCACTTGAAGCCATGCCGTAGCACATGCAGCGTGCCCTTGAGGCCGAGCTCTTTGCCGAGCGCGTCGAAAACCGTAGCGGTGGTGCGTTCGCCGAGAAGAGCCTCTAGCCCGGCCCACTTCTTGGGCTGCGTATCCTGGAGGAAGCCGACTACGTCCTCCGGGAAGAGGGCTCGGGCGGCGTCATAGGCGGACGGTGCGCGAGCCTCGTAGCGGCCGGTGGCTAGGAGGCCGGCTTCGATGGCGGTTTCGAACGCAGCTTCGGTGTGGGTGCTCATCGGAGAGCGTTGATCTGGCCGCTGATGGCGGCGGTGATGGAGGCTGTGCCGTCAGGACTGCCCAAGGAGCGTAAGGTGGGCCGGAGGCAGCAGGGTGATAAAGTCGCGGTCGAACGTGACCAGGTGTTCGGCGTGCGCCCGCACGGCCACAGCAATCCATGCATCGGGCACAGCGTTGGAAATGAGCTGCTGGCGCTCGCATAGGCGGGCCAGATCATCCCACACTGGAGGGAGGTCGAGCAGGACCACCCCCGGACGGATGGTGAGCGCGTCAATGAAGGCGGTGGCCTCGCGTAGTGGGGTGGGAACAGGGAAAATCCTCTTGTTCGTCACCAGACGTAAGAAACCGGCGGTGACCATCGGCAGCAGGCCGAGGCGACCTTCGGTGCGGACGCGGTGGAGTCCTTCTTCTAACCAGGAGCGAGCGGGCGCGTGGTGGGCATGGTCGGCACGTGAGGCCGCAACGAGCACGTTGATGTCAGGTGTCACAACGCATCGTCCTCCGCGTCACCGGCTCCGTCAAGCGCGTCGCGCATAGCCCGGTTGCTCAACGGGTCGATGCCCGGTGCCATCCCCGTGCCGCCGTCGAAGATGGGCAGGGGGGGCAGTTCGTCTGGCGATAAGGCCGACCGCAGCCGAAGCCGCAGGCCCTCTTCGAGCAGACGGGCCACAGTCGTACCTTCACGGGCTGCCGCTTCTTCGGCGCGGGCGGCGAGGTCGTCGTCGAGAGTGAGGGTCGTGGGCATAAGCGGGTTTGGAGTCAAGTGAGTTTGCCTATCCAGGGCTACGCTACTGGAAGCAGCGGGGTTCGGTGTGGCTGGACCGGCTCATCGCAGGCTCTCAATCTGGCCGGTGACAGCGGCGGTGACGAGGGCGGCGCGGTATTCGGCAAGACGATCAATAGACTGATTAACTTTCGCTACGAGCCCGTCTAGCTGTGCTGCCTGGTGAAGCGCGTAGTCGGCGATCGCTCGTTGCTCGCCAAGAGGGGGTACGCAAATTTCCAATCCGGCAGCGATACCCTGGTAGATGGTTTTATGAGTGGACCCACTAGTGCTCTCCTCAAATTTTTGGGTCATGCTGCGAAAAAGTAATAACAGATGCTCAGGGATGAGTTTGGGTCCACAGACCCAGTTCCAAAAGTCCTGGCTAGTCGCCATTGGCTCGGGCATAATGCCCGAATAACCCACTGAAGCGGTGCGCGAGAACACAACTGTCCCAGCGGGTAGAAGCTCTGCTGCCGAATTCGCGAGCCCTAGTTCGCTGATTTTTTCCTTGGTCTCCCTGAGATACCATCGTGTGCCGTCGCGAAGCTGCCACACATCGGCAAGGGTGAACCACGGGATTGTACAGTCTTCCCAATACTCCTTGACCGACCGGGATGGTGTATGTCCGGTTTTCATACTTGCGAAACGGCGGATGTTGCCTGTCTCCCAATGCGCCGGAATCTCCCCCAACCAGTCGATGCCCGACGGCTTCATCGGCGCGTCCGGGTCGAGCCCCCGCGTGACGGCGCGCGTGATGAGCGCCTGGCGCTTCTCGGCGAGCCGGTCCAGCAGCGCCCGCTTCTTCGCGATGAGCGCGTCGATGCGGGCGGTCTTCTCGTCGAGGAACCGCGCGATGCGACGCTGCACGTCGAGGGGCGGCTTCAAAACTGTGAGAGACTTCGTCCCCTCTTGGTTGAGAATGCCCAACGTGTTTCCGTTCGACATCACTCGCACTTCCTCGCGAAAGCCATGCAAGAAGTAAGCGAGGTAGTGAGAATCGCAATCTTTTTCGGGAATAATCGCGTTGATCTGCTGGTTAGCAGATGCTGGCCTTACGTTCACAGCAACCTTACCTAACGTAGCCCCAATGCCAACAAGCATTATGGAACGCGGCGGAAACAGCGTAGCAACACCGTTTTGGACAGCTTTAGAGGTAATCCGCCGAGCGGAGCTTTTCAGTTCCAGGTCTGAACCGAAGTCACCGGGGGTGATCCACAAAATCGTCCCCTCAGAGAAGTAGTCTTCATCCGTCGATGGAGGTGTACGCCCTGTTGCAATGTTCCTTGCTAGGCGGCGTAATGGTAAGACTTCCCAGTGGGCCGGGATCTCTCCAAGCCATTCGGTGCCGGGTGGCCGATATGTCAGGCTCTCAGAATCAGATCTCATACCCCCAGCCCCTCCAGCAGCTCTGCAATCTCACCCTCAAGCTTAGCAATGTCGGCCTCGATCTCGCCGAGCGGGCGCGGCGGCTCGTAGACGTAGAAGTGGCGGTTGATCGGGATCTCGTAGCCCACCTTGGTCTTGTCGTAGTCCACCCACGCATCGGGTACGTGGGGCAGTACCTCGCGGGCCATGTAGGCGTTGATCTCGTCGCGGAACGCCTCAATCAGGGCGCCATGTGGTTTGTCGGGGCCGAAGTCGAGGGGGAGGGGGAGCGTGGGGCCCTCGGGAAGCGGGATGTTTTCGGTGTCGCGCAGGTCACTATCGGCTTCGGGGCGGCCTTTGCTGTCGCGGCAGATCGCGGCCTCGGGGTCGCGCTCGCCCAGTGCGGCGAAGATGGCTTTCATGATGGCGGCCGGCAGCTTCACCCCCTCGCGCTTGGCGGCATGCTTCAAGTCGGCAGCGAACACCTGGCGGTCCATGTAGCGCCCGTTGGGGGCCAGTGAGGCGACCAGTGCGCGGAGGTGGTCTTGGCGCTGCTTCCCGGCCTCGATCTCGCGGGCTACGGCGGCTGGGTCTTTGCGCTTTTTCGACGTGGCGAGGTTCGCGAAGGCCCTCTGCTCATCCAGGCGGGCGATGCGCTCGGGCGTGGCCTCGAAGTGCATCCGCAGCGGGCGGTCGACGGTGATGCGCAGGAAGCCGAACTCGCGGTTCTCGAAGATGCGCGAAACGACGCGGGTCTCCGTGCGCCCGTCGATCTCCACCTCGGCGGTCTCGCCGTCGGTGTAGCGGCCGTAGATCTGCGTGAGGTGGCGGATGTGCGCCTCGGTGATCTCGTTCCGCTTGTTGTTGAGGCTTTTCTTCATGCGCTGCGCAAAGCGCGTCCCGTCGATGAGCTGCACCGTGCCGCGCCGCTCAGGAGGCTTGCGGTTGGTGACGAGCCAGACATAGGTGTAGATGCCCGTGTTATAGAAAAGCTGATCGGGCAGCGCCACGATGGCGTCCAGCCAGTCGTTCTCGATGATCCAGCGCCGGATGTTCGACGGCCCCGACTCGGCCGCCCCCGAAAAGAGCGGTGAGCCGTTGAACACGACCGCGATCTTCGAGCCGGGCGCCCCTTCTTCGCCGTCGGTATACGGGTGCATCTTCGAGAGCATGTGCTGGAGGAACAGCAGCGAGCCGTCGTTGATGGCCGGCACCCCGGCTCCGAAGCGCCCATTGAAGCCCAGCGCTTTGTGCTCGCCCTGGACCACCTTTTTCTGGTCCTTCCACTCCACGCCAAAGGGCGGGTTGGCGAGCATGTAGTGGAAGCGTTTGTCCTGAAAGCCGTCGCCCGTCTTGCCGTCGCCGAGCGTATCACCCAGGACGATGCTGCCAGGGTCTTCGTCCTTGATGAGCATGTCCGAGCAGCAGATGGCCCAGGACTCGTCGTTGTACTCCTGTCCGAAGAGCGCGAGGTGCGCGGCCTCGTTGTAGTTGAGGATGAACTTTTCGGATTCGGAGAGCATGCCGCCCGTGCCGCAGGCGGGGTCGTAGATCGTACGGTAGATTCCCGGTTTATGCACGTCCTGCTCGCCGGTGTACACCAGATTGGCCATGAGGCGGATCACTTCACGCGGCGTGAAGTGGTCGCCCGCCTCCTCGTTCGCCTGCTCGTTAAACCGCATGACGAGGTGCTCGAAGAGGTACCCCATCTGCAAGTTCGAGATGCCGTCCGGGTTCGCCAGGCTTTGCGGGGTGAGGTCCACCTCGGCCATCGCCTTCACAATGACGAAAAGCCGGTTGCTGGCATCCAGCTTCTCAATCTGATCCGAGAACTTGAACCGCTCAAAGATGCTGCGCGCCGTCGGCGAGAAGCCGTTGATGTACGCAACGAGGTTCGGCGCGATGTTCTCAGGGTCGTCGAGCAGCTTCTGGAACGTGTAGCCGCTCGTGTTATAGAGCGGGTGCTTGCGGCTGGGGTCTGCCGCTTTCCCCAGCAGCTTCACCATCGCCTGCTCCTTCGTGTTCTGCGCGGTGAGCTTCTGGTACTCCTTCAGTACCGCGTCCTTCGTAGGCTCCAGCACGCAATCGAAGCGCCGCAGCACCACGATAGGCAGCATGACGAGGCGGTATTGCGGGGGGCGGTAAGGACCGCGGAGGCGGTTCGCGATTTCCCAGATCTTGGATTTGAGGGCGTCGTGGGTCTGTGCGGTCATTCGTTGAAAGGACAGCAGGCGGGGACAAGAGGTACGGTCCGGCTTCGACATAGCCGGGGAGATAGGCCACGGAGGGAGCTGACGGCACACCAGTGCCGTCAGGTGCAAGGTAGCGACGGCAAGCTGAGAAAGACAGCCCCAGATCTACCCGGTGGCCCACGACCACCACGATATGCATATAGGATCCTCTCCGCCCCTTGTAAGGCTCTCACTCGGGCCTGACCATCGGAGGCGTTGATGATGGGGCCATGCAGTTAGGGCTGCCCCAGGAGCGCGAAAGGCTCCGAAGGCAACAGAGCGCGAAAGTCGTATTCGAAAGTCAAGCACAACCACGCCCAGATGCGGCCAAGCGGTTTTTCCAACCAGAGGCAAGTGATGGCGTGGTGGGGATGGCCTAGCTTGGGAGTAGGTGAACGGACGTGCTGATGAATACGTGGCCGGGGGCTGCGGGATTCGGGAGGGCTTGAGCGCTGCCGCGCATAAGGGCGCTGGTTGGCATTGATCTGCATCGACAGAGCGCGCAGAAGATGGGGGATGCTTTCAACTCCGCTGACACGCGGTCTGCTGGTGGGGCCGCTGCCAGGCCGTCGCCGCCTCGGCTATGCCCCCGCCACGGGGGCTGGGACGATCTGCCCGATCTCTTCGATCAGCCGTTTGATGATGCGGGTCTTCTCGAAGCCTCGGCTGGAGATCAGGCTGACGTCGAGCTCGGGGTGCACGCCGCGGAACGCAAAGAGGTGGCGCTGCTCGTGCTCGGGGAAGAACGAGCGGGCCAGCGTGGGCACGAGCATCGCCCCGCCGTTGGTCCGGATGATGTGCCGGATCGTCTCTAGGTTGCCCTTGAGGTACTTGATGTTGCGGCCCTCCTCGGGCGCGTAGTCGCCAAACAGGCTGCCCAGCTGGCGCAGGAGGATCTCCTTCAGGTCCTCGTGGATAAGCACCGAGCCGAAGTCGATGTCGCCAACGGCCACGGTCCCGTCGCCCCGTGTGGGGCTGAGCTCGGGGGAGTACAGTAGGAGCTGCTCGCGGTAGAGCGTATGCTCGAAGTACTCCTTGGCCAGCGACGGTGAGATCATGACGGCCGCGTCGATGCCTTCGTCGGTCAACAGGTCTTCGATACGGCGATCGCTCAGTTCCAGAATCTCGAGGTGCAGGTCCGGATACTTGCGGGAGAGCGAGCGGATGAGGAAAGGCGCCAGGTACGGCGCCAGGATCTCCGTGAGGGCCAGCTTCATGTGGCCCGCCACCGGGTTGTCACGGCGCTGGGCGATGTGGACGAACTCGCGGCGCTTCTGCAAGATCTCGCGCGCCTTGTTGATCAGATCGACGCCCTTGAGGGTCGGCACGACTGGCTGGCGCGTGCGGTCAAAGATGATGATCCCGTATTCCTGCTCCAGCCGCTGGATCTCTTTGCTCAACGTAGACTGGGCCACGTCGCAGTCCACCGCCGCCCGGTGGAAGTTCTGATGCCGATCCACCGCAATGATATAGCTGAGCTGCTGGAAGTTCATGCCTGAACAGGAGGAGAGGTGGCGCCTCGGCGTGAGGAGAAGCTCAGCTGTCCAGACTAGGTCCAAAGAGTTAAGGTTCCGGGTGGGGAAAGGGAGCACGAGGGGACTCGACCAATGCGCTCACCCGCTCAAAACCGCACCACACGGGCGCTCGTGCCGCGGCGTACGACCTGCGCCAGCGTGTCATACCGCAGCGTCGCCCCTGGCGGCACGATCAGCCGGGACCCGTGGAGCACCAGGCGGCCGGCTGCGCCCAGGTCCAGGGTGGCTCCCGCCGGTAACTGGAACCGCCCGCCGGGCTGGAGCGAGTCGCCCACGATGAGCTGGCCGCCCACTTCTACAACGATGGACAGGGGGTCTTCGGTCAGGGTGCTGAGTGCGGGATCGGTCAGTGCCAGTGTTCCGCGTACGGTCACGGTGGGCGTGCCCGCCAGCGCTAGCGCCAGGCCGGGTGCCAGCGTGAGGGTGGCGCCGTCGTGGATGGTCAGAGGGCCGACCAACGTGTCGCCGTTGGTCTCGGGGCCGATCCAGGCGTCGGTGTAGAAGGACGGACGGACGCGGGCGTCGGCGCGGTAGGTGAAGCGCAGGGGAACGGCCTCGTGGGCAGCGCCGATCTGCTCGAGGGCTTGCCAGTGCTCCGGCCGCATCGCGAAACCGGGTGGGTAGGTGGTGTAGCCGTTGCTGTTGGGCCGCGTCCACGGCGAGAGCTGGGTCTGCGTGCTGGGGCCGAACAGGTCGCCTTGGTAGGGTGCGGCCGCGATGCTCAGGTCCAGCGTGCCGTCGGCCGCCAGGACGGCCACGCGTCGGTGCTCCTCAGCCAGCATCGCGAGGAGGCCGGTCGTCTTGAGGCCTTGCTCGTTCGGAGGCGTGGTGCAGGTGTTGGTGCGCAGGCGGTCAAAGGGGCCCACGCGTTGCCGGTTTGTGAGGTAGAGCTGCCGCTGGCGGCCGCCGGCACTGGTCGTGGCCAACTGCGCGCACGCCCCCGTTGCGTAGAGGTCGCCCAGGGTCACGGTGGTGTCCCGGCGGAGCGTGGGGCAGTCGATCCAGCCCAGCAGGTCGCGTTCGAAGGCCGAGATGGTGAGGTCGCCGCGCGCGTCGTACGTGGAGCCGCCCACCATCAGGGCGTAGCCGAGGCGGCTGGGATCGGAGGCGGGCGCCCCCTGGGCTAACGGTCCGCCGAGCGGGGTCAGGTGGTGGCCGCGCGTGGGCGTGCTCGCCCAGAGGTGGTGGCCGAGCTCGTGGGCCAGGAGACGCGTCAGGTTGAGGTCGGGGTAGATGTTGCCGGCCATGTCGTAGCGGACGTAGCTGCCGGTCCGCGGCCCGTCGATCCGCACACCGTCACGGACAAGGGGCGTGCGGAAGCGCCCGAGGGTCGCATAGCCGCTCCAGCTGACGGTCAGCTGAGTCCGGCGGAGCACCACGATGAGCTTGTCCACCACACCATCGCCGTCGGCGTCGTAGTCGCTGAAGTCGGTGGAGGGGTCGAGGGCGTCGACGATCTCCTCGGTCAGCCGGGCGAGGCCGTCCAGCGAGGCGGGCGTTCGGATGTCGTAGGTAGCTTCGGGGGCTTCGGAGACGATCACCTGGGGCGCCACGTCGCCCACGAGCACGAAGCGGCCTAGAGACTGCTGGTGGAAATAGGCCGTCAGGCTGGTGGGGGGGAAGGGCCGCTGCGGGCTGCTCGCTAGAACGGTCGAGGCGAGGCGGGGCAAGCGGTCTGGGGCGGCCCACTGCTGGCCCGCGGGGGAGCAGGCCTCGGCCCAGGAGAGCGTATCATCGCGGAAGCGCACGAACACGATGAGGGCGCGCTGAATCTGGGCCTCAGGAGCGGTAGCCATGGGCTGCACCAGCGAGGCCGTCGTGCGGAGGGGCCGCTGGGTGGGCCAGGAGGTACAGGCGGCCAGGGCCAGCAGGCCAGATAGGCTCAGGAGAGTCCAGCGCCGGGTCACAACGGGCGGGGCTCCCACGGAGCTGGGCGCTCTTGGGCTGTCAGCGCCCGGGCGATGGACGCCGCGATCCGTGCGTTCTGTTCAAGCAACGCCACATTGGTCGCAAGGGCTCGCCCGTCGGTGAGGGTCGCGATGCGGCGCAGCAGGAAGGGGGTGAGGGCCGCCGACCGAAGGCCCTGGGCTTCCGCCTCGGCCAGCGCCTGATCGATGGCCGGCTGCACCACCTCTGGAGGCAGCGCGGTGGCTTCGGGCGGGGGGACCGTGACCAGGACGGCACCCGGTATCTGAAGCTGACGCCGGCGCTGGGCCAGGGCCGCTACCTCCTCCGGCGTGTCGCAGCGGACATCGACGGGCAGGCCGCTCGTGCGGCTGTAGAAGGCTGGCATCTCGTTGGTGCCGTAGCCGACCACTGTCACGCCGACCGTCTCGAGCACCTCGCGCGTGGCCGGGAGGTCCAGGATCGCCTTGGCGCCCGCGCACACCACCACCATGGGCACCTGCCCCAGCACATGGAGGTCATTGCTCACATCGAACGAGGCGGCTCCGCCGAGCGCTCGGTGCACCCCGCCGATGCCACCGGTCGCAAACACCGCCACGCCCTCGCGGTGCGCCAGCCACAGGGTGGCCGCCACCGTGGTAGCGCCGTCCTCGTGCCGGGCCATGGCCACGGGGAGGTCGCGCAGGCTCACCTTGCGCACGTCGGGCGCGGTGGCTAGGTGGGCCAGCTGGTCCGCGGTCAGCCCCACCACAGGGACGCCGCCCAGCACGGCCACGGTGCGCGGGTGAGCGCCGACCTCTCGAACCACCGCCTCCAGGCGATGGGCCGTCTCCAGGTTGTGGGGATGAGGCAGCCCGTGGGCGATGACCGTCGATTCGAGGGCGACGAGGGGAAGCATGGAGGGGTGAATTCGTCAGGGGTCAAGGCACAACAGTCAATGAAACGCCCCACTTGACCATTCATAGTCAGCCTCTGAACGTCGGCCATCGGCCGGTGACCGCTCAGGCGTACTCCAACTCTAGCACCAGGCCGTCGGCGTCGCGCACGAAGAGGCGGCCGTCTACCTCATGGTAGGGGTAGGCTTGCGCGTCCAAGCGGGTGCGCAGCGAATACCAGTCGCGCTCGGCGAGGCGGAAGCCCAGGTGATGCAGCCCACCTCGCCCCGGCACCGTGGGATGGGCCAACTCGGTCATCTCAATAATCTCCAAGACGTCACAGCCGTCGGCGTCGGTGAGCAAGGCCCGCTGGTGCCCTTGCCGAAGGGGGTCCTCCTCTACGCAGCGCAGAGTCAGGCCCAGGACATCGACATAAAAGTGGATGGCATCCTGCAAAGAGGCCGTCATGATCGAGGCATGATCGAGCCGCAGACGGGGGGGCGTAGGCGTAGACATAGGCATCAAAGATGGGACGCGGGTAGGCGTCAGGCACCGTCTAAGATAGGGAGTAGGAGGGTGAGGCGTCGGGCGCTGGCCGTTGGAACTGGTCCGCCGAGAGTCCGATTCGCTTCATTTTCTTGTAGAGGCCTTGCCGCGTCAGCCCCAGCTGATCGGCGGCAGCGGACACTTGGCCATCGACTTTCTTCAGGGTATGGCTGATGAGGGCGCGCTCGGCTTCTGTGACGAAGGCATCCAGCAGCCCGTCGTCCGAGGAGGCCGCTGGGGCGTAGGTAGCGGCCATCCGGTCGAACCCGTGCCCCGCCAGGACCGTGCCGTTGACGGTGGTCGTGCCGTTGACGGCGGTTCTGTCAGGCGTTGTGGCGGCGGCCTGGATGTCGGCCGAGAGGGACGCTACATCGAGCACGAAGGTGGGCTCGCTGCTGGCATAGATCAAGGCTCGTTCGAGCTCGTGGTGAAGCTGCCGGACGTTACCGGGCCAGGGATAGGCCAACAGAGCCCGCCAGGCGGGGACGGTCACACCGGCCAGTGGTGTACCGCCGGGGGCCTGCTGATGCAGGAAGTGGTGCACAAGGAGCGGGAGGTCGTCACGGCGCTCCCGGAGAGGCGGCAGCGTGAGGCGGAGAGCGCCCAGGTGATCGAGCAGAGCAGGCAGGAGCCGCCCTTCGTCGGCCAGACGGGCCGGGTCTGGATGCATCGTGGTGACCACGCGCATGGACGGCGAGGACGCCCGCAGGTGATGCAGTAGGCGTCGTTGTATCTCCAGGGGCAGCGTCTCCGCATGATCCAGGACCAGGGTACCACCGCGAGCCTCGGCCAGCGCCGACGGGGCGGCACCATGGCCGAACAGGCGCTCCTCGGCGGGCGTGATCGCCGATTCTTCGCAGCGTACGCAGACGACGGGACCCTCCGCCTGTGGACCCATGGCATGGAGCGCGTGGGCCATCCAGCGCAAACCACTGCCGGGTTCCCCTTGAAGGAGGACGGGCAACGCGCTCTGGCTGATCGCCCCCATCGCGGCCCGTACGGACTGCATAGCCGGGCTCAGGCCCACCAGGTCAGACGGGAGGAGCGCTGGCGAGGCCGGCTGGGGAAGGGGAGGCACGTCCAGGGCATCGGCTCCACGCAGCACAGCGCCCACGAACGGGGCGAGGGGAGAGGGGGGCGCCCAAAGCGCCTCGGCCGGCGAGGGCACCAGGGCCGTCAAGGTCTGGATGGCCTCGTGGACCGAGGCGTGCAGCGCCGACAAGGGGGTGCCCATCCGATGTGCAAGAGCCGCGCGGCTCAGCGCGGCCAGGGCCTGGACCAAGTCAGGAGCGCCACGGAGCGCTTCGTCCTCGGCGGGCGCTGTGCGGGTGCCGCGGGCCACCGCGACGTACAGACGCAGGAGGGCGGCCCACTGGCGGGCCAGCGGCCGACGGGCGGCCACCTCACGCACCAGCGGCTTCTGCAGCAGGTAGGTGGCCATGGCCGGGTCGTCTTCGCGCTGCAGATAAGCCCAGGCAAGGCCGAGGGTGGCCCAGGCTCGACCGGATGAGTCGGCCTCAGCCGTCAGGAGAGACTGGGCGCGGTGCAACCACGATGTGGCCCGGGCGAGGTCGTGCATGCCGTCGCGTGGCCAGGCGTACGTCCACCCGAGCCACAAGGCCACCTGGCCGCGCACAGCGGGAGACCACGCGGGGTCGGTGGCGGTCTCCAGGGGAGCCAGCAGGCGATGGGCTCCGTCGGCACGACCCTGGTGCACGAGATGGGCGCGGGCCAAGAGGCACCGCCCCTGAGCGTCCTCCGCCGTGGGCGGCGCGCCAGGCTTGATGAGGGGCGTCAGCATCTGCACGACATCCGGAGCCCGGCCCTCGGCAAGGACCGCTGCGGCCAGGGCGAGCGTGTGAGCGTGCAGCATGGAACAGGTGGGTCGGTTAGAAGAGGCCCAACTCCAGGCGAGCCTCGTCGGACATCATGTCCGGTGTGAACGGAGGATCAAACGTCAGATCCACCTTGACGTGCGTGACCTCTGGCACCAGCGCCAACGCGCCCTCAACCTGGTTGGGGATGATGTCAGCCGCTGGGCAGTTGGGAGCGGTGAGCGTCATGCGCACCTCAATGGCTTTGTCCTCCGTGATGCTGAGGACGTAGATCAGGCCCAGGTCGTAGATGTTGACGGGAATCTCTGGGTCGTAGACAGACCGAAGCGCATCCAGGGCATCGGCCTCCATCTGCGTGTGGCCGGCCGGGTTGTCGATGAGCGTGTGAGCGGACATAGGCGAGGCGAGCGAGCAGTCAACGAATGGTTAAAGGGCCGCGTGGGCCTTGGCGTGCGCTTTCATGGTGGACACCATGGACGCCAGGCCGTTCTTGCGGGTGGCCGATAGATGCTCCCGGAGCCCGATCTCGTCGAGAAACGCGAGGTCGGCGTGGCGGATCTCGTCGGCGGGGAGGCCTGAGAGGACGCGCAGGAGCAGGGCGATGAGCCCCTTCGTGATGAGGGCGTCGCTGTCGGCCGTGTAGTGCACGAGGCCGTCGTCGGTATCGGCGTGGAGCCAAACCTGGGCCTGGCAGCCATGGATGCGGTAGGCCTCCGTCTTGTGCTGCGGGTCGATCAGCGGCAGGTCGCGGCCTAGATCGATCAGGTACTCGTAGCGCCCCATCCAGTCGTCGAACAGCGCGAAGTCCTCGACGATCTCCTGGGCGCGGGCCTGGGCGGTAGCGGGGTGGGCCATGATGCGGGGTTTAGGTGAGCATGGAGGCGGCTCGCCGCACGCTCGCTGCGAGCCGGTCGGCTTCCTCGCGGGTGTTGTAGAAGGCGAAGGAGGCGCGGACGGTGCCGGGGAGGCCGAAGCGCTGCATCAGGGGCTGGGTGCAGTGGTGGCCGGTGCGCACCGCCACCCCCATGTGGTCCAGCAGGACGCCCACGTCGTAGGGATGGACGCCATCCAGGACAAACGAAAGCACACTCGCCTTGTCCGGCGCCGTGCCCACGAGCCGTACCCCCTCGATCTCCTCAAGCTGGCCGGTGGCATAGGTCAGTAGGTCCTGTTCCTGGGCGGCCACGGCAGCCGGACCGATCTCCTGGAGATACTGGAGTGCTGTGGCCGTGGCCACGGCACCCGCGATGTGGGGGGTGCCGGCCTCGAAGCGGTGCGGCAGCTCGTTGTAGGTGGTCCGCTCGAAGGTGACGCGCTCGATCATGTCGCCCCCGCCTTGCCAAGGAGGCATCGTCTCCAGCAGGGCTTCGCGGCCATAGAGGACCCCGAAGCCGGTAGGGCCGAGGGCTTTGTGGGCGGAGAAGCAGAAGAAATCCGCACCGAGCGCTTGCACGTCCACCGGGCCGTGCGGCACCGATTGGGCGCCATCCACCAGAACCGGGATGCCCAGCCCCTGGGCCTGGGTGATCAGGTGGCGAACCGGGTTGACCGTGCCGAGGGCATTCGAGATATGGACGACCGCCAGCATCTTGACGCGCGGCGTGAGGAGGCGCTCGAAAGCGTCCACATCCAACACCCCACGGTCGTCGACCGGGATCACCTGCAGGCGGGCTCCGGTGGCCTCGGCCACGAGCTGCCACGGGACGATGTTGGCGTGGTGCTCCATCGCCGTGATCAGGATCTCATCCCCTGGACGCAAGCGGGGCTGTGCAAAGGAGCGCGCCACCAGGTTGATGCCTTCGGTGGTGCCACGCGTGAAGATGACTTCGCGCGTGCTGGCCGCGTTGAGATGCTCCCGGATGACCTCGCGCGCCTCTTCGTAGGCGTCGGTAGCCTCCTGGCTCATCGTGTGCACCCCCCGGTGGACGTTGCTGTTCTCCTGCGCGTAGTAATGCGCCAGGCGATCCAGGACCACTTGGGGCTTCTGCGAGGTCGCGGCGTTGTCCAGGTAGACGAGCGGCGTCCCCTCATGCACCGTGCGGTGCAGCGCCGGAAACTGCGCCCGGATGGCGTCGACGTCCAGGATGGGCGTGCGGGTCAGAGAGCTAGGCATAGGCGGAGGAGCGAGGGTCGTGCAAAGGGGTCAATGAGAAGGGAGAAAGGCAAAGTGTGTCTGGCTCGGGTTAACGCCGAGGCTGAACACACTTTGCGCGTATCATTTCTCACTTTACATTTTTCATTCACACCCCTTCTTGAATGCGGTCGCTGACGCGGACGTCGAGGTAATCATGGAGGGGCTCGAGCTCCACGGTGTCCAGCACGTCGCGGGCGAAGGCCAGGAGCATCAGGGCGCGGGCTTGGCGCTCGGTGAGGCCGCGGGCGCGGAGGTAGAAGACGCCCTCTTCGTCGAGCTGCCCGGTCGTGGCGCCGTGGCTGCAGCGTACATCATCCGCGTAGATCTCCAGCTCGGGCTTGGAGTACATGCGGGCGGTGTCCGAGAGCACGATGCTCTTGTTGGACTGGTAGGCGTTGGTTTGCTGGGCGTCCTGGCGGACGAAGATCTTGCCGTTGAAGACGCCCGTGGCGCGGTCGTCCAGGATGCCTTTGTACAGCTCGTTGCTTTCGCACTGCGGCTGCGCGTGGTCCATGAACGTGTGGTTGTCCACGTGGAGGCGGCCGCGGCCCAGGAAGAGGCCGTACATGTTGGTGTTGCAGTGCTGGCCATCTGGCAACAGCGAGATGTTGTTGCGGATCGTGGCGCCGTCAAACGTGACCGTGGTGGTCGAGAAGGTGCTATCGCCCTGCTGGTAGCCTCGGATGAGGCCGACGGTCGAAGCGGCGGTACCTTCTTCCTGAATCTGGTAGTGCTTCACGTGGGCATTGGAGGCCACAAAGAACTCCGTCACGCTGTTCGTGAAGGTGGCCGCATCCGTGAGCCCACCGAAGGTTTCGACGACCGTGACCTGGCTGCTCCGCTCCGCCACGATGAGCTTGCGGGGTTGGATGAACAGGTCATGGTCCGTGTGCAGCAGGTTGACCACCTGGATGGGGCGCTCCACGACGGTGTTCTTCGGCACGTGCAGGAAGAGGCCGTCCGTGATGAACGCCGTGTTCAAGGCCACAAAGGCATCGTCCTGGAAGTCGGCGTAGTGGGCCAGGTGCGCGTTGACCAGCTCGGGGTGGTGCGAGGCCGCATGCTGGAAGCCGGTGAGGACCACGCCCTCCGGCAGGCCGTCCAGGCTGGACAGGTCTTCCCGGAAGCGCCCGTTGACGAGCACAAACACGTAGGCATCCTCCAGGCCCGGGATGCGAGCCGCCTCCACGTCGGCGGCGGTGACGCCTTCCGTAGCGGGGGCCAGGTCGATGCCGAATTCGTGCTGCAAGACCTTGCGGATCTTGGTGTATTTCCAGGCTTCGGCTTTGAGCGCGGGGAAGCCGAGCGCCTCGAAGTGACGAATCGCCTCGCGGCGGAGGTCCTTCAGGCGGTCGTTCTGCCCGTTGAGCATCTGCCCATCGTTGACGTGGAAGGCGTCGAGAAAGCGCGCCTCCAGCGCCATGTCCTGCGTGGTGGTAGAGATAGAAATCGACATAGGATCTGTGATATTCAAGCAGGGCGGGGGATGGCCAAGCCTGGATGGTTCAAGGCCAGGTCTCAGCGTCCTCTTAGTGCTCTGTCAAGTTCGTAGTGATAGGTCGATGGGCGTCGCGGCGGACAACGCCGCCTGGCGTGTGACGAGGCGTACAGCGCCCATCAATAGGCGCTTGACAGGGCACTTAGGGAGCTACCGTCTCTTCTTTGATCCACTCGTAGCCCTTCTCTTCCAGCTCCAGGGCCAGCTCCTTGGTGCCCGAGCGTACGATGCGTCCGTCCACCATCACGTGCACCACGTCAGGGACGATGTAGTCCAGCAGGCGCTGATAGTGGGTGATGACCACAAAGGCCCGGTTCTGAGCCCGCAGCTTGTTGACCCCGTCGGCCACCACGCGGAGGGCGTCGATGTCCAGCCCAGAATCCGTCTCGTCCAGGACGGCCAGGCGCGGGTCCAGCAGGGCCAGCTGGAAGATCTCGTTGCGCTTCTTCTCACCGCCCGAGAAGCCCTCGTTGACGGCGCGCTTGAGGAACTTCGGGTCGAGCTCCACGAAGGCCGCCTTCTCACGCAGGAGGCGCAGGAAGTCACCGGCGGACAGCTCGGGCTCCTCGCGATGCTCTCGGACCGAGTTCACGGCTTGGCGTAGGAAGTTCGTCATGCTCACGCCCGGCAGCTCCACAGGGTACTGGAAGGCGAGGAAAACGCCCTCGCGGGCCCGCTCGTCGGGGTCCATCTCCAGGAGATCTTCGCCGTCGTAGTGGATGCTGCCGTCCGTCACTTCATAGTCCTCGCGCCCGGCCAGCACAGAGGCCAGGGTGCTCTTCCCGGAGCCGTTGGGGCCCATGATGGCATGGACCTCGCCCGGGTTGACCGTCAGGTCGACACCGTTGAGAATCTGGAGGCCGGTCTCTTCGACCTGCGCATGAAGGTTTCTGATTTCAAGTAGAGCCATGAGAGGAAAAAATAGATGGTGAATGGTGAATGGTGCGTGGTGAAGGGGCGCTCGGAGGGCCCGTTTGCCGTTCATCAGACACCCGTTCACTTAGCCGACGCTGCCTTCCAGTTCGATGGAGAGGAGCTTGCGGGCTTCGACGGCGAATTCCATCGGGAGCTTGGCCAGGATCTCCTGGGCAAAGCCGCTCACGATGAGCTTGATGGCGTCTTCCTCGCCGATTCCCCGCTGGTTGCAATAGAAGATCTGGTCCTCGCCTACCTTGGTGGTGGTGGCCTCGTGCTCCACGTGGGCCGTCGGGTTGTTGATCTCGATGTAGGGGAAGGTGTGGGCCCCGCAGCGGTCGCCCAGCAGCATGGAGTCGCACTGGGAGAAGTTGCGGGCGTTCTCGGCCCCTTTGGCCACCTTCACTAGGCCGCGGTAGCTGTTGTTGCTCACGCCCCCAGAGATGCCCTTCGAGATGATGGTCGACTTCGTGTTCTTGCCAAGGTGGATCATCTTGGTGCCGGTGTCGGCCTGCTGGTGCCCTTTGGTGAAGGCCACCGAGTAGAACTCGCCCACCGAGTGGTCGCCCTTGAGGATGACCGACGGGTACTTCCAGGTAATGGCAGAGCCCGTCTCCAGCTGCGTCCACGAGATCTTGCTGCCGCTGCCTTCGCAGATGCCGCGCTTGGTGACGAAGTTGTAGACGCCGCCCTTGCCGTCTTCGCTGCCGGGGTACCAGTTCTGGATGGTCGAGTACTTGACCTCGGCGTCTTTCTTGGCGATGATCTCCACGACGGCAGCGTGAAGCTGGTTTTCGTCGCGCATGGGGGCGGTGCAGCCTTCGAGGTAGCTGACGTAGCTCCCTTCTTCGGCCACGATCAGCGTCCGCTCAAACTGGCCCGTGCCGGCCTGGTTGATGCGGAAGTAGGTGGACAGCTCCATCGGGCAGCGCACGCCTTTCGGGATGTAGCAGAAGCTGCCGTCTGAGAACACCGCCGAGTTGAGGGCCGCGTAGAAGTTGTCCGTGTACGGGATCACGGTGCCCATGTACTGGCGCACGAGCTCCGGATGGTTTTCCACGGCTTCTCCAAACGAGCAGAAGATGATGCCCAGGTCAGAGAGCTGGTCCTTGAAGGTGGTGGCCACAGACACGCTGTCCATCACCACATCCACGGCCACGCCTGTGAGGCGCTTCTGCTCGTCGAGCGAGATGCCCAGCTTCCGGAACGTCTCCAGGAGCTCCTCCGGCACTTCGTCCAGGCTGTCGTACTTCGGCTTGCCACTCGGGGCCGAGTAGTAGCTGATGTCCTGGAAATCAATGTCGGGATAGTCCAGGTGGGCCCAGCGGGGGTACGTGTCCGTGTCGATGAGGGACATAGCGTGGCGGAAGGCCCGGAGGCGCCATTCCAGCAGCCACTCCGGCTCGCCCTTCTTGGAGGAGATGAGGCGGACCGTGTCTTCGTTGAGACCTTTGGGGGCGGTGTCCGCCTCGATGTCCGTCACGAAACCGTACTTGTAATCCGTGGCGGCTACTTCGTGCAGGAAGTCCGTCGACGTCTGGCTCATGTGGGTGCAATCGTGGGATTCGGGTGCGATGGAAGAAGGCCGCCGCAGAACAAGCGAAATCAGCAGCCTAGACTTGTAAACTGGGGTTTACAAAAGGTGTCTTATGTTGTAAACACACAGCTACAACAGGCGCTCATGGCTAGCGTTCCCAGTTTATTTATTGTCACCACTTCTTAACACTCGTTCGGGTCTTGCTCCGGAAGGAACCACCGTGGCGACGGCGAAACAGACCCGGAGGCGCGTCGTTCACCCCCTTACCCTCAGGGGCCCGCTAGCGCACTCTGGGGCCTCACCCGCTGACTAGTCCAACCCTCACCACACATGGATCTCCAGATCACCGACCGCGCCTTTGCGCAGATTCAGCAGGTCGCCCTCCAGGAGCAGATTGACCTAGCTTCCACCGTGCTCCGCGTGGCCGTGGTGCCGGGCGGCTGTTCGGGGCTGACCTACGACTTGGGGTGGGACACCACCGTTCAGGACACCGACCATGTGGCCGAGAAAGGCGGCATCCGCGTGGCCATGGATCGCCGGAGTGTCCTCTATGTGGATGGCTCGGAGCTGGACTTCACCGATGGGCTCGATGGCAAAGGCTTTCACTTCATGAATCCACAGGCCGCGCGCACGTGTGCCTGCGGCGAGTCCTTCGGTCTCTAGCCTTCGTACCTCGGTGCCGCCCCTATGAGTTCATACGGCCTCCGCAACCTGCTGGAGCAATCCCGCGCGGCCCTCAGCGCGCACCAGTCGCAGTTGCGCACCATCGCCCGCCAAGACCCGGACGCGGCCACGCCCACCCGGTTTGCCGACCTGGAGCGCCTCTACCAGAACCTGCTCCGCGACCTCGACGAGGCCCTGGATCAGCACGGATGAGGCCGTTCTCCCAGGGCCTGCGGGGCACCCCTCCCCAGGTTCGCTGAACCTCCCCACGCTTCTCGGTACCCATGCCTGTCACCGACTACCTCCCGCCTGATCTATTTGCCGGCACGACCACCTTCGTCACCGGTGGGGGCAGTGGCATCAACCTGGGGATCGCGCGGTGCTTTGCTCAACTGGGCGCCAACCTGGCTCTGTGCGGCCGCACCCAGGAGAAGCTGGACGCCGCCCAGGCTGAGCTAGAGGCGCTGGGCGCTCGCGTCTTCACCGCCACCGCCGATGTGCGTGACTACGACGCCTTGGCCGAGGCCTTGGCCCAGACCCAGGAGGCCCTGGGGCCCATCCATACGCTCGTGTGCGGGGCGGCCGGTAACTTCCTGGCTCCCGCCGAGGAGCTCAGCGCCGGTGGTTTCAAAGCCGTGGTGGACATCGATCTGCTGGGCTCCTTCAATGCCAGCCGCGCGGCCTTTGACCAGCTTCGGGCGACGCAGGGGTCCATCGTGTTTATCTCAGCGGGCCAGGCCTTTGTACCCTACGCCGCCCAAGCCCATGCCGGGGCCGCCAAGGCAGGGGTGGACAACCTGATGCGTAACCTCGCCTTGGAATGGGGCCGTTACGGCATTCGCTCCAACAGCATCGCCCCAGGGCCCATCGAGGGCACCGAGGGGATGCGCCGCCTCGCGCCCGGCGAGGCGGGCCAGCAGCTACGCCGAGCCATCCCACTTGGGCGCTTCGGCACGACCGACGAGATTGGGCACGCCGCCGTCTTTCTGGCCTCGCCACTGGCGGCCTACATCACCGGTACGCTGTTGGTGGTGGACGGAGGCATGAACCTGCCAGGCTCGGGCCTCTACACCCAGATTCTCACGCGCCACCTCCAAGCCCAGGCGGCTGATTCCTGATGCAACGTGTCACTGAGTCCGTGGCCACCCTCGATCTGCACTACCTCGGGCAGCCGCAGCTGATTGCGTGTGGCGTGGTCCAGGCGCCCGAGGGACTGGTGCTGATCGACCCCGGGCCCGCTACCGCCACCGCCCGGCTCCTCGCAGGCCTCCACGCGGCGGGCCACCGGCTGGGCGACGTGCGAGCGGTGCTGCTCACGCACATTCACTTGGACCACGCAGGCGGCGTGGGCGCCCTGATGGATGCTTGCCCCAACCTGGAGGTGTACGTCCATCGCCTGGGGGCTCCTCATCTCATCGATCCACAACGCTTGCTGCGCAGTGCGCAGCGGCTTTACGGGGCGGACATGGATCGGCTCTGGGGCACCGTGCGACCGGTGCCGGAGGCGCACGTGCACATCGTCCGTGGAGGCGAGACGCTCTCCGTGGCCGGCCGCTCCTTCCAGGTGGCCTACACGCCAGGGCACGCCATCCATCACGTGAGCTACCTCGACGTAGCCAGTGGCACGGCCTTCGTGGGCGATACAGCGGGGATGGCGGTGGCTGGAGCCGACTACGTGGTCCCCGTGACGCCGCCCCCCGATGTGCACGTGGAGCGATGGCTGGAGAGCCTCGACGTGATCGCCGCGTGGGCTCCCGCACGTCTCTTCGTCACCCATTTCGGGCCGTCGGAGCGGGTGGACTGGCACCTGGATGAGATGCGGACCGCGCTCCCGGCCTGGACCGCGCACGTGCGAGAGACCTTGAAGGCGGACGGTCCAGACGCTGAGAAGGCCGCCGCCTTCGAGGTTCGGACCTTCCAGGCATTCGATCGGGCCGTGGCCCCGGCCTACCGGACGGCCTACCGTCAGTTTGCGCTGCCCACGTCCACGTGGTACGGCTTGGCCCGGTATCTGCGTAAGCACGCCGAACGGGCCAAGTAACCGGCGCTACGGAGTTGGCTGGGTCAGGTCTGGCACGGTGTCCGTGAGGTAGTTCCACTGGCACTGGCCGTCAACGCACACAAAGCCGTCGGCTGGGGGGCAGTCGCACGTGGAGGGGCCCCCGATCTCCAGGTTGCACTCCAGCGCTTGTCCACGTTCCAGAAGGGTGTAGAAGCGAGTGGTGTCCACGCCCAGTCGTGCCACCAGGTTGCGGGTGCAGCCGCAGCTGGTTTGGGGCAAGACCAAGCCACAGTCTGCATCCTCGCCACAAGCCTGGACGAATCCAGCCTCGGCCTGAAGAGCCTGGTCGATCTGGGCGCACGTCTGGAGAGAGTCCAGGTCCATCTCCGGCGGCGAGCCAAACGGGTTTAGCGGATCGTCGCCTTCGAAGAGGAGCGAGCAGGCAGCGAGCCCGGTGAGGGCGAAGCCGAGGACGAGGGCAAGAAGGGCGGGGCGGTATCGCATGGTCGTACAGTCAATGAGGGGGTGCAGCGGTTAGACTGCAGGCCTGGAGCCTCTATTCCAGGTGCGATGAATGGTCAAGGTCTGCCGCTTAGGTGTAGTACCAAACGACCTCTGTTGCGAGGCCGGGCCGAGACCAACACGGCGCCGTCTCGCCCAGACACCCCTACGGACACCCCCCTCGTCCCGATGACTGAGGCCTTGATAAGCCCCTCCCCTCTGGTCCTGCGCTACGCCAGCCAATGGCCGCGATGGTCAGCGGGGAGCCATGCGCAGGGCGCCGTCCAGGCGGATGACCTCGCCGTTGAGCATCGGGTTCTCCAGGACGTGCTGGGCCAGGGCGGCAAACTCCGACGGGTGACCCAGGCGCGAAGGGAACGGCACCTGCTCGCCCAGCGACTGCCGGGCCTCCTCGGGAAGCCCCGCCAGGAGTGGGGTGTCAAAGGTACCGGGCGCGATCGTGACCACGCGAATGCCCGTGCGGGCCAGGTCACGCGCGATCGGCAGCGTCATGCCCACGATGCCGCCCTTGGAAGCCGCGTAGGCGGCCTGTCCGATCTGTCCATCGAACGCGGCGATGGACGCGGTGTTGACGATCACCCCGCGCTCGCCTTCCTCATTGGGCTCGTTTTCAGTCATGGCCCCGGCCGTGAGGCGGACCACGTTGAACATACCAACCAGGTTCACCTCCACCACCTGCCGAAACGTGTCCAGGTCATGCGGGCCCTTGCGTCCAAAGGTCTTCATGGCCAAGGCCAAGCCCGCGCAGTTGACCACGCCGTTGAGGGCCCCGAAGGCAGACCGAGCCAGGTCAATGGCGGCCTGGACGGCCACCGGGTCGGTGACGTCGGTGGGATGGAACCGAGCCTGGTCACCCAATTGCGCCGCGTGGCGGAGGCCTTGTTCTTCGTTGATGTCGGCCAAGACGACGCGGGCGCCGGCCTTCACGAGCCGAGCAGCGGTGGCGCCGCCCAAACCCGAGGCGCCGCCGGTGATAAGAAACGTACGATGAGCGATATGCATGAGGAGGTAGAGAGCGGGGTCGTCAGAGAGCGGAGAGAAAAGCCGCCGAGGCGGCCTGAGCAAAAGCCGCGTCCTGTACGACCAGGGTTGACGCCTGATCCCCGCGCCAGCCGAGCACACACCCAGAAAATCTCCACCCTACGCGGCGGGATGGCCCGATTGAGCCCCGCATCACGTGTAGAGGAGAGGGCCCCATGGGCCGCGACGTTCACCCGGACACACAAACTGATGCATGATCCTAAAGCCTGTGCGCCTGGCGCCGATACAGAGAGGGACACAAGAGCACGAGTCGGAGCTGTATCGCATCATGGAACGACGTCGAAGAGACGAACACGAGGCCTCGCTACCTCCCGAACTCAGGGAGTACCTGGAGGAGCTCTACCACCGCGCATGGGAGACGTACATCGAAGCGGGCTCTCCGTTTGGAGAGAGCGACGATGCCATGATCATCTGGTACGAATTCGACCGCCAGACGCGTCGGAATTAGTCCACCGGAGGTCCTGTCCTGCAGCACGACCACGCAGGAAGGGGTGTTCAGGCGCTGGCGTCTACCCGAAAGTACCTATTATGGTATGGTGAATTGGCGCATAACTCGGTGAGCGTACGGAGCAATTGCTCGTCTCTTTTTATACTTTTACCAATCTGGGCCACACATCCCGACGACCTGTTGCGGCGAGTGAGTGAGGGGAACAGCGAGAGTCCGGGGTCAAGCCTTGTCGTGCATTGACGCACCCATCTATGTCTGTCAAGACCAGCGATCACGACCAATCAGTCACGCGCGTGCGCGATGAGGCGGACCTGCTACGCATGGTCGCCGAAGCCACCACCCAGTTGCTGCGCACCGATGATGCGCAGCCGGCCATTGCGCGGGTGTTGGAGCGCGTAGGCGAAGCCCTGCAAGCAGACCGGATGGTGGTCTACCGGTTGCAGAGTGATCCGGGGGCTCCACCCCGTGCCCAGCGTAGGCATCAGTGGGTGCGCGCCGGGTTGCCAGACACCCCATCGGCCTTCCAGGGGCCCACGCTCACGCAGTGGAGCCAGTCGTTTGCACGAGGAGAGCAGGTACACGCCTCCACCGAAGCCTTTCCGTGTGTCCACCAAGGGCCCGTGGCCGAGGCGCCTCCGAAGACGCTCATGGTGGTCCCCATCCGCACACGCGAGCAGATCTGGGGTTTTCTCTGGGCAGACCGCACCCGCGACACTGCGCTTTGGGGCGAGGATCAAGCCGATGTCCTGCACACGGTGGCGGCCACCCTTGGAGCGGCTGTGGAGCGCGTGCGCCGCGTGGTCGAGCCTGTGCCTGGAGAAGGGGTGCTGCCAGCGGTGGTGGCCGAGCAGTTGCAGAACCCGCCCACCGACATCACCGATCCCTTCTTGGTGATGGACGCGGAGGGGGCGGTGATCTTTCTCAACCAGGTGTTCAGCTATGTGTTCGGCTATGCGCTGGATGAGCTGGAGCGTCTGGATGGATTGAGCGATCTGTTGGTGGAGGCAGACGAGCCCCTGAGGCACGCCCTCACGCAGCAGCAAGCGGCCTCGGGAACGGCCATCGTTCAAACGGCCCAGGGCCGTCCCTTGCCCGTTCACCTGGTGCTCGACACGATTCTGGACGATCAGGGCGCGGTGCAGTACCTGTTGTGCATCTGCACCCTCGAAGCCTACACGGCGCAGGATACCCGGTTCGCCCAAGACCGCGTAGAGCACCGGCTCCGCGTGGAGGCCAGCCTCGTGCAGGCGTCGCAGACCCTGGTCTCTTCGGGCGATGTAGACCTGGACGCCGTACTGGCCCTCATGGGCGAGGCGGTGCGGACGGAGACGGCCTACTTGATCACCTTCCCGCTGAATCCGGCGGCGTATGGCGCCGAGGACGAGCAGCCGCTGGACATCAACTTGAATGTGTGGCACCGGGATGGCACCCCCTCCGAGGAGTGGATCCGTGCCAAGATGGAAGGAGACGGGCCGCTTGATCAGGCGATGATGCACCGGTTCCTAGACCGGATCGAGGACCAGGATCAGGCGGAGCCGACGACGGTGGCAGTGCCTGTCCTGAGCACGGGCGACCGACTCTATGGCTACATCGGGTTCGAATATGGCACGCAGCGACCCACCTGGTTCGACGAAGACGTGCGCATGCTCAACGTGTTGGGCGACCTGCTGGCCACCTACTTTGAGCGCCGCTCGGCCGAGCGCGCCTTGCGGGCTAGCGAGGAGCGGTATCGCACGTTTGTGGACACGATCAACGAAGCCATCTGGCGCATCAGCCTGGACAGCCCCGTCGATGTGGCCTTGCCCGAGCAGGTACAGCAGGCACAGATAACCGAGCATGGCCGCATCGCCGAGTGCAACCGCGCCATGGCCACGTTGCTGGGGTGCTCGGCCTACGAGGCCCCCCTCGGCGAGCCCATCGCCGCCCTCGGGGCGGCCATCGGTGATGAATGGGTGAGAGCCTTTATCGAGACCGGATATCGACTCAAAGGTCGCGAGTACAGTGTGGAAGGTCCAAGCGGCCGCGAGCGAGACATCGTGCTGAACGTGGTGGGCACCTTCGCTGCGGGCAAGCTGGTCGAGATCTGGGGCAGCTGCATGGACGTGACGGAGCGGGTCCAGCTGGAGCGCCGCATGGTCAACGCCCTGGAGGATCAGCAGCAACGCATCGGGCGTGACCTGCACGACGGCGTGGGGCAGCTGCTTACCGGCATCCGGATGCTCAGCACCAACCTGGCTGAACGCCTGCTTGAGGCCGACGAAGCGGCCTACGAGAAGGCGCGCCGCGTGGCCCAGTTTGCACAAGATGCCTCGCAGCGCGTCCGCGAGATCTACCGAGGCCTGACCCCGGCGCAGCTCTTCCATGAAGGCCTGTTCTGGGCGCTGCAGGAGATGGCGTCCAACGTGAACGCGCTGCCCGACGTCACCTGCCAGCTCATCCATGACGGCGTCACCGACATCCACGAGCGCGATCAGAAATTACACCTCTACCGCATCGCACAGGAGGCGGTGAACAACGCCCTCAAGCATGCTGACGCCGAGGTGATCCGGATCACGCTGAAGCGTCGGCGGGGGCACGTATTTGTGCGCGTTGAGGACGATGGCCAAGGTTTCGTCATCCGTCCGACGCGTGGCAACTCGTTGGGGCTAGACGGTATGCACTACCGAGCCCGCGTGCTGCGTGCTCAGCTCACCATTGACTCTGAGCCGGGGGCTGGGACCATCATTGAGTGTATACTCACTGACACGGAGCGGACAGATCGGTCATGAGCCGCCCCGTTGCCCGCCGCGCGCGCTCTTTTTTTTCGCCCATGGCGGGGTTGCGATCTTTTTTTCGCCTTTGTGTGCGGGGTGTGCCTGTCCTGGACATCCTGCTTTGCTCAAGGGTTGCTTTGCTCAGTAGAAGACGTCTTGTACCCGCACTGACGCGGCTCTCTTAAGGTCCTGCGTCCTCGCGACGATACTCGCTGTAGATAGCGTGCTTGAGTACATCCACTTACTTGCTTACCATCATGCCTCCTCCAGACGTTACTGCCTCGTTCGCCAAGCCTAAGGCAGATACCGATCGCATCCAAGTTATGATCGTGGACGACCATCCGGCCGTTCGCGAGGCCCTGGCCGATACGGTGGGGAGCAAGATGGATCTCCACCTGGTGGGCCAGGCGGGGTCTGCCGACGAAGCCTTCCGGCTTGTCGAGCGGCTCAAGCCCCACGTTATCACCGTGGACATCTCGCTGGAGGATGCACACGGATTGGATCTCGTGCAGAACATCCGCGCCCAGTTTCCTGAGGTGCAGGTGGTGGTCTTCTCGATGTACGACGAGAACGTCTATGCCGAGCGGGCCATCCGCGCTGGAGCCTCGGGGTATCTCATGAAGAGCGAGCCCACGCAGAGCGTGGTGGACGCCATCCGCAGCGTTGTGCGCGGCGAGGTCTACCTGAGCCGTCGGATGGCCTCGCGCATCCTGAGCAAGGTGGCCATGGGGCGCTCGTCAGGGCCGAACTTCGCCATTGATGAGCTCACGGACCGGGAGATGGCCGTCTTCCAGATGCTGGGCCAAGGGTACAGCGTGCAGGAGATCACAGATCGCCTGAGCCTGAGCCGCAAGACGGTCGAGACCTACCGTCGGCGGGCCAAAGAGAAGCTGGGCTTCGACACCGTGGCCGAGCTGCTTCAGTACGCCGTCCAGTGGACCTACGGGCAGAGCACGACCACGTGAGAGGCCGGAGGCTCAGGTCTAGGGGATAGTGAGCAGTTGGTACATTTGAACCACAAAAGTATAGACTTTGTAAGCCCCAGGCGTAGAGGCCGACGGGCGCTATCACTGTAGATCATGCGCTCAATGTACCTCGGTACACCCACTAAAGCTCGGCCGCTTACGCCGTTTGGTACACCTAGATTAGGGACATCGCCTGTGCGGTGTCCCTCTTTTTTTTACCTCTCATACCCTGTTTTGAAGGCGTCAGAGGCGCGAAGCGAGTGGAATCGTGCGGCGGATACTACCTCACCTGCTGCGGCGCGCCATGCGAGTGATCCACCCCACCATCGTGGTTGCTGGCGGAGCAGGTCTTTTGTGCACACAGCCACCACCTCCCCGTGGTGCGTGAGCTCTTCCGAGGTGCGAACGACGTCTATTAAGGCGAAGGCGCACGCGGAGTACGGCGCACGTGCACGTGACATGATTCCACCCACGCCAAGGTATACAGGTATGAATGCATTTGGTGTTGCCCACAACGCCCCTTCTATACCCACTCGGACCACCACCGAGCGGGTACGGGTCTTGGTGGTCGATGACCACCCGGCCGTTTGCGAAGCATTGGCCGACACAATCAACGGAAAGATGGACATGGAGCTCGTCGGGCAGACGCAATCTGCCGAGCAAGCGCTCCACCTCGTCGAGCAGATGGAGCCCGACGTGGCCGTGGTCGATATTTCGCTGGAGGATGCGCACGGATTGGATCTCGTGCAAAACATCCGCGATCAATACGGCCACGTGCAGGTGGTGGTCTTCTCGATGTACGACGAGTCCGCCTACGCTGAGCGGGCCATCCGCGCCGGGGCGCTCGGTTACGTGATGAAGAGCGAGCCCACCCAAGGTGTGGTGGAGGCCATTCGCAGCGTCATGCGTGGCGAGGTCTACCTGAGCCGTCGTATGGCCTCGCGCATCCTGAGCAAAGTGGTCAAAGGCCGCAGCCAGGGGGTGGGGTTTGCCATCGACGAACTCACGGACCGGGAGATGGCCGTCTTCCAGATGCTGGGCCAGGGGCACAACGTCAACGATATCGCTGAGCGCCTGAGCCTGAGCCGCAAGACGGTCGAGACCTACCGCCGGCGGGCCAAAGAGAAGCTGGGTTTCGACACCGTGGCTGAGCTGCTTCAGTACGCCGTCCAGTGGACCTACGGACAAGCTCGCACCGACTAGCCGCCAGCGCTCCCCCGTCGTTTTATGCCTTGGACCTCTTTCCATATGCACTTTAGGCGCATACACACGTCTCCAACGGATTGGTGTCTAGCCTGGAGGTGGTCCAGAAAGAGACGACGAAAGGGCCGAAGCACTACTGGTACAGCGGGGGCTGCATCGTACTTTATCGTACACACAGACAGCAGCGTTGGCCCGGCCCCGGAATGCTGACCCTCCGGGGCGGGCCTCGCGGCTCCTCACTCACCCGTGCTTGTGTGTATACCTACCTGAAACCCTTGCGCTAGCGCTCACCACCCGATGCCCGAACTCCTTCACCCACCAGCTCCGCACCGCTCGGAGGCCGCTCGGAATGGAGCGTCCACTGTGCTCGGGCAGGCTCGGGTGGGGATGGTGCATGACTGGCTCCCCGTCTACGGCGGTGCAGAACGGGTGTTGGAGCAGATGCTGCAGGTGGTGCCATCCGCCAGCCTCTTCAGCCTGATCGAGTTTTTGGAGGATGAGCAGCGGGCGTTCCTGAACGGTCGCCCGGTGGCCACGTCCTTCATGCAGCGCCTGCCGTGGGCGCGCAAGGCCTACCGGTACTACTTGCCCCTGGCTCCGCTGGCCATCGAGCAGTTTGACCTGCGTGCCTACGATGTGGTGGTCTCATCCAGCTACGTCGTGGCCAAGGGGGTGCTCACCACGGCCGAGCAACTGCACGTCAGCTACGTGCACAGCCCCGTCCGCTATGCGTGGGACCTCTACTTCCAGTACCTCAAGGATGGGCAGGCTGAGCGAGGCCTCAAGGGGCTGATGGCTCGGCTGGTCCTGCATTACCTGCGTTTGTTCGACGCGTCCAGCGCCAGCCGGGTGGACGTCTTCGTGGCCAACTCGAAGTATGTGGCCCGGCGGATCTGGAAGACCTACCGGCGTGAGGCCGAGGTCATCTACCCGCCGGTGGACACCGATGCGTTCTCGCTCTACGAGCACAAGGAAGACTACTACCTGACGTTGTCTCGCTTGGTGCCCTACAAGCGCATCGACCTGATCGTGGAGGCCTTCTCGCAGATGCCGGACAAGACGCTTGTCGTCATCGGTGATGGGCCGGAAGCCGCTCGCCTCCGGGACCTGGCTGGCCCGAACATCATCTTCAAGGGGTACCAGTCCCAGGAGGTCGTCCACGACCATATGCAGCGCGCTCGGGCGTTCGTGTTCGCCGCCCACGAAGACTTTGGGATTGTGCCTGTGGAAGCGCAGGCCTGTGGAACGCCTGTGATCGCCTACGGGCGGGGCGGAGCTCGTGAGACCGTGCTCGATGGCGAGACCGGTCTGTTCTTCCATGAGCAGAGCGCCGACGCACTCCAAGATGCGGTACAGCGCTTCGAAGCGCAGCGCGGCGCGTGGGAGCCTGGCCGCATCCGAGATCACGCCCTATCCTTCTCCGTCGATCGTTTTCGGTCGGCATTTGCCGCGCTCCTTGAGCGCGAGTACGCCTCCTTCCTCTCTACTCAGCACGCCTAGGTCGGTCCCGTGGAACTCTTCATCGAACAACCGCAGCACGCGATGCCAAGCTCACCCGTAGGGGCGCCGGCACAGGAGCCCGTGCGCGTGGGCACCTGGCCAGCACGACGGTGGCAGACGCCCCTGATGATCGTCTTGCTCGACGTGGTGGCCCTGGCGCTCGTCTACGTCATCACCCTGTGGGTGGCCGGCGGAAGTGCGGCGCTCAGCACCTACCTGCCTCTCCGCGAGGTCCTCACCCCGGCTGCTCTGCTCTTCAGTGCTTACCTCGTACTCGGCTTACACAACGTAGTGGGGGTGCATCCAGCTCAAGAGTTTCGTCGTGTCTGCCTGTGCACAATCACGGTGTTGGGTGTTTATGGAGTCGCTGTGCTGACACTGACCCAGCCCTCGTTGACTCACGTGGCCACCTACGGACTCTTCTCGCTGTCGTGCATTGTCCTGATTCCCGTGGTGCGGGTACTGGGGCGCATTCTGCTGGGCCGTACGTCGTGGTGGGGCGTGCCCGTGGCCATCATCGCCACGGAGCGTGGCCGGGCCGCCGTGGTGGAGACCCTGGAGCGCTGGCCCGAACTGGGTCTACGCCCTGGGCTGGTGATCCGTAGCAATGAGGGAGATGGCTACCCGGCCATCCCGGCCAACCAGGCGATGCTCCTCCAGAACGCCCTCGCCACCGGGGACCGTATCCCGTATGCCATCCTCGCCATGCCTGAGTGCGAGCTAGAGGAGGCTGCGCATCAGTTTCAGACGTACACCAATGCCTTCCGGCGGGTGTTTGTCATGCCGGACTTGCACCCTACACACGCCTACTGGCGCGTGGGGGCCGGCTTCGAGGGACTGCTGGGCTACACCATTTCGCACACGCGGTGGAGCCATCTGGCCACCTTCTCCAAGCGGCTGCTGGACCTCGTTGGGGCCGGGCTGCTCTTGGTGCTCACGCTGCCTCTGTTCCTGGCGATTGCGCTCCTCATCAAGTTCAGCGCTCCGGGGCCCGTGTTCTTCCGCCAGGAGCGGATGGGCCAGGACGGACGCGCGTTCAAGGTGTGGAAGTTCCGGAGCATGTACGTGGACGCCGAGGAGCGTCTTCAGCACATCCTCGATGCCGACCCTGAGCTGCGCGAAGAATATGAGGTCTTCCACAAGCTTCGGAACGACCCGCGCGTTACCTCCATCGGGCAGCTCCTGCGCGTCACCAGCCTCGACGAGTTGCCTCAGCTCCTCAACGTGCTCACCGGTGAGATGAGCTTGGTCGGGCCCCGCGCGTACATGCCCAGCGAGCGGCCCAAGATGCTGGGTATGGCGGGCTTGGTGCTTCAAGCGCCTCCCGGCCTGACCGGACTCTGGCAGGTGTCCGGGCGCAACAAGCTGTCCTTCGAAGAGCGCGTGCGCATCGACGCTCACTACGTGCAACACCGCAACACATGGTTGGACCTGTACATCCTGCTGCGGACCATCCCCGTGGTCCTGTTCCGCGAAGGCGTAACATGAACTAAGTCAGAACCTTTGACAAAGACGCCGCCCCCCACACTCGCCCTGAAACCCGGCTCCACTTCGGCGATAGCATAGCGTTGATGTTGCTCCCCCCATCGCTCCTCCCACCCCACCCCCCATCACCCAGACATGGCCGCTTCATATCGGCACCGTCCTCTTGTAGATCGAACTGCAGATTCTAACACCATGAGAAACGGAGCATCCAAGAACGGCGCGTCCAACGGCGCCCCGTACCGGCCCGGTGCTAATGCAGCGTCAGCCACGTTGGATCTACGCATCCTTTGGGAGGCTGTGACCACCGGTTGGTGGATCATCCTGCTCGTTGCGGGCCTGGTCATCGGATCGATGTACTACTACGTGGAACAGCTGACGCCGATCTACCGGGCCAGCAGCATCGTGAAGATCAGCAACTCGCAAATGGTGGGCCCGGAGAACCCCTACTGGTACTTCAACGAGCGTTCCATCGAGATCGAGCTCGGCGTGCTGACGTACTCCGAGGAGATCCCCCTGCAGGTGGCGCGCCGCCTCGTGTCCATGGCCGAGGCGATGGGGACCTACGAGTTCTACACCGTCCTGGATGGCCTTGGGCGGGGCGATGAGATCGACTTGCGCCGTGCGGCCAACCGCATCGCGGCTCGCACTAGCTTTGCGCCGTCGAGTTTCGCCAACATGATCCGCCTCGCGGCCGAGAGCCCGGTGCCTGAGGAAGCCGCGCTGCTGGCTACGCTCTACGCCGAGGAGTACAAGACCTACACCCGTGAGAAGAGCCGTGAGAGCCTGCGCGCCGCGCGTGATTACTTGGAAACGCAAGTGCAGCGCCGGCAGGACGACCTGACGGGCGAGGAGCAGCAGTGGCTGTCGTTCGCACGCAACCGTGAAGTGACCACCTACGGCGCCAGCGGCGAGGTGCTCGTGGGCCAGTACCAGTCCCTCTCCACGCGGCTGGACGAAACGATCCTGAACATCCAGGTCGAACAAGCGGCCTTGGCCGAGCTCCGCGCCGAGTTGGAGCGCATCGATCCGAGCCTGAGCGGCGGCCAGGTGGAGCAGGAACTGGAGTCGACGGAGCTGGAGCAGCGCCTGCGCAACCTGGATAGCCAGATTCTGGATCTGGAGTTTCAGCGCGATAAGTTTTACATCAACGATCCGTCCGTGCGCGGGCGCGAGAACGAAGATGATGTTCTTGCGGGCATCATGCGCAACCTCGAAGCTCGCAAGAACCAGCGGCAGGAGATCCGTGATCAGCTGATCAGCGAAGCGGCGGGGGCGCAGGAAGCCCAGGACGACTTGACGTACAGCAGCACGCTGCGAGCGCAGGTCAAGGAGAAAGAGATCCAGATCAGCGGTTTGCAGACGCTTCGCGAGACGCTCCGCGAGCGCCTGGGTGCCTTTGATTCCCGGCTCGATCAGCTGCCGCGTCAGGCCATTGAGCAGGAGCAGTTGCAGCGCCGCATCGCGATGGCCGAGCAGGTGTACAGCACCTTCGCCCAGCGGCTCCAGCAGGTCATCATCTCGGAAGAGTCTGAGCTTGGCTACATCGATGTAGTGCAAGAAGCCCGCGTTCCCGGATTCCCCATCCGCCCCGACAAGAGGCAGAACATGCTGCTGGGCATCTTGATGGGCTTCGGGCTAGGTTTTGGGCTGGCCTTCCTGCGGGTCCTGATGGACACGCGCATCGAGACCCCCGAGGACGTCAAGAAGCGCGGCCACAACCTGCTGGGCGTGGTGCCGATCATGAAAGACGAGATCAAGACCATGCTGGGCGGCAAAGAGACGATCGAGGTCGGCGACACGCCGCACAGCACGAAACTGCTCACCCTCCACAGTCCATGGTCCCCCACGTCGGAGAACTTCCGTCTCATCCGGACCAATCTGTTTCAGACGAACGCGCACCGCACGCCACAGGTCATGTTCGTGACAAGCCCTGAGCCGGGCGACGGCAAGAGCGTGTCTACCATGAACCTGGCGATCTCCCTGGCCCAGAGTGGCCGCCGCACGCTGATCATCGATGCGGACATGCGGCGCCCCACGGCCCACAAGCTCCTTGGGGCGACGAATGACCGTGGTTTGGCAGGGTTGTTGTTGCAGAGAGAGGCATTCGAGCCCAGCCGTTTCGAGACCCATATTGAGCGACTCTCGTTCATCGCCTCAGGGTCTATCGACACGCCGCCGGGTGAACTTCTCGGCCACGAGCGCATGGCGCAGCTCCTGGCCACCTTCCGTGACGAATACGACACCGTGATCATTGACACGCCCCCCGTACTCGCGGTGACCGACACCCTCACCCTGGCCAAACACTGCGATGGCGGCATCCTTGTGGTGTCGGCCAATCGGACCAATGACCGCGCTTACTCGGCGGCTGAAGAGGCCCTCGCCAAGGCGGGCATTCCGCTCTTGGGTGTGATCCTCAACCGTCTTAGCTCGGCCGGCAGTGGTCGAAGCAAGTATGGCTACGGGTATGGCTACGGGTACTACAAAGAATACGCCCATGCATAGGCCCCTGGCCCGACCCTCTGGGTCCACCTACACCTCGATGTCCAGCAGCACCCCCACTAGGCACCGCACGGGGGGCATCGGCTGGTGCGTCCTGCTGATGGTGGCCGTGTTCATGCCATGGGGCCAGCAGGCCCAGGCTCAGGCCGGCATCAGCGATGTGGTGCAGGACCCCGGGTACATCAACGACTTTACGAGACCCGGCGAACTGTCGATGATTGTCTTCATCTGGGGAGCTGCGGGCAACCCAGGCATCTGGCGTGTGGAGCGCGACGTGGACCTCCTCGCGCTGCTCTCGGCCGCGGGGGTCAGCAGCCGGGGTGTAAGCAGCAACAACGCCCAGCAGGCGCTCGACATTGCCACGCGGACCTCCATCCGCATCTTCCGATCTCGCGGGGATACCCGCGATGTCATCTACGAGGAGCGCATAGAGGATTTGCTTCGCAACGGCGGCAGCTATCCGGCGCTCCAAGAAGGGGACATCATCGAGATCGAGAGTGTACCGCGCCGGCGGGTCACGTGGCGGACCACGCTGGAGTTTTTCCGGACGATCTCTTCGGCGGCTACGCTCTACCTCTTCTTCCGCGAGTTGTCCGGCCTCTAAAGAAGACGTGCCCTCACCCTACAGTTCGCCTGCTCTCTGCTCATCGAAGGGGCTCACCCACGCATGATTTCAGCCCACATGATCACGGTCGATTCCGAGCTCCAAGTCGTCGTCCGGGTGGTCGCCCTGGCGGTGCAAGCCGGAGGGGTTCATGCGATCCCCGCTACAGAAGAGCGGCATCAACCAGACAGGAACGATGTCTGAAGGAGGGGCTCATTGCGGGGCGGCGAATGGGGGCGCACAGCGTCAGCCGGACGGATATCCTCCCTGCCAGTTAGACGTACATTCAATTGAGGCGACGTAGTTGTGATTCGCTCATTGGGGAAACGGTTTATCCAGGATGAGGGCCAAGCGCTCATCGCGAGGCAGCTCTGGGAGCAGCGGGCGCTGTTTTGGCGCACCGTCATCTTCTGTGGATGCGCGGCGCTTCTTGAGGGCTTGGGCATTGGACTTCTCGTCCCATTTCTCGAAAACATTACCAATCCGGAGAATCAGAAGGCGATACGCACCGGATGGACCTGGTTGGACACCCATGTGATCGCGCTTTTTCTAGGCGAGGAGTTGAGTGCTCAGGAACGGTTGTACCGGATTTCCGGCTTGCTGCTGACCACCATCTTGATCCGCCTGTTGTTCGGCTACATAGGTCGGCTCAATGCGTTAAAGCTGCAGGAGGCCTCCGTCTACCAGATCCGCCGGTCCATCCACGACCAGCTACAGTCGATCTCGCTCAGTTTCTTCTCGACGGCGCGCACCGGCGAGTTGATGAACACCCTGACGACCGAGATTCAGCGCCTGCGCTTTCTGTTTCAGACGTCGGCCCAGGTGCTGATCCAGATCCTGTTTTTGCTGATCTACGTCGGCGTCGTCCTGCTGCTGTCTTGGCAGATGGCCCTGTTGGCCTTCGTGTTTTGCATCCTGACCTTCGTGGCGCTGGCGGGCCTGATCGAGCGGCTTAAGCAGGCGGGCAAAGCGATTACCAAGACAAACGGCGAGATCGCGAGCGTTTTCGCGGAGTTCGTGGCCGGCATCCGTACGATCCAGGCTTCGGGCTCGCAGGATCACGAATCGGCCAAGTTCGATCAGTCCAACCGCGCCTCACGGGATGCGGTGGTCGAGGCGGGGAAGAAGAACGCGCTGGTGTATCCGCTCTCACAGAGCGCAGCCTCCATGATGCTCATTGCGGTGATCGTCACGTCGGTCCAGTTCTTTGTGCTGCCCGGTTTGATGAGCGTCTCGGTGCTGCTGGCCTTTCTGTTTGCCATCTTTCGCCTGCTTCCGCTGGTCAATCAGCTCAACGTCATGCGTGGCCAGTGGGCCAACCAGCGCGGTTCCATCGAGAACGTGTCCGCCCTTCTTCGGACCGAGGACAAGCCGTACCTGCCCAACGGGACCGAGCATTTCGGGGGCCTGCGAAAGGGGGGCATTCGTGTGGACAACCTCTCGTTTGCCTACAGCCCCGGCGGCGACCTCGTCTTGCGCAATGTCAACCTTGACATCCCGCAAGGTACGGTCACGGCTTTTGTAGGAAGCTCCGGGGCGGGTAAATCGACGCTGGCCGATTTGATTGTGCGCTTTTATGACCCCACGGAAGGCACCATCCTCTTCGATGGCAAAGACCTGCGCACGTACGATGTGGCGTCGCTGCGTGAGCAGATCGCCGTGGTGAGCCAGGAGACCTTCCTCTTCAACGACAGCGTGCGCAACAACATCGCGTACGGCTTGCAGGACGTCTCTGACGAGGCCATCCGCGCCGTCGCCCAGCAGGCCAATGCCCTTGAGTTCATAGAGAACCTACCCAAGGGTTTCGACACGGTCCTCGGTGAGCGCGGAGCGCGCCTCTCAGGAGGGCAGCGTCAGCGCATCGCCATTGCCCGTGCCCTGCTGCGTGACCCCGACATTCTGGTTCTGGATGAGGCCACGAGCGCCTTGGACAGTGTGTCCGAGCGGCTCGTGCAAGAATCCCTCGAGTATCTCATGGAGGGGCGCACGGTCATCATCATCGCCCACCGTCTCTCAACGATCGAGCATGCCGATAATGTGGTCGTGCTCGAAGACGGCCGCATTGTAGAACAAGGCACGTACCAGGAGCTTATCGGCGAGCGCGGCCAGTTCTGGGAGTATCATGCGCTACAACTGCAGTTATCGTAGGGCCGTCCTCTGCCCCACTCAGGTTTTTGAGTATCGCCTCAAGCTGCAACGAGGCCTCAAACGGTTCATCAATCGGCCACTTACTCGCCGCATCAACGGGGTATCGCGATGGCATTTACTCAGAGAGCGGTCCGGGCATTGAGGGCGGGCAAGCATCTGTCACGCCAACGGCTGGAGCGAGCCCGCTATGCGCTACTGGGGACCGGCAACCGGACGGCGCTGGCCAGCTTCCCGCGGAGTGGGAATACCTGGGTCCGCTCGCTGATCGAGGCCCTGACCGGTGAATCGACGGGCTCCGTATATGGAGCCGGCGACCGCGTGATGCGGAGGGACCGGGAAGGGGTGGTTATCAAGACGCACGAGCGCGATGCATTCAGGTATGCACGTGCCATTCACCTGGTGAGAAATCCCTTTGACGCCGTTGAGTCGCTCTATCACTACCACCGCGATGTGGAAGGACGAGCTGTGGACTGGGCACACTATGTCACCTACTGGGGCCTCAAATGGGGCCTCAACACCAGGTACTGGATCCTTACCGAACTGCCCACCATCCGCGTCCGCTACGAGGACCTCAACGCGTCTCCAGCCGCCGAGCTGAGGCGCATCGCGGACTGGCTTGGTCTCGGGTGCACCGATGAGGAGATCCAGGCGGCCGTCGAGGCCTGCAGCATGGAAAAACTGCGGCGCAAGAATGCTACTCACGCCAAGACGTTCTTCCGGCGCGGTGAAGTGGGCGCTTCGTACCAGGCCTATTCCGAAACGCAAAAGGAGTACCTGCTGGCGGCTAACCGCGATATGATTCTCGCGCTGGGCTACAAAGAGAGCGTGGCCAAGCTGACCGCCATTTGAACGCGCTGAACTGACCCATTGAATAAAGCATGGACCCACTGTACACCTACTTCGGCCATCACAAATGCGCGTCCTCCTGGATATGGGCGATCCTGGCCCAGATCTGCCGGGAGGCTGGCCTCGTGCACAAGATCATGGTCGACCCGCTCACACCCACCGGCCATGGGCCGCTGACCGACTACATGGCCGATCAGATCCCACGCCATGACCTGGGCCGCTACCTCGAGCAGCGTGGCTATGACTTCGTGTCGTTCGTCACCGCCGACATGGAGATGGTGGAGGCGCTCCGGATGCCGTTCAAAGGCTTCCACGTCATCCGTGACCCGCGCGACATCATCGTGTCGGCCTACTTCTCGCATCGGAATAGCCATCCAACGGACAACTTGCCGCATCTGGCCGCCCACCGCGAGCGGCTCAAGTCCGTGTCCAAAGAGGAGGGCCTGTTTCTGGAAATGGAGTTCTCAGGTCAGGAGCTGAGGGACCTGGGCGACTGGAACTACCAGCACCCCGACATCCTCGAGTTGAAGATGGAAGAGGTGACCCGCCACCCGTACGAGTCGTTCGTGCGCATCTTCGAGTTCCTGGACCTCCTACGCTGGGAGAGCGACTTCCTAGCCAAGGACCGGGTGCAGACGTTCCTCCAGGGGCTGATGAACCGGCTCAGTTTCCGGGCTCCGCATTGGCAGCGCCTCCGGCGCCCGATGCGGCCTACCGGAGATATCGTGCTGGGCCGCGTGTACGACAACCGCTTCGAGAAGAAAGCCGGAGGCCGGGCAAAGGGGAAAGCGGATGCGAAAAGCCACTACCGCAAGGGGAAGGCCGGCGACTGGCGCAATCACCTGACGCCAGCCCACATCGCTCATTTCAAAGAGACCTACCCAGGCCTGGTTTCAACGCTTGGGTACGAGACGGACGAGTCTTGGGAGCTTGAGACGCACGCGTTGGAGGCCGATGTAGGCCCATGACAGCCGCTTCGTCTAAGGTGAACCAATCTCTACGTGTGAACGAACTGGGGTTGATGATGCTACGATGATTGTATTCCTCACACGGCATAAATGTGCATCGATGTGGATCAACAGCATCCTCCGAGAGGTGGCTGGCGTGACGGGGTTGACCTTTGAGTATGTGTACAAAAGCACGATATACGGCCAGGATGTCCACAACTACATCAATGCGAAAGACATTGACATCGTGTCCTGTGGGAACCCAACACTAGAGGATGTCAGGAAGATGAAGGCGTTCAGGGGCTTTCATGCGATTCGAGATCCCCGAGACATGGTGGTGTCGGGTTATTTCTCACACCGGAACAGCCACTGGTTCAAACCGGGCACCTACCCCAAGGAGCATCAGACCCAATTGAGGGCCCTTGGCAAAAACGAGGGGCTGCACGCAGAGATCGAGTTCAGCCGGCGGTTCCTGGAGCCGATAGCTGATTGGGACTACTCCATGCCCAATGTGATGGAGCTACGCTTCGAAGAGCTCACGTCCAGCCCCTATGACACCTTCCTGGATGTGTTCAGGTTTTTGGGGGTGCTGGACGAGGGGGCATGGACCTACCGGGCTCGGTTTGTGGACACCTCCGTCTACGCGCTCAACAAAGCGCATCGGAGGTACCCTCGGCTGATGCCAACTTCGCTTCGGAAGCGCCACATCCGGGCTGAAAAGCTACTAGGCATCGTGCACAAGTTGCGCTTCTCCAAGATGTCGAAGGGACGCAAGCGGGGCGAAGAAGACGTATCTGGACACATGAGAAAGGGGGTGCCGGGCGATTGGCGCAATCACCTGACCCCTGATCACGTCGCTCATTTCAAGGAAGCCTACCCGGGGCTTGTATCCAGGCTCAAGTACGAGCCCGATGAATCCTGGGGCGTCGCCCCCCGATCCAACCACTAGACCAGTCGCCGCAGGGTTTGCTCTAACTGTGCCCATTTGATCATGAACGCCCAACACATCCTGTTTGTCTCGCAGCGCTACCACCCTTATGTGGGCGGAGTGGAGACCCAGACGCGCCTGATGGCCCAAGAGCTATCCCGCACCCACCAGGTATCCGTCATCGCACCGACGTTGGGGCACCATACGGTTCCGAGGCGGCTGCGCGTGCTGGAGGACTCGCTGCTCCTGCCTACCCACGAGCCCTATGTGGATGAAGGCGTGCCTGTGCACACCGTGCCGCTCACCCTGGCCGAGCGCCTGCGGATGCTCCCGTGCGCAGTGCGTGCCCTGCCGCGCGTGCAGCGCCACCGGTACCACGAGCTGCGCCGGTTTGCCTACCGTCATTACCGCGCTGTGATGGGGCCCAAGCTCCAGCCTATCCTCCGTGGCGCCGACGTGGTGCACACCGTCTCGGCCAACTACCTGGGTTGGGCCGCCCGCGAGGTGGCTCACGCCCAGGGCACCCCGTTCGTGTGCACCCCCTACGTGCACCCCGGCGCCTGGGGTGACGATGCCGACAGCGTGGCCTTCTACAATCAGTGCGATGCCGTCTTTGCCCTCCTGGACACGGACCGGCAGTACCTGGAAGAGATCGGTGTTGAGCCTGAGCGTATTCGGATCTCGGGGGTCGTGCCCCTCCTTCCGCCCACCGCCGACGCCGAGGGCTTCCGGGCTCGGCATGGCCTAGGGACTGATCCGGTGATCCTCTACGTGGGCCGCGTGGTTGAATACAAAGGCGCCCCGCACTTGATGGAGGCCATGAAGCAGGTGTGGACGGCTCATCCCCGAGCCCATCTGCTGTTCGTCGGGCCTGTGGCGGAAGAGGGGCAAGCCTGGATTGAGTCTCTCGGGGATAGCCGTCTGCGGGCTCTGGGCCGTGTCAGCGAGCAAGAGAAGGCCGATGCGCTGGCCGCATGCGATCTGTTCGCGATGCCGTCTCGAGCGGAGATCTTGCCCGCCGTGTATCTGGAGGCTTGGTCCTACGGAAAGCCGGTGCTCGGCGGGCCCGCCAACGGGCTGGATGCGTTGATCGAAGGGAATGACGCTGGCCTCGTGGCCGACCAAGAAGCGGGGTCCATTGCGGAACGCCTCAACCAGTTGCTGGGCCGTGCCGACCTGCGCGCTCGTCTTGGTCAGAACGGCCAACGGGTGGTGGAGGAGCGGTACAGCGTGGGGGCGCTGCGGGCTACGTTCGAGGGCGTCTACGAGGAGGTCATCGCGGCCCGCCGACCGATGACGTCGGCTTGACCTCACCTGGGCTCGGATTCAACCAAAGTGACGGCGGCAAATGCGTCAAAGGCGCACAGGCCTGAGCCGTCATCACACCTAGCTTGGAAGACAAGACAGGCCTCAGCTATCGTGGCTCCGCGTACACTCAAGCGGTCAGGCGACAGCTAGGTTCTTCCGGCCGCGATGGCCGCGTTATGACGGATTATCACGATCAAAACAGATAGCATCCATGAAGGATCGCAACGTATTTATCACCGGCGGGGCTGGGTTCATCGGGCGTGCCGTGGTGGCGCACACGTTGGCACAGGGGGCTCACGTAACCGTGTACGACAACCTCTGCGCAGGCAGCCTGGAGAACCTCGAGGGACTGCTGGATCAGATCACGTTCGTCGAGGCCGACATCCTCGACGAGCCGACCCTCACGGCGGCCTTGGAGGACGCGCAGCCGGACGTGGTATTTCACCTGGCCGCGCACCACTTCATCCCGTACTGCAACAAGCATCCGCAAGAGACGCTGAACGTCAACGTCACCGGCACCGAGACCGTCCTCCGTCTGGCGGCGCAGGCCGGTGCTCAGGTCGCGGTGGTGGCCTCTAGCGGCGCCGTCTATCCCAGCGTGGATACGCCGCTCGGCGAAGATTTGACGCCGGCTCCACCGGATGTGTATGGCGTCAGCAAGCTCCTCACCGAGCACGTCTGCGCCTACATCGCAGAGACGACCCCGATGCGGTGTGTGGCGGCCCGGCTCTTCAACACGTACGGGCCGTATGAGACCAATCCGCACCTGATCCCGCACATTGTGGACTCGCTGCGGGAAGGGCCCTCGATTGAGCTTGGTAACATCCACACCTTCCGGGATTACATCTACGTGGAAGACGTGGCCCGCCTGCTGGTGGCCTGTGCCCAGTCCGACGCCAACTTCGCGGTGACCAATGTGGGCACCGGCCTGGAGTACACCGCCGAGGAAATCGTGCGCACCTTCGAGAAGATTCTGGAGATGCCCATCGAGATTCGGCAGGATCCCACCCGCATTCGGGCCGTGGACAAGCTGCACCAACGGGCCAGCACGGCGCAACTCCAGGCGCTAACCGGTACCCAGGCCGCCATCGGCTTGCACGAGGGGCTGGAGAAGCTGGTCGAGCACGAAGGACTTCGCCTGCAGCGTGCCTGATCTGCCTGTGTCTGACACTCCTACCCTGATCTGCCTGACGCCGATCAAGAACGAGGCCTGGATCCTGGATCGCTTCCTCCAGTGTGCCAGCACCTGGGCGGACCACATCGTGATCGCGGACCAACAGTCCGACGATTCCTCGCGGGACATCGCGCGGCGCTATGAGAAGGTCACCCTCATCGACAACCCGCTGCCGGGGTACGACGAGGCGGGTCGGCAGCAACTCCTGATCGAGACGGCCCGCCAGCTGCCCGCCACGGGGCCTCGGATCCTCATCGCCCTTGATGCCGACGAGATGCTGTCGGCCAACTGGATGACGAGTCCGGCTTGGACACGCCTGTTGCAGGCGCCGCCGGGGACGGTCCTCCGGTTTCGATGGTTGAACGTGGGGCCCAACGTGGAGTCGGGATGGGTGGATAGCGAGTACAAACCGTTCGGGTTTGTAGACGACGGCAGTGCGCACACCGGGCGGCGGATCCACAGCCCGCGCGTGCCGGTGCCGACGCATGCCGTGCCCCTCGATGCAGAGGAGCTGACGGTGCTCCATTACCAGTACGCCAGTTGGGAGCGCATGAAGAGCAAGCAGCGCTGGTACCAATGCTGGGAACGGCTCCACTACCCGGACAAACGGCCGGCGCTGTTGTACCGGCAGTATCACCACATGGACGCGGCCATCCACCATGCGGGCCCGCTGGAGGCCCACTGGCTACAGGGATACGAAGACGCTGGGATCGACATGTGCACCATCCCCAGCCAGCCGTATTACCACTGGGACGAGTCGATCGTTGACATGCTGATGGAACACGGCTCCTCGCCCTTTCGGCGGGTGGACATCTGGGAGACCGACTGGGCCGATCAGGCCGAGCAGATGGGACATGCCGCCGCGTTTCAGAATCCGCAGACGGCGTTCGATAAGCAGGTGCTGGCCTGGCTAGCGCGCACGCAGCCGCGCCGCGAAGCGCTTGACGTACGCTTGGTGCAAAAAGCCTTGGGGCTCGTCGGCTGGTGATTTATGGGATGCCCGAACTTACGCCGCCCTGAATGGGTACGTGACCAGATGTTCACGAAGATATTAGCGTCATCACCGTTGTATCTTGGCCCATCGTCAAGCAGCGAACACCTCTTGCACCTGTACGGCCCTGCCCTGGTCCTAGTCTGCGGACCGTAGGTGACGCGCCGTGGGGCCCTTCAATTTTTACACATAGACGACGTACAGAGATACGGTTATGAAAAAGCTCCTGGTTACCGGCTCGTCCGGTCTCATCGGTTCCGAGGTGTGTAGCTACTTCGCGCCACGCGGATGGGCTGTGCATGGGGTCGACAACAACATGCGAGCCCAGTTCTTTGGCCCCGAGGGCGACACGCGGTGGAACCAGCAGCGTCTGCAGGAGACCCTCCCTGGGTTCACGCACCACGAGCTTGATATCCGAGATCGGGCCGGCACCCTGGATCTGATCGATACCATCCAGCCCGACGCCATCGTCCATGCCGCCGCACAGCCCTCGCACGACCGCGCCGCGGCCATCGTGTTCGACGACTTCGACACGAACGCCGTGGGGACGCTCAACCTGCTCGAGGCCACGCGTCGGCATGCGCCCGAGGCCAGCTTCGTGCACCTCTCGACCAACAAGGTCTACGGCGACGCGCCCAACGAACTGCCCCTCGACGAGCTGGAGACCCGGTGGGACTACGCCCGCGAGGCGGACTATGGCGGCATCCGGGAGGACTTCCGCATCGATCAGTCCAAGCACTCCCTCTTCGGGGCGTCCAAGGTGGCGGCCGACATCATGGTGCAGGAATACGGGCGCTACTTTGGGCTGCGCTCCTGCAGCTTGCGTGGCGGCTGCCTCACCGGCCCCAACCACAGCGGGGTAGAGCTGCACGGCTTCTTGAGCTACTTGCTCAAGTGCAACCTCAGCGGCCGTAAGTACACCATCTTCGGCTACAAGGGCAAGCAGGTGCGGGACAACATCCACTCGCTGGATGTCGCGCGCTTCATCGAGCAGTTCCTGGCGGCGCCGCGCGTAGGCGAGGTGTACAACCTGGGCGGGGGGCGTGGCAACAGCTGCTCCATCCTGGAAGCTTTTGCGCTGGCCGAGGACATCTCCGGCAAGCCCATGGTCTACGACTACGACGAGCGGAACCGGGAGGGAGACCACATCTGCTACATCAGCGACCTGACCAAGATGCGGACCCACTACCCGGACTGGGATATCTCCAAGAGCCTCCGCGATATCTTTGAAGAGATCCACGAGAGCTGGGTCACGCGCGAGCAGAACCAACCCGCCACATGATCGCCTTCGTCCAGCCTTTCGGGCTGATGGCGGCGGGAGGAGGACCACGCATCCTGCGTGCACTCCTGTTGGATCGTGCTCCTCCGTCGCCGTGCCTCAGCGTCTGCACCAAGCCGCGTGCGCCTCGGCACGCGGTGGTGAATCAGCATGTGTCTGAGGTACATCTGCCTCGGCGGCCGGCCTTCGGGCGCCTGGACCACTCGCGCCTCGCGGGTTCGATCAGCCACCTCGACCAGTGGCTGGCCCATCGGTTCAGGCGGCGCCTGTTGGATCTGTGCCGTACCCGCCGGGTGCAGGCGATCCATGCCATCCCTCATGGCCTTGAGTTCTGGCATGCATTCCAGGTGGCCCGCGAGATGGGCATCCCGTACATCCTCAACGTGCACGACGACCTGCCCTACAACATCGGCGACCGGCCCTATCTAGACGAGGCGATGGGGGCCTTGGAGCGGGTCTGGAGGCAATCCGATGAGCGGGTCGTGATTTCTGGGGCGATGGGGGAAGAGTACAACCGGCGGTACGGAGAACAGCCGTACACGGTGATCACCGACGGCCTGGCGGGGCCCTTGCCTGATCAGCCGCGGCCTCAGCCTGAGGCCTCCCTGCGCGTCTACTTTATGGGCGCGCTGCATCTGACCTATCACCCCAACTTCCAGGTCCTGGTGCAGGCCTTGGAGCGGATCCAAGATCTGCATCCCGAGTGGACCGTGTCGCTGGCTTCCCGGGGGAGCAAGCTACCCGTCAAGCAATCCCACGTACCCCTCGTGGACCTCCCCTTCGCGCCCGAAGACGAGGTGCGCCGCGATGCCGAACGGTTCGACATGCTGTACCTGCCCCTCCCATTTGGCGATGAGTATGCGTCCTTCACCCGCTTCAGCTTGTCCACGAAGCTGGTGACTTATCTGGGCATGGGCTTGCCGATCCTCTACCACGGCCCCGACGAGGCCGCCGCCAGCCAGCTCCTGGCGGAAGGGCAGGCGGCGGCCCAGGTGCATGCTCTGGACGTCGACGCCATGGTGACGGCCCTGTTGGATGCCAAGGCGCACGCGTCGGGGTTGGCTCAGCGGGGCATCGAGTTGGGGAAGCGGCACTTTCAGCAGGACGACCAGCATCGGCGGTTCTGGACCCTCATGACCAGCACGGCCGGCGTTGTCAGCTGACATACCTTCGCAGGCTTTCGTTTCGCTATGTCTTTTGTACGGCGCCTCGCCAACCGACTGCGCAGAGAGGGGCGTGGGATGCGCATGCAGCGCTACCTGCGTCGGCACGGGGTCGTGTTCGGTCCCGGTCCGTCCTACCAGCATGCGTTGCCCATCATCTACAATCAGGGTACGCTCCGCGTGGGGGCCCGCTTCCGGGTCAGCTCGTTCCAGACGCGTCCTGAACTGGGCACACACCCAGAGGGTCGCCTGCTCATCGGCGATCATGTGTTCGTGAACAAGGGAGCCTCCATTTACGCTTGTGGTGAGATTGAAATCGGGGATCATTGTCTGGTGGCCGACTACGCCACCATCTGGGACAGCAGCTTCCACGAGGTCAGCCCCGAGGACCCCGCTGAGCCTCGGCCGGTTCGGCTGGGGCGCAACGTGTGGATCGGGCGAGGCGCCATGGTGATGCCGGGCGTGCACATTGGAGACCATGCGGTGGTGGCGGCGGGGTCGGTCGTCACCAAGGACGTGCCGTCACGAACGGTGGTGGCCGGGGTGCCAACCCGTGTCATCAAGACCTTCGAGTGCGCCGACGACTATGTGCGGAAGTAGATGCCGATGACGCTCGATCTTGCCTTCCCCGTACTGCCGCCCACCCTGGATGGGATCGGCGACTATACCGCGCAGCTGAGCCAGGCGCTCGCCGCGCGTGCGGATGTGGAGGCCGTGCGCATCCTGACCGCGCAGCCTGACCACGAGGCCCCTCCGGGCGTCGAGGTGGAGGTGGCGTTCGGTTTGCACCCTACCCGCGCGGTGCGGCCGTTGGCCGAAGCGGTGGCCGCACGCCGGCCGGACTGGTTTGTGCTGCAGTACAACCCGTTCTCCTATGGGCCTCGGGGGTTCAATCCCCACCTCCCGCGCACGGTGCGCCGTCTGCGTCAGCTGAGTCCATCGACGCGGATTGCGGTGATGGTACACGAGCCGTTTGTGCCACGCGCCCACTGGCGGTTCATGCTGATGTGGACGTGGCAGCGCGCTTTCTTCAGGCAGCTTGGGGCGGCTGCGGATGTCCTCTTCTTCTCGATTGAGCCCTGGGCGGAGATCTTCGCGCCATGGTTTCCGAAGGCGCAGGTTGTCCACCTGCCTGTAGGGTCCAACATTTTGCGTGTGGATGCAGACCGCCAAGCGCAGCGCCAGGCCCTGGGATACACCGAGGAAGAGCTGGTGGTGGGGGTCTTCGGCGGCGCCCATCCCTCGCGACTGCTACCGCTCATTCGGGCGGGCGTCCACGCGCTTCAGCAGGCACACCGCGTCCGCGTGCTCTACATCGGCAACGCGGGGGCGGCGATCAGGACCGTACTGGACGGCGTTCCGGTGCACGACGCCGGGAAACTGGCCAGCGCCGACGTGTCTCGTCACTTCGCCGCGATGGATATGTATTTGGCACCATTTCGGCATGGGGTATCCACGCGGCGCGGTTCGTTCCTGGTGGGGCTGCAGCATGGCATCCCCTCTGTGAGCACGTATGGCCGGCACACAGGCCGCGAGCTGCGCACCTTGGACGGCGAGGCGTTCCTGCTGACCTCCCAAGAGGAAGCCGCTTATGCGACTGAGGTGCTGCGCCTGGCCGGCGATGCAGCGTTGCGGAATCGGCTTCGAACAGGCAGCCGGGCGGCCTTCGACGCCCACTTCGCCTGGGAGCACGTAGCTGGCCGACTTGTTCAGACCCTGCTCGATTCCTCGTACCCTGCACGGATGACGGAAGCCCTATGAGTACACGCACCATCTGGCAAGATCAGCGACGTGCCGGGTCAGCCCTGGCGTTTCTGCTGTGCACCTCGATTGCCGTCATCATCCTGACCTTCCTGTTCCGGCCAGGATTACTGGACGTCGCCTACTTTGTGCTGACCGTGGGTATTGGATTCTGGCTGTTCTCAGCGGGATCGGCCTGGTTCTTCGGATGGATGTGGCTGCTCTTTTTCTTCAGCCCGTTCTTCCGCCGCGTCATCGACTACGTGCTGAACACGTACTCGTCGCCGCCGCTGGTGCTGCTCTCCTCCCTGACCGTAGCCTTCATCAGTTCCATCACCCTGTTTCGCTACGGGAAACGGCTGGCCGAACCCATGTTTCGGCCCCACTTGATGGCCTTGGTGGTCATCGGGTATGGATACCTCCTGGCGCTCGCCACACGCGGGCTGGTTACGGCTACCGAAGAGTTGCTCAAGTGGCTGGTACCCATCTTGCTGAGCTTTCACCTGCTCATCTTCTGGCGGTTGTACCCTACGTACCGCGAGGTGACGCGCACAGCGTTCACGGTGGGCGTCGCCCTGATGGGGCTCTACGGCATCTATCAGTATTTCTATTTGCCCGGGTGGGACATCAACTGGATGATCAACTCAGAGATGGCCTCCATCGGCGCGCCCCGGGCGAGAGAGGCGCGTGTGTTCAGCACCCTGAACTCGCCGGGTCCCTTCGGCATGATCATGATGGTCGGGTTGCTGTTTCTGTTTGACCGTCAGTCGTGGATCAGTTTGCTGGTTGCTGTGCCGGGGTACGCTGGGTGGGCCCTGGCCTCTGTGCGTGCTTCGTGGGTGGGGTGGGTCTTTGGGATGGGGCTGCTGCTGTACGGGCTGCGTGGCACGCAGCGGGTCCGGCTGGCCGCGCTTGCGGGCGCCGTCATGCTCATCTGTACCCCCTTCTTTGGCTATCTGGCCATCAC
>JBCDJV010000029.1:0-47855 GCA_038747425.1 Bacteroidota bacterium
CCCCAGCACCACGTCTACCAGCCGGCCGGCGTGGTCCGGCACCTCCAGCGCCTGAAGGGTGGCCCCGAGAGTCAGGACGCGGGCCCGCAGGCCCTCCGCCACAGCGAGCGTGTAGGCGTCGACGACGCGGCCATCTGGGAGCACGCCGAAGCGGGAGGCCGTAACGGTGGGGCGCATCGGAGGGGCGATAGGTGAAGGTGGGCCCCAAGATACAGGCCCCGCCGATGCCCGGGGCATCACCCAGGGGGCCGCGCGCCTACCCCGAGGCTCGTGGTGCCACCGGACCGAGGGCTGCAGGCCGAGGATCGCCCCGGGAAGTCTACGAGGAAACACCTATGATTCCTTGTGTAATGGCCGATTACATTTTGTACGCAAGTGGCGGCCCAGATGACCTCAGAGATAGGCAGGAGGGGCCCAGAGGGCTTTGGTACACCTTGTGAAGGTGGGAGTATCCACGGATCACAAGTCCGAGCATCGACCTACATCACCCAACCCAACCGCTATACGTCCAACGACGCCCCTGCACGGCCACTCCGTGCACAACCCGAAGGTACCCGCCATGAGAAAGAGCACGAAGCAGCGCAGAGAGATTAGGCTGGATCTAGAGACCCGTCTCCCATACTACATGCGCAATCAAGAGCGCGAGACGGCCTACGAGATGGCTCGAGCCATCTTCCACGGATTGGTGCAGCGTAGCCAAGCGCTGGACGCTGGCCTGAAGGTGTTGGTGGTCTTCTTCCTGCTGGTGAACGTGGTGGGGGTGATCGCGCTGAAACTGGCGGCGTAACGGAGGCCCGTGAGGGTCATACAAAGCCGATGTCACGCGAAGCGCCAGGGGCAGAACTTAAGCCTGCGCGCGCGCGGCCGATGCTACCCTGGCAGAGCCCAGCATCGGCCGCTTCTGTTTGTGGGCACCTGGCCCCGCTTCGTTCATGAGTGCAGTCAACGATGATGCCCCCTTCCCCCGTTGATGAGGCTGAGCGGCTCCACGCTCTGCGTGCCTACGAGGTGCTGGACACACCGCCCGAGGAGGCGTTTGACCGTGTGACCCACCTGGCGGCTCGCATCTTTGGCGTTCCGATCTCGCTGGTCAGTCTCGTGGAGGAGGACCGCCAGTTTTTCAAGGCCTGCGTAGGGCTGGATGTGAACGAGACCCCACGCTCGGTCTCGTTCTGCGCCCACGCGATCCTGGACAACAGCGTCATGGTCGTCGAAGACGCCCACGAGGATCCTCGCTTTGCCGACAACCCATTGGTGACAGGGCCCCCCCACATCCGCTTCTATGCCGGGGCGCCCCTTGAGGTCAGGCCTGGCGTGCGTTTTGGCACCCTGTGCATCATCGACCGTACGCCCCGGCAGTTCACCGACGCTGACCGCGAGATGCTCAGGGACCTGGCCGCCGTCGTGGTCGATGCGCTCTCCCTCCGCAAGGAGGTCCTGGAGCGCCGCGAGGTGGAAGCCACCTTGCGAGCGAGTGAGCGCAAAAGTCAGGCCTTGCTTCGCGGCATTCCCGATGCCCTGTTTCGGCTGGATCGGTCGGGGCGTTGCCTCGACATGTCCGCCTCAAGGGACCATGCCGTGATGCCCGTGCTCGGGGATCCGGTGGGCCGCACCCTCAAAGAGGTGCTACCACCAGCACCAGGCCGCCGGGCTGCCCACCATCTGGAGCGAGCCTTTGCCTCGGGCGAGATCACACGGTTCGAGTACAACTACAACCGCCCAGACAAGGCCTGCTACTTCGAGGTCCGCTTCCTGCGCGAGAGCGACGCGACGGCCTTGGCCGTGGTGCGGGATATCACGGCGCTGCGTCTCCGGGAGCGTGAGTTGGAGCAGGCCAACCGTAAACTGCGCGCCCTGACCGAAAACATCCCCGGCGTCATCTATCAGTTCCAGTTGGCCCTCGACGGGTCGATGTCCTTCCCCTATGTGAGTCCCGCCATCGAGGCGATCCTCGGCCTTACGCCGGACACCTTGCGCCAGGACGCCAGGGTGGCCATGGATCGCATCCATGCCGAGGATCGCCCCAGCCTCTACGAGGGCTTGCGCACGAGCGCTGAGCACTTGACGCCCTTCCGCTGGGAGGGTCGCTTGCGCAAGGAGCATGAGATTCGGTGGGTCCATGTGGCTTCAGTACCCAGCCGGATGACGGATGGCACCACCATGTGGAACGGGGTGATGACCGACGTGACCCAGCAGAAGCACGACGCCGAGCGCCTGGAGGAGGCCCTGCGCAAAGAGCGCGAGCTGGTGGAGCTTCGGACGCGCTTCATTGCGATGGCCTCCCACGAGTTTCGGACGCCGCTCGCCATGATTCGGTCGTCGGCGCAGATTGCGCAGCGGCTCCACCGGTTTGACAGTGCCAAGACGGAGAAGCACCTGGACCGCATCCAGGAGGGCGTCGGCGAGATGACCGAATTGCTGGAGGGGGTGCTCACGTTGGGCCGCTCCAATGCCGGCAAGATGGCCTTCCAGCCGCAGCAGGTCAACCTGCCGATGCTGCTCGATGCCATCGTGCGGGATGTCCACCAAGGCATCGGCCGTGCGCATCGGTTGGAGGTGTCGGCGTGCAACACGCCAGACGGCTTGGTCGTGGATCCGAACCACGTACGGCTGGTGCTGGGCAACTTCCTCGCCAATGCCGTCAAGTACTCTGAGCCCGGCACCACCGTCACACTCCGCTGCGATCACGACGACACCCATGTGCGGTTCAGCGTGACCGATCAGGGCATGGGCATCCCCGAGGCCGACCTCCCACATCTCTTCGAATCGTTCTACCGGTCCAGTCAGGTACAGACGATCCAAGGGACCGGGCTGGGCCTCGCCATCGCGCAGCAGTCCGCGGAGCTGCATGGAGGCACCCTGCGCCTGGAGAGTCAACTGGGCCAGGGTACCACCGCTATCTTTGAAATCCCCTGCTTGTCGGCCGCCTCGTGTGCGAAGGGCGGACAGGCACACAGGCCGTCGGAGCCCGCATGAACGCCCCCACCATCCTCGTGATCGAGGACGATCCCCGCCTCCTCGACAATGTCGTGGACTTGCTGGACCTCCATGGCTACAAGACCCTCTCGGCGCTCCACGGCCAGCAAGGCCTGGAACTGGCGCGCACGCATCAGCCTGATCTTATTCTCTGCGACGTGATGATGCCCGAGATGAACGGCTATGCCGTGCTCGAGGCCTTGCGGGGGGACGCCGCCACCGCCACCGTTCCGTTCGTGTTTCTGACGGCGCTCTCTGAGCGGAGCGGCCAACGATACGGGATGGAGCTCGGCGCCGACGACTACCTCACCAAGCCCTTCGTGGAGACTGAGCTGCTGCAGTCTGTAGAGGCGCGCCTCAAGCGGAAGCAGGCCTTGGCCCTCCAACAAGAGCGAGCCGTTGACCGCTTCCGAAACCGCCTGGCCCAAGTGGTGCCTCACGAGCTGCGCACCCCGCTGACCGCCATCCGAGGGTGTACGGACCTGCTCCTGCTGGACTGGCATGAGATGGAGCCGGAGGTCATCCATGAGATGCTGAGCAGCATCGGTGAGGCCAGCCTCCGCCTTGAGCGCCTCGTGGACAACTACAGCCTGTACGTGCAGGTCCAGTTGGCCCTGGCGGATCCGGAGGCGAGCACCTGGTTTCAGGCGACGCACCGCGGCCCGGTGGACCAGGTGGCTGGACAGGTGGCGCGTGCCTGTGCACGGTGTCATGACCGCCTAGCAGATCTGCACCTGGACGTGGCGCCCGGTCCGGTGCAGATGCCGGAGAGCCATCAGCGAAAGCTCCTGGAAGAGGTGATCGGTAACGCGTTCAAGTTCTCGCCAGCGGGCACGCCGGTCACGATCACGGGACAGGCTGTAGAGGCCTCCTACGAGCTGCTCATCGCGGACCAAGGCAGCGGCATGACGGCCCAGCAGCTGGCCCAGACTGGGCATGCGTTCACGCAGTTCGAGCGTGCGCAGTGGGAGCAGCGGGGCCTGGGTCTCGGGCTAGCCCTCGCGCACAGCCTCGCCGAGATCTACGCGGGTCGCCTCAACGTCCAGAGCCAATCTGGCGCGGGCACCACCGTCCGGCTCGTCCTCCCCGTCTAAGGGCGAAGCCATCCTCTGCTGGTCCGGCTCGTCCTAAAACTTCTCCAGGCGCAGGATCTCGACCGTCTCCATGTAGACGATGCCGGAGTAGTCCTTGAAGTAGGTTGAGGCGATCTTCTCCACGATGGCATCCGCTTTCTCGCGGTCCGCCACGATGACCTCGATCTTGATGAGCGAGAAGGCATCGACCACCGACGGGCGGCTGCGGGTCTTCAGGCTGTGGCTGCCCCGTCCGCTCCCCTCAAAAACCGTGTAGCCTTTCGCGCCAGCCTCGACGACCATCTGCTCGATCTGCTGCTCGTTCAGCTTCTCGGTGATGATGGAGATCTTTGTTGCGTGGTGGGTCATGGCGGGTCTCTCGGAAGGTTCAGGGGCGAGGTGGGCACGGGCGAGACGAGGCTATCAAGCGAAAGAACGGCCGCTACAGCCCAAAAACCCACTGGCCGAGCGTAAGGTACAGCGGAATCCCCACGGCGATCGAGATCGGTGTCCCGACGGCCGTCGACGAGCCAATATACGCCGAGGGGTTGGCGGACGGGATGCCGGCCCGCAAGGTGGGGGGGCCGGAGATGTCCGAGTTGGACGCCGCAATCACCGCCAGTAGGATGACGCCGCCTGGGCTGAAGCCTGTCACGAGATGAGCCATGTAGCCCAGCGCAAAGGCCAAGAGGCCGTGGACGAGCGGGGCCACCAGCGCGTAGATGACGTACCAGTGGGCCACCTTGCGCAGCTCATCGAGGCGGGACCATGCCTCGATCCCCAGGACCAGCATCAGAATCGACAGGAGGCCGCGGAAGAGCGGGTCGTAGAACTCCTCGAAGACGCCCTCTGGCCTGGATACGAGGCCAATCACGAGGCCCAGCAGCAGCGCCGAGAGCGCCGAGCCCCGCAGGCTGTTGGCAAAGATGGGTCCCAGTGCCACCTTCGCGCTCGGTCCGTTTTGCTTATGGGCATGGACGCTGGCGAGCACGATGGCCAGCACCAGGGCCGCGATGTCCATGAAGGGGTACAAGGCCGGCACCCAGGCTTCGAAGCCGATGCCTTCCTCATCCAGCACCACCATGGCTGCGGCCAGCGTTGAGGCACTGACGGCGCCAAAGAGACCGGCGGTGGCAATCCCATCCTCCGTGCGCACCTGGGGCAGGGCCGCCAACGTGAATCGTCCAATCAGGACAATGGCACACCCGATGAAGAGCGAAATGAGGGCCGGCAGCAGCACGTCGCCGAAGTTGGCTGCGCGGATCTCGATCCCCGGACCGAGTCCAATCCGCATCAGCAGCATGAACACGATGAAGCGGTAGATCGCGTCCGGAATGGACAGCTTGGACCCCAGCGCCGCGATGACCATCCCGCCCAGCAGAAAGGCGAGGGCGGGTTTCTGCAACTGGCTGGCAAAGGTGGAGAGGAGGTCCGAAAAAAGCTCCATGACGCCGGTACAGAACAGGCTTGACGCATCGGCGGAAGATAGCCGCTGCCGCTGCCGCGAGGTAGGCGCCCGCGCTGGAAAGACAGGACTTTCACCCTTGGGCCGGTCCTCGCTGGGGTGGCTCCTTCTCGGGGTGTAGTCTCACCTGATCTTCTCTTACTCAGCACCAAGCGCCGGGGACGCGGTGTATCGTGTCCCCGGCGGTGTATCGTGTCCCCGGCGGTGTATCGTGTCCCCGGCGGTGTATCGTGTCCCCGGCGGTGTATCGTGTCCCCGGCGGTGTATCGTGTCCCCGGCGGTGTATCGTGTCCCCTACGCCGTGCGTTGGATGCAGGGGAGAAGAGGCCGTTGGCGCCACCGGCGTGGGCAGAGGGGTGCGCAGGTGGACGGGTCTTCCTAGGCGCCAAGCCTTTACGGCTTGTCGAAGACGATGCGGTCGAAATCTCGCCAGGGGATGCGGATGCGGAGCTCGCGGTACTCATCGGTGTCCTCGCTGATGAGGACAAAGATGCCGTCGTTGCCCTTGTTGACGTCGTGGGAGCCGTCGAGCTCGAAGGTGCGGCCGTCGCGGAGCATCACGAGGGCTGAGCGGGAAGAGAGGCGCTCGATCTCGGCCACGAGGCCCATCTCGATGTCAAACGTGAGGTCACCGAGCTCGCCGTTGAGAAGCTCCCAGGCGTGGCTTTTGTCGTCACCCCAGCGGACCGGCCCGTCAAAGCGGTCGTCGTCGCGGGTGAAGGCGCCTTCGCGGGTGAAGACGGTGCCGCGCAGGGCGTCGGCGCCGGGGAAGGATCGGTAGGTGGTGGGCTCATCCGGCGTCATGAAGTCGACGCGCTCGAACGCTTCCCAAGGCACGCGGACCTGCCCCATCAGGGGGTCCAGCACGAGGATGTCGCTGTTGCTGCGGTTGACATCATTCGAGCCGCGGAGCACCAGGGTCTCGCCGTTGCGCAGCTCTACGCGGGCGCTGCTATTGCTGTTATGCTCGATGGCCAGGAGGTCGCTGAAGCGGATCTTACGGTCGTACTCGTCCTCATCCTCGCCATCGAGTACGTCGTCCCCCAGCAGTTCGTCCATGTCCCAGCAGATGTAGCCGGTGAACGCCAGTCCGCGCTGGGTGACGAGGCGGCCGTAGAGGCGCTCGCCGTAGCGCGAGCGGGCGTCATCAGGCGCTTGAGCGAAGTCGATCCGCTCGATGTCGCGCCAGCGCAGTTCCACCTCTCCGCGGTTGGGGTCCTCGACCATGATGCCCCGGTTACCGTTTCCGATGTCCGTGGTGCCACCGCGAAACTCGACCTGCTGACCGGAGCGCAGCGTGAACAGGGCACGGTTGGAGCCGATGTTCTCCAGCGATTCCAGGTGGCCGAACCGGATACCGGCGGCACTGGAGCGCACGTTGTCTCGGTCTTCAACCCCCGTTACCTCGATGCCAAAGACGCGGACGGAGCGCTGACCGGAGCGGGCCGTGCGGTCCATGATCATCTTGTTGCCATCGATCACATCCACCCAGCTGGCTTCGTTGTTGTCCCACCGGATGAGGCCCTCGAATGTGCCCCCGTCGCGCGTGGTGATGGTGCCGTAGATGCGGTCGGCTGCCACTTGAGCGAAGGCATCGCTCAGAGCGAGGCCGCTCAAGAGGATCAGGAGGCAGCAACGAGCCAGCATGAAAACAAGGGGTCGGTGGGTGGAGAGGCTAGGTATAAGGTGACGCAGACGGGCGAGTTGGTGAAAAGTTACGCATTAACATCGGGGTTCGTAGGGGGTGCGTGTTGGGACTGCCACGCCTGCCGGCCGGTGATACCTGGGGAGCCCGCCCTCACAAAAAAGCCCAAGCGGCGCTCGGGAGGCCGTTTGGGCTTATCGTAGAGAGGTGACGGGCGAATTCGAACCGCGGTACAGGGCTTTGCAGATCTTTGCCTAGCCACTCGGCTTCGCCCTCAGCGGAGCACCATAGGCAAGCCGTGCGCAGTTCGTCAGACGAAAACGCTACGGCCTAATGCGGATCCGCTCCTCGTCCACCACCCAGAGCGTGCCTGTCAGGCGTTCCTGGTCCAGCAGTGGCAGGAGCCGCCGAAGAACGGCGAGGGTGTGAGGCTGGTCCTGCCGCTGGAGTCGGAGTACCACGACGCCGGCGTGCGTCTCTGGAGGATAGACTCGGATATCTGCAAAGCCGATGTCGAAAGTGACCAGGACGCGCTCTTCATCGCCACAGATAGAAGCCAGGCGCGTGTCTTCAGTCCCGCCCAGGTTCTGCTCCAACACCGTCATGGCATCGTGACCTGCACGTCGGAGCAGCAGCGCAGCCTCGGCCGGGACGTTCTCGTCCAGCTTGAACTTCATGCTGCTGGCAGGGCACGCATACGGTCTCCGGCCAGGTCGGCCGCATAGGCTAGCGTAGCACGAACCGACTCAGGCGTGACAGAGGGATAGCTTTGGGTGATCTCCTCGGTAGACAACCCAGCCGCCAAATTATCCAGGACGGCAGAAACCAGCACGCGCGTGCCTTTGATACAGGCTTTGCCGTGGCAGACGTGGGGGTCGACGGTGATGTGATCTCTCCAATTCATGCAGTTTGGAAGCTAGGCACCTGCGGTTGTTCCTGAGCGGCCAGGGCGTCTTTGTACTTCTGTTGGGTCCGTTACTGCGCCATGATGGAGTGCCGAAGGTGTGTCAAGCTGTTTCCGAAGGGATAGAAAGACGCCATGGTCTGCCCACCCATCTCATCCAGATGCTCACCGCGTGGCGCCTTGTATGGATGAGACCCGCGTGGAATGGGAAATGAGAAACGGGAGATTCGAAATGGGAAAGAAGCCCGTCCCCTCACCGCCTGCGCCACGGGCCGGGGCGCAGGCGGCCTCTTCTCCCCTGCATCCAACGCGCGGCGTAGGGGACACGATACACCGTAGGGGACACGATACACCGTGTCCCCGGCGCTTGGTGCTGAGTAAGAGAAGAACAGAAAATCAGATGATACCACGCCCTGGAAAGGAGTCGCTCTGGCTCAGGGGTAGAACCAAAAAAGCCCAAACGGCGCTCGGAAGGCCGTTTGGGCTTATCGTAGAGAGGTGACGGGCGGATTCGAACCGCCGTACAGGGTTTTGCAGACCCTTGCCTAGCCACTCGGCCACGTGCCTCTAAGTCAATACGTCACAGACCCTTGTGGGAATCAGTCCTGCTCCTCTCAGTAAGCCTTGTACCTATTTCTGTACACACGGCGTGCATCCAGTGCTTTCTGGTGCTTACACCCTGCTTGGTGAGCATACGACGGGCGCATGCATGATACAAGCGGTGCGTGCGGGTGTCCTCGCGAACTGGCCGTGGGTCAGGGATCTGAGCCCGAGCTCGGATGAGTGGAAGGACCACGCTCGCTAGTCGATGCCCAGGATCCTGGGGGCATCCCGATACTCTATCGACATCGTGGTGACAGGGCGGGTAGCGTAATTCGCATTCACGACAACGGCCTTCACCATCACATTTACATTGAGGGAGACCATAAGATTGTCGTTCGCCAGGCCAATGTAGCGTCTGCCACCGAGCGGTTCTTCCAGACGTGCGAAGTCGTTGACGACATTGCCACCTCGAAATGATCTGAACGGCTCATGGCGTACGAAGCGGCCCGCGTCTTCAGCACCACCGAGTACCCAATATTGCACGTTTTCGCCATCAGATAGCTTGTTGAATAGGGAAACCCCATGAAGTGCCAGCATCGCCAGCGGATCTCCACCTGTCAGATTCATCAGCACGGGTGATGCAGATGCAGCAAAATCGTCTGCAGCAGCATCCATGGTGGCTTGCCCAGCCTCAGTGCCGACGTAGTAACTCCAGGCCACTGTGTTCTCAGGTAAGTCGAACTCGACTAGCGTTCGACCGCGATTGCCCTTTGGAGAGAGGGTTCCTGCTACTCGGGAGACCTGATTGGCGACCTCTACAATACTGGTGTCACTGCTGACCAGATATTTCTCTTGGCGTACATCGTAGGTCGTGTCAGGGACGGACTCCCAGACCACTGCTGTATTCCAATGAGCTAGATCCTCGTGTGCTGGAATGCGGAATATCCTGAGCCGACATGTGCGTCTCCTGAGTTTGCCATTTGAGACCTTGAAGGTGAATACCCCTTGTTGGTGGACCTGCATGGACACGTTGTTGATGCGAGGTGCACCTCGTTCTGCGAAACGGATCGTACCTGGGTATTCGCTGATCTCGACGTTGCTCACCGATCGACCTTTTCGCTCCTCCAACTCGAAGAGGATGACATCACCCTCCGCAAATCCGTAGTGGAGTTCTTTAGAGCTGAAGCCACCGACTCGAATCTCCACGTCTGCTACCTGGATTGGATCCTGTGCTACTACAGCGGATGTGCACGAAAAAAACAGGACGGCAATGACGGTCGCTCTCATGAGGGCCAGGATGCATAACTGTACGTGGATATGAAGAGGGTATCGGATATGAACCTGACCCACTTAACCTCGACTCCCGAACGCCCTGAGTAGGCGCTCGCTAGGCCCGCTCGATCTCATCAAGCGTACGGCCTGCGGCGTCCTTCCATTCCACCCATCCATTAGCCGTGCGTCCTAAGACGGCGCCTGCGGCTGCACTTGGTGAGGCAAACGCATGGTCCCGTGTGAAGCGGTGCGGTCCTTCAGGGGTCACCTCTAGCACGCTCTCATCGCGCAGGCGTTGGCGCAGGCCACGAACAGAGGCGCTTGCAGATGGGACTTCATCGGCCGCCGCCGTTGAGCCCGCCAGCACCACCAGGCCGTCTTCGGTGTACTCCCCTCGGGCTGAGGCCCCACGGCCTGTGCAGTGGTAGAGGTGCGTCTCAGGGCTCTTCGAGGCCAGTGGCTCGAAGAGGGGGAAGCCGAGGGTGGAGAGGAGAATCTGCATCGTGTCAAACGTGTCCAGCACGTCGGCCACGGCGGGCTCAGGGAGAAACGACTTCGTGGGGGTGGCGGCGTTGACCAACGCGTAGCGCCCTGCCGCTTGGATCTGCTCGTAGCAGTAGCCCTCCAGGTATTTGACGTGCGCCTTGGTGAGCGCACTCGTCTTGGATACGACCACAACGGCCCGCTGCCAGAAGTCTTTCGAGCGGTGGTGCTGCCCCAGACGCTTCAAGCAGTCTTCGGCCTCGCCCACGTAGACCAACGGCTTCCCCGTATCCTCGTCCTCGCCCAGGAGGAAGTAGACCCCGACCTGCGCGGTCTCGGCGCGCTCGGCGGCCAGGGAGAGCTTCGTGCGGGGCACCTGGATGGCCTGCACCGTGCGGCTCGTGATCTCTGCGATGCGCACGCTGCGCGCGTTGCCATCGGGCAGGAAGAGCTGGATGGTCTTGGGGCGATGCATAGGCAGGGTGTCAGTAGGTCCAGTCCTCGTGCGCCAGGGGTTCGCCGTTGAGGACGTCGCGGCGGCGGCGCCAGTCGGGGAGGTGCTGGTCCATGAGGGTGCGGAAGCGGTCCGTGTGGTGGCGCTCTAGCAGGTGCACCAGCTCGTGGACGACGATATACTCCAGGCACTCGGGTGGCTTCTTGGCCAGCTCGGTGTTGAGCAGGATGCGGCGCGCCTCGGTGTTGCAGCTGCCCCACCTCGTGCGCATGAGGCGTACGCCCCACCCCTCCACCTCGACGCCCAGCTTCGGGGTCCACCGCGCCAGGAGGGCGGGCACCTTGGCCTTGACGGCCTCGCGGTAGTAGTCGTTCAGGATGGCTTTCAGGCGCGCCCTGGGGGCCTGGGGGCGTGCGTAGAGGGTCAGGCGGCTTCCGCTGGCCTGGACCACGTTCGGGCCCGTGTGGCGCACCACGCGCAGCCTCCGCCGCCGCCCCCACACGTAGTGGCTCTCGCCCGTCACCATCTCGCGGGGCGTCTGGCGGGGCTGGGCCTGGAAGGCACGCTGCTGCCGCTTGATCCAGGCCAGCTTGTCCACCACGGCCAGGCGCACGGCGTCGTTGTCCGTGCGCAGGGGGCACGAGACGCGCACCCTGCCCTCGGGCGGGTAGACGGCCACGTGGAGGTGCTTGATAGCCTTGCGCACCACTTCCACCTCCACAGGCCCCACCGTCATGACGTGGGCCCCAGCCACGGCTTCGGTTGTCCCCACGCCTAGTAGTCCGCTTGGTTCTTGACGATGAGAAAGACAGCCTCGGTCACGTCTATGTCCTGCGTGACGTCGTAGATGGCCCGCTTGATGCCCACCTCCTTGACCGCGTTGCCGCGCCAGCTGTCCAAGCGGGCCTCGCGGACCGCCTGGTCGATCTGGAGCGCCAGGGCCTCGTCGCGCTCTAGGTTGTCGTAGAGGGCTTGCTTGGCGGGGGTGTCGATGCCGCTGGGGTAGTGGCTGCCCTGTGCAGGGTCGGCCACCTGGGCAGCCAGCGCACGCACGTCCTTCAAGTATTCGGCGTAGCTCAAGGCCTGGGCCCTGCGCTGCGCGATCAGGGCGGTGAGCAGCTCTGACATGCGGGCGTAGTACTTCGGGTTCACCTCCTGTTTGTCGACGATCTTCTTGCGGACGTTGTTTTCGATGGTCTCGGCCATGGCGTCCTGCTCGCGTAGGCCCTGAGGGAGTTGCTCGCGCAGCGCCTCGGGCCCGTGCTGCACGAGGACATCGACCAGTCCCAGGTTGTCTAGCTGGGACACCGTGGTGGACTCGTCCGCCTGGATGTAGGCGTCGAGCAGGTAGCGCATGGCGGGCTCGTAGCGCTTCATGTCCACGTAGTCGCCGCTGGCTAGCCGCACCTCCTGGCGCACCTGCTCGTAGTGCTTCACCTCGTCCTGGATGCGCGCGGCCTCGTCAGGGGACAGGCCCGCCGCCTCCAGGTCGCTGGCCAGCTCGGCGTAGGCCCTGGCGTAGCGGCCTACGGCTTTGTAGAGGGTGGCCCTCCGCGCCGCGTTGGCCGCCAGCGCCTCGGCGTCGGCCGTGTCCTCGGCGCAAAAGTAGTGCAGGTAATCCTGGGTGGCGCGGGGGCGGGCCACGGGCTCGCAGAGGGCTTTCACCTGCTCCCTGGCTGTCTCCAGGTCGGCGCGGCCCGTCTCCAGGCGGTTCTGGAGGAGGCCCTGCACGTCGTCCTGGTCGTAGTCCTCGAAGGCCCCGCTCGTGTAGTCGGTGATGGACTGCTCCAGCGACTGAAACAGGTCCATGTAGTCCACGATGTAGCCGTAGCGCTTGGCCACTTCCTCCACCTGCCCCTCGCTCTGCCCATCCAGGCGGTTGACGCGGCAGATGGCCTGGAAGAGGCCGTGGTCCTTCATGCGTTTGTCGATGTAGAGGTAGGTGGCGGGCGGGGCGTCGAAGCCTGTGAGCAGCTTGTCCACCACGATGAGGAGCTTCATCTGGGCGGGCGCCTTGATGAACTGCTCCTTGACCGTCTTCTCGAAGGCCTCCACACGGGCCGTGGCCTCGTCCTTGGGGAGGTCGAAGTACTCCGCCAGCATCGTGCGGTAGATCTCGTACTGGTGGCGCTTCTCGGTCTCGCCCTCGCCCGTGGTCTCGCCGCGGATGCTGGTCAGCGTGGGCTCGTAGCTGGTGATCACCGCGCAGTGGCCCTTGAGCGTCGTGTGGCGAAACAGCTCGAAGTACTTGCAGGCCTGGTAGATGCTGGAGGCCACCAGCATGGCGTTGCCGTGGCCGCTCATGAGGCGCGGCTTCGTCTCCATGTCGAACACGATGTCCTGCACGATCTTCTCCAAGCGCGAGCGCGAGCTGAGCACCCGCTGCATCGTGCCCCACTTCTGCTTGAGCTGGCCCCGCGCCACGTCCGTCAGGCCGCGCGTCTTGTTGGCGAACCACTGGTCCACCTTGTCCTCGGAGGTGAGGCGCTGCTCCACGGAGCGGGCCTCGTACCGCAGGTCCAGCACCACGCCGTCCTGCACCGCCTGGTCGAACTTGTAGGTGTGGATGTAGGCGCCGAACACCTCGATGCTGCGCTTCTTGTCGCTGGCCAGCAGGGGCGTGCCCGTGAAGCCGACGAACAGCGCCGACGGCAAGAGGGCCCGCATGGCCTCGTGCAGGTCGCCCGACTGTGTGCGGTGGCACTCGTCTACGAACACGTAGAGATCGCCCTGCACCTGGAAGCCCGCAGGCAGGCTGCGCTCCAGGTCCTTGATGAAGTCCTGGACGCGGCCGCCCTGGGCCTCCCCCGTGCCTGCATGGCCGAACTTGTGGACCAGCGTGCAGAGAAGGCGCGCGGTGCTGGTGCCCAGCTGGTCCAGCAGGTCGGCGCCGCTCGTGGTGCGCACGATGGTCTCGCTCACGCCGTGGAAGACGGTCTCGATCTGCTCGTCCAGCTCCGTGCGGTCGGTGACGATGAGCACGCGGGCCGCGGGGTACGTGCTCAGGAGCCACTTGGCCAGCCACACCATGGTGAGGCTCTTGCCCGACCCTTGGGTGTGCCAGATGATGCCGCCCTCGCGCCGTGCCAGGCGCCGCTGGGCCGCCTTGACGCCGAAGTACTGGTTGTGGCGGCCCACCTTCTTGACGCCCGCATCGAACACGATGAAGTCGTGGATCAGCTCCAGCAGGCGCGCGGGCTCCATCAGGCGCAGCAGGGCGCAGTCCAGGAGGCCGCTGACGGGCCCGCCTGCGGCGTCTGCCCAGGTGCCGTTGGGGAGGTAACTGGACGCGGCGGGGTCCTGCGGGTAGGCGGGGTTCTCCTCGCGCCACTCCAGGTAGAAGCGCTCGGGCGTGTCGATGGTGCCGTAGCGCAGCCCCTCCGTGTCGTTGCCCGCCAGGACGAGCTGCATCGTGGTGAAGAAGGGGCGGATGATCTCTTCTTCCTGGTTCAGCAGGTTCTGACGGATGCCCTCGGCCACGGACACCGTGGAGCGCTTGAGCTCCAGCACGGCCAGGGCGATGCCGTTGACGTAGAACACGAGGTCGGGGCGCTTCGTGACGCCCGCTCTGATGGTCACCTCCTCCGCCAGGGCGAAGTGGTTGGCCCGCGGCTCGTCCCAGTCGATCAGGGGGATCGTCACGTTATGCTGTCCCGCGCTTGGCTTCACCTGGACGCCGTAGCGCAGCAGCTCGTAGACCGCGCGGTTGGCCTCGTAGAGCGTGCGGTTCTCGCCCAAGGCGGCGGCCTGCTCCAGCTTGTAGAGCACCCGCTCGATGAGGCCTTCGTCCACGCCCCGCCCCGCGAGCCACTCCCGCAGCAGGTGCCCCTCGATGTTGCGCGCGTCGTGGCGGCCCTTCCAGTTCCCGAGGTACTGGTAGGCGTCCTGGCCAAAGCGGTCCCGCAGGAGCGCGATGACACGCTGCTGCACCTTGATCTCGCGCTGGCCGACGGTGGAGGAGGGCATAAGGTGGGGAGGCAGGTGGTGCGCCGCGCGCCCCCGCAGCCTTGGGTGGGTGTGAGCGGGTCGCACGAAGACGGCGCCTTGGAGCGCGGCCTCAGAGCATCACGCGCTAGGGCAACATCAGGCGGTTATTCTGGATGATAGCCAAAAAGTAGAATAGAGAGAGGCCTTAGTCTAGCCAAAGCTCTTTCGGAAGAACAACGGAGCTTCCGCGACCGCCCAGTGCCCTCAGGCGACCTCCACAGGAACGAGGCGCGTCCGCCCCGTGAGCAGCTCTTGCATCATCCCTTGCTTCACCTGCTCCGTCTTGCCCCGCTGGGCCTCCAACGCCTCGATCTCGGCATCCATGTCGGAGAGCACAGCAGCGATGGCGCGCTGTTCGTCCACTGGGGGCAAAAGCAGTTCAGCGTCGACGACAGACGTTTTAGAAATACCGTATACAGATGTGCCCGTAGCCATACGAACCAATTGATCTCTGAAGCTCGGTATGAACGGTATGTATCCCTTGAACCCGTCTGCTACTTCCGTTTTATCCCCGCGCATGAGAAGGGTGTGAAGCCCTGCGACTACCCTTCGGCCACGGACATTCACGACCTCATAGCTTTTCCCCACCCCGTCATAGTCCTCAGAGGCGTCTACCATCACCCAATCTCCTTCCTCTATGTGAGGAAGTGTGGCCACCAGTTCGCTGTTGATTCGGGGAAGGACAGTTTTGTCAAGATCAAGGTGAGATGAGGGGTGTCCATGAACGTCACCGTAGTGGATGTAGCCGAAATCGCCAGTGCTACTGAGTTGTGCCCTGGACTGGCTTCCAGTCCGCAGTAAGTCAAACACCTCCCCCAGCCGCTTCGTCGTCCACGCCCCGCTGAACCCAGGGAGCCGCTGGGCGCCCGTGAGGAGCTGCTGCATGGCGGCGGTCTTGACGGCGCGCTTCTTGGCAAGGAGCGCGTCCTGGGCGGCGAGGAGGGCGTCTACGTCGGAGAGCGCCGCGGCGATGGCGCGCTGCTCGGCGAGGGGGGGGAGGGGGATGGGAATGCTTCGCAGAGAGCTTATTGGTATCTCCTGAAGCGCGGACCCATTCATGCTCCTCTCAAGCGAGTTGACCCCAAACGAAGAGGAGAGATAGTACTTGAAAAAACTGTTGTGATAGCCATGGCGTAGTGCAATCAATGCCACTCCTCTGGTCAGGTTCGCGCCTGAAAGATCACTTGGCACGATAGCAATTTGGCCGACTTTTCCTCTCAGAGCTACAACTAGGTCGCCTTCTTTTAAAACAGTGCGACCGTATTTCCTACTTATCTCGTGAGAGGTTTTAATCAGATTTCGCCGATTAATTCTTCCGTCATGGAGATCTACCACGCGTATGCACCGAACGCCGTTATCCACTCGCCCGCCTGTTTGAACGATGCCATACGACACAGGTCGATCGGTGCTTGTAGCTGCTTCTAAGCTCACCAAAGTCCATTCCACAGGAATCCGTCCTACCTCTGTCATTTTATATCCGCCCCCCTCACTCATACCGTCACCCCCATCATCATCAGGTGCTCGTGGACACGGGCTTGCAGGTGCTCCACCTCCTCGGCAAGGTCAGGGAGCGGGTCGGCGTAGCGCTCCTCTAGGGATTGCACCCGCCCCGTGAGGCGCTGGGTGACGCGCTCGACTTCGGCGTGGACCTGCGCCTCGAGGGTGGCCAGCCACTTCTGTGTCACCACCAGGTCTACTACCTGCTCGTCGGTCAGCGCGCCGTAGGCGTCGTGGACGGCGGCGTAGAGGGCCTGCTGGGCGGCTTTCGCGGCTTTCTTCTCGTCGCTGCGCCTGCGCGTGAGGTGCAGGTACTCGTGGAGGACATCCAGCTCGGCCAGGAGGCCTTCGTCGTCTTCCAATCCCCGTGTCCAGGCCTGCGCGCCGAAGGAGCTCTTTTTGATGGCCTTCACCTGGTCCCAGGCGGGGTGGAGCGCGGGGAGCGCCTGGAGGAGTTCGGCCTTCAGCTCCATCACGCGGGTCTGCACGTGGGCCTTGGAGACGCCGCGCGTGCCCTCCAGGCCGTCCAGCGTGCCGCCGTCGCCCGTCTCTTCCTCCTCCAACTCGGCCAGGCGCTGCTCTACGGCGTCGAGGTCGGCTTCCTGGGCCTCCAGCGTGGCCTGTTCGTCGGCCATGAAGTGCTCGATGAGGAGGCGGGCAGGGATCAGCGCGCCCACGTAGCCGATGGTCTTGCGCCCCTGCTTGTGCTTGAACTCGGGCGTCTCTGACCCCTCGGCGGGACGGACCACGCGCCCAGCGGCCCAGCCGTCCTCGCTGAGGAGGTAGGCGTCGTCTTGTAGGGTGGCCTGCCAGTAGTCCATGAGGCGCTGGTAGAGGGCATAGCGGTCCACCAGCGGCGCGTCCGCAAAGCGCGCCAGCAGGTCCTCCGCGAGGGTGTGGATGAGCGCCTTGGGGTCCTTCGCGTGCGGGTCCTGGTCGGTGCCAAAAGCGCGCAGGGCGGGGGTGTGGGCGCGGGTCCAGGCGGCAAAGAGGGCCTGGATGCGCTGCGCGAAGGCCTCGAAGTCGGGATGCGTCAGGATGGCCTGCTTGACCTCGGCGGCGGGTACGCGGGCGTGGCTGTAGCCTGGGCGCTGGGGGTCGGGCGCAAAGAGGGCGCGGCGCACAGCGGGGAGGACGGCCCAGAAGGGCTCCAGCTGGTCGACGTCGCGCTGCGGGATGCCGCCGCGCAGGTGGGCCTCCAGGTCGTGCAGGTCCTCGGCGCCCGCCGTGTCGATGTAGCGAGGGAGGTTCAGGTTGTAGTCGTTGGCGGCCACCTCGGCCAGCGGCACGAGGCGGCTGTAGCCAGGGACCTCGCGCTGCGCGTGGAAGACGTCCACGATCTGGTGGAGGTCGCGCGCCCGCAGGCGGTTTTTGTTGCCATCCTTCACGAAGCCCTGGCTGGCATCGACCAGGAAGATCCCCGAGCGCACCGCGTGGTTCTCCTTGTCGATCACCACGATGCAGGCGGGGATGCCCGTGCCGTAGAACAGGTTGGCAGGCAGCCCGATGATGCCCTTGATGAAGCCCTGCTTCACGAGGCGCTGGCGGATCAGCGCCTCGGCGTTGCCCCGAAAGAGGACCCCGTGGGGCAGGATGACGGCCGCCTTGCCCGTGCTCTTGAGCGAGGCCACGATGTGGAGGAGGAAGGCATAGTCGCCGTTCTTCTTGGGCGGCACGCCGTAGGCAAAGCGGCCGTACACGTCGTGGTCGTGGTCGGGGTCGAGGCCGTTCGTCCAGCTCTTGTTCGAGAACGGCGGGTTGGCCACCGCAAAGTCGTACCGCGTGAGGCGGGGCCCGTCGGCGCTGTCCTCGGTGGAGCGCGGATTCGCCAGCGTATTGCCGTGCCAGATCACCGCCGACGGCGTGTCGTGCAGGATCATGTTCATGCGGCAGAGGGCGTAGGTAGCGTTGTCCATCTCCTGCCCGTAGACGGAGAGGCCGTTGCGCGCCTGGACGGACGCTTTCAGCAGCAGCGACCCCGAGCCGCAGGTGGGGTCGTAGACGGTGGCGTCCTGGGGCGTATCGGGGTGGATGCCCACCACCTGCGCCAGGATGCGCGACACCTCGGCGGGGGTGTAGAACTGCCCCTTACTCTTGCCCGACTCCGTGGCGAAGTGGCGCATGAGGTACTCGTAGGCATCGCCCAGGAGGTCATCGCCGCCTGCACGGTTCGAGGCCAGGTCCAGGTCCTCGAAGATGGCGATGAGGTTGGTGAGGCGGTCCACCATCTCCTTGCCGCTGCCCAGCTTGTCGGCGTCGTTGAAGTCGGCCAGCGTGATGACACCCTGCAAGCTGTTGGCCTCCGCCAGCCGCCCGATGATCTTGTTGAGCTGATCGCCGAGGTCCTTCTGCCCCTTGGCGTCCACCATGTCCTGAAAAGAGCCGCCTTCGGGGACCGTCACCTCCGCAAAGGGCTTATCGGTGAGGGCATACTTGTCCGAGACGTACTTGACGAAGAGGAGGGTCAGCACGTAGTCCTTGTACTGCGAGGCATCCATGCCGCCGCGCAGCTCATCGCAGCTTTTCCAGAGCGAGCTGTAGAGTTCGGATTTCTTGAGGGCCATGCAAAGCGGGTCGAGTTACCACACGGGGCGGCGCAGAACGGGGCCAGCAAGGTAACGATTCTGGCGGGGGAGGCCAAGGCAAGAGGAAGCCAGGCGGGCGGCTCTCGTGAAAGAAGCCGCCCGCCCTGGTTCCGCATGATCCGCACCAACCGCATGGGTCATGCTGCCTTGCGGTAGTGCCCTTTCTTGGGACGACTGAGGTGCCCGTCCTCTACGTACCGACCGAGGCGCTGCTCGACCGTTCGCCGCGAGAGGGTCATCCGCTCGCCAATATCCACGGCCTCTCGTGTGGCGAAGGCATCAGGGAGCCTGGCGAGGAACAGGTCTTCGCTGGTCACCTGAAGCTGCGGGGAGCGCTCAGGTAGGCTGTGTGCCAGAGCTAAGCCATGGGTGAGGCACGTAGACGAGATGAGCAGGGCCGCCTCTAGGTCGTCATTTGTCGGACTGATCGATTCAGACGTTTCGAGGTCTACGGATGCTGTGGTCCATGCACGGGCCACGGCGAGGATCATGCAGAGACGAAACGCCACGACGCCTTGCCGCCGTACGATGGAGAGCAGGTGTCTGCGCTTCGGGTCTTTCGCCATACGGTCATGAAGACCTTGGAACGCCTCGTCAACGCGCCCCCACTGGCTATCCGTCAACACCACCTGCAGAGAGGTACTACGGCGGGCGAGAGCACGGTACAGCTCGACCACAGAGCCCTTCAACGCCTCAACGGCCTCTCGCAGCCTCGCCGCCCGCTCCGTTGGCCTTGGGCTACGCCAAAGCGATACGCCTCCGAGGTACAAGTAACAGTAGCGGCTGAAGAGCCCATTCTCGGTGCTGCGGATCAGCTGCACAATTTGGTCAGGTGTACCTGTAAGCACGACCGACATCTGAGGGCGCTCGATGAACAAGTGCCTCCGTCCTTCTCTGGCACTCGTGATGGGTTCGTGCTCGAACGCCTTGCGCAGCTTATCGGAGAAGTCGCCCCAGTCCTGGTCGAGAACATTACCGATGGTGTCGATCTCCTCTTCCATGATGAGACCTGTCCCCTGGCAGGCTTCCAAGGCAGACTCGAAGGCCGCCCCGCTACTGTTGCCCGCTATGTACAGGGCGCAGGGACCCTGCGGAAGATGCGGATCTTGCGGATGCGTGCGGGCCCGCTCGGCGAGGAACGCATGCACACCGTCCGCGATGGCCCTAGCGTGTCGCATCACGCTCTTGCCGCTGCCTGCTTGGCCCAGCATAGCAACGTACACGTTGGGGCTGTAGGTCTTGCCGCCGTATTGACCTTCAACGTTGGGCAAGCAGGCTGACAAGGTGCCCAGGGTGGAGAGCAGCAGAGCATCGCGCTCATGGTCTGCCTCCACATGGTAGAGTAGCTGAGCGATGCAGGATGGAAGCAAGCCGAGGATATCAGAGCCGAAGCCGTGCAGGGCGTCCAGGCCAATGGTACCCTGGCCGCTGGCTCTGAGTGCTCGCCTGAGCGCGCCGTCTGCACTCGGGCTATAGCGTCCCAGGCTCTGCGCTATCCCGCGGACCTCAGATTCGGTGAGAGGCGGATGGCACCGCCGTCTGTTGACCTCGACCAAGGCAGCTTCGATCTCCGTGACGCCCAAACCCGTGCGGCGCAGGCTTCCCCCGATGGAGGTAAGCGTGCTGTTGCGCTCACCCCTAGGTATGATCTCGTCATCCCCGAAGTCCCTGGCCTGGCGTGGGCGGGTCAAAGAGGATGTCTTCTTTTTCTGGGCTGCCTCACAGAGCCATGCAGGACACTCGGCAATTTCGGTCTCCGAGGGGGAGCACCCCGTCTCGAACTCGTACGTCCCCTCCATGTGCGTGCTAGGCGGACCGACGACAAAGCCACCCTCACCTCGGATGTCAATGCCAGGTGCTAGCCTGCTCGCACTATTCGAAATAACGATGTCCTCAGGTGGCCTAAAGTAGAGGTGCACTCCACCAGAGCCTGTGCGAACCCGTACGGTCTTGGGGAGGTCGTCCTCCCAATCACGCAATAAGCCAAGTCCGTCGAGATCAACGTCCAGCACCATGACGCGCTGTTCGGGCCCCGTACGAATGGCGAGGTTGGTCCCAGGGTGAGCGCGAAATAAACGCTCTGCCTCCTCGGGATCTCTGGTGGCTAGGCCTTGCCATCCCGTTCGCAGAGGGTGCTTGCCTGGACTGCTGCAGGCAGGCGTGCCGCAGGTGCAGGTGCCGTCGGAGTTGATCCCGTGGACGGGGAAGACGAAGAAGCCCAGCTCCGCAAGGACGCGGGCGTGCGCTGGCATGTCCACACTGGACACGCCGAATCTTTCGGCATCAGCCATTGTAGTAATAGGAGAAAGTGAAAATGATCAAAAGGGTCGGCCCATCGCGAGTGGGGCGGCCCTTTCTCATTTTATCCTCCCTCCGAGGGCACGTCTACAATGGCCAGCGTGCAAATGAGCGCGCATCAGCGTGCATTGAGCGCGCATTGGCGTGCATGGATGTGTCAATCGGGGGGAGGGTCAGGAGGAACACCGTCTTTGCCAAATTTGATGATGCGTTCAATGGTCTTCTTGAGATTGCGCGCATGCTCTTCCTGCGACTTCTGTCCTCCTCCGAGAGGTTTGTGATAGTGATCTCGTTCGAGTGCACTCCTTACAGCCGATGCGCTGAGGGACAATCGCTCAGCAACTTGCCTGAGTAGGCTTTGGTAGCTTTCAAACTGGGCCCCTTCACGTATCAGCTTGTAGGCTGCCTGAGCAGCTCTCCCAGATGCTGAAAGGCTCCCTTGAACTGGGATGATATCTTGTATCGCGAGGGGGGACAGTTGGGTTAACCTGGGCGTCCCTCCGTTTGTCAGCCAGTAGTCCATCGCCTTTCTCTTTGCACTCAGCTGGAGACTGCAGACGTAGGCGTGCTCCTGCGCTTTGCGCATCTCTTCTCTTAGATCCTCCAACTCCTCTTCTGAATAGGCGGGTATCGCACCTGACTCGTATCCGAGTACGTTCCTTGATGAGGGTTGGTAGTTCAGTGCAGCTTTCAATCTATCTACAGCATTCTCTCGGAAGTCCTTGGCCTGAGCCTCTCGTTGCTCCAAGAGCCTAGTCAGGACGTCAATGTCACCAAACTGACCAGCCTCAATGAGCCCCATGAACTTGTCCCATGTGATGGCAAATAAGTCTCTTAGGCGCTGATCATCCATGGGCGAAATGCGTTAAAACGCCAAGTTCAGTGAGTGGTGAAGGAGAGATAGTATGCCAGGACAGGCCAGCCCCATGGAGCCATCAATTAATCTGCCGAAGGGTCGAATCTACTCTACTATCGCTGCAACTGCAGCAGGGCTCGGTTGGGTGGATTGGAAAGAAACGGTTCCCGATCAGTGGGGAATCACCGACGACGGCTACGTGGCTCAGTGCCTAGGCCGTAAAGCATACACCGATCGCCGTGGCCGCACCCGTGAGCTCATCACCTTCAGCTTCGGTCGCGTCTGGGTGCCTACCTCGAAGCAGCTCCTGTTCAAGCCCTTTCACGAGGCAGGCATCTACGGGGGTACCAGCCCGCGCTCTTGGGCCGAGCAGGAGGCCACCAAGGCCCGCACGCGGCGTGCCGTCCACGTCTTTGTCCTCATGGTCACCACGACGGGTACGATCGACTGGGGCCTTCTGGGACGTACCTACAGGCCTGACCAGCTGACGCCCGAGGCCACTGTCCGACGTCTTTTCAAACAAGACCGCATCCAAGCCATGGTACACGACGAACTACGCAGAGTCCTTGCGGGCCAGGGCATCACCGAGGCCGAGGTCATCAAGATGTACCGCGCCGCCTTCGGGGTGGCAGCCCAGAGTCAGAACGCCTCCGCCATGCGCGCCGTCGCCCGCGACCTAGGCCAGATGCTGGACATGTCCCCCAAGCAGCGCCCCACCCCCCGCCAGCACCCGCTGGGCGACTTCGACTGGGATGGACATTTCCAGAAGGCGCTCGAGGGCATGCCAGATCCAGGGGACGCCCACCTCTTATCTTAGTCGCCCGTGTGCATGCGGGTGAGCGGGGCCACGTACAAATCCCTGCTCCCATGGTGAGCAGTGCTCCAGGTCAACAGGTACGTGAGAGGTAGATTCCTGTTAATGACACTTGCCCTGTCCATGTATTGGTTGATCGCTACCCTATCTCAACCGATACTGTGCGGGTCGCCGCTGTCCACCCTCCCTCCCTTGCTTCTCATGAAGGCCTCGACCTTTTTCATTCTCACCGCCTTCCTGCTGGTGTTAGCCGCAGGTTTTGATTGGCCCTACGGCTTTTATCAGTTCCTCCGCATCGTTGTCACAGTCGCGGCTGTGATCGGGATGGTGGTCTCCATCTCTCGAGAGGCTGGTGTGTGGTGTGCCTTCATGGGTTTCACCGCTATTCTCTTTTTCCCTGGCTTTGGCATCTCATTCGAGCGGGAAACCTGGGTAGTTATAGACGTGATAGTATCTATGCTTTTCATCGTTACTGCCATCCGTTTTCGCAAGCCCAGAGAAGCAGTGAATGAGGCGGAGAAAAGCACTGCTTAGCGGGGTCTCAAATGCTGATAGGTTGAACGTATCTGATTGTACTCGTCACGGGTCATGCGTGTCTTGTCAGCTTCGCTAATATGCCCCGTCACAATCTTTACCGCTCGCATCGGGGCGACCATTTCAAATACCTCAGGCAGCCAACCATACTGATCCCAGATCAGGCGTACATGGTTGTGATTCTTGACCTTGATGACAGTCTTCGTGCTATGTAAGAGGTACTTTGAATTGAGCAGGCTCTTACCAATCAGGGTCACGTCACCTCTGAAGTAATCTTCGAAGTCGAACATGGAGCATCAAGGCTGTTTAGTTGAGGGGAGCGAACCAGCATAACCCTTCGTTGACTCTGTATCAAAATCGCTTCGACACCCAGGGACAGAGATAGACAGACAACCCCACCCCCTCGCTCCAAGGGTGGTGGGGGCGCGACTCGTTGAAAAAACCCTCGTGGCTAACCAGGTCGCTGAGCCTTGGGTTGCGGGCGGTGCCACCTCTTAGCTCTCAGTAGGCAGGGCCCCACGGGTCATCGCCAAGGTCGTCCAGCATGCGCAGGTAGGCCAGGCGGATAGTGCGCACGTCTAAGCTAAGCGACGTAGCAGTTGGGTCCTGGTCGCTGTCCTGCCAGCTTAGGTGAGGCACCTCCAGTTCGCCATCTTCACCCGTTGCAAGCTGCACGCACAGGTAGTCAGCCTGGATGAGCTCGCCCTTCATCACGAAGAAGGCCTCTGTACGCTCTATGTCCAAGAACACCATGACTGCGAGCATGCCATCCACCTTAGAGGCAAGCTCGTAGAGTCCCACACAAGCCTCCAGGCGTGCGATGTCTTGCGGGGTGAGTGAGACCTGGAAGTAATCGGCGCGGTCTCCACAGGCGCACCTAGGAGCTTCTGCGCGGTGGCTGGGCACAAAGGCGCCAAGGGTGAAGTCAGGGGGGATGCAACGACAGAACGTGTGGTGGCAGGTGAAGCGAGGATCAGGTTCGCGGATCGGTTGCATGGGCTGTTCAAGGTGGGATGGATGGCGACGTGTAGACTGGAGCATCAAGTCTCCATGCTGGGCGCGCTGCACAGGCGCTGTAGCAGCTCGTCCTCACTCAGCGACGCGGCGAAAGGCATCCTCCACCTGGCCCCGAAAGGCATCAGGGGCTAGGTGGGCGTAGCGCTGGGTGACGGTGATGGAGCTGTGTCCCATGTAGCGGCGTGCCGCTTCGAGGCTGGCGCCCTGCATGACGAGCCACGAGCACGCCGTGTGGCGCGTCGAGTGGAAGTTGATGTGCTCTGGGAGTCCTGCTAGGCGGGCGAAGTGTTTGAACCTTCTCGACAGGTAGCGCGGGTGTAGGGCCCTGTTGTGGTACGAGGGAAACACGAAGGGACACGAGCTAGGGAGGCTGGCCAGAATGGCTTCTACAGGCGCTGAGAGCGGCACCCTACGGTCGCGTCCGTTCTTGGTGGTGAAGCCATCTCGCTGGCTCACAGTCAGCTCACGGCGGTCCACGTCCACGTCGTCCCACCTGAGCGCAGTGACTTCAGCGGCGCGGAGTCCCAGGTACACGTTGGCCTGCACGACGGGGATGAGCCACAGGGAAGCGCCTGCGTTGGTGTGCTTGTTCGCCTGGGCCGTGGCCTCAATAGCGTGCACGATGGCCTGGACGTCCTCTGGGAGCAGGTAGCGGGGGAAGGTGCGCGGTACTCTTTCAAGCTGCACGCCACGGGCGGGGTTATCCTCCAGGTAGCCCTCTGAGGCGAGCCATCCCAGGTAGGGGCTCAGCGTCGTCAGGTAGGTCTTGCGCGTCACGGGGGCCCGCTCAGCCCCGTGGAGAAAGTCCTGTATGGCTTTGGCCGTCAGGGTGATCACAGGCCGCCTGGCGCCATGAAAGCGGACAAGCAGCCTGAGGACGCTGCGGTACTTCTGCTGTGTTTGGGCTGCACGGTGGGTACGCGTCTTCAGAAACGCCTCGATGGTGCTCGCTACGGTAGCCGAAGGGGCTGAGTCGAGGTTCTGCTCCCCGCTGGTGGGCAGCCTCGCGCTCGTCCAGGGGTCGTAGGTGCCCGCCAGGAAGGCGTCCTCTAGGCCGATGAGCAGGCGCTCAGCCTCGCGCTTCTGGCGGGTCCTGAGCGCGACGCGTTTCTGCGTGGGCGTCCGCGTAGCGTCGCTAAATGCACCGTAGTACCACGATCCTCGCTTGATGAGATAGGCCATAGGTCACTGTCCCTCTTAAGTTTAGTGAGGGTACAAGGCGCCTAGGAGCGACCTCTTCCGTTGTACCTATTCTTGTACACACGGAGGGTGCTGGTGACGTGGCCGAGGTCTATCGCACGAAAAAGCCCTGTTGCCGTTTGAGGCAACAGGGCTGTGCGATCGACGAAAGGCTAGGCGTTCGAGGCGCTAGCCTTTGTTTTTGAGGTGACGGGCGGATTCGAACCGCCGTACAGGGTTTTGCAGACCCTTGCCTAGCCACTCGGCCACGTCACCAGAGAGAAGGGTCACCAGGGGAGGGGCCCCTTCAGGGGACCGCAGGGCACGCCCGGCAGGACTCGAACCTGCAACCTGCGGATTAGAAGTCCGCTGCTCTATCCGGTTGAGCTACGGGCGCAGGGACGGCTCGTGTGGATGATGGTCGGGGCGGCCGGATTTGAACCGACGACCCTCTGCTCCCAAAGCAGATGCGCTACCGGACTGCGCCACGCCCCGATGTAAAGCGTAGGCCGCCAAGCCCCGCCTCGCTGGATTAACCGCGGGCGGCGGCGATCTCGTCCTTGACGTTGCCTACTTCCACCATCTTCTGGCGGAAGCTGTACTGCCCGTTCTTCTTCTTGACCGCAACCACGACCTTCGCCATATCTTTGTGGTTGGCGTTACGTCCACGGTTGGTACGCTGGTTTTTATTGACCTTCTTGGCCATGACAGAATCCTCGTCGGGCTAGGGTGAAGCAGAGCGGCCAGCCGGCTCACGCCCTACTTGATCTCGCGATGAATCGTATGCTTCTTTAGGACCGGGTTGTACTTCCGCAGTTCCAGACGGCCCGTGGTGTTGCGGCGGTTCTTCATCGTGGAGTACCGCGACGTACCCGGCGCTTCTGTACACTCCAGAATGATTTTGTGGCGAACGTCTTTGCTCTTAGCCATGATGGTGCAGGCGGTTTAGTGTGGTCGGCAGCAGTCAACGGGGCCCGTCACCGGGTCACACCTTGACCCCTTTCTTGCGGGCATCGGCCAGCACCGCCGAGATGCCCTTCTTGTTGATCGTGCGCAGCGTCCGCGCCGATACCTTGAGGGTCACCCACCGGTCCTCTTCAGGAACGTAGAACCGCTTCTTCTGGACGTTGACCTGAAAGCGGCGCTTGGCCTTGTTGTTCGCGTGGGACACGTGGTTGCCCGCGCGCGGACCCTGTCCCGTCAACTGATCTCTGCGTGCCATGCTAGTCTGTGATCTCGTCGACCGGCGTACCGGTCCCTGAATGAATGTCCTACGACGGTGTACGTGGAGCCTTCTAATATAAGGAGCACGGTCCATGCATACAAAACGCGACGCTGCGTTTGAGGCCGCATCATCTGAAAAGCCTGTGAAGTATCGGCGGCAAGCAGATCGTCGGCCAACTCATCACGGGCTCACGTTCAACGGTCCATGAGGCGTGCCGTCGAGAGCGGGCCAGAGCAGACGGTACTGGCTGGGCATCCCGAGCCCGGTCTTGAGCGAGAGGGCGACGGATCTGTACGAGGCCGCTCGCCTACCATCCGCCCCCGCCGGGTCCTCGAACCCAGCTTCGCATGATTGACCGTTCCCCCTCTTACCGCTGGGGCATCGTCTGTGTGCCGTCCCCGGATGTCTCGGGCGGCAGCAGCGGCGGGGGCGTCGGCGTCTGGTGCATGTCGAACAGGGTGTCCGCTCGGAGGCCCAACCGAAGCGTCTCCAGCGGGATGACCTCCTCGGGGGCGATGTTGCCCAGGTTGACGTTCGGGCCCGAGTGGCGGATGAACCACACCTGCTGGGCTTTCTTCGGCGCCTCAAAAATGAGCAGCCGCCGGTCCACCAGGTCCACGATCTCGTCCACCAGGCCGGAGCGGATCTCGCCTGTGGGGCGGAAGATGCCGGCCGTTCCGCTCTCGCGGGCCTCGCAGATCACCTTCCAACTCCCGGCCTCCAGTTCCGCCTGGATCAGCTGCACCCATTTGTAGGGCGGCATGATGCGCTTGTCATCCTTGGAGCCCACCTCGCTGAGCACGGTGAACTCGTTGGCGAATTGCTGGATACACGCCAGCTTTTCGTCGTGCGGGATGTCCAGCGAGCCATCAGACACTTCCATGTGCTCGATGCCCAGCTCGTGTAGCAGCATCCGGTACGTGTCCAGCTGCCGCCGCAGGTAGAGGGCCTCGAACAGAGTCCCGCCAAAGTAGACGGGAATACCGGCCGCGCGGTAGATATCCAGCTTGCGATGCAGACCCGGTGTGATGACGCCGGTGCCCCAGCCTAGCTTGACGAGGTCGATGTAGTCGGCCGAGACGTCGAGCACGTCTTCGACCTGGCGCGCGGCCAGGCCTTTGTCGAGCATCAGGGTCAGGCCCTCGGCGCGCGGCTTCTGAGCCCGGTCCGGGAGACCGGTGATCTTGAACTGCTTGTGTAACATGAACAAGGGGGGTCGGGGGATCAGGTCTCTGCCTGAACCGCCGCCGCGGGCTCCACGGAAGCCGCACGCCAGGCGGGGTAGATCGACGCGATCATGCAGAGGACGAACGCGGTGGTCACAATCAGTGCCACATCGCTCGAGCGAATCGCGATAGGATACGCACGAATCAGGAACGATTCTGCCCCCGCCAGCGGCACCAGCGCGAAGTGTTTCTGAATTAACGCCACGGCTAAGCCCAGAATCGCCCCTACGCCGGTCCCCAGCCCGCCGATCAAGGCCCCCTCCAGCAGGAAGATCCGCCGGATGTTGCGGCGGGAGACGCCCATCGCTTGCAGCACCCCCATATCTCGGCGCTTTTCGATGACCACCATCGTGAGGGAGCCCACGATGTTGAAGGCCGCCACGACCACGATGAGCACCAAGATCAACCAAGCCCCCCATTTCTCGAGCTCCATCACCTCGTACAGCGCTCGCTGCAGGTCATACCACGTGCTCACGCGATACTGCGTGGGGTCCAGCTGAGCCTCCAAGGCCGCTTTCACCGCCTCAGCCTGCTCCAGGTCGTCCAGTCGAAGCTCCACGCCGCTATGCTGCGCCCCGATGCTGAACAGCCGCTGGGCCTCTTCCAACCCGATGAACACGTGGCTCTCGTCGTAGAGGGCTTCCAACTCGTAGAGCCCGCGCACCTCGAAGGGGGTGAGCGGCGGCGCGCCGAAGACGCGCGTCAGCGACCGCTCAAGGCCGGGTGCCGAGAGAAGGCGCACCACGCTGGCGTCTTGCCCCCCTCCTCCCGGCAGCAACCCCAGCCGTTGCCCTAGGCTCAGCCCCAGCACGATGCCCGCCGTGTTGCCCCGCCGGGCCACGTCGAACGCCCCGTACACCACGCGGTCCTCCACCTCGCTCACCTCGCGCAGCGCCTCGGGCTCCACGCCGCGCACGATGACCACCTTGTTGATCTCGCCTCCCTCATAGTCCAGCAAGGCCTTCCCCTCCACGTACGCCGCCGCCGACTCCACATGGGGCAAGCCCTCGGCCAGCGCAATCACGGAGTCAGCGGCCGCGAAGACAGGCCCCTCGGCACTTTCGATGCGGATGTGCGGATCCAACGAGACGAGCAGGTCGCGCACGAAGTCGTAAAATCCGTTCATCACGGACAAGACCACGATCAGCGCCGCTACCCCCAGCGAGACCCCCGCCACGGAGAGCCCTGTGATCACTGAGATAAGCGAGACCCGCCGCGGCGAGATCAGATACCGCTGGGCAATCCGAAGCCGGTAGTCCATGGAGAAGGGTAAGTGATGCGGATCCAGGGCTCGTGGAACCCGATAGGCGTGTCCAGAGGCCACGCGGTCGGCTCAGCACCGCACGTCATCCACACGCCGACCTCTGGGATCGCGTTCAACCCCTGATTCACATCAACGTTCAATGGCCACGTGTAGCTTCACACGTGGCCATTGAACGTTGAACGCTGACGATGGACTAGGTCCTACCAGCCCGGTAGGAGCTGGACGCCGAAGTGGCCGCCCTTGTCGGGGCGCTGGAAGGGATAGGCGTAGAACAGCTCCAGCACCATGTAGCCGAACAGGTTAAAGCGAGACGAGGCCCCCACACTCACCAGGGGGACGCGGTCCACGGAGTCGCGGTCGAACGCGAGGACCGGGGCTTCGTCCTGGGTCCAGGCTACGCCGGCATCGGCGAAGAGCGACAGCTCCGTGGGCAGATACGGGAACGGGATGAGCCCGAAGTCCTGCGTGCCGAAGAGCGGTACGCGCAGTTCAGCGCTGGCCATGGCAATGCGGGTACCCAGCAGTCGGTCTTGCTGTGGGCAGGAGCCGTCTGGAGCGAAGGTACACTCGGAGCTCTCAAAGGAGCCGAAGCTGTAGCCGCGGATGAAGCCCGGGCGGAAGGAGTAGCCCAGAAACTCCGTTGTGAAAACGTCTCCGTCTCGGTTGCCATAGTTCCCCACGTGCAGGCCGCGGATGGCAAACGTGAGCGGCTGCGCAATCTGGAAGTAGCGCCGGTAGTCCGCCAAGGCCGTGACGAAGGTGTTGCTGCCTACCCGCGGCGTCACCTGGAAGCGGTAGCGTCCACCCCGGATGGGGGAGGTGAAGCCGGTGAAGGAGAAGTCCACCACGTAGGCCAGTGAGGACAGGAAGAAGTACTCGGCGTCTGGCTCTAACTCATCTTGCTGGATGCGTTCTCGCCGGGCTCCCCCCACGCCGTTGAAGAAGAAGCGCTCGATCTCATAGTCAAAGCCGTAGCGCAGAAAGCCTCCGCTCATCTCGAAACGCCGCGTGGAGGTGAGCGGGTAGGAGCCATCGAGGCTTGCCTGCTGCAGGTAGATGCGGCGTAGCACACGGTCCTGCACGAACGAGGTGGCTCCCGTCTCGGGGTCGATGACGAAGCCTGATTGGAAGCCGCCGAAGAGGAGCGGGACGTGGGACGCTGAGAAGCCGTAGTTCAAGCGCCGCTCACGGTTCAGATACGAAACCTGGGCTCCGAAATCGCGGATGGTGCCGTTGATCTGGGCCGCGATGCCGAGGTTGCGGTTCCCCAGCATGTCGCTGAAGAAGAAGCCCACGCCGCCGGCCAGTCCGGAGTTGAAGCCGCCCACCTGCGCACCCACGCTGGGCGGAGCCACGAAGTCGAGCTGGAGGCGGCTGCTGTACGGCTGGGAGTCATAGTCCTCCGCCTCAGGCAAGCCCGTCAGCGGGTCACTCAGGTAGTCGCCCACGAGGCCTTCGTCAATGGCGCGCTGCGGGGGCAGGATGCGAGCCGCCACGCGGTACGCATCTTCAGGCTCCGTGACGAGCGTACCCGCGGCCTCTTCCGCCTCCAGGGAGAAGACGTTGTAGCTATTGTTCGAGAACACGGAGAACATGAGGCGCCCGTTCTGGGCAGCTACGGACATCGCCGGAGACGAAGAGGTGATGCCGCTCACCCCCGTCTGCAGCTTCGTGACCCGGTAGGTGGCGTCGGTGGCCAGGTTGGTACGGTAGATGTCTTTGAAGCCGTCCTGATCAGAGATGAAGTACAGGCTCCGACCATCAGGGGCGAATTGCGGGTTGGTGTGCTGGGCGCGCGGGAAGGGGCGGATGATCTTCACCTCGCCGCTCTCGATGTCGAGCGTGGCGATTCGCATCTTGCCAAACTCCAACGTGCGGAAGTTAGTGCCATCCGGGCCGCGGTCGGTCGCAAAGGCGATGGTGCGCCCGTCGGGAGACCACGTCGGCTGCAGGTCGGCGTAGCGGTCATCGGTGAGCTTGCGTACCTGGCTGGTGGCCATGTCCATTAGGTAGAGGTCGCTGATGCCTCCATCAATGCCGGTGAAGAGCATCGAGGTGCCGTCAGGGGACCACGCCGGGTTGGACAAGGCCCCGACGCCCTCGACGGTGATACGCCGGGTGATGGAGCCGCTGTTGGCATCAACAACCGTGATCTCGTTGTCCCCTTGTACGAACGTGATGAAGGCGAACGACTGTCCGTCTGGTGACCAGGACCCGGACGAGTTGATGAAGCGCAGCGCGTCGAAGTAAGGATCGGCGCCGGTACGGCGTAGGCGCTGTATGACTTTGCCCGTCTGGGCATCAGCGATGTGGAGATTGATGAAGAACTCGTCCCGCTCAGAGATGAACGCCACGTACTGGCCGTCCGGGCTGATAGAGGGCGCCAGGTTCATGGAGCCGCCATCCAGATCCTCGGCGAGGACTCGCTTGCCTGCTGAGTCAGCGGGGGTCCGGCCTTCAACGAGGGGGAGGTAGGCCGTCTTGATGGCCTCGCGCCATTCGTTGGACAGGGAGTCCGGGGTGATGCCCAGGGTGTAGACAATGGCGGAGTCCACCGAGACCCGCCCGCCCAGCTTGTAGATGTTGGCCACAGCGGCATCGCCATACTTGCCGCCGATGTAGGCCATGTAGGATTGCCCGTAGCGGTACGGGAAGTACGACCGCATGTCCTCGGTCATCTGCTTGATGCTGGGCAGATCATCACGGAGGGCCGCATCGCGCATCCACATGGTCGTGTGGGAATCCTCACGGCCCAACGACAGGTACTCGGCGGTTCCTTCGATGAGCCACAGGGGCATCAGGCCCAGGGCAAAGCGCGAGCTGTCATCAGGGGAGAAGGCAAGATCAAATTGGAACGAGTGGACCAGTTCGTGCCCCAGCACGTGATCGGTCTGTCCATAGACGCCCGTCAGGGGCATGACCACGCGTTGTTTGAGCCCCTCCGTGACCCCGCCTACACCTTCCCCGATCTGGCCGCTGATCACGTTGGTCTGCTGGAAGTCCGCGTCGTTGGCGTAGAAGATGATGGGCTTCTTCTCGCGGAACTCGCGGAGGTAGGTGCGAGCGTGGCGGCGGTACCACCGCTCGGCCATGCGGGCCGCGTCTTTAACGGCCTGCTCGGACTCGGGGTAGTAGTAGAACTGGAAGTGCTCAGTTTCGAAGACCTGGAAGTCGAAGTCGTCATACTGCACCTTGTTGCGGCCAAAGTACTGGGCCGAGGCGGGCATGACGGGCACCAGGATGCTCAGAATCAGCAGGCAGGCCAACGCGGCAGGGATCGTCGGCAGGAGGAGACGAAAGCGAGAACGGAACATAAAGACCGGGGTCGTCTGATGATCAGGAAGAGGCCGCCTGACAGAGGGAAAGGGGAGACCTACACGAGCGGGTGTGTGGGTGCGGGTGCGGGTGGTTTAGGGGCGCGTTCTACAGGTATACACATGGAGAGGTGGAAATACACAAGAAGCACGCCAGGCTACAGAGTACAACGAACACAAACAGCGATGCCAGGGGCTTTTCAATCCCTCGACGCGCTAGGCCACACCGGATGTACACCTGGTACGCCCGGCCATCCCCATGCTTGAGGCCGGGATTGGCTACCCCAGGCGATGCCGGTGTCAAAAAAAACAGACACCTCACAGATGCCTCGGGGCCTAGCGCTGTTTAAAGAGCGTTTAGGCGGACACAGTTTCTTGCGTTGTGCAACAAATATGACCGCTGTGCCTACGAACCCGGTCGACGTGCCGTACCTTGTTGCCGAGTGAGGCCCTGAGGGGCGCGTGCCGCTGGACCGGTCTGTGTCCGAAACCGCCACGCCCGTTACAACGGTCGATGTCTTCACGCTCTGGCTTGCCATGGACGAATACCGCACACGCTCACGCCTCTTCGCGGCCCTGGTGCTGGGCGTACTGGTCGTGCTCGGCCTGCGCCTCGTCCAGCTCCAGATCGTAGACACGCAGGCCTACTCCGGCGCCTCGCGCAACAATGCCGTTCGCGAAGTGCGCGTCAAGCCTGCCCGCGGCGTCATCTACGACCGCCAGGGCATCCTGATGGTGGACAACGAGCCCACCTACAACATCGCGATCACGCCTCGCTACTTTGACACCACGCGCATCGACCTCCTGGCCGACCTCCTGGAGGTGCCGGACACGGTGGTTCGCACGCGGTACCAGGAGGCGCTGGACTGGAGCGGCTTCCAGGCGTCGCGCAGCTTCCCCAACGTGACGTTCGACCAGTTCAGCCGGGTTCAGGAGCATCAGTACCGGCTCCCCGGCGTGAGCTACGAGAAAGGCCAGAAGCGCCGCTACCTGACGGACGCCCGCGCGGCCCATGCCCTCGGCTACATCCGTGAGATCGGCCCGGGCGCCTTGGAGCGCCAGCGCCCGGAGGGCTACCGCCGCGGCGATCTCATTGGGCAGGCCGGCGTGGAGCGCACCTACGAACCGTTCTTGCGCGGCGATGTGGGCAGCGAGTTCGTACTGGTCAACGTCCACGGCCGGCGCGTGCAGCCCTACCGCTCCGGCGTCGAGGACATCCCGCCTAGCAGCGGCTACGACCTCCACCTCACCATCGATAGTGACATTCAGGCGCTGGCCGAGTCGCTGTTTGTGAACAAGCGCGGGGGCCTCGTGGCGCTCGACCCCCGCACCGGCGCCGTGCTCGCCATGGTCAGCAAGCCGGACTTCGACCCGGGCCTGTTCTCCCGCCCCGTCTCCGCCGAGACGTGGAACTATCTGCAGAATAGCCTCGACAAGCCCATGTTCAACCGGGCCACGCAGAGTGGGATGGCCCCCGGCTCCACCTGGAAGCCGTTCATGGCGCTCATGGCCCTCCAGGAAGGCCTCATCACGCCAACTTCGCGGCTGAGCTGCCCCGGCTTCCACCCGCTTGGGAATGGCCGCACGTTCCGGTGCATGGGCGTTCATGGGTCGATCGATGTGGGCACGGCCCTCCAGACCTCGTGCAACACCTTCTTCTTTGAGCTGATGATGCGGACGGACGTCAACACGTTCAGCCGCTACGCCAACGCCTTTGGCTTCGGCGTAAATGCTCCCACAGACATCAACGAGCAGTGGGCCGGCACCATCCCGGACTCGGCTTACTTCAACCGCGTGTACCCACGGGGCTGGACCGTCGGGTACTCCATCAACCTGGGCGTGGGCCAGGGCAACATGGTGGTGACGCCGCTCCAACTGGCCCGCTACATGGGCGCCGTGGCCATGCGCGGCACCATCCATGCGCCGCACCTGGTGGACCACCTGGTGCGCCTAGACACGCAGGAGCGGGTCGAGCCCGACCTGCCGGAGGGCGAGACGCTGCCCGTCGAGACCGCCTACTTTGACCTCGTCCGGGAGGGGATGCGCCGCGTCATGGAGCAGGGCACGGGCCGTCTCCTCCAGATCCCCGGCATCCCCAGCGGCGGCAAAACAGGCACGGCTCAGGTGGGCGCTAACCGTGAGGATAACTCGGCCTTCGTCATGTTTGCGCCCTACGACGATCCGCAGATCGCGATCGCCGCCATTGTGGAGAACGCCGGGTTTGGGTCGGTCGCCGCCGGCCCCATCGCCAGCCTGGTGGCGGAGCAGTACCTGACCGGCCAGATCGCCGACACGCCTACGCGCCGCCTCGTGCTCAACCGTGCCCTCACCTCCGAAAGCGAGCCGCTGGACGATGGTCGATAAGGCGCGGAGCAGCGCCCACGCTCCTCCCATGTATGGATCAACCGCGACGCCAAGCAGGCGCTAGCCCCTTCCCATGCGATCCTGGACCTGGTACAAAAACCTCGACTACCTGACCATCTTTCTGTGGTTGGCGCTGGTGGTGATCGGGCTGGTGGCTATCTACAGCACCACGCAAGGGCCCGCTGCCGCCTACCTGCTGGACACAGAACAGCAGAGCTTTCAGCGGCAGCTCGCGTGGGCGGTCATCTGTGTGGTGGGGATTGCCGTAGCGTTGTTGCTGCCGGTCCGGTTCTTCCAAGCCAGCGCCTACCTCATCTACGCGGGTACCATCCTCTTGCTGCTCGCCGCGCTGGTCTTCGGGGACGAGATCAACGGGGCGCGGTCGTGGATCCGGTTTGGACCCGTGGGGCTCCAGAGTGCCGAACTCGCCAAGGTGGGCACGCTGCTGGCCGTGGCGCATCTGCTCTCCAGCAAGCGCCCCGGCACGGACAACGTGCGCTTCGCGGTGGCCACGGTAGCGCTGATCTTGATTCCCGCCGTGCTCATCATCCTGCAAAACGATACCGGCACGGCGCTGGTGTTTCTGGCACTGATCCCGATCATGCTCTACTGGAGCGGGCTGCCCATCACCGCCATCTTGCTGGTCATCGCGCCGGGCCTGGCGGGCTACCTGGCCATCTGGTCCACCTGGGCCGGGTGGGGGTTTGCCGCCCTCTTCACCCTGGGCATCTTCCTCACCACCCGGCAGCGCATGCTCACGAGCCTGGCCGGGGTGTTCACCGGAGGCACGGTGGTGGCCTTTTCGTTGATCTTGACCAAGATTCTACAGCCCTACCAACTGGCCCGCATCCTGTCCTTTACCAATCCGGAGGCAGAGGAATACCGCACGGGCGTCGGGTTCAACCTGGTGCAGTCTAAGGCCGCCATCGGCTCGGGAGGCCTCTTTGGGAAGGGCTTCATGGAGGGGACGCAGACGCAGGGCCGCTACGTGCCGGCTCAATCCACCGACTTTGTGTTCAGTGTGATCGGGGAGGAATTTGGCTTCATCGGGTCGCTGCTGCTGCTCACGCTCTTTGCCTGCCTCCTGCTGCGGCTCATCGGCCTCGGGATGGACATGAAGCACCCGTTTGGGGCCCTGCTGGCTTGGGGGACGGTGGGGGTGCTCCTCATCCACATCTTCGTCAACGTCGGGATGGCCACGGGGCTGCTGCCGGTGATCGGCATTCCGCTGCCGTTTATCTCGTACGGCGGCTCCGCCCTGCTGGCCAACTCGGCGATGGTGGCCATCGCGCTGAGTCTACACATGCGCCGCGATGATTTCTCGATCTACGGGTACTAGCCGGGCCACGATGGTTCGGGCCACGATGGTTCGGGCCACGATGTATCGTGGCCCTACCGTTTGCTCATATCGTAGCGTAGCGTCTGACGTTTGCCATGCCGTCTTCTGGGGTTGTGACCTTTAGCCAGGAAGCGCTCTATGCGCTCTTGCACGAACGGGCCTGGCTGCCGCTCTTTCAGCTGGTGCATCGGCATCACACGCACATTGCCCAGGATCCGCTGTGTCGTCAGGCGGTGGAACGGGCCGCTGATCAGATGCTGACGCACCTGGAGGCGACGCCGCCATCCCTGCAGACCCGGGAGGCCGAGGCGCTGGAGATGCTGTTCTTGCTGCACACCGGCGGCTTCTACGAACTGCCTGCGAGATCACGCGAGGTTGTGATCGAGCACCTCGTTCGCCTCCACGCTGACCGGCCGGCCCAGGCGGTGGGCTATGCACGCCACGCTCCAGAGCGGCCGGTGTGCGCGGCCACCCTGCAGCGCTATGCTCCGGCCGAGCGCCAGGCACGACCCGCAGACGTGGATCTGGACGTACGCTACCGAGCCCCCGAGGCCATGCCGCCTGTGCGCGTGCGCGGCCTGTTTCGCTCGCAGCAGGAGGCCGCGTTCTTCCGGGCCGTGCGGGCCGTCTATCCCACCTTTCTCGTCTACCCCAACGTAGCCCTGCACGCGTTCCTCGATGCCGACGCTCTGCGCCCGCACCTCACTGCGGAGGAGCGGTCCGTCCTCTTCCGGGGCCTGGTGGACTGCGTGGTCTTCGACCCAGCCGAGGCGTATCGGCCGGTGGTCTGCTTTGAGCTGGACAGCGCCCTGCACGACGATCCCGCCCGGGCCCATCGCGATTGGCTCAAGGATCGCATCCTGGCGCAGGCGGGGTGCCCGCTCTACCGCTTGCGTCACCCCGCGCTGGTGGATGACCAGGCGGGGCTCGTGGCGTGGCTGCGCGCCTCGGTACGCGGCACGTCGGACAAAAACTGACGACGGCTGCAACGCCGCACGTCTCCTGCGTATACCAGGCTCTAGTGCCCGTGTAGACCAAGCGCGACGAACCCATGTCTGAGGCGCCCGACGCCCTCTTGCCCATCCCATCGCCATACGAACGCGATGCCCTCCGCGAGATCGCACTCTGGAAAGAACCGGCCGAGGGCTGGTTTGGGGCCGCCTTCCGGAAAGCCAACGACGCTCTCCGCTCGGCCAGCGAGCTGGTCTACCAGGTCCCGGGGGTGACCTACACCGTGGATCACCTGCTGAGTGGCCTGTTCGATCTCACCAACGAGATCGCCCAAGACTCTGTGGGGCAGGACGCCGTGTGGGCCCGCTACCAAGCACTGGGCCACGCCGTCCACACGCACCGCGACGTGCACCTGCTGGACCTAGCCACAGTGGACGATAGCCTGGAGGGCCTCGCCACGAAATACCGGCTGCTCGCTGGCACCGAAGGGGCCGCTACCGGCTACGTGGGACTGCCTGGCCTGGCGCCCGACATCTTCGCGCTGGCCGCGCTCAGCCTACGGGCCGCAGGCGAGATCGCGACGCATTGTGGGTTCGATCTCGCCGATCCGTCGGAGCGTCTCTTTGCCTTGCAGGTGCTCAACGCGGCCTCGGAGCCGGCCGAGTCCGAGCGGGAGGCCGCCCTGGAGCAGGTGGAGGTCGCCACCCAGGCGCTCGCCCGGCGGACCACCGTGGAGACGGTAGAGCGGGTGGCCAAGGGCCGCGCGTTCCGGGCCGCTCTGCAGGCCCTGGTGATGCGCATCGCGCGGGTCAAGCTCGGGCAGGTGCTGCCGGTGACGGGCGCCGTGCTCGGCGGGACCTACAACGCCTACTTCATGAGCAAGGCCTGTGATGCCGCGCGATTCACCTACCGAGAGCGCTTTCTCATCCGCAAGTATGGCCCTGATGTGCAACGCTACGCATCGTGAGGATGTGCACCGCCTCACGCCGTGCCTGTTCATAGAAGAAGCAGCGATAACTTCAGGCTTCGGTCTGCACGTTGCACTCAGAAGCGAACCTGCACGCCCAGGTGGTTGAAGCCGAGCGTCGGCTGGATCTGAAGGCCGGCTTGGGCCGGTTGGTGCTGACGCGTCAGGAAGTAGGCTGTGGCGAAGCCGATGCCGCTCCCCGCTACGATATCGGTGAGCCAGTGGAAGTTGGTCACCATCCGCGAGAACGCGGTATGGCCAGCCAGTACCACAAGGCCTGCTGTGCGGAGGTTGGGGTAGTAGAGCATCCAGGGGGTGAGGACCGCGAAGGCCGTTGTAGAGTGCCCAGACGGGAAAGAGCTATTGCCCGAGAACGGCCGAAAGTCAGCCGGCCCTTGCTCTTGGAACGGCCGCGCCCGCCCAAAGACCAGTTTGAGCCCGTTGGTGATCAGATTGGCGTAGATGACGGCTTGCAAGGAGGTGAACGCGGCATCCTGAAAGCGCACGTTGTCCGTCATCAGCGACCCCGCAAAGAGGGCCAGCGCTGCTGGGCGAACGGCCCGCACGTTGCCAAACTCTTCGACGAAGCGCCACCCGAACCCGGCCTCGATCTCCGATACCTGCTCCGTCACCGACCGATCGGCTGGCGAGAGGAGCAGGAGCGCTCCACCGGCTCCGGCTATGTACAGCGCATGGCGTGGGATGGTGCGCGTGGTCAGGGTCCGGGCGTCATCCACCGTCCAGTAGACAAAGCGGAACGGATCACCCGGGTACTGCGGCTGCGCCTGGAGCGGGGCGGCCGTCATGAGCAGGAGCGTGGCCAGCAGGCTGGCGGAGCGCACCAGAGCCGGAGGAGGACGGAGCACAGCGGGGCAGGCCAGATGAACGAAGGGCAGCTGAAGGTAGCCGCCTCTCATAAATGCACGACCTCAGCCTGGGTTGCGCGGCCGTCCTGCAGATGGAGCCGGACACAGGTTTTGATGCGATGGAAGCCCTGGCGGCCAGCGGCTCCTGGGTTGACGAAGAGCATGCCGCCCAGCGATGCCACCCGCTCGATGCACAGGATGTGGCTGTGCCCGCACACGAACAGGTCTGGCGGATTGTGGCGCAGAGCCGCTCCCATTCCGCGTTGCCACCGGCCGGGCCGCCCCGCGATGTGGGTCATCCAGACGTGAAGACCCTCCATCTCAAAACGTAGATGCTCGGGCGCGCGGTGACGGAGCGTGGCCCCGTCGATATTACCGTGGACCGCTCGGGTGGGCGCCAGGGCTTCAAAGCGATCCAGCACCTCAGGGGTCCCGATGTCACCGGCGTGGAGGATCAGGCGCACATCGTGGAAGGCCTCCGTCAGGCCTTCGTGGAAGAAACCATGCGTGTCTGAGACGATCCCTACCACCATACGTGGTCGGCCCGGGTGCGGGGTTTAAACTCGTGGTGGTTGGTCGAGGCACGCCCATGGACGCCCAGCCAGGCGTGTGAAGTGGCCCCAGGTGCGTGGTACGGGCGGACACGGCGCTGGCTTCGTCGTCAGCGCAGCATCAGGCGTAGGCCAAAGCGGCTGCGGGCTGTCTGCCACCCATCCTCGCCGGGAATCCACTGGTGCAAAGGTAGGCCTATGAAGGGCGTGAGGAGGTATCCTGGACGGCTGATTGAGAAGCCCGCCCGTCCCCACACCACGCCTCCGCGGTAGTTCGTGGTGGCGGTCTCCTCGCCCGTCACGGTCGCTTCGAGGGGCGAAGCCGCCTGACGGGCCTCTTGCTCGCGAATGTTGGACTCAATGAGTTCATACTGGCCGGCATGAGCCAGGATGGAGGCATAGATGGTGCTTCCGGCGGGGCCCAGCACCACGTTTGTATTCATCATGACGTGCAGCTCGGCGCCGAGGGCGCGCGTATACAGGATGTCGAACTGGGACGGTTGCACCGGCGATGCGTCCAGGTCCATGCTGTCCCGCGGTCGCCACTGCTCGTAGCCCATCCGAACCCGGCGGACACCGAGTGCGAAGTCGTTGGACAGGTACGGCGTGAGGTAGCTTGTCGAGATCAGCGCCAGGTCGAGCTGCGGGAAGCCTACCCGCCCGTCTGTGGTGGGGTCGGCGGCCACGCGGACCGCCAGGCAGTCCTGGCTCTCGGAGCAATCGTAGTATTTGAGCACCACCCAGCTCAGCGACAGGGTCCGGCCCAGCCGCCCCGCGGTGGCGTCGATGATGGTGCTCAGGTCGATGTGGCGAGTCAGCTGGTAGTCCAGCCGTACGGCCAGGCCCAAGGGGAGGCTCGCTGACGACAGACCGGCCGCGGGGGCCTCACTGGCGGAGCCGTAGGTGACCTCGCCCGTGAGCGCCAACCGATCAAAAAACGCACGCCGTGCCGATTCTTGGCGGTAGAAGGGGTCGTAGACCTGGACGGGCCGCTGCGCCTGGGCCTCCGGTACGCACAGGGCTACCGCCAGGAGCAGGCTCCAGCCAGTCAGGGGGGCCCGGAACGGAGCGTCGGCACGTAAGGAACGGGGAGAGCGCATCGGTGGAGAACGAGCGGATACGCAGGGGACGGGCAGGGCCCGCCAGGGGGCAAGGGGGTGCCTGTAAGGTAGGCGTCTGTCCAGACGGATGGTAGGCTTTGCTCCTACGCCTCCTGCAGTCTTTTCGATCCGGCTCAGCACAGAGACCAGGCTGGACCGACTGCCAGGACGCGGTATGTGGCCTCGGCGGGAGGATGAACAGGTCCTCTTATTTCATGAGGGTCATGGGATGGGCTACGACGCCGCGCTCGGTCTGAACGCGCAGGAAATAGGTCCCACTGGGCAGGGTGCTGGCATCGAAGGAAACCTCGTGGTAGCCGGCCTCCTCTACCCGATCCAGGAGCGTGGCCACCGGCTGTCCGGAGAGGTCCCAGACCTCGATGCGTACCTGCTGCGCCTCCTCCACCTCGTACCCGACGGTGGTGCGCTGGTTGAACGGGTTCGGAAAGTTGCCATGGAGCGTCAGGCCGGCCAAAGGGCTGTCCGGGACGTCAGCCGCTTCGTCCAGCCGCTCACCCAGCCCAATCTTGATGGTGGCGGACAGATGATGCGCCCCGTCGACCGTCTTGGTGCGGATGCGGTAGAAGACGACCTGCGCATTGGGCGCGAAGTCGGTGAACTGATACGCGGGCCGTCCGTCGGCGGCTTGGGCCAGTTGGCCCTCCAGGCGGACCACCTCTTCGAACACCTGGCCGTCTACCGAGCGTTCCACGAAGAAGACCGGCTCGACCGCATCTTCGAGGGTCCACTGAAGCTGAACGCGCCCGCCCAACGTGGTGGCCTCCAGCTGAAGCGGTGGTTGCCCAAGCTGCAGGTGGGTGGCCACGCGCTCGAAGGACGCGGGCTCCGTGCCGAGCTGGAGGGTACGGGGCAGCGGCGCGTCGAAGCTGAGGGCCACCAGAGACGGCGCCTCGCTGGCTAGGGGTCGTCGACGCTCTTGACGAAGCTGTGTGGTGGGCCGGGCGTGGTCCCAGAATCGCACCTCGTCCATCAGCCCATCGAAGGTGACGGGGCCGGTGCGTCGGCCGCCCAGTGCCACCGCGGTGGCTGAGCCCGTGTCAAACAGAGCCGGTGCGTACAGCGAGTCCACGGCGAAACCGTCCACCAGCAGATGGGTCCATCCGGCCTCGGGGGCATGCCGGATTGCCACGTGATGCCACCGGCCGTCGGCCACGGGGTGGGGCGTGGCCATAGCCTGGTGTGTGCCGGGTTGACCGCGGTAGTAGCGAAGCCGACCAGCCGGGTCGATGACCAGCTCCAGAGGGTAGGCGCTCTCCTCGTCGCCATCCCAGGTTGACAGGACCACCTGGTTGAGCGCGGCGGTCTTCAGCCACAGCTCCACAGAGTGGGCGCTCAAGCTGCTCAGAGGGGGTAACGCCGCACCGCGCAGAAGCAGCGGAGCCCCCGCGTCAGGGGTCCAGCGAGCCGCTTGGTTGACCGGGTCGAGCTGGGGGGCATACAGGGCGGCAGGACGGCGTAACTCGCGGGACGGATCCTGAACGATGCCGCTGGGTCCTCGGGTGGCGGGCACCACCGACCAGGGAGCCGTTCCTGTCAGCGTGCCGGTCTCTGCCGTCAGCACAAGGGTGTGGGGCGCATTGAGCGGGCGCTCGGGGACAAGCAGATACCGCGTGCCCTCCAGTCGGACCTCCACAGAGACGGGCTGATAGCCTCGCCGAAGCACAGTGGTGCGGCGCAGCTGCCAGCCGGGGGGCAGCGTCACGTAGAGCAGATCCGCCGAGGCTTCGCCCTGCCAATGCGCATACAGGTTGACCGTCGTACCGGCGGCGTATCGGTGGGCGGTGTTCTGGCTGCGGCTGAACTGAGCTTGAGCCTCCAGGCCCGTGAGGGCGGTGGCCACGAGTCCGCACACCACACAGATCCGCATCCAGCGGCACACGGCCTGAAGCGGAGGTGGAGCCAAGCGGGGCATGGAGCGGGATGGGTGCAGATCCATAGGCGCCGGTGGGAGCGATAAACCGGCGGTTGAGGGACCCAGAGCTCAGGGGGCCCTTCATACAACGCTGGTTTCCCCCTGATCGTCTGGCCGTGCTCGCAAGATGGGGCGGCTACAGCACGGCAGACGCAGATGGGCCCTTAAAATAGGCGGCCACCAGGCCTGTGTCAATTAGAGATGAAGATGGTGGAGGGTAGCGCTGGGCATCGCGTATACTCCTAGCCCGCGCTCATACCTCTCGCTTCGAGTCCATGGTTTTGCTCCTTTCGCTCCTGCTGGGGGCCGCCTCCCTGCAGGCGGTGCCTCCGGCCTCGTCGGCCCCTGCCGCCGTGGCCTCGGCGGATACCCTGATTTCGGCCGATACCCTGATCGTCGGGACAAAGGAGGCGCCGCCGTTCGTGGTGCGTCGTGCAGACGGGTCCTGGGAGGGCATCAGCATCGACCTGTGGACGGCCGTTTCGGCGGAGCTGGACCGTCCCTATCGGTTTGTGGAGCGTGATCTAGCCGCTCTGCTCGACGAGGTGGCGGCGGGCTCGTTGGACGTGGCCGTGGCGGCGCTCACCATCACGGCCGATCGCGAGGCGGTGCTGGACTTCACCCATCCCTTCTTCATCTCGGGCCTGGGTATCGCGGTGTCGGCTCAGCAAGAGGCCAGCTGGCTGGCCACGCTGCGCGGCTTCTTCTCGTTGGACTTCCTGAAGGTCGTGGCGGCGCTTGGGGTGGTGCTCCTGCTTGTGGGGCTTCTGGTGTGGGCGTTTGAACGGAGGCAGAATCCGGAGCAGTTCGGGGGGAGCGTGCCGTCCGGGATCGCGTCCGGCTTCTGGTGGTCGGCGGTGACCATGACCACGGTGGGCTACGGGGACAAAGCACCGGTCACGCTGGGTGGACGGCTTGTTGGCCTTGTGTGGATGTTTGCCGCCATCCTCATCATTTCCAGCTTCACCGCAGCTATCGCCTCCTCGCTCACGGTGCAGCAGTTTGCTTCGGCCGTGGAGGCAGAGGACGATCTCCGGCAGCCCCGTATTCGGGTGGGCACCGTGACCGCCTCGGCCAGCGCCGACTATCTGCAGACCATGCGCGCTGATTTTGCCACCTTCACCACGGTGGAAGAGGCCCTCCAGGCCTTGGACGCCGGCGCCCTGGACGCCGTCGTCCACGATGCGCCCATCCTGCAGTACCTCATCCGCACCACCTTCCAGGGCGGGGCCCGGGTCCTGCCGGAGCAGATCCAGACGCAGACATACGGCCTGGCCGTCCCCCCAGAGAGCCCCTTGCGTGAGCCCTTGAGCCGCGCGGTGCTAGACGCCGTGGTCCAACCCACCTGGATCAACACCCTGACACAGTATCTGGGGGACTGATTCGCGGCCTCGGCTCATTGACTATGGCCCTGCCTAGCCGCGATCTTCGGGGGGTTGTTCTGCTCCCTCTAGCTCGTCTCTGTCATGGCCTCTTCGTTACGCGTCGGTGTGCTCACCGGTGGTGGGGATTGCCCCGGTCTCAACGCCGTCATCCGGGCGGTCACCAAAAGCCTGATCCTCCAGCACGGCGCCGAGGTGTTCGGCTTTGAGGAGGGCTACCTCGGCATGATCGAGCGCCGCGTGCGCCCCCTGGCCTACCGCGACGCCAGTGGCATCCTGAACGCGGGGGGCACCATCCTGGGGACGAGCAACAAAGCCAACCCGTTCGACTTTTACGGCCGGGATGGGGCCGACGTCAGCGCTGAGGTCGTGTCGTACTGCATCGAGGAGCTGAAGCTGGATGCGGTGGTGGTTATCGGTGGCGATGGCTCCATGTCGATCGCCCACGGCCTCAACGAGCACGGTTTGCCCATTGTGGGGGTGCCCAAGACGATCGACAACGACCTCATGGAGACAGACCGCACGTTCGGATTCGACACGGCGGTCAACATCGCCACGGAGGCGCTGGACCGGCTGCAGACCACCGCGCAGAGCCACCAGCGCGTGATGATCGTCGAGACCATGGGCCGCTACGCGGGCTGGATCGCGCTCTACGCCGGCGTGGCCGGGGGCGCCGACGTCATCCTCATTCCGGAGTTTCCCTACGAGATTGAGGAGATCGTGTCTGTCTGCAAGACACGCGCCCAAGGCAAGCAGCGGTTCACGATCATTGCGGTCGCTGAAGGGGCCGCCCCGAAAGGCGGTGACCGGGTGGTGCAGCAGATCATCGAGGACAGCCCAGACCCTCTGCGTCTCGGCGGGGTCTGCAAGGTGCTGGAAGCCCAGCTCAAGCAGCACCTGGGCAGCGAGATCCGCACCACCATCCTGGGCCACACGCAGCGTGGTGGCTCACCCACCCCCTACGACCGCGTGCTGGCTACCGGCTATGGGACCTACGCCGCGGCGATGGTGGCCGATGGTCAGTTTGGGCGGATGGTGGCTCTTCAAGACAATCGCCTGACCAGTGTCCCGCTCAGCGCCGTGGCCAACAAGGTCAAAACGGTTAGCCCCAGCCACCCCATGGTGGCGGCGGCCCTGGCTGTGGGAACCTCGCTTGGCGTGCCTGACCTCGACGTACGCCTCCAGGGCGACCAGCGCTCGTCCATCGTGTCGTAATCCGCAGCGAGGCCCACCGAGCGCGGCTGCTGTCCTTCACCCACGTACCGCCCTTCCATGCACGTATTTCTCACCGGTGGGACCGGGTTCGTGGGCTCCTATGTCTTGCGCGCCCTGCTCGAGGCTGGCCACACGGTTCGGTGCCTGATGCGTGACAAGGCCGCGCCGCTGGCCGTTGAGGATACACAGATCGAGCGGGTCAAGGGGGATGTCACCAGCGCCAAGTCGCTGACAGGGGCGCTGCAGGGCTGTGAGGCGGTCATCCACCTCGTGGGGATCATCGAGGAGCAGCCGGGCCGGGGGATCACCTTTGAGGCCCTGCACACGGAGGGCACCCGCCACGTGGTGGCCGAGGCCCAGCAGAGCGAGATCTCGACCTTCATCCACATGAGCGCCAACGGAGCCCGTGCGGAGGGCGTGTCTGGCTACCAGACCTCCAAATGGGCGGCCGAGGAGCTAGTCCGGGCGGCGGCCTTTGACCGCTGGACCATCTTCCGCCCCTCCATCCTCTTCGGCGATCCCGGCCCAGACCATCCGGAGTTTGCCACGCAGCTCGTGGACACCTTGATCCGGCCCTTCCCGATCCTGCCGGTTTTCGGCGACGGTCAGTATCGCCTCCAGCCGATCTCGGTGCAGGAGGTGGCCATGGCGTTCGTGCAGGCGCTGACGAACGAGGCCGCCTGGGGTCGCAGCTTCTGCGCGGCCGGCCCGGATACGTTCACCTACGAGGAGACCCTGGACCTCCTGGCTCGGGCGGCGGGCCTTACGCCCAAGCCCACCGTTCGGCAGCCGCTGTGGCTGGTCCGCCCGGCCCTGCAGCTGGCTGACCCCCTGGGGGTGCTCCCCATCTCGCTGGATCAGTTCGAGATGCTCATTGAAGGCAACACCTGCGACGCCTCCTCCTTCTACCAGACCTTCGCCCTCACGCCAGTCCCCTTCGACACCGAGAACCTGGCGTATCTCCGAGCGTGAGACGGGTCGCTTCGCTTGCTGCCCTCTCCGCGCCTTCCGTCTTCGTATGCCTCCTGACTCTACGCCCGTCCATCCCGACAAGAAGTACGTAGCCATCGCTGGCAACATCGGGGCGGGCAAAAGCTCGCTCACGAAGGTGCTGAGTGACTACTTCAAGTGGAAGGCGTTTTACGAGCGCGTGGATGACAATCCGTACCTGGACGACTTCTACCAGGACATGCCTCGGTGGTCGTTCAACCTCCAGGTGTTCTTTCTGTCGAGCCGCTTTGAACATCAGCGCCACATCGAGGAAGCCCCGCACTCCGTGGTGCAGGACCGCTCGATCTACGAGGACGCCGAGATCTTTGCGCGCAACCTGTTTGACATGGGCCTGATGAGCCCGCGCGACTACGAGAACTACACGGAGCTGTTTGCGATGATGACGTCGTACCTACAGCCTCCGGATCTGCTCATCTACCTCCGGGCCTCGGTGCCCACGTTGGTGGGGCACATCCAGATGCGCGGCCGTGCCTTCGAGTCCACCATCCGCATCGAATACCTGGAGCGCCTCAGCGAGCAGTACGAACAGTGGATTGACCGGTACGACCTCGGTCCCAAGATGATCATCGACGTGGATGACCTCGACTTCGTCAACCAGGTGGCGGACCGTCAGCGCGTCATCGGCCAGATCGAGAGCCGCCTGTTTGGCCTCTTCCCCGACTGACCTCTCCCCAAGGCGTTGCTTGTGCGTTGTCTCCCCCTACTCCTTGCGCTCGCCTGCTGGGGAGGGCTGCTGGGAGGCCCGGCCTCAGAGGCGCGGGCCCAGGTGCCGGACACCGTTCAGGTGCGGCCGGACTCGCTCCAGCTACATCCGGATTCGCTTCAGATTCCGGGTCCCATGGTGTTCGACTCGCTGGCGGTTGATACGGCTCGGGTCCTACCGCCGCTTGTGGGATTCGCAGAGCCGGTAGACGGAGTCCCCCTCGCCGTGCGTCCGCTGGCCCGTCTGTCTGCGCTGACCGCCGCGCACCTGCTGCGCGATGACCAGGGCGGCTTCGTCTACGATTTCGCCGCGCTGGGCTGGCCAGCTGGCTGGGCCCCGGAGGCCTTGCCGCCCAACACGCGTCCGCTCACCCTGGATGGCGTGCCATTCGAGGACCTGCTCACCGGGCGCCCGCGCTTCGACGTGCTGCCGCTGCCTTGGCTGGAACCGCCTCGGGTGCAAGCGCTCACGCGGGGCCGCCCGCAGGGCGTGCAGGCCGCCGTCCGCTCGTTCGATCAGGCCGAGCCCCTCACGGAGATGCGCTATCACGGGGGAGGCTCCAACATGCAGAGCGTCCATGTGGTCCATGCGCAGCGCCGCCGCCTGACGCTCCGGGGTGTGCCCGGCGTGCTGAACCTGCTGGCTGGGTATGGTGGCCACACGGCGGATGGCGAGTACGACGGTAGCCGCCTGCGCCGGGGGCGTCAGCTGTACGGTCGTTTTCGCTACGACCGGCCAGGCCTGTCGGTGGGGCTCGCCAACCTGCACACGCGGCACCGGTTGGGCGCCCACGGCGGCGTCATTGTGCAAGGGGCCACCTTCAATGAGATCTACAACCGCACCGTAGCCCAGGTACGTCTCC
>JBCDJV010000030.1:0-47829 GCA_038747425.1 Bacteroidota bacterium
TGCGCAATGGCCAGCGAGGCGCTGCGCGCCAGCCGGTTGCAGTCGCCTTCGATGAAGCGCTCGAAGGTGTAGGTGGGGTTGATGTTGCTGTCGATCACCGGGGGCTTCTGGATGCCGGGGATCGCAAACGGGTGGGCGCTCGGAGGCTGATTGGCCGGAGGCGTGCCGGGCGCGTAGCCCATGGGGGAGGGCGCTGGCCGGGGGAGGTGGGTCGTGGGAGGCGGGGCGGGCACGGAGGGGGCCGACGCCGCGGGCCGGGGCGCCGGGTAGGTGGGCGCGGGCGGCTCGGAGGTCGGCTGCCGGGCGGGCAGGTTCATCGAGGAGCCGGTGTGACCTGCTTCCGCGTCATCGCGCTCAATGACGATGTTGTAGAAGAGGCGCCCTTTGGGGCCCAGCACTTTGGTGATGGTCTTGCGCAGCAGAGCGAAGTAGTGCTCTTCCAGCCACTCGTAGTAGAAGCGGCTCGGCAGCTGCACGGTGAGCTTCGTAAGGTCCGCCTCCTGGGTCAGCTCCACGGCCTTGAGCGGCTCAAACCACGTCTTGAAGCTCTGTCTACTGATATTGTCGCGGATGATATCGAGACATTGCTTCCAGACGGACTCGGGGGACGGCTCCATGTGTGGCGGAGGGAAACGGGGCGGAGACCTGCGACCAGGTCAGAAACGAACGAGGGAGGCTGATGATAGGCAATCCTCGGGGGATCGCCAAGCCCTGGCGGACCAGTATTGAAAGGGATGCGCGGCGGTTATACACACGTTCTCAACAGGCCGACGCGGGGGCATCCCCATCCCGCGTCGACCCCGCGCCAGAGCGGCGCTGAGGCCCCAAAAATAGAGATCCGGTAGGTCATCAATGTGGCCATGGGGGCCTCGTCTGCAGGTTCAGTCGGCCTGGGTACAAGGACGCAGATCGCGCGGAAACGCGATGCTGCCCGGCGCCGACAAGTGGCCTTCAGGCGGGCAGGAACGCGTGCCGCTGAGTTTATCAACAAGTTCTACACAGCTCAACCGTGAGGTGTGTATGCGCGGGGTGCCCCGGCGGCTATGACGACGGGCTCGCCCACATGTAGGGTACAGGATTGCAAGGACTAGAGGGGTCCGCGCGGCCTTGGGGGCCTCGCCCGCAGAGGCGTGTCCATGTAGCGGTGGACGTGGCCGTTGGCGGACCCGTGCCTCCGGCGGGCGGGGAGCTGGCTCCCTGACCATCGCCTCTGTTGAGGGTAACAATTGGGTGAAGGAACATCAAGGATCACGCACCGATTTTCGGGAGTCCATGCTCGCGCCGCGCAGGCTCTGTGCGGAGTTCAGAAGAGCTCTTCATGGGGACTGCATTTTGATGCGTAGGCTGTGTCCCTTATCTTAGCCCTTCTATACTGTGACGACGATGCAGCCATCTGTTCTCCACATTGAGCTACGGGCCCTGCCTGAGGGCGTGCACGAGCACGCGGTTCGTCCTTCAGCCGAAGAGCTGGAGGTAGACCCAGCGCTGTTCAGTGACATTGCTGTCGATCTGACGTTGGATCACCAAGAAGACCAGCTGCTGGTCCGCTACGAGGTGTCGGCCACGGCGCATCTGGAGTGTGACCGCACGCTGGAGCCCTTCGAGCAGGCCCTGGAGGCCACCGATACGGCGTTCTTCGGGCTCGCCTCCGTGGTGGGCAGCGCCGACCAGGACCGCACCTTTGTGCTGGACCCCGATGCCGAGGTGGTGGACCTGACGCAGCCCGTGCGGGACGCGCTGGTGCTGGCTCTTCCTGTGCGGCGCATCGCGCCGGGCAACGAGGACCTGGACATCCAGACTCAGTTCGGCACGCCGGCCTCGGCCGACGAGGCCATCGACCCCCGATGGGCCGCACTCAAAAAGTTGAAATTCGACGATAACGATGCATCCTGACGCGCCGCCGGCGCCCAGGCCCTGTTTTAACCGTTCAGACTGATCATGGCACACCCAAAACGCAAGCAGTCCAAATCGCGCACCCGCAAGCGGCGGGCCGTGTACTACGGCAGCCTCAAGGCCCCCAGCACGGCCGTGTGCTCCAACTGCGGCAGCACGAAGCAGATGCACCGGGCCTGTCCAGACTGTGGCTACTACCGAGGCCGCGAGGTCGTGGAGCGCGAAGAGTCGATCTAGGCACGCGCCAGCCCCCGCTCGCCTCCCCCTGCGTCTCCATCCCCCACCCACATGCCGACTCGCATTGCCGTCGATGCCATGGGAGGCGACCACGCCCCCCACGCGGTGGTCGAAGGTGCCGTCCATGCCCTCCAGTCTAACGACGACCTGGAGGTGCTCCTGTTTGGGCCTGCCGCCACGCTGGAGCCGCTCGTAGCCGACCTGGACCCCGACCACGCCCTCGCGCTCTCCATCCACGACGCGCCGGACATCGTCGGCATGTCCGAAGCGCCCAGCTCGGCCCTCCGTACGAAGCCCAACTCTTCCATTCATCTGGGTCTGGGCGCGCACAAAGCGGGCGCCGCCGATGCCTTCGTGAGCGGTGGCAACACGGGGGCCGTCATGGCCGCCTCACTGTTCCTGTTGGGGCGTGCGCAGGGGGTCTCGCGGCCCTCGGTCATCGGGTTCTTTCCCACCACCACCAGCTACTGCATTGTGCTGGACGTGGGGACCAACGTGGACTGCAAGCCCGAGCATCTCGTCCAGTTTGCCAAGATGGGGGCCGTCTACGCGCGCCGTGTCATGGACCGGCCCGAGCCTCGCGTGGGGCTCATGAACGTGGGCGAAGAGCCCGGCAAAGGCAACGAGGTCGTCAAGGCCACCTACGAGCTGCTCCGGGAGGCCACGGGCTTCGACTTTGTGGGCAACATTGAGGGCCGCGACGTCTTCCACCATGCGGCCGACGTGGTCGTGTGTGACGGCTTTGTGGGCAACGTCATGCTGAAGCTGGGCGAGAGCCTGACCACCGTCCTCGGGCCGCTTGTCAAGAAGGAGATGGCCCGGCAGGACGTGGCTCCGGCGCACCAGCAGGTGGTCGGGCAGGTGCTCAAGGGGGTCCTCCGTCAGTTTGACTACGTCGAGTTCGGCGGGGCCCCGCTGCTCGGGGTCAACGGCACCGTATTGCTTGCGCACGGCAGCTCCTCCGCCCGCGCGTTCAAGCACCTCATCGAGGCCGCCGTACGCGTGGCCAACCAGGGCGTAGCCGCCTCCGTGGCCGACGCCCTCGCGCCCTGACCGGCCTCAGGTCTGCCCTTCCAGGCGCCCCCTGCTCTCTTTCTTCGGCTGGACGCCGTACTTTGAGCCCCTGGCCCCCCATGGGCGCCGTCGGTCGCTCTCTTTCCTCCTCCTGATCCTCTTCCGCATGAAGCGCGCTGCTATCACCGCCGTAGGCCACTACTTGCCCGAGGGCCGGCTGACCAATCAGGATCTGGAGCAGATGGTCGACACCAACGACGAGTGGATCCGGACGCGGACTGGTATCTATGAGCGCCGCATCCTGCGCGATCCCGACAAGGCCACGGCCTACATGGCCAGCCGCGCTGCCGAGGCCCTGCTGGCGAAGCGCGGGATCAGCGCCGAGGAGATCGATGTCATCATCGTGGCCACCGTCACGCCGGACATGCTGTTCCCCGCCACCGCCTGCCTCGTACAGGCCGAGATTGGGGCCACCAACGCCTGGGGCTACGACCTGTCGGCGGCCTGCAGTGGCTTCCTCTTTGCCCTGGCCAGCGGAGTCAGCCACGTGGAGAGTGGGCGCTACGAGAAGGTGCTCGTCATCGGGGCCGACAAGATGTCGTCCATCATCGACTACACGGATCGGTCCACCTGCATCATCTTCGGCGACGGTGCTGGCGCCGTCCTGCTGGAGCCCAGCACCACCGGTCAGGGCATCATGGATGCGGTCCAGCACGTGGACGGACGCCACGACGAGCTGCTGAACATGAAGGCGGGTGGCAGCCTGCGTCCCGCTTCGCACGAGACGGTGGATCAGCGGCTCCACTTCCTCTACCAGGATGGCCGCTCGGTCTTCCGCCACGCCGTCTCGGCCATGGCGGATGTAGCCGAGGAAATAATGGTGCGCAACGGCCTGACCGGCGCCGACGTGCGCTACCTGGTGCCGCATCAAGCCAACCTACGCATCATCGACGCCACCGGCCGCCGCATGGGCCTCAACCCCGATCAGGTGATGGTCAACATCGACCGCTACGGCAACACCACGGCCGCCACCATCCCCCTCTGCCTGGCCGACTGGGAGCACACCCTCCGCCCCGGCGACAACCTGATCCTAGCCTCGTTTGGCGCGGGGTTCACCTGGGGCGCCACCTACGTCCAGTGGTGCTACGACGGCTCCGCCGTGGCGGCGGCCACCGCTGCCCAGGCGTCCGTCAATGGGCAGGCGGGCTGAGTGCTATGTCAAGCCCTTACTGATAGCCGCTGTACGCCGCTGAGTACGGCCAGCCGCGTTGCGCTGCATCGCCGTAGCCCTGCTACGGCTGCTTCGCGCGCCTTGCTGGACGCACCCATCGACGCACATCGATCCATCATTAAGAACTTGACACAGCACTGAGCCGACGCACGAGATCGTCGGCGGTAAACACGCGCAGCTCGTTGGCCTCGATAGCTTCGCGCAGAGGGGCGTCCAGCGCCACGTCGGCTGCGTTGAGGCCGGTGAAAAGGGCGAGGGTGGGGGGCGATGGATGGCGCAGCGCCTGCGCCACGCGTTCTGCCTGCTGACGAAGCCGGTGCAGGTGCCGGGCGGTGACGGGGCCCCACTTGCACTCACCCACGAGCAGGTGGCCGCCGGTGCCCTGCACCACCACGTCCACCTGCGCGCTGGCATCGTCTGTCCACCAGGCGCCGACGCGTAGCGGTGTGAAGGGCAGGACAGAGGCCTGGCCGTGGCGTGCAGTCTGGCGCATCAATAGGCGGCAGGCGGCCTCGAACACGTCGCCCATGTGGTCATCAAGACGGGGGGCGAGGACCTCGTCCCACAGCACGGCCGGCGGCGTGAGGCCGATGCTCCCGGTGCGGACCAGCGGGGCGATCAGGCGGTGCCACAGCAGCACGTAGGGGTCGGTGAGGCGGTACACGGCGCGCTTCGAGCGGGCGGGGTCGCGCTCGGTGATCGGGACGGTGCGTTCCAGCAGGCCCATGCCGTCCAGCCATTGGAGCGGGCGGAGCAGGGCGCCTCCGCTGCGGCCGACGCGCTTGGTGAGCGTGCTCCAGGTTTGGGCCCCCTGCGCCACGGCTTCCACGATCGAGTAGTGGACGCGGGCCTCGCCCAGGTAGGCGTCGAGCATGTGCTGCGCGTCGTCCACGAGGCGGCTCTGCGGACTCAGCAGCAGCTGAGCGGCGTTCTCCGCCAGCGAGGCGTCGGGGTTGAGCAGGGCCAAGTGGCCCGGCAGGTGGCCGAAGAGGCCGTAGGCACGCAGGAGGTCCCGAGGCGTGTAGGCCGGCACGAAGGCGCCCACCTCGGCCGGCGTGAACGGAGGGACCACCAGGCGCTGGGTGCGACGGCCGTAGAGCGGCTGATCGGCCGCCTCCAGGCGCTCCATGGCCGTCACGTACGACCCACTCAGGACGACCTTGATGCGGCGCTGGGGCCACACATGGTCCCACGCCTCCTGGAGTACCGACGGCAGCGCCGGGGCGGCCTCCGCTAGGTACGGAAACTCGTCGAGCACCAGCAGCAAGGGCGAGGCCTCAGGGCTAGCGGTGGCCGCCCCCACGTAGCGAAAGAGCGCGGTCCAATCCGGAAAGCCGGCGCCTTCTTGGAGCGCCGCATCCCCAAAGTGCGCCCCCACAGCCAGGCTCATGCTGCGCAACTGCTCGGCCTCTGTGCGACGTGTGGCCTGGTAGTAGAGACCGCCTACTGCCTGGGCGAACCGCGCCAGCACATAGCTCTTCCCGATCCGACGCCGCCCCACCACAAAGGCCAGCTCGGGCCGGTCGCTCCCCCAGAGCGTCGCGAGCGCCTCCCACTCGGCCTCCCGATCAATCAGGTCAGCAGGCTTTGGAGGCAGCATGGGCGGTCCAGTAGAGGGGTGGAGGAACGCAGCTACAATAACTTCCACCCATGGAAGTTCCGGTGGTGGAAGTTTGCTAGCCCCGGCTATGCTCGTCGCTCGTGGCCGCGAAAGCCCCCGCCTACCTGGTGACGGTGACTCTGAAATTCCCAGCCACGCCCTGTGCCCCTCCTACACGGTCCGACACCCGCACTCCCCCCCCAAACACGGTCGTGTCATCTCGGATTGAGTCTGGCGCGACCCACTTGACTTGCGGGCCCTCCAAAGAGCCGTTCACAGGCAACGCCGCTCCTCCAAACCCGGGGACCTCCCAGATGAACCGAAGCTGATCGTTGGTGCTGTCACGCACTACGCAGGTGATCAGCGTGGTGTCCCCCACGGCCAGGAGGCTGGGCTCGACCCGGATCTCCAGGATTTCGGTGACGAAGGGAAATCGGTCGTCGCCAGTGGGGTCGCCTTCGAGGCCTATGTCGCAGCCGGTGAGGCTGAGTGTGAGCACGGCGGCTAGGATCCAGCAGGGTCGCTGGGGATGGTGTTTGGGGTGGATGGAGAGGCATAAGGGCACCCGGGGCGTGGTGATCATGTGCTCACGTGGATTGTGGTTTCTGCCTTCACGATAGACAAAGCGCGTACCGAATGCGAAAACAGGGGCTGGAGTGGCCTCCAGCTGAACCGGGTGTGCAACGTGTGCGCAGGGGTTTGCAGGACGTGCGCCCGGGCGATGAACGGTCCTGTCAGCCTTGAAGCACGCCTAGTGAGAACAAGTCGGCTCGTGAATGATTATCATTTACACTGTGAATAATCCTACTCTTCCTCGTCTTGTGGCTCAGAGCTTGGCGGACCCGATGCGGGTCATGCCGGCGGTGGTGGTGATGGGGGCGCGGCAGACAGGCAAAAGCACGTTGGCCCGCGAGTTGGCGCCGGGCGCGCGGCGCTTCTTCACGCTCGACGACTACGACGTCCTCGACGCCGCCCAGCGGGAGCCGCAGCGCCTGCTGGACCACCCTGAGGCGCTCACGCTGGACGAGGTGCAGCGGGCGCCCGAGGTGCTGCTGGCCGTCAAGCAGGCCATCGACCAGCGGCGGGAGCCGGGTCGCTTTCTGCTCACCGGGTCGGCCAATCTGCTGCTGATGCAGCGCGTGTCCGAGTCGCTGGCCGGGCGGGCGAGCTACCTCACGCTCTGGCCGATGACGCGGCGCGAGCAGCAGGGCCACGGCACCTGCGGCCTGTGGGACGACCTGCTGGCCACGCCCGAGGCCGACTGGCGCGTCCTGTTGGCAGACCAGGCGTCGGTGCCCGAGGCCTGGACGGCCCTGGCACAGCGCGGCGGCTTTCCCACGCCGGCGCTGGAGCTGCAGACGGCGCCGGACCGCGCCATCTGGTTCGACGCCTACGTGCGCACCTACCTGGAGCGCGACCTGCAGCAGCTCTCGGCTATCGCGGCGCTGCCGGACTTTCGGCGGCTCATGCGGGCGGCGTGCCTGCGCCTGGGGCAGGTGGTCAACCAGACCGAGCTGGGGCGCGACGTGGCCCTCGCCCAGCCGACCGTGCGCCGGTACCTGAACCTGCTGGAGACCTCCTACCTGCTGGTGCGGCTGCCCGCCTACGCCGTGAACCGCACGAAGCGCCTCATCAAGTCGCCCAAGCTCTACTGGGGCGACACCGGCGTGGCCTTGCACCTGGCGGGCACGGAGCCCACGGGGGCGCACCTCGAAAACCTCATCCTGCACGACCTCCTCTGCTGGCGCGATGCCCGGCTGGAGCGCGCCGAGCTAGGGTACTGGCGCACGACGCAGGGCGAGGAGGTCGACTTCGTCATCGAGACCGGGGACCGGCTCTGGCCCATCGAGGTCAAGGCCACGCGGCGCCCTCGGTTGTCGGACGCCCGGCACCTGCGCACCTTCCGCGCCGAGTACGGCGACCGCGCCCGCGCAGGCCTGCTGCTGCACGACGGTGACCTACTGGACTGGCTCGCACCGGACGTGCTGGCGGTGCCGTGGTGGCGGGTGGTGTAGGGGTGGCATGAGAAGGCCCCGTGAGCGTACGCACTCACGGGGCCCAAAGGGTGAAGTCGCCTTCGGTTATTTGAGAAGTAGCATGGTCTTCGACTCAGCGTAGGTGCCAGCCACTAAGCGGTAGACGTACATCCCGCTGGCCAGATCGCCGGCCTCGAAGGTGGCCTCATGTGTGCCTGCAGAGAGATTTGACTCAACAAGGCGTGTGACCTCTCGGCCCATCATGTCATAGACGATCAGGCTGACCTCTGACTTTTCAGGTAGCGAAAAGCGGATGGTCGTGGTAGGGTTGAAGGGGTTCGGATAGGCTTCGAGGGTCAAAGTGCCAGGCAGATCTTGGTCTTCGGCGAGGTCAGCATCCGGCCTGTCATCATGTGGCTCAGCCAAGCTCAGTTGCGCGGGCACACGCGACGATGGTTCCAATGGTGTGGCGCTCGCTGGGCTGATAGACTCGACCTCCGCGACGCGGTCGTCAGCCGTGACACGAGGTGCTAGAGGAGGGGGGGCACCTCCAATCTGTGCCTTGAAGCGCGAGCCGCGCTCGACGTTGAAGCCCCGGCCAAGCACAACCGGCTGTCCTGGCGCACCGTAGATCGTGACATCGGCGCCGTCATCCACAGTAAGCGTCGTGTTGGTAAAGGACACGTGTGCCAGATCGGCCTTAGAGCCCCTAAAGCGCAATTCACCACCTTGAAATACAATGGGTTTGCTGGCCGTGCCAACGATGCGCTGTGTGCTGGACGGGTTGTTTTCAATGCGAATGCTCGCCCCTGTTCCCAGGTCAAACTCAGCGCCTGGGAAGAACTGAACGTCGAACGCATTCGAGTTACTTCGAATCATTGATCCGTCTTCAAGAACGATGTGACCATCATTGTTGCCGATGAACGCATCATTGAAGAGATTTAATGTCCTGTTGGCTTTCATGTAGAGCCTTCCCCCTTGACGAGGCATGATGCAGGATCTTGGACCTACCAGTGTGTAGCTTCCATCTTGGATCACATCGCTTCCCGCTCCCGTCATAAATATCTCTGCTCGCGTGCCCAGATTGAGGTTCATGCCGGTCTCCAGCGTGATGATACCTCCATCGAGTGCCTCAATTTCAGCAAAATCCTCTAGATTCAGCGTAGAGCCAGCTTCGAAGGTCAGGTTTGATGCACCCGCAGTGCGTCCTCCATCTACGACGTATTTAGCTGCTGAGGGCCGATCTTGAGCACGTTCGAGAGTCATAACGGCTCCGGAGCGCAACGTTACATTCGTCATGCCTCCTTCTTGGTTCACCCGCGACCCGGCTGCCATGGTGAATGTGTCCTCATAGTTCAAATCCAGGCCTTGTGCACCGATGGTCAGTGTTGCATCGTTTTCTACTGCGAAAGGGTTGGTGAAGGTATAGCCGTCGGTCTCGGCACCGATCCAAGAGTCTGCCTCTATGACCGCTTGCGTTCGAAAATCTGAGATGTAGTCGAACGACATTTCATTGTTAGCTCCTCCTGTGTAACTGATGTCAACTACAGCATCCCAACTGGGAGAGAAGCCTGGAGGGTAAGTCGTAAAGCCACTCGTATTAGGCTGTGTCCAAGGAGTTATCTGGTTTTTAGTGTTCGGATCGTAGAGGTCCCCTTGGTAAGATCTGCTGAAGAGCGTTCGCGCAATGGTATTGTCAGCAGGAAGTTCGTCATACATAGTGCCAAAGCCAGTTCCCTCTCGTATGCCGACATGCAGGCCCGAGGATTGAAGGCCGTCTTCGTAGGGAAAGCAACCTGGGTTATTGCTCACCAGTTCATCGAAAAATGTGCCTCGCTGGAGATTAGAGAGATAGAGAACTCGACCGGCAGCATCATTTGACAGCGGAACTGTGCGACAGCCACCAGTATCATACAGGCGCCCTAGAGTGACGTTATTAAGATTATTTGTCAGTTCTGGACAATCGATCCACCCCACAACGTCACGCTCGAAAGCTGATATGGTATGGTTGCCTGCCACGTCGGCTGTATCATCTCCTCTTCCTCCACCAGGCATGAGAGCATAGGCCACTCTGCGATCGGGGTCAGTGTTCTGGACAGATCCGTCTACTACTGTATTTCGAGCGGGACCAGCGGGAACAGCGTTTCCGATCAGGCTGCGAATGTGAGCGCCTGTACCTCCAACTAAATTATTTGTCCATATATCGTGACCAAATTCATGTGCTAAAAGCCTTCCAAGTTCCAGAATAGGATTTTGATTTCCGGCATTACCGTAGTGATTAAATGATGCAGATAAATTACCATCTATTACGACTCCGCTAGGAAGAGTTATATCTGCTCCGACATTGGAAATTCCCGAATATTGTGGTGCGTTTGTGGCACGCCTCAGAACCAGAAAAATATGATCAATGCAACCATCACCATTTGAGTCATACGTATCAAGAAGGCCAGGGCGTTCATTCTCGATCGTGTTGACAACTTCTCTCATCATTCGATTTATACCAGTTAGATCAGAGCCAATACTTGGTATGCTATCGATGCTGTATGTGGCCTCTGTATCCACAGTGAGGATACGATGGTAAGGTTCTCCATAGAGGATAAACTGCCCATTTGACTGCTGCCAAAAGTAGTCTGTAAGTGTATGGTCTCGGAAGGGTGCTACTGGAGCCGAGCCATTAGGAAGAGCAGGCTCAAGATAGTCGTGAGCCACAGAGGGTAATCCTGCATTAAGGGGCCATGACTGCCACGTGTCCGTACAGTTATCCTGAAATTGATCATCGCTAAACTGCACGAACACAATAAGAGCTCTGAAAGAGCCGGTAGTTGGTACAGTAGCATTCATGGTGGGGCCACCTCCGTTGCTTGCCGAGTTACTGGCTGCAATGGAAGGATGACCTTCTGCGCAATAAAGATCCTGACCAAATGCGCCGGTGACAAAAAGAGATGATTGAAGGATAAGTAAGCAGCACACAATTATTGTCAATCGGTTTAGCAAGATGGTTTTTTTCTGTGTATACATCTCAGGGCTGTAGTATGTGAACAAGTGCGGCGTTTCGGCTCGTGCGGGTACTGGCAACTACGATGTACAGTCCGGCAGGTAGGTGTCCAATATTGAGATTTATACTTATAATAATTTTAGACTGACAAGTATTCTCAAAGGACGAGTATACTTTCCTTCCGAGCATGTCATAAAGTTCGATACTTTGGATACATTTGCTTGAGGATACAGACTGAACATAGAGGACATCTGAGGCTGGGTTCGGGTAGAGACTTAACCCAGTTTCAATGATAGGGTCCTTGGGGTCGGTGCTCGTAATCACGTAGCGATCCAGAGGAGACGTGCCCCATGTGTGCTCGCCTATCTTGGCGTAAGCTAGCCGTGTGCGGGTGTCCTGACCTCCAGAGCGCTCAACCAAGCCAATGCCGTGCGCATATTCCGTTGCCCCTGACGTCTGTGTCAACTCCTCTGTAAATCGTTTGAGAGAAGCCACCGTCACTGTGCTGGCACCGATGGACACCGTGGTGTCCAAGGCTCCAGTGACCAAGACGCTGGCAGCGCCAAGGGGACGTGTTAGCTCATAGCACGCATTAAATGGACTATTCAGAGGAATATCTGTGTGTGTGAGCTCGTCCCTAGCTGCGTCGTATTCAACCGTTATGCCATCGCGGACGGTGCGGTATATACGTGATGAAGATGGGGTTGAGAGCGTCCCGTTTGAAAGGAACGTGTACTTCGCTCTCGACAATACAAAAAAGTCGAGATTCTGAACAGTCGTGTCTCCAATGACCGTTACTTGCTCGACGCCGCCAAAGAAGGCACCGGTGTTGCGTTCATACTCCCACACGTTGCCAAGCGCGAGCATGGCATAGCCCTCCGCACTGAGTGTGTCCTCGACCTCGGCCATGTGACCCTGACAAGGGCTTTGTGCGTAGGAGGCAGTGTTACTTGCTACAAGCAGCAGCAAAAGGAGGTTGGAATAAAAAAAAGAGTGGGTCATGCTGATGAAGTTGGTAGAGCAGAAGCACTCATTACTCTGGGCACGGTCGAATCTCATTTCAGTAACAGCATCATTCTGCTGACGCTTAGATCCCTCCATCCGACCCGGTACAGGTAGGGTCCGGTAGGTAAGCCTGCCCCGTCAAACGAGACGGTGTGTTGACCTGCTGCGAGGTCTCGGTCCAGCAAGCGTACCACTTCCTTCCCTAGTACATTGTACACCACGATTACCACGCGGCCTGTTTCTGGGATGGAAAACGAGATGCGAGTGTCTGGGTTGAACGGGTTGGGGTAGTTGCCATTGAGCATGAAGCTGCTGGGAACTGACAACCTGGCTTCGTCGGCAGCCAGTGCGGCGGGCGCAGGTTGCACGGAGGCGGGCGCGCCTGGGCCGCCGATAGACACGCGCCCCACCGGAGCCGTGATGCGAATGGGATTGCTGATAGTAACAGTGCCAGGATAGGCACCTTCTACGATGCTCAGCGTGCCATGGGCGGGCGTGTTGGAGAGCCCCTCGGCAAGGGTGTCGTAGGGGTCGAACACCGTCCCGTCCTCTGTCGGCGACGGGTGAGATGCGTCCACATACACCGTGTTTGTGCCGGGCAGGTTGTTGAGTGCGTCTTGCAGGGCCTGGGAGAAGAAGGCTTGGCCGCCCCCAGAGCACATGATGCGGAACACATCGCCCCACGCCCCAACGTCGAGGGCACCGCCTCGGGTCAGGATCCCCATGGACACATTCGTGGCCACGTCAATCATGGGACTGCCTGAGTTGTCTATGGCAATGTCCACTTCGCTCACAGAGTGGCGCGTACCGACTGAGTTCCCAAACGAGCCTACATCTTCCTGCAGGGTCTGGCTGTCGGCGTTGGGACCCGGTTGCGGGTTGGTGCCGGTGCCTGCGGGCACGGCGTCCAGTCCGTAGCCTACAACGCGGACGGCATTACCGCTCGTGGCCGTCTCATTCGAGACGCGGTAGTATCCTCCCTGGACCTGCTCAGGCAGCAACCCCGTGTTTGAGTTAGGAAATACCTCGAACACAGCCCAGTCTTCAGCTTGTCCGCTGCCTGTTGTTACGATCGAACTCAGGTCCACGGGGTACTGATCGTCGGGGTGGGCAAACACCGGGACGCCATCGGGGCCTGAGGGGGGTACATTGAACTCGATCATGGTGAGGCGGTCGATGCCACAGTGCCCTGCCGCGAGGTGTGCGCCGTTGGCGCCAATCCACGAGGTGCAGCCCACGTAGAAGTTGGGACTCCCTGGTGTGCCGCGGTCGTAGAAGTTGCGCGACACCGCTGGGTCCGCAGAAGCTACTCGATCATCGAGCCCGTTGCAGGACAGAGGGGTCGCTAGAAGTCGAGCGCCAGCCTCAGCGGCATCGGCCTGTCTGCTGAAGCGCCCAGCCCGAAGCTCGGCGATTGAGACGTGCGCCTGTTCATCGGACGGAGACACATGCAGATCGACCCGCAGTGCAGACCCGTTGAACACGGCCGAGGTATGGTTCCACTGCTCGATGCTTGTTTGATCAAGCCGCTGCTGGGCTCCGTCGAGCAGCGACGTGATGAGCAAGAAGCTACCGGGACCCAGGTTGAAGCCACCGAAGTGGAGGCGCATCCAGTTGGCTCCTGGCTCCGAGAACGTCACCGTTTCAGCGGAGCGGGTCCGGCTCTCCTCCGGTGAGCCCGCGTGGAGCCCTGAGGTCCACGAGAGGCTCCGTACGGTGTAGGTATGGCCGGTGGACGTCTCTGGGGTTTGCGCCATGGCGGGAGGCGCTATCCAGGATGGGAAGGGACAACCCGGGATGTCGGTACGGAGGGGCATGGTGCTAGAGAGACGAGGGGGCACGAGCAGGTGCTTGTAGGCTCATTCGCCAACAGAAAGGCCGTTGCGCTCTAGGGTCTCCTTCAGCGCGTCGATGTTGGCTTGCTGCTCTTGGAGCGCGGCCACCAGCAGCGGGATCAGCTCCACGTAGTTGAGGGACTTGTAGGTGACGGCCTCATGCAGCACCTCGCCATCTTCCCCATATACAGCAGATTGCGTGGCGCTTTCGACCAGGTGGGGCAGGAGCTCCTCCATTTCCTGAGCCACAAAGCCCATGCGTTCACCTTGAGGTAAATGCATGCCTGGCTGGTCAGAGCGGTAGTGATAGCTTCGTGGGCGAAGCTGACTAAGCAGCGCCGTGACTTGCTCGCTCGAAAGATCACGGATGCGCTCTTTCAGCTGACCATCGCTGGGGGTGTTGAGTGTACCGAAGATGGTCCCCGTCACATTGACGTCGCCTTGGAAGTAGCCTGCGAAGTCATTCCCCGTCGGGGTACCTAGCATTTGTCCGAAAACCGCATAGTTATTCCCTGAAGCACTTCCTGCGTTGCCTGTGGCAAAGAGACCGTACGCATTGGTTCCTCCCTCTGCATTCACCCACGCACCGTAGTTATTCTGTGAGGCGTTTTTGCCACGCCCGCGCAGGCCGATGGCTCTTGTTCCTGACTGTCCATTCCCCCAAATACCTATGTTGTCATTCGTAGCATTCTCAGCGGAACTGTGGTATCCGCGGGCGTTGAGTCCTCCCACGGCATAGACCTCCACGGCGTAGTTGGTGGAAGCACCTGTGCCCGCAGCGCGAGCTGAGAGGCCGACGTTCTTGAGCGGAGAATCTCCCGCGCTCGCGTAAATCCCCATGGCTAGATCTGATCCACCCACAGCTTTGGCCCATAAGGCGGTATTCTTTTCTGCGGCATTTCGTGCTTCTGCGCCCAGTGCAAAATTCGACGTAGAGGAATTTGTACTCATGTAACTGAAGAACTGGTACCCTGTCTTAGGAGCGGCGCCAATCGCCCCCTTGCCATCCTGATCAATCTCTAGCTGTGCAAAGACGGGTGGTGCTCCAGCCATGCAGAAGAGAAGCAAGGTGGCGAACACAAGGCGGGAGGTGGACCGTGATTCCATAACAAAATTTGAATAGGAATGGAAAAGTCGACGTAGGGTTATTGGTCAAGCAGCCGCATGGTGGATAGCTCGTGCTGCAAGGCCTCGAGCTGCTTTTGCTGCTCAATCGTGTACAGCGTCAGCTCCTCAATCTTCTGCAGCAGGAGCGTCGTGAACGCGGCCAGCTCCACTCCTTCCGATTGCATTTGCTGCGCTGAAGCGACGTCGGGCAGGTGGCCGTTTTGAGCAATGAAGGCTTCGACGGCTTCGAGTGGGCGAAGGGGGTAGGCGTCTTCGAAGACAAAGTCAGCGCCGACGGTCTCGACGATGATCTCTTCGCTTTTGATGGTGCCGTCCACGGTCAGGAGATGGGTTGGGTTGTCTGTACCGATGCCCACCTTCACCACATCTTGCGTTCCTTGGCGGTTTTCGGTCCGAAAGAGGATATTTCCGTAAGGTCCTGCCCAGTTCTGGCTTTCGCTTGGGTTGAAGACGACGCTGCCTGTTCCTGGTTGGTACGCCAAGAAGGAGCGCCATGTGGACTCCGTCTCCCAATATCTCATGTTCAGATCCATGTTGCCCCACGGATGACCATTGGGATGTCTTTGGCTGAATATGGAGATTCGCCCGATCGACTGGGCAATGTCTGGACCGTGATAGAACTCCAGGAAAGCGGCACTATTCGGGGCCGAACTGGTATTAAGTAGCCGGCAATCGTCGGTGGTACAGCCAGGACTTCGAGGGCTGAACTGCGCAAGCAATGTTGAGGGAGCTATGAGTGCAGCCAGAGCGAGAGTCACAAGCAGAGGGTGCATGAGGACTCCGATAAGCGGCCGAGTGATACGAATGAATCGGAACATGAGGGCTGAGGCTTGTGACGTGTGTTGTGGTGCGTCCAGCACCGTGGAAGTGGTCTACACAGACCATACGGACTTGCAGCACAGCCTCCATGGGTAAATAAGTACGTCAGGGTGTCGGGGCCCTGCACATATTATGTGGACGCTTCGTCTACAAGACTTCCACGCAGCCCTTTCTTCCGTTCAGCGCAGCACGCTCATGGCCCACTGCGTTAGGCGCTCTGTGGTAGGAGCGCCCAGTTTTTGCCGTGCGCGTCTCAGGTACGTGCGAACGGTGCTAGGGGAAAGGCCCAGATGGTCTGCAATGGTTGGAATAGATTCACCGGTGGCCAGCCGCTGCAGCACCTTACGCTCCTGGCCGGATAGCACGCTGCGGCGTGGTCTCGAGCGGGATGGTCTTGTGCTTCGGTCCTTGGAGGGCGCTGAAACAGATGCTGGAGAGAGACGAGCCTTCAGGATGGACCGGAGTGCATCCATGATCTGGTCTATCGGTGTATCTAGCGGCAAAAGACGTTGCGCACCGGCCTCGCGGTAGCGCTGATGCAGCCCACTGGAAGAGCGTGAAAGGAGAACGAGCACGGGGATTTCGAGGCGGAGAGCCTGGATTCCACAGAGGGTGCTGAACCCACACCCATCGGGCATGTCAGCGGCCAATACAATCGCGTCTGCCTCTCGCGAACGAGCGCAGGCAAGCCCTTGGCGGCTCGTGCGAGCAATATCAGTCAAGGCGAGGTCGTCTTCGTCCCTGAAGACTGAACGTAGGCCGGCGGCAACAAGGGGGCGGCTTTCAATGAGGAGGATCCGGTGGGGAGATGGGTTTTCGCTAGACGCAGGCATGGCTAGAGAAACTGAGAGGCCCAGAACGGGTGGTGGATTTGCAACGCGAACCTCCTCAATCCATCGGCACATTACACATAATCGTTACGTATTCTGAGATCTGCTGACTTCTCTTGTGGTCCAATAAAACTACATTTTGTAGTTGAATCATCACGAAGTCCCAAGTCCAGAAAAAACAAGGCAGTCTCCTTGGGCAACGAGCGATCAACAGAACAACACAACTGTGCACCGCGCCGCCTATCTTGCGAGTGCCCTCGCACCTCCTCACCGTTCCCCTCTCTGCATGTCGACGACGGCGTTTCTCTTCCCCGGTCAGGGGGCTCAACACGCAGGCATGGGCCGCGACCTCCACGACGCCTTCCCCGCAGCGCGAGCGCGTTTCGAGGAGGCCAACGACCTCCTCGGGTTCGACCTCACGGCCCTGATGTTCTCGGACGACGCTGAGGCGCTGCGCCAGACGGACATCACGCAGCCGGCCCTGTACCTGCACAGCCTCGTGGTGATGGCGCTGCTGGAGGCCCGTGGCGAGGCCCCAGCCATGGTGGCCGGGCACAGCCTGGGCGAGTACAGCGCGCTGGCCGCCGCCGGCGCCCTGACGTTTGCCGATGGGCTGCGGATCGTCCGCCTCCGGGGGCAGCTCATGGCGGGCGCGGGGCAGGAACGCCCCGGCACCATGGCGGCCGTGCTGGGCCTGGACGACGAAGCTTTGGAGGCCGTCTGCGCCGAGGCTACCACCGGCGCGGACTCGCTGGTGCAGCCCGCCAACTACAACGCGCCTGGCCAGATCGTCATCTCCGGCGATGTCGACGCCGTGGCGCGAGCCGTGGACATCGCACCGAGCCACGGTGCCCGCCGCGTGGTGCCCCTCAGCGTGAGCGGCGCGTTCCACTCGCCCCTCATGGCCGAGGCGCGCGACGGCTTGGCCGAGGGGCTGCAATCCCTCCGCATCCAGCCGCCTCGCTGCCCGGTCTACCTCAACGTCAGCGCCCAGCCCACCACGGACCCGGACGCGATCCGGCAGGGCCTCCTGGACCAGCTCACGGCCCCCGTCCGCTGGGCCCAGACGCTCCACCAGATGCACAGCGACGGCGCCACGCGCTTCGCCGAGGTGGGCGCGGGCAAGGTGCTGAGCGGGCTGGTGCGGCGGACGCTCGGGCGCGAGGTGGAGGCGGTGCAGTATGGCACAGCGTCGGCGCTGGGGGAGGACGTGGCGATGTGAGCACCCAGCGACGCCCTCTGTCGATGGAGCAAGAATATCTACAGTTCCACGCGTATGACTGATCGTTCTGTTTTGCGAACGCCTCCCGGGTGGAGCCTGTGGTGGCGAAAGATGTGGTGGCGCCTGCGTTGGTACGTTCGGCAAAGTCGATGGCCGCAGACCCTCAGTAGCGGCCATCCTATTCAGGTGATCCGCTCTGGCGCTGGGGCGCTGATCTACAAGAAAGGCCACTCCGACGGCGCCGTCACTGACCTGCTGCATCAGTATGTACGTCCCGGCATGACGGTGCTCGACATCGGGGCCCACATTGGCGAGTTCACCATTGTGGCTGGGCACCTTGTGGGTGCAGACGGGCGCGTTATCGCTTTTGAGCCCAATGCAGCCCTGGTGGAGGTGGTACGCGATAACGTGCGGCTCAACGGATTAGCCCATGTACACGTTGAACCGGTGGCCTTGGCGGACACGGACGGGGACGTGGTTCTGGAGGTGCACAGCGAGCCCAGCATTTCTGCCCTGTTGGAAGAGGGGATGGAGCAACGGCCGCGCACGATGACCGCGCGTGTGTCCGCCATTACGTTGGACGCGTACTGTTCGGCGCATCAGGTGACGCCTCACCTGATCAAGATCGATGTGGAGGGTGCCGAGCTGTCTGTGCTGCGCGGAGCACGGCGGCTGCTTGAGCAGCCGAGTGAAGTGGCCCCTATGCTTATCGTTGAGTGTAGTGACCAGAACTACAAGCGCTTCGGTCATACTGGGCAGGAGCTATTTGGCATGCTGCAAGATCTGGGGTATCACACCGGCCAATGGTTAGATGGACACTTCGTTGAGGAGGCCCTTGATGTGGTCCCCCGTACCATCAATGTGATAGCTACCAAGTCTCTCTCAGCGTTACGGCGGTCGGGCTCGCCACAGCAATGACGCCTGATGCAGGAACATCCCGCCTGATCTGGGGGCGGCGGATCGTACTGAGTGTGGCTGACCAAGCCTTTTTCTCTGGGGCCAACTTCGTGTTCAACGTCTTGCTGGTTCGCTGGCTATCGCCTGAGGCATACGGGGCGTATGCGGTTGCCTTCTCCGTTCTGCTGTTTGCCTCGGGCTTCCACAATGCCCTCATCGCCGAGCCCATGATGGTGCTGGGGGCCAGAAAAGAGAGGTGCCAGCGTCGCTCCTACTACCGGATCCTGCTGCTGGGACACTTAGCACTTACGTTTCTGATCAGTGCGGTGGGGTTGGCCGTTGCAGCTGTACCGTGGCTCGGGCCTGCCGTGCGCCTGGGGCTCCAGGGGGCCTTTGTGGCTCTTCCCACCCTCCTCATCTTTTGGCTCGCCCGCCGCGCCTGCTACCTCGAAATGAGGCCGGCTGTGGCTACGATAGCGAGTGCCGCCTATGCCACCCTACTACTCGGGGGGGGCTATATGGTCAGGCAATCGGGCTGGCTCTCGTTGTTTGAGGCCTATTTGCTGCTGGCTGGAACGGGGCTCATTCTAGGCGTAGGGCTGTGGGCATACCTGCTAAGGATTGTGGGTCCCGGTGACACCGTATCGTGGCGAGGCGAGGTGCACGCCCATTGGATATATGGACGTTGGGTGTGTGGCTCAGCGCTTGTGCAGTGGTTGAGTACAAGCATCTACGTGCCACTCATTGGGACCTTTGCGGGGCTCACGCAGGTGACGGCCTACCGGGCTGTACAGAACCTTGTTACCCCCTTGCAGCAGATCCAGATCGCGCTCGGCCAACTCGTGTTACCGTGGGCCTCACAGCAAGCAAGCAAGGGGGGGGCGTCCAGCCTATCCCCTCCATTGAGAACCCTCATGATCGGGTTCGTAGGGTTTGCGGGGCTTTATCTCATAGGTGTCGCTGCCTTTGCTTCTTCGATCCTTGAGGCGATATACGGCACCGCAGCATTTGCCGAGTATACGTATCTTCTCTACTACCTGGGTGGCGCACTTCTTTTCTCGGGGATGGGAGACGCCCACGGCCTGATGTTGAAGGCCTTGAACCATCCCCGCTTTCTCTTCTTCATGCAGTTCATCACAAGCGTCTTCACGCTTTCTGCGGGTGTCTACCTGGTCCAACAACGCGGTGTGTGGGGGGCCGCTATAGGCCAACTAGGTGTAGCGGTCATCGGGCTCAGCGTCCTCGTCTTCACCTGGCATCGCCTCCGGAAGGTTTCCCGCGGATGTCAACCTTCTCCATGAACATGCTTGAGCTTTTCACGGTGCTGCGCCGCGATGTGGTGCAGTATGGTCTCACGCTGAGCGGGTTGTGGACACGCCTGGTTGGGGCGTCATGCCCCCCTGTTTTGGCGAACAGCATCCCGAGGGCTGGGACCAACCTGCTACTACGGGCGCTCTACCTGCACCCCCGTCTGCACCGGCGGCTTCAGCGCACCAGTAACAACGACCCGCTCAAGAGGCTGACGGCGTTGCTTCAACCTATGCAACAGGGTCAGGTAGTAGCTGCCCATCTGTACCACGAGGCTACCCGGGCCGCCTTGTTGAATCGGTTTGGGGTGTGCCACGTACTCATGGTGCGGCATCCCCGTGACATCGTGGTCTCCAACCTCGTCTATCTGACGCGCAAAGACCCCAGGCATCGCCTCCATGCGTATTACAATCGCCTTCAGACCAATGCAGAGCGCATACAGGTCATGCTGGTGGGGATTCCGGCCCATGAACTGCCAGATGGATGTGCTGCACTCGGTCTAGATCGCCAACTGATGGCCGTCCTACCCTGGTTTCAAGATCCGGCCTGCCTCATCGTTCGCTATGAGAACCTTGTTGGACCGCATGGAGGGGGCACAGCGGACCGGCAGCGTGTGGCGCTTCGCGCCCTCTATGCCCACACCGGACTCGAAGGTGCCGAGGAGAAACAGGTAGAGACGGTGCGGAGACGCCTCTTCTCGCGTGTCAGCCGAACCTTCAACCGAATGGGGTACACGTCCATGTCCAGTTCGCCGCATGCTCATGACTGATAAACGCCCTACAGTGCTAATCGTGCAGCGACTGCTACCCCACTACCGCGTACCCTTCTTCCGGCAGTTGCACGAGCGGCTGCACCACGACGGCATAAAGTTGCAGCTGGTGTACGGTACGGCTACAGAAGAACGGGGACATGCGGCCGCCGCCACCTGGCCATGGGCCACGCAGGTGCCCGTTAGATCCTGGCGCTTGGGAGCGCACTCGGTGTACGTCCAAAACGCATGGTCCCATGCCTTGGCTGCTGATCTGGTTGTGGTCGAGCACGCGGGAGCGCTGCTGCTCAACTATCCTCTGTGGCTCCTTCAACAAATAGGCCGCGTGCGGATGGTCTTCTGGGGACACGGCCGAAACTTCCAGGCCACCGCCCAGGGCCGCTGGCAGGACCGCGTCAAAAATCTGATGGCGCGGCGCGTGCACGGATGGGTAGCCTACACAGAGTTGAGTGTATCCTGCATAAAGGCCTATGGGGTGCCACCGACGAGGATTACCAACGTGCAGAACGCGATCGACACCACGGCGTTGCGGGCCACGCGGAGTGCACTCCGCCACGAAGACCTGGAGCGCCTCAGAGCCCGCCTCGGGATTCGATCTGAGCGGGTGGGGGTCTATATAGGACGGATGTATCCGGAAAAGCGAATGCCGTTCCTAGTATCTGCCTGCCATGAGGTCCGCAAGCACGTGCCGGACTTCGAGATGGTGTTCATCGGAGAAGGAGAGGATGATGTCTGCGTGAGAGAATCGGCTCGCGCACAGGCATGGATGCACCACGTCGAGCCGCAGTACGGCCTTGCACGTGTGCCGTACGTGATGCTCGGTCAGGTCCTGATGATGCCAGGCCTGGTTGGTTTAGCCGTACTCGACGCCTTCGCGCTCGAGACACCTATGATCACCGTGTCAGATCCGCGCCATGGACCAGAGATTCATTATCTAAGGCATGGTGAGAATGGGTTATGCCTGGCCGCTACTACACCGGCAGCCTATGCCCGATCCGTTGCGGCCGTGCTCACGCAGCCAGACTACCTCAAGCATTTGAAGGATGGCTGTGTGGCCTCCGCGCAGCACTACACGCTTGAGAATATGGTGGAGCGCTTTTCCGCTGCCATGCGACGTGCACTCGAGTAGGCCACAGTCATGCACGAGGTAGCTAAACACATAACCCCGGTGCACCCGCCGCGAGCTACAGTTTTTGCGTGGTTCCTCCTGGCAGTGTGGTGCTTGTGCATGTTCTTTCACCTGCCCTCCTTTATCCAGGTTGGCCCTCTTTCACTATGGGGTATCATCACATCGCTGATCATGGTCGGGGGCGGGTTGATGTTCCTGCTCCAAATTCAGATTAGCAGATCAGCGCTGCGTATCACATGGCCGTTGCTTGCACTTGTGGGATGGGCGCTCGTTCTACTGCTCGTTACGTATCACATAACGCTGCCTGGGGTCCAGAACGTAATCGTATGGACCGGTGTGGTCCTCACGATCTGGGTGGCTGCCTGGGAGCAAGTTCGGACGCAGTCTCTCTCGCGCCTGATCGGCGGCATCATGCCGTTCGTGACCCTCTACCTATGCGTATACGGCACCACCACGGTGGCTGTCGGTTTCCAGGACCCCTCGGTGCCGCTCCTTCTGCTTATCCCAATGGGCTTCTATGCCGCGCAGCATGCTCTCAAGGTGAAAGACCGCCGGTGGCTACTGGCCGCTCTGGTTGTGCTGCTCATGCTCATGCGAGCGCGTACCCCCATGGCCATCGGTTTCGTCCTGTTGGCGCTGGCTGAGATTCAGCGATCCCCCCGCCTAGCTTGGCTCAAGGTCGTGGGCATTGGAGGCTCTGCCCTGGCTGTGTTCGCTTTGCTGATCGCGTACTACGAACCGTTCAGGGTCGCGTTTTTCGAAGGGGACAATGCCGTCCAACTAGGTGGTCTGGCGCTCAACACCAGCGGAAGAGCCTACCTGTGGTCTACCGTCTGGGCTTCATTTCTCGAATCCCCGTGGTACGGGCAAGGGCTCGGAGCCTCGGCTCAACTCATCCGGGCCATCGGAAGCCAAGCAGAGCACCCTCACAACGATTATCTGCGTTTGATGCACGACATGGGCCTGATCGGCCTCGGGTGGTGGATCCTGTTTGCGCTGAGTAGCTATGGCCTCGTCCGTCTTGGCCTGAGGCAGGCTCTGCACCCCGATGAGGCGGTATGGCATGTCACGGCACGCAACGCTCTACTCGTCATCAGCCTGAGTATGATCACTGACAATGCGGTTGTATATGCGTTTGTGATGTATCCCTTGGGTGTCCTACTTGGGATCTCAGCCGGCTTCACGAGAAGCACGTCTCGCCGAGGTACACCATGAGCAAGATCAACGGCAAGGTAAGGAGCCAGGAACGCCCTCAGCGATTGCTTCTGGTCCACAACAGGATCTACGAAGGTCCTGACAGGCGCGTCGTGAGCGGCGAGAACGTCGCCTTCCGTACCGAGAAGGCGCTGCTTGAGGATCGAGGGCACGAGGTATTGACGTATGAGCGAGACAATGCGGAGGTTGTGGGCATGAGCACGGCTCGCACAGCCCGTGTGGCCGCGGGGTCGATATGGTCAGCGTCGGCCTACGCCGAATTAGATGCGCTGCTGGCGCAGACCCGCCCCGAGGTTGTCCATGTCCATAACACGGTCCCTTTGATCTCTCCGGCGGTCTATTACGCTGCCTGTAAGCATGGAGCCGCGGTTATACAGACCTTGCACAATTATCGCATGGTGTGTCCCAGTGGCTTGCTGATGCGCGATGGGCAGCCGTGTGAGCTGTGTGTGGACAAGGCCGTGCCGTGGCCAGGTGTCGTGCATGCCTGCTATCGAAGCAGCCGAGCGGCCACCACGGTGGTGGGGACGATGCTGACGGTGCACCGCGCCCTGCGCACCTACCAGCGCTACGTCCATGTCTACATCGCACTCACCGAGTTTGCACGCCGTCGGTTCATACGCGGAGGCTTGCATCCTGAACAGGTCATGGTCAAACCCAACCTGCTCAAGGGCACGGCGGACCCCGGTACAGGTGAGGGTAAGTACGCGCTCTTCGTGGGGCGCCTCTCAGAAGAGAAGGGTATCCGGGACATGCTGACTGCCTGGACCCACCTGGAAGAGTCCTGCCCTTTGCATATATTAGGTGACGGTCCAGAGCGGGGCGCGGTCACCGAAGCGGCTCGCCAGGACCGTCGTATCATCTATCGGGGCACGCAGCCTCATGCCGAGGTTCTCTCGGCCATGCAACGCGCCTCCTTTCTCCTCGTCCCCTCCCGTTACTACGAAGGCTTCCCTATGGTCTTGACGGAGGCGCTCCCCACCGGGCTACCCGTCATCGCCAGCCGACTCGGTGCCCTGCGTGAGTTGGTGCACGATGGGCAGACGGGGCTACACGTACGCCCCGCCGACCCGCGTGACCTAGCGGAGAAAGTGGCGCACCTCTTGCACAATCCCGCTGTCCTCGCGCAGATGCGTCGGCAGGTGCGGGCGGCCTACGAGGCCACCTACACGCCCGAGGCGAACTATCTGCAGCTCATGCACGTCTATAGCAAGGCACTTCACCTTGCGCGCCATCACGGCCGCTGATCATGTCTCCCTATACCACGCCTCTCGACACCGCCGAGCTGCGCCAGCCGCTCTTCCGCCGGCCTCTCGCCCCGCCGCTACCCGCCACGCACGTGCTGGGCACCCGCATTCACCATGCCGGGTACCAGGCCGCCGTGGACTACATCATGAGATGGGCCCACGACGGCGTTTCCGCCTACGTGTGCACCTGCAACGTGCACATGGTCATGGAGGGCTACGATCAAGGGGCCTTCCAGCATGTGGTCAATCAGGCGGACCTCGTCACCCCGGACAGCATCGGCGTGGCGCTGGCTCTCTCAGCCTATCAAGGCCACCGCATCGGGCGTGCCTCTGGACCGGATCTCATGCTCCGGGTCTGTGAACGTGCCGCAGCCGCCGGCGTACGCATTGGCCTGTATGGAGCGACCGAAGACTGCCTCGTGCAGCTCAGCGCGCGCCTACAGGCTCAGTTTCCGACCCTGGACATCGCTTGTCAGATTGCACCGCCGTTCGGTGAACTGGAGGCGGCCCAGGAAGCAGCCTACGTGGAACAGATCAACGCGGCCCAGGTGGGCCTCCTATTCGTCGGCTTGGGGTGCCCCAAACAGGAGCGCTGGATGTACCGGCAGCGGGGCCGCATACAGGCCGTGATGATGGGCGTGGGCGCGGCCTTTGACTTCCATGCGGGCCTCAAGCCACGCGCCCCCTCCTGGATCCGCCGGACCGGCTTGGAGTGGGCCTACCGGCTGATGCGTGAGCCCCGCCGCCTCTGGAAGCGCAACGTGAAGCACAGCCCTCGGTTTGTAGCGCTCGCCCTTCAAGAGGCGCAGCGTCTGAAGCGCCAGCCTCCTCCAGCCCCTCGCTCGTCTACGCCCCGCCGCTTCTAGCTAGACACCCCCGCTGTCCGTCGGCTTTCTGCCGCGCCGGCGTGCCCTGCTCTTCTCGCTGACTCTCGGATCTATGATGATAGGCCTCTCCCTACTGGCGGTCAGCTTCTGCGCCACGCTCGCACTCACACCGCTGATTCGCGCCGCGGCCTACCGGGCCGGACACGGTGGGCGGCCGGTGTGTGATCGTTCCGTGCACGAACGGCCTGTTCCTCGGCTCGGCGGGGTCGCCATGTTGGTGGGTATGCTGGCGGGGTTTGGGGTGCTGATGGTCAGCGAGCCCGCTCTGCTGGAGGCGGCTGCCCCTGGCGACTCCCCCCTCGTGCTGTTGTCGGCGCTCGTCGCCGTGGCTGGGGTGGGGCTGATTGATGACCTGTGGGGCCTCCGCCCACGCGTCAAGCTGGTGGCGCAGGGCGTGGTAGCCCTCGGCTTCGTAGGAGCCATGGGGCTTCTGGACGCACCCACGACCGCGGAGGCGCTCGTTGCCGCTGGTGCTGTCCTCTGGATCGTCGTCGTCATGAACGCGGTCAACCTGATCGATGGCCTGGATGGGCTGGCCGCCGGGCTCGCACTGATCGCGCTCGTCGCCCTGGCCGTCGTGGTGGGCAGCACCGGTCCAGCCCTCTATGCCGCGATAGCGGCGGGTGCCGTGGGCGGCTTCCTCGTCTTCAATCGCCATCCGGCCTCCATCTTCATGGGCGACACCGGTAGCCTCTTGCTCGGGTTTTCGTTGGCCGCCCTGCCGCTGGACCTGCTGCACGAGGGCGTCCTGACGGGGCCTACGCTCCTTGGCGCCGTCCTCGTCCTGGGTCTGCCTCTGCTGGACCTGGGCCTGGCCATTGGTCGCCGCCTGGCCGCTGGCCGCTCGCCCTTCGAAGCCGATGGCGATCATCTGCACCATCGGCTCTTGCATCGCTGGGGCGGTGACCAGCGGCCCGCCGTCCGGTGCCTCTGGGGCAGCGGGCTACTCTTGGGGGGCCTTGGGATCTGGGCCGCCCACCTGTCGTTGGGAGGAGCGCTGCTGGTGACGGCGGTGGCCCTCGGCCTGAGCGCAGCTGGGGTCTACCTCCTGGGATATCTCGGTGCCTCCACAGCCCCCGCCAGGCCAGACCGGGCGACTGCCCCGGCGGCGCGGCGGCCTCCCGCTGAAGTCTCCGCTGCTCCACTCGATGCCGCTTCCTCTCCCTGATCGCTATGCCTTCGTCCTCGCTTCCTGTCGCTGAGGAGCCTACCGTTCCGCTTTCACCGCCCGCCTTGGCCCTGAGTGAACGCCTGCAGGCCGGTACGGCCCGCATCGGCGTCATCGGCCTGGGCTACGTGGGCCTGCCGCTTGCCTTTGAGTTTGCCCAGCAAGGCTTTGCCACCCTTGGCATCGACCTGGACGCCCAGCGCGTCCGCCAGCTCCAGCAGGGCCATAACTTCATCCAGGACCTCGACGATGATGCCGTCCGGGCCGTCGTCGAGGCTGGTCACCTCCGAGCGGCCGATCACTTCGACCAAGCGAGCTCGCTCGACGTGCTCTTCCTCTGCGTCCCCACCCCCGTCCACGCCAGCAAGGACCCGGACGTCTCATTCATTCGCACCGCCACCGAGGCGGTGGCACCTCACCTGCGGGCTGGGCAGCTCATCGTGCTCAAAAGCACCACGTACCCCGGTACCACCGAGGATCTGGTCCAGCCCATCCTGGAGCTGGCCGCGCAGGCGCAGAGCCTAGAGCTGGGGCGCGATTACTTCCTGGCCTTCAGCCCAGAGCGCATCGACCCGGGCAACCAGACCTTCACCACCGCGAACACGCCGGTGGTGGTGGGCGGGGTCACGGACGCCTGCACGCACCTCGCGGCTCAGGCACTCGGGCGCATCGTGGCGCACGTTCACCCCGTCTCCAGTCCCAAAGTGGCCGAGATGGAGAAGCTGCTCGAGAACATCTTCCGCTCGGTCAACATCGCGCTGGTGAACGAGCTGGCGCGGCTGTGCGACCGCATCGGGGGGATCTCGGTGTGGGAGGTGGTCGAGGCGGCGGCCACGAAGCCGTTCGGGTACATGCCGTTTTGGCCGGGCCCCGGGCTGGGTGGTCACTGCATCCCCATCGACCCCTACTACCTGTCGTGGGTGGCTCGGCGCTACGATTTTGAGACCAGCTTTATCACGCTGGCGGCGCGTGTCAACGAGGAGATGCCCTACTACGTGGTGGAAGCCGTCACGCGGGCCGTGGCCGAGCAGCCGGTGCGGCTCCGCGAGGCCCCGGTGCTGCTGCTGGGAGTGGCCTTCAAGAAAAACGTGGATGACACACGCCATGCGCCCGCTCTCAAGATTCTGGAGCTGCTGCACGAGCGAGGCTACCGGCATGTGCAGTACCATGACCCGCACGTGCCCGAGTTGGAGGTCGCGCGCGACGGGCACCCCGTCCGGCTTACGTCTCAACCGCTCACGGCCGAGTTGGTAGCCGAGCAGGCGGTGGTGGTGATCGTGACGGATCACGCGGCTGTGGACTACGAGATGGTCGCGCGCGAGGCCGGATGCGTGATCGATACGCGCAACGCCCTGGCCGAGGTGCCGCACGATCCGGACCGCGTCCTCCTCATCGGCGGGGGGACCCTCCTGCAGCACCCTGGGCCCTCCTGACGCCATGCCGCGCGGGTGGTCATCTCTCCGGGCCCTGTGGGCGGTGGCGCTGGGGGCTCTGGCCCTGCAACCTGGGCATGCCCACGCCCAAGCGGCGGCACCCTGCTGCACCGTGGCCGGACGCCCGCTGGAACTCACGGCCACGGCGTTCGGCACCGCCTCGACCGCCGCCACGCTGCCCTTCTGGCTGACGGCGAACCGCTATGGCCTCACCGGCGAGACCGCTGGCGCCGGCCTGCATCTGGCCGCTACGCTGCCTGACCAAGCCACCGGCCACTTTGGGACCACGGTGGGCGGTGCGCTGGTGGGCCGAGCCGCGGCCGAGTCTGCCTCCACCACCCATCTGCACGAAGGCTACGTGCGGGTCCGCTATGGCCCGGCCACGGTATCGGCTGGGCTGTGGCGGCAAGTGGCGGGCCGCCACGATGAACACCTCTCGGCCGGGAGTACCACGTGGAGTGCTAACGCCCCGCCGCTGCCCCGCGTTAGCTTGGCGGTGGCTCCAGTGGATCTCCCCCTGACGGCAGGGTGGCTACGCTTGAGTGGTACACTGGCGCATGGGTGGCTGACGGAAGACCGCTTCATCACCGAGGCGCAGCTGCATGAGAAGAGCGCCTACCTGGACGTGGGCCGCCCGTCGGCCGCGGTGCAGGGCTATGCGGGGCTGATCCATCATGTGATCTGGGGCGGTGTCCATCCTACCCAGGGTGCCATGCCCACGCGCTGGTTCGACGTGGTGACGGGGGCCAACAAGGGCGATCACCGCAACGGCAACGGCGTGGCGATGTGGGACGTGGGGATCACCGTCCGGCGGTCGTCGCTGGGCCTGACCCTCTATCGCCAGTTCTACCAGGAAGACTCCACGTTCGACTATCAGCGCAACTGGAAGGATGGCCTGTGGGGCCTACGCCTGCACGGCCTTCAGCGCCCGTGGCTCACCGCGCTCCTCTACGAGTACGTGGACCTCCTCTGGCAAGGCGCGCGGACCGAGCAAGGCGAGCAGCGCGGAGCCGACAACTACTACAACCACGCGTTTTACCTCGACGGGTGGACCTACCAAGGGCAGGTCCTCGGCAGTCCCTTGGCTCGCACTGACCGGGCCTTCCGCGGCGTGGTTAACAACATTGTGGTGGCCCACCACCTGGGCGCCATGGGCGAGCTAGCCCCGGCCTGGCGCTACCGTCTGTTGCTCACATACAGCCGCAACTACGGCGCCGCAGGCCTCCTGCGCAGCGACGCGCAGTCTGTGGCCGACCGCGTGCCCGGCCGCACCGCCCGGCGCGACCAAGGCGCCGCCCTCCTCGAGGTCACCGGACCCCTGGCTCCGCAGGCGGGTCTCTACCTACAAGCGGGACTCGGTCTCAACAGCGGGGCCGCCTATGCCGACGGCCTTGGGCTCTTGCTGGGCGTACAGTGGCGAAGCGAGAGCGGCTCGCGCTAGGCCAAGAGCGGGAGTACAGCTTCGGCCACCCAGAATCCCAAGAAGGTACCCACCGCCAGTCCCAGCGAGCCCAGCAGCACAGCCGGCAGCACCAGGTCGCTGCGGCCTAGGCTGCGAGCCAGTGCGAGCGCCGAGGTGGCACCGCCCACGTTGGCCTGCGACGCCACCGACGTCATCACCAGATCCAGCCTCAAGAGCCGCGCGGCCCCGTACGTCACGAGCCCGTGCACGCCCACCGTGATTGCAGTGAAGAGGAGGAGGGTGGGGCCGAGAGAGCCCAGGCTCTGTAGGGCCGCTACCTCGCAGAAGGCGCCGATGACAGCCAGGAACAGGTAGACGGCGAAGAGCCCCAGCACACGAGCCCCTGGACGCCGGGCTACGGCCGGGATCTGCGCCAACACCAGCGCGAAGGTGGTCAGCAGCAGCACCGAGGGGATGCCCGTCAGCTCGGCGAGTACGTCGGAGCCCCACAACGCTCCAAACCCCAAGGCCCCAGCCAAGCCTAGGTCCACTGGGTGTACCGCCTCCGTGTCTTCCCGCACCCCCAGGAGAGGGCCACTAGACGCCGTCTGTGATCCTCTCGTGGAACGAGCCCAGAGGGGGGCCAGCAGGCGTGGGAGGCCTAGCGTGGCCACCATCCACACAGCCGTCATGATGTTGTCCACCGCCACCGCCCCGCCGTACAACGCCCCGTCCCGCATGACTCCGTAGTTGAGCGCGAGCGCGTTGAAGTTGACACTCCCCCCGGTGTACGTGCCCACAAACATGCCCCCCAGTGCGGCATAAGACGTCCCCAGCACCTCGGCGCCGTCAATGACCCACATGCCCAGCACTACGCCCGCCGCCGTACCCACCGCGCCGATCAAGAAAAGGCTCAGCATGGGGAGGCCGGCCTGAAGCACATCGCGCAGGTTGACCTGAAGCAACAGCCAGAAGATGGACAGGGGGGCTAGGTAGGCGAAGATGCCCTCATACACAATCACTGGCGCGTCGGGCGGCGATCCCGCGGGCACGACGCCCAGGTTGGCTGCTACCGCTGTGACCACAATCACCAGCAACGCCGTCCCCACGTGCCGCAGCCACGTCGTCCGTACCAAGACCTCACTGATCACCACGATCAGACACAGGACCATCAGGACATATGCTGCGGACATGGAGAACGGAAGATTAGAAATGAGACGGTCACCCCACAGCTCCATCCCTCGCGTCAGTCATCCTGAGGCTGGGGCGCGGCGCTGGGCGAGGGCGGCGTGAGCACCTGACCGAGGAGGGCGAACGTGGGCGCCCCGTCCTCGACGGCCAGCTCGCCGTTGATGAGGACGTGCACAATGCCGTCTGGGTATTGGTGGGGCTCAAAGGGGGTGGCGCGGTCGCGGAGGGTCTCTAGGTCCATCACCACCAGGTCAGCGGCGAAGCCTTCGCGGACCTGGCCGCGGTCCCGCAGGCCAAGGATGTGGGCAGGCAACGAGGTGGCTGAGCGGACGGCGTCGTCCACGCTCAGCGCACCACGCTCCATGGCGTAGCGCCGCAGTTTGCGGGGGAAGGCACCATAGAAGCGAGGGTGCACCGGCCGGTCGTTCAGCAGCGCAATGCCGCCATCGGTGACGGTGGCCATCCAGGGCTGGGCCGCATAGGCGTCCACATCCACCTCGGACATCGAGAACCCGCGCAGGCGGCCCCCGCCCAGGCGGTGCGGGTCGCCGTCGCGCTGGAGCTGGAAGGCCATCTCCACGGGCGAGCGCTCCTGGGCCATGGCCAGCGCCCCCAGTGTCTGGCCCACGTACGCGTCCTCCGGATGTTCGAGCACCAGGAGCTGTTGCGGTCCGCCCCGCCGACGGATCTCGTGACGCACGTCGCGCTCGATCCGGGCCGCCATCTCGGGGTCTTGGAGCAGGTTCTCAAGCGCGGCGGTGTAGTTGAACGGATTCCGGTTGCTCCGGGTGGTGGGCCAGCGGTCGGCGGCGAAAGGCCACCGGGGGAGGAGCACGGTGTTGCCGTCCGTGCCACTGGTGGTGTAGGGATACTGATCCCCCCATACGGAGACACCCCGAGCCCGCGCCGCCTCAATGAGTTGGATGACGGCCTGGCTGGTGCCCCAGTAGTGGGCCCCTTTGGCCTTCAGGTGGGAGGCTACCACCGTGGCGCCTGTCCGCTCGCCGACCTCGATCGTTTCCAGGACGCCGTCGATAAGGGTGGGCGTGCCCAGGCTGTCTTGGGTGGGCCAGTACCACATAGGGTCGGCCCCCTCGCTGCGCTGGTGGGCGATGTAGACGCCCCCGTAGGGCACGATCTCCTGAGCGACGGCCACCACCTCGTCCGTGGTGCTCCAGCGGCCCGGGGTGTACTCCAGGCCGGCCGAGAGGCCCCAGGCCCCTTCGTCCAGGCCCTGCCGCACGAGCGCCTGCATGGTGGCCACCTCCTCCGCCGTAGCTGGGCGCCGGAACTCGGGGCCCATCGCTTCGCGCCGTACCGTTCCATGACCCACCAGCAAGATGGCGTTGGGCCCGATGCCCAGGCTTTCGATCAGCGTCCGCTGCTCGCGGATCGGCCACGGCGAGCGTCCGTCCTGATTGACCACCACCGTCGTGATGCCCTGCATGACCAGGTTGGGCGCAGCACGGCGCTGCGGGTCGTCGTCGCGCAGGCCGCCCGAAGCCCGGGCCCCGTCGTCGGCGTGCGAGTGCAGGTCGATGAAGCCGGGCGCCACCACGAGGCCCGTCGCATCGATCACGCGGTCCGCCACAGCGTCTCGCAAGTCGCCCACGGCGGCAATGCGGCCGTCGCGCACGCCCACATCGGCGTAGACCCAGGGGTTGCCGGTGCCGTCCATAACGCGCCCGCCCCGGATCACCAAGTCGAACGCAGCCGACGACGGCATGGAGGGACTCAAGGCCAGTGGCCCCAGCACCAGGGCGATCAGGAGCGATGAGAGCGCGTGCAGACGAGTCAGCAAGGCGTAGGGGGCGGTGCAGAGAACAGGACGCGACCAGAGCGAGGGCCTTGAATATAGCCACCTCGCCGGTGCAATCACCACTGAGCCAGTGGCTCACCCTGCAACTACTTTGTATGCCTGGCGGCCTCTTTGCCGGGGATCCGGTTGTATCGCGGCGGCGCGGCGTGTTTATTGAACCCCCTCACCCTGTCTGGTCCCCCATGGCGCGTCTCTTCCTGCTCGGCCCAACTGGGTCGGTCCTCTTGGGGGTGGGAGGCGGCCCGGCGTGCGCGCAGCCTCCTACCCCCCAGAGGACCATCAGCGCTCCGTTCAGCTTTCACCGCTCTGTTCACGATGCCCACCACACCAACTGACACCGCTAAGACGCGTGAGATCCGCTTTCTCCAAGGGCCGCAGTCGCGGTCGTTCGAGTTGGGGCTTGCGCTCCGGGTGTTTTGGGAATGCGTCCGGGGCTTCCGGGCTTTCCACTTCCTGGGGCCGTGCGTGACGGTGTTCGGGTCGGCCCGCTTCAAAGAAGACAACCCGTACTACCAGATGGCCCAGGCGGTGGGGGCGGAGCTGGCCCGAGCGGGCTTCTGCACCATGACCGGGGGCGGACCCGGTATCATGGAAGCCGCCAACCGGGGGGCTCAAGAGACCGGCGGACCGTCGATCGGGTGTGACATCGAACTGCCGTTCGAGGCCACCTACAACCAGTACCTCGACCGGGTGGTGACCTTCAAGTACTTCTTCGTGCGGAAGGTGATGCTGGTCAAGTACTCGTATGCCTTCATTGTGATGCCCGGTGGCTACGGCACCCTGGATGAGCTTTTCGAGACCGCCACCCTCATCCAGACCGGCAAGATCCACGACTTCCCCATCGTCCTCATGGGCCGCGACTACTGGAGCCCTCTGCTCGACTTCATGCGCCAGGACATGGTAGCCGGTGGGACCATCTCCCCCGACGACGTGGAGCGGATCCTCGTCACGGACGACCCGGCCGAGGCCGTCGCCGCGGTCAAGGAGATTGCCATGGGACGCTTTGGCCTCACCTACGGCCCCAAGATGAAGCGGCGGTGGTACCTAGGGGAGTGAGCCCTGCCCAGGCGCCTGATCCGGAAGATCGGGCCCTATGAGATGCACGTAACTTGCCCCCTACCCCACCGTAGGGCTCCACGCAAACCCGCTTCGCCAGCCTTTGTCTAGCACCTGTACCAATGAGACGCCCTCTAGCCTTTCTCCTCCCTGTATGCCTGGTCCTGCCCATCCTCGCGGCGGCGGCCCAACCGGCGTCTCTGGCCTCGCTCGATGCCATCATCGACGAGGCGCATGAAGCCGGAACGTTCGACGGCGTCGTGCTGGTCGCTCGTGGCGATAGCGTGATCTACCGCCGCGCCGTGGGCCTAGCGGATCGAGAGTCTGGCCGGTCCTACACTCCGGACACCCCGCAGCCCTGGGCCTCCATCACCAAGCAGCTCACGGCGGTGCTCATGCTGCAGCTCGTGGACGAAGGGCACCTCACGCTCTCCACGCCACTCAGCGAGGTCTTTCCCAGTGCCCGCGCAGACGGGGCCGGACGCGTCACGATGCGCCACCTGCTGATGAACAGCTCCGGGCTTCCCACCGACCTCAGGCAGGACGACGAGTCCGCCCTGAAGCGTTTGTTGGCCGCCAAGCTCAGCTTCGAGCCGGGCTCCAAGTTCCAGTACTCGAACATCGACTACCTCGTGCTGGGTCAAGTGATCGAGGCCGTCACCGGCCAAGCCTACGAGGACGCCCTCCAGGCTCGGGTGCTGGATCCGCTCGGGATGCAGGGGACCGCGCTTGTCCACGCCGACCAGGCGGACCCCGGACTGGCTACCGGGTACCTATCCGGCCGACGAAACAGAGTGCGGGCTGTACCCCCCACGCGCGTGGCCGCGTTCGGCGCAGCAGGGGCGCTGGCTGGGCCCGCCGATGATCTCTTCCGGTTCAACCGCGCCCTCCTCACGGACCAGCTGTTCCCTCGCGCCCTGCGCGACACCATGTTCACCGGCGATCCCGCGCTCGGCTATGTCGGTTTGAGCGTGTGGCCATACCCTCGGGCCGTGGGGGACCAGCGCGTCATGCTGATCGAGCGGCAGGGGTTCATTGAGGGCTACCGCGGGCTCAACCTGCTCGCGCCCGACGAGGACCTGATGCTCATCGTCCTGGCCAACACCAACCGCGCCGACCTCTCGCAGACGTACGCCACGGACGGCTTTTCGTACCAGCTCCTCCGCGCAGCTCTCCAGAGATCGTCCGAGTCTGCCCCCTGACGCTGGGGCGCCACGCGGCTGGCTGCGCGGTTACCCCACGCGCTCAGCCACTTGCTCCCAGCGCGTGTACAGGTCGGCCAAGGCCTCCTTGCAGGCGTCGTACTGCTTCATGGTTTTCGTGAAGCGATCCTGCTGGTTGTAAAGGTCCGGGTCCGCCAGGGTGGCTTCGAGGGTTTCCTTGGTCTCCTCGTGTTCCAGGATCTGCGCCTCCAGCTTGTCGTGGAGCATCTGGAGGTGGTCCGGAGCGAGGCCGTCCAGGTTGAGCGTCGTGCCGTTTTTGAGGGCGGCGTCCATCGCCTTTTTGAACCGGCGCCGCTCCTCGGCCTCGCGGCGCTTCTGCTCCTTGGTCTTGGGGCCGCTACTCGGACGAACGCTTGGGGCCGCGGCCTCGTGCTTGGCGGGGCGGTTGGTCGCGGGGTCGGCCACGCGGCTGGCGGTGCCGTGCTCGATCTGCCAGTGGTACTCGGCGTAGTTGCCCAAGAACTCGCGCACGCCGCCCTCTTCCACGCGCCACACCTTGTTCACGACCTGGTCCAGGAAGTGGCGGTCGTGGCTGACCACCACAAAGGTGCCGCTGTACTGCTTCATCGCCTCGATGAGCACGTTGACGGACTGGATGTCCAGGTGGTTGGTGGGCTCGTCCAGGATCAGGAAGTTGGCCGGCACCAGCAGCGTGCGGGCCAGGGCCACCCGGCTGCGCTCGCCGCCACTGAGCACGCTGACCGGTTTGAACACATCGTCGCCCTGGAAAAGAAAGGTGCCGAGGAGGGTCCGCAGCTCCGTCTCCGTGTGCCCGCGTGCCACCTCGCGGAGGCAGTCCAGGATGGTGAGCGCAGGGTTCAACTCGTCTGCCTGGTGCTGCGCGAAGTAGGTGAAGGTGACCTTGTAGCCCACCTCGCGGCCGCCGTCGAAAGGCTCGCTGCCACGCAGGATGCGGGCCAACGTGGACTTGCCGGCCCCGTTCTTGCCGATCAGTGCCACCTTATCGCCCCGTTCCAGTGTGAGCGGTCCGGCGCCGTCGAACACGTCGATGGCGCCCTCGGGGGTGACGTAGGTCTTGGAGAACGGCGATAGCGCCAGCACGCTTCGGCCGGAGCGCTCGGGCTCGGGGAAGCGGAAGCTGATGGCGGCCTGCTCCTCGGGCGGCGGGGGGAGGCGCTCCATCTTCTCCAGCATCTTGATGCGGCTCTGCGCCTGCTTGGCCTTCGTGGCCTTGGCGCGGAAGCGTTCCACGAACCGCTCCATCTCGGCGATCTCACGCTGCTGGTTGTCGTAAGCGGCTCGCTGTAGGGCGCGGCGCTCTTTTCGCGCCTCCAGGTAATGGCTGTAGTTGCCCGCGTACTCGGTGAGGTGCCCGCGCATGAGCTCGGCGGTGGTGGTCACCATGCGGTCCAGGAAGTAGCGATCGTGACTGACGATGACCACAGTGCCCTGGTACCGGCGCAGGTACTCCTCCAGCCAGTCGATGCTATCGATGTCGAGGTGGTTCGTGGGCTCGTCCAGCAGCAGCACGCTGGGCTCTTGGAGGAGCAGCTTGGCCAGCGCCACGCGCATCCGCCAGCCACCGGAGAAGGTGTGAAGGGGCCGGTCCAGGTCGTCAGGGTCGAAGCCGAGGCCCGTCAGGATGGCCTCCGAGCGCGGCCGGATACGATCAATCTCAGCGGCGGCCATCTGGCTGTGGACGCGCTCCAGGCGGTTGAGCACACTCAGGTAGGCGTCGCTGGCGTGGTCGTCGATGGCCTCCAACTCTTGCACGAGCGTCTGCTCCTCATCGAGCAGCGCCAGGGTGTCCGCGAAGGCCCGCATGGTCTCCTCGACTACGCTACGGTCCGAGGGGTCCTCCTGCACATCCTGCTCCAAGTAGCCCACCGTGACGCCGCCTTCGGCCTGCACCTGCCCGGCATCGACCGGTTGCCGCTCGGCGATGACGCGCAGGAGCGTAGACTTCCCCGCGCCGTTGGGCCCGATGAGCCCGATCCGCTGCCCCGGCTTGATGGTCCAGGTGACCCCGTCCAGGACCTGCTGGCCACCGAACGCAAGGGAGAGGCTGTGGAGCGAAAGCATAGGACGCGCCGTGCGTGGACTGAGGACGAAAGGACCGACGAACCAAAAGCCGGGCCTGCCGTTTGGTTTCGCAAAGAACCCATGGGGAACCCAGGTTACGCCGTGCGGCAGCGGAGGTCTACCGTCCGCTCACGCCTGTTCTACTGATGCCGTCCATCTCCGTGTCCGCCGCCTTGCAAGACATCTTGGCCTCGCCGGGGGCCGTGCGTCTCCACGCCCAGCTCAGCCGCGAGCTGGAGGACGAGGCCATGCGCCGCGCTGCCTTCCTGGACGCGATCACGCCCGACGACAAGGCGGAGTTCATCAACGGCCATGTCATCATGCATTCCCCCGCCCGCGCCCGCCACAACCAAGCGGTGGGCAATCTCCACACGCTCCTTCGCCTCCACGTCACCCAGCTGGACCTCGGCCTCGTTGGCGTGGAAAAGTGGCTCGTCTCGCTCACCCGCAACGACTACGAGCCCGACGTCTGCTTCTGGCCCCGCACCGTGGCCGATCGGTTCACGCCGGACCAGATGCGCTTCCCGGCGCCCGCCTTCATCGCCGAGGTGCTCTCCGCGTCCACCCGCACCCGGGACCTGGGCGTGAAGCTCGAAGATTACGCCGGGCACGACGTGGCCGAATACTGGGTGATCGACCCCGACGCCGCTGCCCTCTCCCAATACCTGTGGCGCGGCCCCGCCTACGAACTCGCCCTCCGCTCCAACTCCGGCGAGGTCATCAGCGAGGCCATCGACGGCTTCCGCCTCGCCATCCCGGCCCTATTCCAAGACGCTGCCTTCCAGCACGCCCTGAACGCCGGCCGCTCAAATTAACGCTTCCCGCAGCGAGGACGCCTTCTTCCCACTGCTCGTTCTTATCTGAGTTCGTTGTTTTGTTCTTCTCTTGCGAAGAACCAAGCGTGGATCTCCTCGAAACGCACGAAGCCCGATCCCCCGCGCGGGCCGGTACCCAAGGGGCCCCAGGCCAGAGCGGTATCCATCAAGAATGATGCTGGAGGCCCCTTGGCTAAAGCGCGCCGGGCTTCCTCCCCGCGCGCCCCGTCCACGAGGAGGCCGCTGGCGCCCCGGGCCGGGGCGAAGGCGGCTGAGTCACCGCCCCGTTCGCCATTCCCCATTTCCCGTTTCTCATTTCCCATTCGCCCTTGGTCTGGGGCGCCGCCCGTCGCCCGACCTCCACTTGACCATCGACCATTGAACGTTGACGAATTGACCATTCAATACGCATTCTCATGCACGAACCCTTTCCACAGGGTCATCGCCATGATCTTGAGGTCGAGGAGCAGGGACCAGTTCTGGATGTAGTAGAGGTCGTACTCGATGCGCTTTTCGATGGAGGTGTTGCCGCGCCAGCCGTTGACCTGCGCCCAGCCGGTGATGCCGGCCTTGACCTTGTGGCGCAGCATGTAGCCCGGGATCTGCTCCTTGAACGCCTGGATGAAGACGGGGCGCTCTGGCCGAGGGCCCACCACGGACATCTCCCCCTTGAGGACGTTGATGAACTGCGGCAGCTCATCCAGCGATGTGCGGCGCAGGAACGCCCCCAGCGGCGTGGCCCGGGTCTCGTTCTTCTGCGCCCACACAGCGCCGGTCGACGCCTCGGCATTGACCGGCATGGAGCGGAACTTGAGCATGTGGAACGTCTCGCCGTTGAGGCCCATGCGCTCCTGCCGGTAGAAGACCGGCCCGGCCGACGATAGCTTGACGCCCAGCGCGATGAGCAGCATCAGCGGCGACGCCAGGAGCAGCACGCCCAACGAAAAGGCGATGTCCAGCCCCCGCTTCAGCAGCTGCCGAAACTCCAGCGGTGCTTCGTCGATCAGATGGATCACCGGCACCCCGTCGATGTCCGTGACGCGGCTATTGAGGATATCGAACTGGAAGATGTCCGGCACGAGGCACACATGGGGGGTGCGCGTGGCCAGCCCGGCCACCACGCCCTCGATGCGTCGCACGGCTGACAGCGGCAGGGCGATGTACACGTAGTCTACCTTGCGGCCCTCGGCCTCCATTCGGTCCACCAAGGCCAGCGTCTGGTCGGTGGTGCCCAGGACATCGGTGGCGTCGGCGGGGTGGTCGTCCAAGAAGCCGATCACCTCCAAGCCTATCCACGGGTACTGGGCGAACGACTGCGCGAGGCGCCGGCCGGCCTTGCCTGCGCCTACGATGAGCACCCGCCGCACATGCTTGCCTCGCTGCCGAGCCCGGCGGACGAAGAAGTAGAGGCCCAGGCGGAGCAGCACCATGAAGGTGGGCGTGAGCACGCCAAACAGCAGCATGTGCAGCCGCGAGAAGGACAGCTCCCGGTAGAACGACAGCGAGGCCGTGACCCCCACCAGGCCCAGCAGTACCGCTTTAGCTACGCTGTAGACCAACCGCGTCAGCCGCTGCGCCCGGTCCGGTGCGTAGAGCCCAGAGGCCCAGAAGAGCAGGGTCGTGAGCAGGACCACCCACGGTAGCAGCCAGGCATACCGGGAGAAGGGGAGCCACTCAGGCGGGGTGAGCACCGCAAACCGGATGAGGTAGGCCAGCACCCAGGCCAGGGCAATCAGGACGGCGTCGGCGAAGAACAGCAGCCGCTGGAAGAGCCGACTTTGCTCGTGGAGCATACGAAGACGGTGCGTGTCGGGTCAGAAAAAACGAACCGTACCGGTCAACTCATGAGCCAGGCATCAGGGAAAAAGATCTGGAGCGCCTTAAGATAAGGCACCGACCGGGTTTTTGCTGAATCAAGGCCCTGCCGACTCCGCCTACGATCCCCAGAACGTGTTTGTCCGCCAAGCGGGAGAGCAGCCTGGGAGACCCTCACCGGGCCACCACAAGCCGTCCCTGCTGTGCCGCAGATCCCACGCGCGCCTGGACGACGTACACCCCCGGCGGCAGGGTCCCAGGGTAGAGCTCATTCAGGGACAGGACCGCGGGCGTTCCAGCGAGGACGGGGATGGTAGCCTCACCGAGCTCTCGGCCGAGCACGTCCACGAGGCGGACCATGGCGAGGCCACTCGCGGGCAGTTGGAGGCGCAGCGTGGCGGGGTAGGCGGCCGACGACGGGTTGGGATAGACCACCACCGAGCCTTCCTGGGCGCGGTGCGGGCGGGGCGCTGTAGACGTGGGTGACGCGGCGTTGAGAAACACCGGCCACGCAGGCTTGGGCGTCCCCTCGGGTGTCACCATCCCGACATCGCAGAGAAACCCGCGGATGCGTTCCCGGAGGTCCGCAGGCAGGTCCTCGTCGGCGAGGCTGAAGAAATCGGAGACAAAGGCGCAGGTGTCCTCGTCCAGGTCAAACAGGCTGAAGACCGACACGTAGCGGATCTGCGGGTACGTGTCTCGCATGGTTGTCAGCAAGACATCCATGCAGTCCGCCTGTTGTGCTAGCGAAGCCCCAGACGCCGCTGTGCTCACGCATCCGGTCTCCTGCACCATCGTCAGGTCGTCGCCGTACGCGGTCATGATCGAGTCAAGCACCTGAGGAATGACGGTTAGATCCTCGGCAAAGAAGTTGCGGTCCAGACCGTAGTAGTTGAACGGCACCACGTCGCTCACGAGGCGGAGCCCCGCGAAGACCTCCGTCTGGCCGAGGGGGGCTCCGCCGGTGACGGTGACGCCGACGGCCAGCTCGGGCTCCAGGGTGCGAATGTGCTCGCGGGCGGCCGCCAAAAACTCCAGGTAGTCGGCAAATTCATCGGGTTGCGCCTCGTAGCGGCCGTCCACCTCGTTGCCCAAGCCCAGGTAGTAGCCTCCGTGCTGGACCAAGACCGGCACCACCCGGTCCAGCACGTCCAGGAAACGCCCGACAAGTGTTGGGTTGTTGAAGGCCCAGCCGTCGGCGAAGTCGCCGTTTTCATCTTCGTATTCGTCGGGGAGGTTGAGGTCTTCGATGTCCACCACCGTCAGGTTGACAAACGGCCGCAGACCCAAGCGGCTGAACCAGGCGAGCGAGGCCTCGAAGGTACTGAGGTCGTAGACACCGGGCTCCGGCTCTAGGTCGGCCCAGTCCACGTACAGCGTGAAGCCGTTCATCCCGGCGGCCGCGCCTTCTTCAACGAGGCGCTCCGCCGCCGATCCCGCGTCCGGCACGTCGCCGTTGCCATAGAACGTCGTGCCGAAGTAGGTCCCAGGGCCCAACAGGGGGAGGGTTGCTGGGTCGGCGTCTTGGGCGGTTGCCAGCGTGGGCGCAGCCAGGGCCCCCAGCAAGGCCAGGGCCGCGGTAGCGAGGGTACGAAGAACAGGGGCCAGGATGGGCATGGTCGTCACGCAAGGTGGATGGGGGGACACGTACCACAGGAGGGTATCTGTTGAGCCGCGCCGCGCAGGAGCGGAGTAACGCCCAGGGCCATGAAGCGGGTCACCGCGTTGTGACACATTTGAGACAGAGTCCGAACAAAGCACCTGGACACGCCCAGCGGCTGAGAGGTATGAACACCTCCCGCGCCGTCGCCTTTCATCTCCTTGACCGAGCCTCGTATGCCTCCTCTCTCGCCCCGCCCCGCCTTTTTGTGTGGGCTGTTGGCCATCTGCAGCCTGTTGATACTTGCCGCGTGTGGTCGTGCAGCGCCCCTCCTAGACGCCAGCTCCATCGACGCTGGGACGCTTCACGTGGATGGCGATGCCGCCGAGTGGGTAGGCCACCTGCGGTCCGTCGACGGGGCGCCGCTGGCGCTAGGGGTGGCGGAAGATGACGAGGCCTTGTACATCTCCATCCTCACCACCGACGCGGACGCTGTGCGGCACACCCTGCTGACCGGCCTGGTGATCTGGGTGGATGTGGACGGAGGACAGAAGAAGAACTACGGCATCCACTTCCCACTCGGAGCATGGGGAGGCGGCCGGGCATCGGACCCCAACGACCGGCGCCTGCGCGACGCGTCCGACGCGGACCCGGCTGGCTGGCTGCAGGCGATGCTGGGCCGGCTGGCCCTCCTTCAAGAGGAGGTGCGCACCGTGCATGACCGCGACAGCCTGCCGGGCTTGGAGGTCGATGGTCGGCTGGTCGCCGGTACGCTCACGCTGGAGCTCAAGGTACCCCTCCAGGGCGCTGCCTATGCCCTCGATGCCAGCCAGACCTCGATCTGGGGGATCGGTCTCGAGACCCCCGAGATCGACCGCGAGGCGGTGAGGGCGCAGCTGCAAGCTCGCCGGGGTCCGCGCAGCGGAGGGGGCGTGCGGCGCGGCGGTGGGCGCGGCCAAGGCGTGCGCGGCGGGGCCGGACGCCCCAGCCCTCCCGAACCGGTGGAGGCCTGGGTCCGGGTCGCCCGCCGATGAGCGCGCTGCGGATGAGAAAAATGAGGGCGTGTGCGAACAAAACAGAGGCTTACGCGAAAGAAAGAAGGTACGGCCCTTCCCTGCTTTGCACGCTTCTGGCTCGCTGTACAGCGTCACTCCTTCACGCTACCTCTACATCATGTCTTTCCCCAAGCGTTATCTCCTTCCGATGGTCGGGCTGCTGATCATCGGCGTGGTCCTCGGCATGCGGATCGAATCAGTCATCTCGGGGACAGACGCCTACGAGCATCTGCGCGAGCTTGAGGACGCCTTCCTCGTGATCCAGCAGCGCTACGTAGATGCGGTGGACACCAAAGAGGTGGCCGAGGACGCCATCCTGGGCATGCTCGGTGAGTTGGACCCGCACTCGTCCTACATCAGCGCTGAGAACCTCAAGGAAATCCAGGAGAGCTATCAAGGCTCGTTTGGGGGGATCGGCATCTGGTTCGAGACGCCTCGCGTCCCGGGCGATGCCGACGGGATCGACACCGCCCGGGTGACTTCCACCATCTCCGGTGGGCCCAGCGAGGCCGCGGGCGTTCTCCCTGGAGACCGCATGGTGGGGGTGAATGGCGAGGAGATCGTTGGGATGACCTCCCTCGAGATTCAGGATCGCATCAAAGGCCCCATCGGCACCGACGTTACGCTCACCGTGCAGCGGTACGGCGTCGATGAGCCGATCGACATTCAGCTGGTGCGAGACCGCATTCCCCTCACGAGTGTCGAGAATGCCTACATGGTGGACGAGCAGACGGGGTACCTCCGCGTGACTCGTTTTGCGATGACCACCTACGACGAGTTCATGGCACAGGTGCAGGGCCTGCAGGCCCAAGGCATGGAGCGGCTCATCATCGACCTGCGCGACAACCCGGGCGGCATCATGCAGTCCGCCGTGCGTATGGTGGATGAGATGCTTCCGGCGGACCAGACCATCGTCTACACCCGCGGGCGGGACATGCGCGACAACGCCCTCGAAGCATCCACGCAAGGGGGCCTGCTGGAAGAGCAGCCGGTCATCGTGCTGGTCAACGAGTACTCGGCCTCGGCCAGCGAGATCGTGTCGGGCGCCCTCCAGGATCATGACCGTGCGCTGGTGGTGGGCCGCCGCACCTTTGGCAAGGGGCTCGTTCAAAAGCAGTTCCCGCTGCATGGCGGCAGTGTGCTCCAGATGACGATCGCGCGCTACTACACGCCGTCTGGGCGGCTCATCCAGACGCCCTACGAAAACGGGGAGACCAAAGACTACTACGAGCAGAAGATGGCGTCGCTCAACCAGTCGATCCTGAAGCTGGACGAGTATGTGGACAGCATCCCGGACTCGCTCAAGTACGAGACCACCCACGGCCGGACCGTCTTTGGCGGGGGCGGCATCCTGCCGGACGTGATGGTGACGCCTGAGCTGCCCGAGATCGTGGGCGGCGTCACCAGCCGCGGCCTCACCATTCGCTACGCGCGGGAGTGGTTCACGAGCAACGAGCCGGAGATCCGCGCCGAATGGGGCGATCGCTTGGAGGACTTCATCGCGTCCTACGAGGTGCCGGACGCTCAGTACGCCGCGTTCTGGGCCTACGCAGAGGACAACGGGCTCACCCTCACCACGGATGACGACGCGGTGGACGCAGGCGAGGGGGTCTTCCTCCGGACCGATACCGCCGACCACGCCGATGTGCTGCGTACCGTCCTCAAGGCCCACCTGGGCCGACAGATCTACGGCAACGCCGCCGTCACCCCCATCCTCAATCCCATCGACCCGGTCTTCCAGGAAGCGCTGGAGCTTTGGGAGCGCGCCGAAGGCCTCTCTGACTACTACGCCACCGCCACCGACGGCCGCACCGGCGACACCCGCTGACGGCCCTTGGTGCATCGACCGCCTGCCTCCCATTCCAAGCGCCGCGCTGCCCCCCAGCGCGGCGCTTTGCCATGAGGCCCTGTTCTCTCGTCTTCTCGACCATGCTTGACTCCCGATCCATGCGTCTGTCGATCTCGACCTTTCTCCTCGTGCTCACCGCCGGCCTCGTAACGGGCTGTGGGTCCACGCAGCCCGCGGCCCTCACCACACCGCCGGCTACCACGGCCGACGCTACCGAGGCGTCCGCCACCGAGGCGATGGGACCCAGGGTGGACCGGACGGCGGTGTCTATGCTGGAGCGGCCCCTGCCCCAGCCGCTGGAGGTGCCCAACACCTTCCTGCGGGCCATCGATCAGGGCACCCGAACCAATACCGGCCTCCCCGGCCCCGGTTACTGGCAGCAGGAAACGGACTACGTGCTGACGGCCCGCCTCGACCCCGAGGCCAAGCGCCTCATCGGGCAAGCGAAGATCACCTACACCAACAATGCCCCGGTCCGCCTCCCCGCCCTTGTGCTGGAGCTGGCCCAGAACCTCCACAAAGGCTCGGCGGTGCGCTTGGAGACCGTTGAGGTCACGGGCGGCATCGAGATCGACCGGGTGGCCGTAGAGGGCGCCGAGATCCGTGTGACTGATGCCCCGCAACAGCAGCCGGGCTACCTGGTGGATGGGACGCTGCTGGCCATCGTGCTCGAGCAGCCCCTGGCCGTTGGCGCCTCCCTCACGTTTGAGGTAGACTGGCAGTTCACCATCCCACAGGCCGGCGCAGGGGAGCGGATGGGCTACTCCGAGGACAACCTCTTCTTCTTGGCCTACTGGTACCCCCACATGGCCGTCTTTGATGATGTCATCGGGTGGTACGCCGATCCATTTCGGGCGCAGGGCGAGTTCTACCACGGCTTTGGGACGTTCGACCTCACGGTCCAGGTCCCCGAAGGCTGGCTGGTGCTGGCCACCGGCGAGCTGCTCAACCCGGACGAGGTCCTGGCCCCCGCCGTGGCCGCGCGCATGCGCCAGGCGTACGCCAGCGATGCCCCGATGCAGGTCGTCGGCCCCGATGACTTCGATGCCGTCACCACGGCGGGCACAGACGGCCTGCTCTCCTATCGCTTCCGGGCCGAGCAGGTGCGAGACGTGGCCTTCAGCGCCACCACGGCCTCCATCTGGGACGCCGCCCGCACCCCCGTGGGCGACCTCGACGGCGACGGGGCCACGGACTACACCGCCATCAACACCCTCTACCGCGAAAGCGCCCCCCGCTGGGCCCAGGCCACCGACTATCAGCAGCATGCCATCACCTTCCTCTCTGAGTACACCGGCTTTCCCTACCCATGGCCACACATGACCGCGCTGGAGGGGGGGGGCATCATCGGTGGCGGCATGGAGTTTCCGATGATGACCATCATGGGCGACTACAACAGCCGCACGGACGAGGACCTCTACAACGTGACGGCGCACGAGCTGGCCCACATGTGGATCCCGATGATTGTCAGCACCAATGAGCGTCGCTTCAGCTGGATCGATGAAGGCTCCACCACCTTCGCCGAGAACCAGGCCCGCATGGACCGCTTCCCGGGTGTCAACCACAATCTGCCCGACCAGCAAAACTACCTGTTCATCGCCCAGGCTGAGCGCGAAGGCGAGCTCATGCGCTGGTCGGACTTCCACTACGATCCCACCGCTTTTGGCATCGCCTCCTATAGCAAGCCGGCTACGCTGCTTGTGGCGCTGCGCGCCGTCCTGGGCGAGGCCACCTTCAACGAAGCCTACCAGGCCTTCATCGCGACGTGGGCCTACAAGCACCCGTACCCGTACGACCTGTTCAACACCTTCGAGCGGGTGAGCGGCCAAGACCTGGACTGGTTCTGGCACAGCTGGTATGCCACCACCTGGACCCACGACCACGCGGTGTCAAGCGTTGAGAGGGGAGACGGCGTGGTGACCGTGGCTGTGGAGGACCGAGGCCAGGCCATCCTCCCCGCGCTCCTCACTCTGACTCTGGAGAACGGGGAGACGATGAATGCCCGGATCGAGGCGGACGCCTGGACCAGCGGGGCCACCACGGCCCAGGTGACCATCCAGACACCGGCTCCGGTGACGCGCGTAGAGCTAGATCCTGCACAAGCGTTCCCCGACCTGGATCGCAGCAACAACGTCTGGACCCAGGGCGATTCGTAACGGGATGGGACGGTGAGCGGGCCCCCAGCGGGGTCGAGGCTGTAACGTATCCCACGGGAGCGGGCACTCTGAACGAGGGCTTGGTGCATTTTAGGTTGAATGCGCTGGCTCCAGTACCGTACATTGCGAACTGGCTGCGTTTTTGCTGCTCGTGCAGCACGCCCGCTTTGTTCACCGCCCATGCCGCACACGCTGACACCTTCGGCTCCCGTTTCTTCCCGGCGCGCTCAGCCGTCGGGAGGGCGGCCCGCCGCGTCCACGTGTTGCCTGCTGTGCCTGCTAGGGACCCTGTTTGGCTTGTTCGATGTCCGGCTGTGCCAGGCCCAGTCGCTGCTGCGCGGAGTCTCGTCTCTGTCGGCCACCCTGGAGAGCGCTGACTTCTCCCTGACCACCCAGACGCGCCGGGGTCCGGTCTCCACGGATAAAATGTTCACGGTCTCGTTTCCCATCGGACCGCAGCAATCCCTAGGGTTCAGCACCGGCTATGTCCGCGCCACGCCCTTCCCCGAACGGGCCGCCAACGGGGCTGGGGGGCTGCAGACGCGGACCGCGTGGCGCTTCAAGGCGGTGCCGGTCATGGTGAGCTACGCGCGCACCTTCGGGAATCCCAACGCGCGCTGGGTGCCCGTAGCCAGCGTCGGCTTTGCTTATCTCTTCAGCAGTCTCCGCGCCGCCCGCCTCGCCCAGCTGGGCGGCGACGGGTATGCTCCCATCGAGCAAGCGCTTGTGCCCACGCAGAGCGCCTCGTTCACGGAGCGGTTGGGCGTGGGCTACGGCGCCGAAGCCAGCATCGGGCTACGGGCCAACATCGACCAGAACGTGTTCCTGCTCATCCAGCAGCGCCTGTGCTACGTCAATAGCCTGGCTTTTACGCCTTCGTCGGCTCAGGGCTTGAGCACCTCGTTTACGCGCCTCGACTTCAGCGTAGGTCTCGGCTTCTCCTTTTAGCTGGCCCGTCTCAGGTCCTGGGCGGGGTCTAGGAGGGCGTCCGCCAACGCGGGCAGCACCGTGCCCAGCTTTTCCGACAGGCACACCTGGGCATGCACATCGCCCCGGGTAGCCCCCAGGTTGAGGATCGCGACAGGCTTGCCTTCCTTGGCCGCGCGCAGCACGAAGCGATACCCGGAGTAGACCGCCAGCGACGAGCCCGCTACGAGCAGCACGTCGGCGGCGTCATAGACCGCCCACGCGGCCGCCACCCGCTCCTTCGGCACGTTCTCTCCGAAGAACACCACATTCGGCTTGAGCACCCCCTGGCAGGCCAGGCACGTGGGCACCCGGTACGCCGAGGTGGACACGGCCAGCTCGGCGTCGCCATCGGGCGCCAGCTCCAGAGGCCGCGCCGTCCAGCGTGGGTTGAGGGCGTCGAGCCGCTGCTGCACGGCTGTCCGGGGCTCTTGGTGCCCACAGTCCAGGCAGCGCACCTCGCTGAGGGCGCCGTGCAATTCCACCACCCGCTGGCTCCCGGCGGCCTGATGCAGCCGATCCACGTTCTGCGTGATGAGACCAGTGAGAAGCCCCCCGTGCTCCATCGCTGCCAGGGCGTGGTGACCGGCGTTAGGCTGAGCCTGCGAGAACCGAGGCCATCCGGCTGCACTGCGGGCCCAGTAGCGCTGCCGCGCTGCTTCGTCGCCCACGAAGGCTTGGTACTGAACGGGGTTGCGGGCTTTGCGACGGGTCTCTGGGCCCCGGTAGTCTGGGATGCCGGACTCGGTGCTGCACCCGGCCCCGGTGAGCACGGCTACGCGGCGGCCCCGCAGCAAGTCAACGAGCGTGTGGAACGGCGAAGGGATCATGCAGGAACCAGGTAAGCTGAACGGGGCCGCTTAGGGTAACGAGGGCACTCCGGCTAGGTTCTACAGCTCACAGGTCTCCCGCGCCTAACTAGAGGGGGGGAATCCGCCCGTTTCCAGGAGCACACGGGTGAGCCGGGTGAAGTCCGCCAGGGGACGTTGTGCAGGCCGACA
>JBCDJV010000031.1:0-47424 GCA_038747425.1 Bacteroidota bacterium
GCCTCCTCGACCGGGCAGGCCTCTTTCATCGTACAGCGCGGAACGAGCGGGTGCGTTGCACCGGACGGCAAGGCTTCGGTGGTGGGATCACTCATGAGGTACGTCGTTGTGCTTCCGCCAAGGCGGAGCGGGTGGAGGAGAAGCCGGAGCGCTTCGCCTTCTCCATCATCGTGGGAGGGCCGGGGCGAGGTGCACCCTGGCGCCCCGGGCGCGGTCAACGCCCTGTGCGCAGCCCATCGGAGCAGCTGGCTGCACAAGGTGTTGGGCCGTGCACATAATAGATAAAGCGAGATTTATGGCTCCAATCCACCAGGCGTACGGTTTTTATTCCTGCTGCCTGGTGGTGTGACAGGAGGCCAGTGGCCCAGTATAGGGCCTAGAGAAAAGTGCGACCGCCGTGGGAGGCCTGTTGGGAGGCGGAGGCCCCGCCAGGCGCCTTGCAACGTACGTGCGGGTCTCGCGTACGACGGTCTGCCCCGTGTTCTCCGTGCAATCCCGTTCGACGTGGCGGATCTCGACCTCGAAAAAACCCCCCCGGATTCGCCTGACGGCGAGGTGTCCCAGGAAGCCATTGACCAGGCCAAGGCGCTCACGCGCACCCGTGCTCGCGACCTGCGGACGCTCGTAGGCACGTACATCCGGCGTCACCTGCCACCGCTCGAACCGCAGACCGCCGAGGTGACCGTCCCGCCCCGCCTGGTGGGCGGCCACGGCCTCCTGCTGCCGCTTCTCAAGCTGGTGCCTGCGCTGCTGGCCGTGGTATTCGTGGGGTCGTTCGTATGGGATTTCCCCGGCGTGGTGCTCACCGCCTTCGGCCAGTCGCTCTCGTTGGAGGGGCTGCTCCGCATCGTCTCGGTGAGCGGGCTGATTGGGTTCATGACGAACTGGCTGGCCATCACGATGCTCTTCAACCCGCGCCAGCAGCGGCCCATCTTTGGGCAGGGGCTCATCCCCGCACAGCGTGACCGCGTGATCTACCGCCTCGCCCGGGCTGTTTCGGAGGAGCTGATCAACGAGGAGATCATCAAGCAGAAGATCGAGGAGAGTGGCGTCATCCCTCGCTACCGCGAGCTGGCCATGTCTGTGGCTCGGGGTGTCCTGGAGGACGATGACTTCCGACGCGAGCTGAAGGGGCTGGCGGGCTCGTACCTGGAGGATGTCCTCAGTTCTGAGGAGGTGCGCCAACGGATCGTGGACTTCACCGTCGAGAAGATCGAGACGTACGCGGGCGCGGGCTTTGGCGGGCTGGCGCTCAAGGCCTACCGGTTCGTGGGCGAGGACGACTTTCAGCGCCGCATTGACGAAGCCGTGCGGCAACTGCCCGCCTCGCTGGACGACGCCCTGGACGAACTGGACCACCTGTTGGATCGCCTCCCCGCCCAGATCGAAGCGCGCTCGGAAGACCTCGAGATCTGGGCCACACGCGTCATCCTTGGCTTCGTCGAGACGCTGGACATCTACAGCATGGTCATGTCCAACATGCAGCAGTACGATGACCGCCGCCTGGAAGGACTCATCAAGAGCAGCACGAACGAGCAGCTCACCTACATCAAGTACCTCGGCGGCGTGCTCGGCTTCCTGGGCGGCCTCGTGATCTGGCAGCCCGTGCTGGCCCTTGTCACGTTCGGTACCCTAGGCCTGTTCTTCTTTGGGCTCGACGTGCTGCTCTACCGGGTGCGGCCGACCGGCTGAGGCGCCCTCTGTGGCGATCTGGTGTTCTGTGAAGACCTGCGCAGGGCGTTGAAACTAGGGTAAAGCACGTGTATCCTGGGCCAGGTTCTGTCTACCAGGATTCATTGTGCACAACGCTCAAGCCATCCCTCGGGACGGGCTCCTTTCCGCCCTTGGGTTCGGCGGCGTCTCTTCAACCGGCCCTAGACGGACGGGGGCTCCCTGACAGCGGCCTCCCTCAACGGCGTCCCTGTCGACGAGAAGGCCCCCCGATCTGCCGCGTGGTGGACGATGGGCGCTCGGTGCTCGACCCCATGTACCCCTCTATCATGAAAGCAACGCACCTCGTCGCGCGCCTTGCTGCGCGGCTCCTCGTGGGCGGCCTGCTGGGCGCCACGCTTGTGGGCTGCGTCTCCGGCGGCGGCGCCAACAACCCTGACGTTGACCCTGGCCCGATACTCACCAACGTGGGCCCGAACGTGATCACCGCCACGTATGCGGACCTTGACCAGGCCGTCGCTGAGTTGCTCAGCCGCGTCAACGCCCTGCAGGCCGACCCCACGGACGCCACCCTGGCCGCCGCTCGCTCGGCCTGGGTGGATGCGCGCTCGCCGTGGGAGGCCTCGGAAGGCTTCCTTTTCGGCCCGGCGGACCAGCTTGGCCTCGATCCGTCCCTGGACACATGGCCGATCGATGTGGTCGTCATCCAGCGCATCCTCGACGGCCCCGACGCGCTGACGCGTGACTTCGTGGCCGCCCAGGATGTGGACAGCGGCCTCCGAGGCTTCCACGTGGTCGAGTTTCTCCTCTTCGGGGACACCGGCGCCAAGACGGCGGCCGACATTACCGCGCGTGAGTTCGACTACCTCGTGTCTGCCGCGCAGGTGCTGGACGAAGACGCCTCACGCCTGTTCACCGCGTGGTCGCCCTCGGGTGAGAACTTCGTGGCCCACGTGACCGGCGCCGGTCACGTGGGCAGTCAGTTCGTGAGCGCGAAGGACGCCTTGCTCACCCTGTCCGATGCGCTGGTCGGCATCGCGGATGAAGTGGGGACGGGCAAGATGCAGGGCCCACTAGACGGAGGCCGCATGCAGGTTGAGTCGCGCTTCAGTGGCAACTCGAAGGCCGATTTCCAGAACAACATCCGCAGCATCCGCCACATCTACGAGGGCACGTACGCTGGCACCAACGGGGCGGGCCTGACAGACATGGTGGGGGCGTTGGATGCCGAGCTCGATGCCCAGGTCAAGCGCGAGATCGAGGGAGCCCTGACGGCCATCGGCGCCATCCCAGGCGACTTCCGCGAGGCCATCACAGACCACCCGGCCGCCGTTTCGATGGCCATCGACGCCGTCATCGATCTCAAGACGACCCTCGAAGGCGTTACCGCCCGCCTCAGTGAGGCCCTCTAGCTGAGCCTGATCAAGCCGTGATTGTACCTCCCCCCAGGCCTCCTTCGCTGCGCAGCCGCTTCACGATGGGGCCGCACACCCGGCTGGGCTGGCTTATGCTGGGCATGCTAGCGCTGGGTGGGGGGCTAGCGGGTTGCACGGACCCGGCGGCCACCAGCGAGGGAGGGGCCGCCTGGGCGGGGGGGGCGATGACCGTGTTCCGCGCCACGCCTGAATCGTTTGCCACGCCTGCCCCCAACCTGGAGGGCGCGCGTCTCAAGGCCTTTCTGGACGGTGATGCCGAGTTCGAACAGAAATTCGTCACCCCGCCGGCGCCTGTGAACCCGGGGCTGGGGCCGCTCTTCAATCGGTCGTCGTGCAACACCTGCCACACGAAGGACGGCCGCACCGCCCCGCATGAATCGCTGCTGTTGCGCGTGAGCCTGGGGCAGGACAGCGCTGGCCACCCCGTGCCGGTGCCGGGCTTTGGCCTTCAGGTTCAGAACCGGGCGGTGTACGGCACCCCTCCGGAGGCCCGCGTCGTGGTCACCTACGAGGAGATCGAGGGGGCCTTCGAAAACGGGGAGCGCTACACATTGCGCCGGCCCATCTATCAGCTGGAGGATCCCCACGCTCCCATCCCGCCTGGCCTGCTGGTGTCCCCGCGGATGGCGCGGCCGGTGTTCGGCTTGGGCTTGCTGGAGGCCATCCCCGAAGAGACGCTCAAGGCCTTGGTGCGCCAGCAGGCCGCCGAGGGGGCCGTGTCCGGCCGCATCAACTACGTGTGGGACCGCGAAGCGCAGCAGTTCTCCGTGGGCCGCTTCGGCTGGAAGGCCAACGAGCCCACCGTGCGCGAGCAAACCGCCGAAGCCTACCGCAACGACATGGGCATTACGTCGCCGCTCATCACCCGCGAGACCAGCCTGGATACCCATGGCCACGACGGGCGCGATGACGACCCTGAGATTGACGACGAGACGCTAGACCTGGTCACGTTCTACATGCAGACGCTCGGCGTTCCGGCCGCACGAGGCGTAGGGACGCCGGCTGTAGAGCGCGGGCGCGCCTTGTTTGAGCAGATCGGATGCAACCGCTGCCATGCCTCTCCGCTGCGCACAGGCACGTTGCTCGGGGTGGACGAGGCCTCCGAGCAGACGATCTACCCCTACACCGACCTCCTCGTGCACGACCTGGGCGAGGGGCTGGCCGATCACCGGCCGGACTACGGGGCGAGTGGGTCCGAGTGGCGCACCCCGCCTCTGTGGGGCCTCGGCCTCACCCGCCTGGTCAACCAGCACACCTTCTTCTTGCACGACGGCCGGGCCCGCAACCTGAAGGAGGCGATCCTCTGGCACGGTGGCGAGGCCGAAGCCGCCAAGGAACGCTTTCGCGCCCTCTCACGCGAGGACATAGAGGCCCTGCTCACGTTCCTGGAGTCGCTCTGACGTCAAGCTGCGCTGGTTCTCGGCTCCTTGACTTGACAATAATAGGGCGGTGGGTGAACATGGCCCTGCCCCTGTTCTGACCCACCTCGCGAGGCTGATCCGTGCGTCTACTTCTCCTGGCTCTTTTACTGTTCATCGTCACGCCAGCCTTGGCGCAGCAAAGCATCGTCGATCAGTTCGAACGGCGGTCGCTCACGCGGGATGGCCTCACCGTGCCGTACCGCCTCTTCGTCCCGGCCGACTATGACTCGGCGCAGGCCTACCCGCTGGTGCTGGCGCTCCACGGCGCTGGCGAGCGAGGCGACGACAACGAGCGCCAGATTCGCCCTCACCGCTTGGCGACGTCCTGGGCGGATCCGGTCAACCAAGCTCGGCGCCCGGCCTTCGTGGTGGCGCCGCAGGTGCCCAGAGACGCACGCTGGACCGCCGATGCCCCGCCCAGCACCACGGCATTCAACGACGTGCAACTGGCCACCCTCGCCATCCTGGATTCGCTGGAGGTCGAGTTCAACATCGACCTGGACCGGGTGTACGTGGTGGGCCTGTCCATGGGGGGGCATGGCGTCTGGGACTTCATCTCCCGGCGTCCTGAGCGTTTTGCTGCTGCCGTCCCGATGAGCGGGATCGGGTATGCGGAGGCGGCCGAGGACATCCGCCACATCCCGATCTGGGCCTTCCACGGTGAGTCAGACACCGTGGTGCGCGTTCAAGGCTCGCGCGGCCCTATCCATGCCCTCGAAGACCTGGGGCGCGACGTTTTCTACACCGAATGCCGCCGGGCACCGTCCACCACGGCGGCCAACTTCGACTGCCCCACGGCCTTGCCGGACTCGGTGGTGCGGAGTGCCATCGACGCCCGGGCCGACCTCCTGTACACCGGCGTCGAGCGAGGCGGCCATGGCCCCTGGACCGTCTGGTTCGATGATCCGCTCATGGCGCCCTGGCTCTTCCAGCAGGTGCGCGTGGACCCCGAGGCCCTCCTCCTGACCGCGCCCGCCGAGGAAGCCGCCTCTGGCGAGGTGGCGGTGACGTGGACCGCCTCGGCCGAGGTGCTCGACACCGTCGAGGTCTGGTACAGTACCGACGCAGGCGCCAACTACGCCCTGGCGGGGACGGCCCCGGCCAACGCTGGGACCTTCATGCTGGACACCGTGACCTTCCCCGATGCGATCTTCGCCAAGGTGCGCCTCGTAGGCCTCGATGCCGAGGGCTTCGTCCGTGGCCGAGCCGTCAGCAGCTTGTTCGCCGTGGACAACCCCGGCAATGCCTCGCCGCTGCTGGAGATCAACGATGCCACCCTGCGCTTCAACCCCACCTACACGGCCGACGTCGTCACGCTGCCCGTCATCGCGGCGGACCCCGAAGGGCAGCCGCTGACGCTGACGGTCCGCTACAGCACCGATGGCCTCACCTTCATGGAGGTCGAGACGCGCTCGCTGTCCTCTAGCACGGAGCCTCAGGACGTAGAGATCAACGTGGCGGCCCTGTCCAACGGAGCCGATGCCGTTTTCGCCTTCGACCTCAGCGACGGCACCGCCACCACGTCGGCCCGGACCACCCTGTTCGACAAGGAGACCCCGCGCGACACCAACGACTTCGTGCAGCAGGTGGAGGGCACCGGCACCGGCACCGTGATCATGCACTTCATCGAGCCGGAGAACCTGACGGGCCATCGCTACCGCCTCACCATCGACGACACCGACTTCCTCGCCAAGACCTACACCGTTACGGACCTCGATGAGAACGAGGTGGTCCTGACGGACGTGCCCTTCTCCGATGGCATCACCGAGAGCCCCCTCTTCGACGGCATGCGGCTCATCGTGCAGGATCTGGTGGGGCGTGGGCCCGACCTGGAGGAGACCGGCTGGACCAACAGCGAAAGCACCCTCGGCGTCAGCATCGCGGGCGACGAAGCCTTCCTGGCTCTGCAGGTCATCCCGATGCTGGCCACGGAGGATGTGTACAGCCTGACCATCGCCGAGGAGGTCGTGGATACCTCGGCCGCGCTCTTCCGGGTCAACCCGGTGCCGGTGCGCTTCACGGTCACCGCTGAGAGCGATGGCTTGCCCCGAGCGGTGCTGTTCCGCGACGGCAACCGCAACGGCTTGCCCGAGCGCAACGATATCCTCCACATCCTGGAGCCCGGTCCCGATGATGCCCTGGCCCCCGCCTGGGAGTTCCGGTTCAGCTCCAACTCGTCCACGGTGCTGCCGGAGCCCGGCGCGGTCTTCCGCTTTGTGCCCATTCGCTCGCTTCGCGCCTCCGACGTGTTCGAGTTCACCGCTGCTGTGGGGGTGGCCGTGGAGGATAGGCCGCGCCTCGTGCCGGGTGTCCACCTGGTCAGCTACCCGAATCCCTTCCGAGAGGATGCCACCGTGGCCTATCGCCTGGAGGCGCCTGCAGCGGTCACGATTGAGGTCTACGACCTGCTGGGACGCCGCATCGCACGGCTCATGGACCGTGTAGCGACCCTGCCAGGTTCTCATCGGGTGACGTGGGCGACGGATGCGCCCGCCGGGGTCTACGTAGTCCGCCTGACCGCCGCGTCGGGCGCCACCGTGGTGCGGCAGCAGCAGATGGTGGTTCGGGTGCGCTAACGGCCCGCCTCCCGGGCCGAATGGAGGTGTGCGATGGCGTCCAGCGGCTGTGCGGTGGCGTACAGCCGCAGCGAGCGCACGGGCGTCAGGAACGTCTAAAAAAGCCGATTTTTCGGCTTGTGACGGACGGTGAACGGCTGGCATGGTCGTTGCCAAAGCGTCGGGTACGCTCGCTCTCCCCTCCCCACGACGTGCCATGCTCTCGAATCACCTCAAGGTTGCGTATCGTCTGCTCCATCGGCAGAAAGGGTACGCGTTCATCAACATCTTCGGCCTGGCCGTCGGGCTGACGTGCTTCATCCTCATCAGTTTGCTCATCCGGTTTGAGCTGGGCTACGACCAATTCCACGAGAAGGCCGATCGGATCTACCGTGTGGCCAAGGATCGGCCAGATCTGACGGTACATGGAAACAGTCAGTGGGCGGTAACGCCAGCCCCCTTGGCCGCGGCGCTGGTGCAGGACCTGCCGGACGTAGAGCACGTGGCCCAGGTCACCCGCGCGAATTCGCTCCTGGAGCGGGGCAACACGCGTTTTCATGAAGAGGGCCTCTTCGCCACGCCGCACTTCTTCGAGGTGTTCAGCTTCCCGCTGCTCCAGGGTGATCCTCAGACCGCCTTGCGAACCCCGGACTCCATTGTCCTGACCGCTTCGCTGGCCCGGACGTACTTCGGGGAGACCGATCCGATGGGGCAGACCATCACGGTTCGCCACGACGGGGAGCACAGCACCGGGCTCGTCGAGATGCGGGTGACAGGCGTGGTGGAGGACGTGCCCGCCCAGAGCCACCTCACCTTTGATTACCTGGTCCCGGTGACGTCCTCGAACGACCTGTCCCACTACCTGGATGCATGGTACAGCAACAGCTATCTCACGTACGTCGTGCTACGCCCGGGGCATTCGCCGTCCGCCTTTGCCGACAATCTGCGGGCTCTGTCCGAGACCTACCTGCGTAGCGAGACCCAGCAGCCTGACGAAGCGCCCGCCGGGGGGATCTACTTTCCCCAGGCGCTCACCGATATCCACCTGCATTCCCAGCTCAACGGCGAATTCAGGACCAATGGCAGCCTGCGCTATGTCTACCTGCTCGCGGCCATTGCGGCCCTGATTCTGTTCATCGCCTGCATCAACTACGTCAACTTGGCGGTGGCGCGTGCGCTGACGAGGAAGCGCGAAGTGGGGGTGCGCAAAGTCTTGGGGGCCCGGCGGGGGCAGCTCGTGGAGCAGTTCATGAGCGAGGCCATACTGCCCTCGATGGCTGCTCTGCTGGTGGCGCTAGGGCTGGTCTCGCTGCTCCTCCCCTCGTTCAATGCCCTGACGGGGCGCGCCCTCGTGCTGACGCTCGAAGAGCAGGGCGCCTTCCTGGGCGTGCTCTTGGCCCTTGGCTTGGGCGTGGGCGTGTTAGCGGGGACCTATCCGGCGCTGGCGATGGCCTCATTTCGGCCGTTGGGCCTCATGCACCGGCGGGGGCCCCGACGGGCAGGCCCCGTCACCGTGCGCAACGTGCTGGTGCTGACGCAGTTTGCGATCACGACGGTGCTCGCCATGGGCGCGCTGGTCATTCAGCAGCAGCTACACTACATCCAACAGTCCAACACAGGGCTAGAGCGCGACCAGGTGCTGTCGGTCGAGATCAAGGACCAGGCCTTGCACGAGCAGTACGCGGCCCTCAAGCAGACGCTGGAGGGGCATGCCCAGGTGGTCCTCGTCTCGGCCGCTGCGCGCGAGCCGGTGCGTATCGATGCGGCCACCCGCGCGACCGACTGGGAGGGCGCCGTGGATGGCCAGGAGGTGTTGGTGCACCGGTCCCGCATCCAGCACGACTTCGTCTCACTTTTTGGGCTCGAGGTGGTGGAGGGCCGAGATCTGTCTGAGACCGTGGCCACCGATGCCGACGAGGGCATGCTGATTAACGAGACGCTGAAACGGCGCCTGGGGTGGGAGACCGCTGTGGGCAAGCGGTTCGACTTCTTCGGCCGTGAGGCCCGGGTCACGGGCGTCGTGAAGGATTTCCACTTCGACTCATTCCACCGGGAGATCGAACCCTTGGCGTTGTTTCTCGGCTCCGGCTGGTTTGCGCATCAGCGCCTGTTCATCAAGGTCCGCCCGCAAGAGATGCCGGCGACCCTCGCCTTTGTGGCCGAGACCATGGCTCAGTTCTCCCCAGAGTACCCCTTCGAGTACCGGTTCCTGGACGAGGCCTATGCGCAGATGTACGAGGCAGAGGTCAAGCAAGGCCGCCTGTTCAGTGTCTTCACCGGCCTGGCCCTCCTGATTGCGTGCCTGGGCTTGGTGGGATTGGCCGCCTTCGCCACCGCCCAGCGACGCAAGGAAGTGGGCGTCCGGAAGGTGCTGGGGGCTTCGGTTGGGCGGCTCATGGTGTTGCTCACGACGCAGTTCCTAGCGCTCGTCATCCTCGCCTTCGTGGTGGCCATGCCCGTCGCCTACCTGGCGGCCGAGCAGTGGCTCGCGGGCTTTGCCTTCCGCATCCGCGTGGGGCCCGAGCTATTTCTGGCAGCTGGGGGGCTCGTGCTGACGGTGGCCGTCTTGGCGGTGGCCTATCAGGCTGTGCGCGCGGCCACAGCCGATCCCGTACAGGTCCTACGGTACGAGTAGGGGCAGGCCCTCGCTCAGTCCACCCCCAGCGGTAGGTCGAACGTCACGGTCGTGCCTTGCCCGGGTGTGCTGGCGATGCGGAGGTCGCTCTCGTGCAGCGCGGCGATCTCGTGGGCGATGGAGAGGCCCAGGCCGGAGCCGCCCTCGCCGTTCAGCTTGGGCTGGTTGGTCTGGTAGAAGCGCTGCTGCACCAAGGGCAGGTGCTCGGCCGCGATGCCCTGGCCGGTGTCACGGACGGTCACCCGCACGCGGGCGTCGGCTTCGGCCAGGGTGAGGTGAACGCAGCCTCCATGGGGTGTGTTTTCGAGTCCGTTCTGGATGAGGTTGGAGAGCAGCCGCTCCACCAGCCCAATGTCTGCACAGACGGCGGGGAGGTCCGGGTCGGGGTCGGTGGTGAGGCACACGCCCCACCGCTCGGCTTGGGGCTGGAACTTCAGCAGCAGGTCCTGGGCCACCTCGTTGAGGGCGAACGGCTCCAGATGAGGCTCCAGCGTACGCGCATCGAGTTGCGAGAGATGCTTGAGGTGGCCCGCCAGGTGCTCCAAGCGATCTGTGTTCTTGAGGATGACGTCCAGGTCTGCCTGCCGCTGGGGGGCCGGGAGCTGGCGCCCACGGTCGCGCAGCCGCTCGGCGTGGCCCCGGATGGAGGTCAGCGGCGTCCGGAAGTCGTGCGTGATGTTGGCGATGAGCTTGCGGCGCTCGGCGTCGGTGCGGCGTAGGACGTCCACCTGCGTCTGGATGGTATCAGCCATCTCGTTGAAGGCCAGCCCCAGCCGTCCGATCTCGTCGTTCCCCTGGACATCTGTGCGCCGGGTGAAGTCCCCCTCTTTGAAGCCATGCACCGTGGTGGTGAGGGCGCGGAAACGGCGCGTGAGGAGGCCAAACAAGAAGAGACCCACCAGCGCGGTGAACCCGATCGTCAGCAAGAGAAAGAGGGGCAGCGACCGCATCACGTAGCTGTTCTGCACCATCTGTTCAGCCGACCCGGCCGCCTGGCCGCGCAAGATCACATACAGGTAGCCCGTCTCGCCGTTGGCCAGCGGGGCCGGCGCCGCCGAGAACACTTTCGCATCCTGAGGACGCATGGGGTCCGGGCTCCAGAGCGGGAGGGTGGCGTCGGGGTCCTGGATGGCCACCAGCGGGCCGGGGTCCAGGCGCGCGATCTTCAGGCTATCTGGCTGGAGAGAGGCCAGGATGCGCCCGTCGGCGTCGAGCACGTAGGGCTCCAGGGCCGGAAAGAACATGGTGGTTTGCATGTCCGCATGGGCCAGCGCCTCCTCGTACGCGCCCACCTCCAAACGGGCCGCCTCCTGCTCCACCAGTTTGCCGGCCAACTCCCGGTTGAGTTTCTGTTCCACCTCGTTGGCAAACAGGCGCACCTGCCGCACCGTCATCCATCCACCGGCCAACACCAGGACCAGCGACAGCAGCAGGTACACCCCCGAGATTCGTCCGTACAGCGTTCGAAGCATAGGAAAACAACGTATTCACGGTCTCATGGTCAGGGGAGGGGGGCCCTGCATCACGAAACGCGCACAAAGCTATGGATACTGTTCTTGGGGCCATTCGTCGGGTTCGGCAAAGCGGTAGCCGACGCCCCACACGGTTTGAATGAAGACCGGCTGGCTCGCATCCGGCTCGATCTTGCCACGCAGGCGGTTGATGTGGGTGTTGACCGTGTGGTCATACCCCTCAAACTGGGACCCCCACACGCCGTCCAGCAGGTCGCCGCGCGTGAAGGTACGGCCGGGGTGGCGCGCAAAGAGAAGCAGCAGATCGAACTCTTTGGCGGTGAGCTCGATGCGTTGCCCATGCAAGGCCACCTTGCGCTGCAGCGGGTAGAGCGTCAGCGCGCCACGCCGTAGCAGGTCATCGTCGGTGACGAGGTCCTGCCAGCTTCGGTCTGCCTCCACGCGCCGGAAGAGGGCCCGCACGCGCGCCAGCAGCTCCACGGTCTTGAAGGGCTTGGTGATGTAGTCGTCGGCGCCGAGCTCAAGGCCATGGACCACGTCGCGCATCTCGGCCCGAGCCGTGAGCATGATGATAGGGACGAAGCGATCCACACGGCGGATGCGGCGGCACACTTCCAATCCGTCGACGCCAGGCAGCATGAGGTCCAGCACGATCAGGTCGAAGGCGCGCGTGCGGAAGGCCCGCAGGCACGACTCCCCATCCTGGCACCACTGCACCTGGCACCCCGTCTCCTTCAGCTCGTCACGGACCAGGCGCCCAATCTGGGGATCGTCTTCCACATAGAGCACGTGGTGAGGGGTAGCCGCAGTGGGCTGTGCATCAGAGGCATCAAACGAGGCAGGAAGCATGGCAGGCGGGACCGAGACAGCGAGGGAAAGCACTGCACCAAAGATCGTGCAGGCCAGTGTAGTGACTATCACGCAATTCTAAACAGAAGGCTCCTCACACCGGGGCGCAGGCCTCCAGGATCAGTGTCGGCGGTGCAACAAAAGCGTGACGAACTGCGCTCCTGGCTGTAAAATCGATGATCAGGGTCCGCGCTACACCGCGTTAGACAATTGTGATGAGCTTACAGGCAGGGTGCTGTACTCTGGCTGTGGCTACCCTCAAGGCCGGTTTTACACCGCTTGGTTCATCGGGCTTTGCGTTCGCAGTCCCCTCTGTAACGCGCCCGCCGTCTACGACACACCAGCTTGGGTGGACCTTTCTGTTTCAGGCCCCCGAGCCTCTCTGCGACCCGATCTCTTCCGGTCTCGACTTCTCTCTACACCTTGTAACGCTACTACGAGGACTCTCATGCGTATCCTTACTATCGCTTTTCTCTTGCTGGCGCTCGCCGCGGTGCCAGCCAGCCAAGCCCAAACGACCCGGTTCGAAGTCCGCGTCGAACAGGTGGGCCAGGCCTTTCCCATCCTCAAGAGCGGTGTGTTCAACACACCCGTCGGTGCGGAGGGCCCCGGCCCGATTCTGCCAGGCGGTGCCTACGAGTTCAGCTTCGCTGGGCGGCCCGGCCTGAACGTGTCGTTCGCCACCATGTTTGTGCAGTCTAACGATCTGTTTTATGCCCCCAATCCTTCAGGCATCCCGCTCTTTGACGAGAACGGTACCCCCGTTACTGGTGACATCACCGATCAAGTAGAGCTCTGGGACGCCGGCACGGAGGTCGATGAGACCCCCGGCGAAGGTGCCAACCAGGCCCCGCGCCAGAGTGGCCCCAACGCGGGCGACGATGAGAACGGCGTGATCGTGGAGATCCCAGACGGCACTCCGAACGATGGCTTCACCTATCCGAACAAGGCCGATGTCATCCGGGTGACGCTCTCCAACGACGGCGGCATGGGCTTCACGCTGCGCATCGAGAACGTCTCGACCGATCAGACCCTCACCACCTCCACTGGGTCGGTCGCTATTCCACTGGCCCCAGGCACGTTCGCCGTGCATCCCCCCACGGTTAACTTCTTCGAGGTTGGCGCTGCGGCCTCGCCGGGCATCGAAGCCATCGCCGAAGACGGCGATGCCTCAGTGAGCCTGGGTGAGCTGGGCCCGATCACCGGTTTCACCGTGCCGCTGGCCCCGATCGCCTATGCCATACACCCCATCACGGTCAACTTCTTCGAGCCGGGCGTCGCGGCCTCTGAGGGCATCGAGCGCAGCGCCGAAGACGGTGATCCGTCCGTGCTGGCCACCGAGCTGGCCAGCGTGGAGGCCGTCCGGGCCTTTGGCGTAACCAATACCCCCGTGGGTGCAGACGGTCCTGGGCCCATCTTTCCCGGCGGGGCCTACACCTTCACCTTCACGGCCGAGCCGGGCGACTATCTGTCGTTCGCCACCATGTTTGTGCAGTCCAACGACCTCTTCTATGCCTTCCAGCCGCAGGGCCTGCGCCTCTTCCCCGGCGGCAACCCCATCAGCGGCGACGTCACCGATCAGCTTGAGCTGTGGGACGCCGGGACGGAGGTCGACGAAGAGCCGGGCATCGGCCTGAACCAGGCTCCGCGCCAGACGGGTCCAGACATGGGCGACGATGAGAACGGCGTGATCGTGGAGATTCCGAACGGCGGCATGAACGACGGCTTCACGTACCCAACGCGGGATCAAGTCATCCGGGTGACGGTGACCCCTGTGGAGACCACGCCGTTTGTGGTGCGCATCGAGAACGTATCCACCGGTGAAACTCTGCCCATCCCGGGCGGCTCTGTAGCCGTGCCAATGGCCCCCGGCACGTTTGCCGTGCACCCGCCCACCGTCAGCTTCTTCGAGAACGGAGGCGCGGCCTCGCCGGGCATTGAAGCCATCGCTGAGGACGGCGATGCGTCGATCAGCGCGTCTGAATTGCGCGGGGCAGGCACGCTCCAGTTCGGCGCGTTCAACACCCCCGTGGGCGCCGAAGGCCCCGGCCCGCTCCTGCCGGGCAACGCCTATGAGTTCGACCTCGAAGCCGCCCCAGGCGATCACCTCTCGTTCGCCACAATGTTCGTGCAGTCCAACGACCTCTTCTATGCTCCCAATCCCACCGGCATCCCGCTCTTCGACGGGAACGGCGACCCTGTGAGCGGTGACATCACCGATCAGGTGGAGCTGTGGGACGCCGGCACGGAGGTCGACGAAGAGCCGGGCACAGGTCCCAACCAGGCGCCCCGCCAGAGCGGCCCGAACGCCGGCGAGGATGAGAACGGCGTGATCGTGGAGGTTCCGAATGGCGGCATGAACGACGGCTTCTCCTACCCGACGCGGGACCAGGTCATCCGGGTGACCCTGCTGGCGGGCACCAGCACCTCGAACGACGATCTCGCGATCGACCTGCCCAGCCACTTCCAACTGCACGGCAACTATCCCAACCCGTTCAACCCGACCACCGAGATCACCTACGATCTCGCGGAGGCCGGCTTGGTACAGGTGGCGGTGTACGACGTACTGGGCCGCCAGGTGGCCCTGCTGGTCAACGACGTGCAGACGGGCGGCCGCCACAACGTCACGTGGAACGCGCTGGACAGCCAGGGCGCCCGCGTACCGTCGGGCGTGTACCTGTACCGCCTGCAGGTCGGTAGCCAGCAGCAGACGCGCACCATGGTGCTCTTGAAGTAGACCGTCTCTGATCACCACATTAAGGACCCCTCCTGCGGTGGTCCGTGCAGGCCCTTCTGCACGGACCACCGCTCGTTCCAGGGCGTGTGGACCGTGACTTCGAGCGCTCCAGACGTGTCAGAGTCGGCGCTCACGGCGTTGACCTCGTCGTCTGGGGCTACGGCCCCGCCCTCCCCCGCCGCCTGGTGAGCCCCCATCGTGACCACGCCTGCATCTGATCGCGCCATGGTCTACACGCCCTAGCCCTATGCTTGATGCTGCTCCCCCAGACCCCGCCCTGGTGCAGGCTGCATTCCGGGCACACGTCGGAAAAGAGCCCACGGTGGTGGCCTATGCGCCAGGCCGCGTCAACCTCATCGGCGACCATACCGACTACAACGACGGGCTGGCGTTGCCGATGACGATCCATCGCGGCCTGTACACGGCGGTTCGGCCGCGATCTGACCGCATCGTCCGGGTGCGAGCCGAGCAGCAGGCCACGGAGCGGGTCCACCAACTGGGCGCCGCGGTCTCGCCGACGCACCCTTTGTGGGCGCGGTATGTGCTGGGGATGGCCCACGAGCTGTGGGAGGCCGGACTCCTCACCCAAGGCGCGGACCTCTACCTGACGGGCACAGTCCCGATGGGGGCCGGCCTCTCCTCGTCGGCCGCTCTGACCACCAGCGTAGGCCGCGCCCTGCTGGCGTCAGTAGGGCAGGGGCAGGATCCCGGCGCCCTCGCGCAGCGGGCCCAGCGGGTGGAGCACGTCTACGCGGGCGTGCAGTGTGGCCTCATGGATCCGCTCGTGATCGGGTTGGGCCGGGCGGGGCACGCCCTCCAGATCGACTTCCGCGCCCTCACCTCAACCCCGGTTACCCTGCCGCTGGACCAGGCCACCGTGGTGGTGGTCAACAGCGGCGTGGAGCGTCGGCTGGCGGGCTCGGCCTACAACGAGCGCCGAGCCACCTGCGAGGCCGTCGTGGCGCATCTGGCGGCCACCGGGATGCGCGGACCCTCCGGAGCCGTGCTCGCGTCCCTGCGCGACGTGACCGAGGCCCATCTGGAGGCGCACCGTGCCGATCTCGGCGAAGCGCGCTTCCGGCGAGCGCGCCACGTGGTCCGTGAGAACGAGCGGGTGGAGGCCGCCGCCGAGGCCTTCCAGAACGGCCGCCTCGGCGAGGTGGGGCGGTGGATGACGGCCTCGCACAAGAGCCTGCGCGACGACTACGCCGTCAGCGGGCCTGAGCTGGATCTGCTGGTGGAGCTGGCCCTGGACCACGGCGCGTGGGGCGCTCGCCTGACGGGGGCGGGGTTCGGCGGGTGCACGGTGCAACTCGTGCCCCCAGACGCGGTCGACGCGTTCGCGGAGGACGTAGCGGCGGCGTACCAGCAGGCCACCGGGCGCAGGGCGCAGGTGCTGGCCATCCGGACGAATCACGAGACGCAGACGTGGCGCGTGGCCCTCGGCGCCTGAGGTCGGCCGGTTTCACCAGTCCACGCGGCCGCGGCGGCGTTTCTTCTCGCTGTGCTGACGCTTCTTCTCCAGGCGGCGACGCTTGGAGGCGTTCGTCGGGGAGGTGGCCTTGCGCTTCTTGCGCGGCCGCATGGCCCGGTGGATGAGGACTTCGAGCCGGTTCAAGGCCTCCTTGCGGTTCCGGTCCTGGCTGCGATGTTGCTGGGCCTTGATCACGATGAGGCCGTCTGGGCTGATGCGGTGATCGTTCAGCGCCAGCAGGTTGGTTTTGTAGGCCTCAGGAAGCGACGAAGCCCGGATGTCGAACCGGAGATGGATGGCCGTGGCCACCTTGTTGACGTGCTGCCCCCCGGATCCCTGCGAACGAATGGCGCGCAGCTCCAGCTCTCGGGTGGGGATGGTGACGGTGTTGGACAGGCGGAGCATGGGGGGCGTCGTAGCAGGCCGAGCTTATCCAGGGAAGGGCAGGACGAGGTGGGAGCGAGGAGGCAGCGCCTTCCACTCGGCCATCAACACGTGGTAGCGGGCCCACAGGGCCTCTGCGAGGGCCTCCGTCAGGCCGGTGGGGGCCGGCACGCCAGAGCCTTCACACGAAGCCTCGACGAACGGGCGAAGCTGATGGGCGGTCCCTGTGCCTGCGGCGATGTGTTGCAGGGCCATCGCCACCGCCTCCGCCTGCAGCGCCTGCGTACCGACGGGAGGCCGTTCGGAGCGAGGGCGCTCGAAGCTCTGGATGGCATGGCCCTGGGCCACAAGGCCGTAGAAGCCCTCCGTGAGCCCTAGGCCGGTCTCGGCGACGTAGTGGGCCAGGTCGTGGGCCACCCCAAAGCCAGGCCGTAGCGGGGTCTCGGTGGTGGTACCATCTGGGCGGGTGCAGATCAGCCGAGCCTGTCCGTCACGCCGTTTTACGAACGTAATCTGGAGAGGACCGACCGTGCTGGGAGCGGTCATGCCACGGTGACGGCCGTACCGGTGGCACTGACCATCAGCATGCCCCCCTGACCGCCTGGCGAGAACGTCTCGTAGTCCAGGTCGATGCCGATCACCGCGTTGGCCCCGATGTCACGAGCGGCCTCGGCCAACTCCTCCACCGCGATGCGGCGCGCCTTGCGTAGCTCGGCCTCATAGGTACCCGAACGCCCCCCCACGAGGTCGCGGATGCCGGCGAACATATCTTTGAAGATGTTGGCACCCAGAATAGCGTCGCCGGTGACGATGCCGTGGTAGGCCGTGATAGACTTGCCGTCGACGGTGTTGGTGGTGGTCAGAGTCATGGGGAGCGGAGAGAGCGTGGGGAAGGGTGAAGGGGGCCGAGGTCAGGCGCCCACGGGTGCCGCTTTGCGGGTGGGCGTAGGCAAGGTCGCGCGCAACGCGGCGGGCAGGGCTGGCTTGGCGGCTCGCTGGGCCGGGCGTACCACCTGGGCGTCCGGCGCCTCCGGGTCGAAGTTGAGGAGCACCTCCAGAACGCCTGGGCGGGTCTCGTGCTGCATCAGGAGCTGACGCAGGCGGCTGGCGCCTCGGTGGCCCTTGAAGTAGCCACCGTACATGCGTCGCATCTCCAGGACGCCTTTGCGCTCCCCTAGCCACTCGCACTTGAGCGTCAGGTGCTCGGCCACCACGGCCACGCGCTCGGTCCACGAGGGCGGCGGCAGCAGCTCGCCGGTGGCCAGGTAGTGCTTCGCATCGCGGAAGATCCACGGGTTACCGATGGCCCCCCGCCCGATCATGACAGCGTCTACCCCCGTCTCGTCGAACATGGCCTCCACCTTCTCAGGCGTGGTGGCATCGCCGTTGCCGATGAGGGGAATCTGGATGCCACTCTCGTCTTTGATACGGCGAAGCCAAGGCCAGCGGGCCTCGCCCTTGTACATCTGGCTGCGCGTGCGGGCATGCACGGCCAAGGCCTGGATGCCGCAGGCCTCCAGCATACGCGCCACCTCCAGGATGTGGATGCTCTGGTCGTTCCAGCCGAGCCGGGTCTTGACCGTGACAGGCCGCGTGGCCCCTTCGAGGACGGCCTGCGTGATGGCTTCCATCTTGGGCAGGTTGCGCAGGATCCCAGCGCCGCCATCCTTGCAGACCACTTTTTTGACCGGACACCCAAAGTTGATGTCGATCAGGTCTGGCTCCACGGCGTCCACGATCCGCGTGGCGCCGCGCACTTGCTCCACGTCGCCACCAAAAATCTGGATGCCCACCGGCCGTTCGGCGTCGTAGATGTCCAGCTTCTGGTGGGACCCTTCGGCGTCGTAGACCAGCCCGCCGGACGAGATGAACTCGGTGTAGAGCATATCCGCCCCGAGCCGCTTGCAGATCAAGCGAAAGGGGGGATCGCTTACGTCTTCCATCGGCGCCAGGAAGAGCGGGCGCGGGCCAAAATCGATAGGGCCGATCGTCATAACGAACCGTGAGTAGCGAGCAGGCCCCCCGAGGGCGCCTGTCAAATCCGTGAGTGTGCGGGCGTAGCGCAGAAAGAGGGAACGCTGTCAGTTACTCGGCAGGTTCCACCGTGGCAGACATCGACCCTTGGCAGTGGGGAATACGCCAGTCTGCTCCGTAGGCGTGGATCTGGTCGCGTTTGAGTTCGGCGCGCTCCTTCGTGGTGGTGTCCACGATGACGCGGCCCTTTCGGTCCACCTCCACGGCCATCCCAAAGGCTTTGCGTGTGGAATGGCCAAAAACCTTCTTCAGCATCTCGATGACGTACTCGTAGGTGTGGTCATCGTCGTCGAGCAGAATGACGTGGTATCGGGGGAGGTGGATAGGCTGCTCGACGATCTCGACATCGGCGACCTGCTGCTCGTCGGGGGGCGTGAGGACGTCCATCGGCGTGAGGCATCGGGAAATGGGGGAAGCAGCACGCTTCAGCCGGGCAAGCGTTCCGCGTCCGGCGGCCGCGAACTGGGCAGAGAAGCGGCCACCTACTGCCCGCTCCAGTGGACACCCGGAGTGGAGTATGCCCTTTTTTTCGGCCTGGAATGGGTGTTCAGGCCGGTTGGCGTGTTCCTTGTCATAGAGGAGCTTGTGATGTTTCCTCCTGGGTGCCCGGGGCACGGCCAATCCGTTTCGTTTGGGTGAGCGAACCGGAGCGCGTGCCCTGGGTACCCTTTCTCTATCCCTCCCCTAACGCCTCTCTGCCATGTCTGCCACGCGCGCGCTGCTTGCTGTCTTTGTCCTGAGCCTTCTCCCAGCTGTGGCCTGGGCCCAGGTGCCCACGGCTACCCTGACAGGCACCGTGGTGGATGACGAGACGGGAGAGCCGCTGCCTGGAGCCAGCGTCTTCATCGCCACCTCCACCCGAGGCGACGTGGTTGATACCGAAGGCCGCTTTGAGCTGCGGGGCGTGCCGGTGGGCGCCCATCGCCTGTACGTATCGATCATCGGCTTCGAGCCGGTGGCTGTGGATACGCTCCTCCGTGAGCCCCGCGTGTACACGTTCAACTTCCGGTTGAAGCCCACCGTGCTGGAGCTGGAGGGCGAGGTGGTGGTCGAGGCCGAGCGAGACCGCCGCTGGCAACGGCGCTATGAACGCTTCAAGCGCCTCTTCATCGGCGAGACGCCCAACGCCATGTACACGGAGATCCTGAACCCGGAAGTGCTGGACTTCGAGAACAACGGCGGCGAGTTCAGGGCCATCGCCTCCGGTCCCCTCATCATTGAGAACCGGGCGTTGGGCTATCGCATCCAGTATTTCTTGCGCGAGTTTGGCGCTACCCCCACCCGGACGTTCTACGACGGCGAGCCGCTGTATGAGGAGCTAGAGCCCGAAGACGAGGTCGAGGCGCAGCGCTGGGATGAGCGTCGGCGCGCGGCCTTCATCGGATCGCCTCGCCATTTCTTACTGGCGCTGCTGGCCGGGCAGGTGGAGGAGCAAGGGTTCCTGGTGTTCAGCCGTCCGGTGCCCGCCGGCCGCATGTCCCAGACCGGCATGGCAGGAGGGTCTCCGTTGGCTGGTCAGGAGCGCTTCCCGATGGAGCCACAGTCGCTGATCGAGGCCGGTGAGACACCGCAGGAGCGGATTCTCGGGTTTGAAGGCGTGGTCGAGATCGTCTATCGCGGTGAGACCGAGGATGAGTCCTACCTGGGCTGGAGCCAGCAGATTGGTCGGAAGCCGCGCTTTCAGACCTCACAGATGTGGCAGGAGCGCGGGCCCACGGTGCTCGACTACAAAGGGGACTTGCTCAATCCGTACGGCGTCACGGTGTCCAGCTACTGGGCTTTTGAGCGCGTGGCAGACGACGTCCCGAAGGAGTACCGGCCCGGCCGCTAGTCCCTGAGGGCACCCCAGGGGACCACCGTGTGCGTTGCAAATGCTGTGTGGCTGTGAGTACGTTGGAAGGGTACTTCTGGACGTGCCTGCCCCTGCATCATGCCTCACTGTCTGCCTGCTGTCTGCTGCCGGTCCCTACTCGTTCTGGGGATGACGGTGGGGCTGTTGTCGGCGGGCGCACGCATCGTATGGGCCCAACCCGAAGCGGCCACGGTACTGGGACGGCTGCTGGATGCAGAGACCGGAGAGACGGTGCCCGGTGCCCACGTGTTCATCGCGGCTTCCATGATCGGGACGGTCACCGCGCCCGATGGCTCCTTCCGTCTGGACGATGTGCCCCTGGGCGCCCACCGGATCTTCGCCACGATGGTTGGCTACGCGCCGGCCACCGTAGACACGGTGCTGCGGGCCCCAGGCTCCTATGAGCTGGAGTTGACGCTGGCCCCGGTGGTGGTCGAGATCCCAGAGCTGACCGTCTCGGCGGAGCGCGATGCCCGGTGGCCGCGGCGCAAGCGGAAGTTCGACCGGCTGTTCCTAGGCGAGTCGGTGCAGGCGCGGGATGTGCGCGTGCTCAACCCGGAGGTGCTGAGCTTCGATGCCAAGTGGTGGGGTCGCTTCCGCGCTCACGCTGCGGCCCCATTGGTCGTGGAAAACCAGGCCCTGGGGTACCGGCTCACCTATTTCCTGAAGGTGTTCGAGATGAGTGGCTCCACGCTCCGGTATGATGGCGAGCCCCTGTTTGAGGAGTTGGAACCCGCTGACGCCGACGAGGCCGAACGCTGGGCCACCAACCGCCGCCAAGCCTACCACGGCTCCTTCCGCCACTTCCTGCTGTCTCTGCTGGAGGGCACCACCAACCGCGATGGGTTCATCACCTACCTCTTGCCCGACGCCAAGCTGCGCGGCACAGGCAGCTCGCGCTTTCGCCTCAACCCAGAAGACATCCTGCAGCCGGGCCCTTCAGTGCAAGAATGGATGCTACAGTTTCGAGGGTTCATCGAGATTGTGTACACGCACGAGGAAGAATCGCCGGCCTTTCTGGCCTGGCAGGGCCGCCATCGGCACCGGTCAGCGCGCAGCCAGACCTCCTACATCGAGCTGACGGACGGCCCAACGCTGGTCGATCACACGGGCGAGGTGATCGATCCCTTCGGCGTGACCACCTACGGCTACTTCGCGTTCGAACGCATCGCCGAGATGCTGCCCAAAGAATACCGCCCTGACCCTGGCTCTGACGCCTCCTCTTGGGTCGGCGATGCCCCCGATCCATGACCACCGCCCCCGCCGATCGCCCGGCCGCGGCCTCCCCGCCTGGCGGCCCCGCCGATCGCCCGGCTGCGGCCTCCCCGCCTGGCGCCCCCGCCGTACAGACGGCCCGGCGGGCCGTCTCTGCGAGCGCATGCCCCACCGCCTTCGCCTCGGAAAGGCCGCCCCCGACCCTCCTCGCCCCCGATCCTCCCCATTCCCCCGCCTGATCCATGGAACTCGGCACCACCGGCATCACCCCCCATTACCGCTACGATCTGCGAACCACGGCCCCGGACGTTTTCGAGGACCTCACCGGTACGGACTGGGCGCGGCTAACGTGGGCTGACCTCGGACGCCCCTATCGGGTCGAGAACTACGCGCGGCGCCGTACCGATTGGGAGGCCGAGCACGGGACCGAGATGCCTGTCGAGGTACAATGGCGGCACTTCAACAAACGCTTCCACGCCCTCTTCGCGGCTGACCCCGACACGGCCAGCCAAGACGCGCGGGCACGCTTCCGGCAGCACCTGGGAGCCATGGACCTGGACGGGGCCCAGGAAGTGCTTCAAGAGATGGTGCAGCTCAAGGTGTGGAACAAGGTGCACCGGGTGGAGGATGCCGTGTGGGATCCACGTGGCAAACGGGCCTTGTTCGAGGGGCTCGAGGTGGAGCGCCCCCGCATCCTCTTCCTGGGGGCTGCCGACGGCTACGAGGCCATGCAGCTCCTGGCCATGTATCCAGGCGGCCATGCGGTGCTGGTCGACTACGACGAGTTCTGCCGGACGGATCGCTACGGTCGGTTCCCCGAGGCGTATCCGTTCCTCGGCATGAACCCGGCCACCGGGCAGTGGACCACCCACCGCCGTGCGGACTTCAGCATCGACTTCGTGGTGGATGACATCCGTAACCTGAAATACGGGCGCGAGTTTGACATTGTGGTGAGCGTGGGGCTGGTGGAGCACTTCCCAGACGCGTACAAACCGCTGGCGTTCGATTTCCACCGGCGCTTCCTCAAGCCGGGCGGCTATGCCGTGTTCACCACGCCCCGGCGCCAGCTACGGTCCAAGCTCTTCTACAAGGTGATGGGCGAGCTGATGAACTACGGGTACCGCGAGCTGATGGACGCGCGGCAACTCGGCCTCTATGCCTACGAGAACGGGTTTCGCATTCTACGCTGTGGATACATCAAGGCCCACAACGGAGTCGTGGCCCAGGTGCGATGAGGCCGGGCTGGGCGCGGCTCAGAAGATCCAGAAGGCGTCTTTGAAGTGCTCGATCTCGGGCTCTTGGCCATCGTGCAGCACGATGCCAATCACGTCGAAGCGGCAGGGGGTGCCGTCCATCTTGGCCTCGTGCAGGTAGGCCTCGGCGGCCTTCAGGATGTTTTGCTTCTTGGCTTCGTCCACGGCCTCCTCGGGCCGACCGAAGCGTAAGCCAGTGCGCGTCTTGACCTCCACGAAGACCAGCTCGCCGCCGGCTTCGTAAGGGATGGCCGGCAGGAAACACACCAGATCCACCTCCGCGCGCTCGAAGCGGTAGTTGCGCTCCATGATGACGTAGCCCTCGCGCTCCAAGTAGGCGGACGCCAGGGCCTCACCGTGGTCGCCCACGTCTTTCGTGCGTCGCGGCGTGCTCATGGAGAGGTCTCGTCTGTAGAGCCAGAGCCTTGGCCGGTGCCCTTGAGGTCGGGGAGGCGGCCCAGGCTTTCGGCCAAGGTAGCGAACTGCTTCAGGAGGGCCACATTGCGGAACTCCACCAAGGGCAACACGGCCTTAGAGAAGGCCTCAGAGATCTCCATGAGGTTCCGCATGTTGTCGAGGCGCGTGAGAAAGACCTGCTCCTCTTCGCTGAGCGTGCCCCCTTCGAGCAGCACCTCGCGGCACTCGACGAGCTGCTGCATGACGGGCTTCAGCTCCCGCTTCTCGCGCTCGCGGATGATCTGGGCCGTGATCTGCCAGACATCCTTCTCGGCCGTGAAGAAGTCCTTGCGCGACCCCGCCACATGCACCTTCTTGGCGAGGCTCCACCCCACCAGAGACCGCAGGTTCATGTTGGCATTGCCGCGGCTGATCTGGAGGCGCTCCATGATGGTGTCGGTGTCCATGGGCGTCTCGGTCACGTAGAGCAAGGCGTGGATCTGAGCCATCGTGCGGTTGATGCCCCAGTTGGAGGCCATCTCGCCCCAGAACAGCACAAAGCGTTGCAACGCATCCTGGTGATGGGGGCGCAGCGCGGCGGGTTCTTGCAAAGGCTGTGGGGAGGCGTCGTGGGGCGAATCGATCATGGATGGGGAAGGCGCAGAGTCCAAGGCCGGCATAGACCGGGCCACCCGAAGACGGAAAGGCCAAGCAGCCCTAGGTCTCCGTGGATGGCCGGAAGTCTCATCAAACTAAGCACAGAGCATTGAGGTTCGCAAAGAGATCAAAAACATGAATTTGCAAGAGGTGGATAAGAAGCGTCATGACCCCGCTACGTCTCCGTCGCCTCCCGGCGGACCCGATGGGATATTTGGGCCGAAACCAGACCTCCCATTTCATGCGAAGCCCGGGATCGCTAGTTTCCACCATTCGAAGCCCCTGGAGGGAAGCGCCTCCCGACGCCCTCCTGCTGTGCCTGCTTGCGTCCCATGGCTGCCGTCCTCACTCTGACCACCGACTTCGGGCTCCGTGACGCCTATGTGGCCGCCATGAAGGGGCAGATCCTGCGGGTCCATCCCACAGCGCTGCTCGTTGATCTCACGCATGAGGTCCCTCCGCAGGATGTGATGACGGCGGCTTTTCTGCTGCGCCAGACGTGGTCATTCTACCCGGAGGGCACCACCCACCTGGTGGTGGTGGATCCCGGCGTGGGTACGGCCCGGCGCCCGCTGGCCATGTCCTACCAAGGCCACACCTTTGTGGGCCCTGACAACGGCCTCTTCGCACTCCTCCTCGACGGTGCCACGCCCGACGCCTTGGTGGTCCTGGATCGCCCCGCTTACTGGGGTACCCCGGCTCCCCATCCCACCTTCCACGGGCGCGACCTGTTCGCCCCTGTGGCGGCTCACCTGGCGGCCGGACGCACACTGACCGATGTAGGTACCCCCGCCGACACGCTGGTCCCCATGCGCTGGGCGTTGCCCATCGCCGATCAGCAGGGGGTGCGGGGCTGGGTGATGCACGTGGATCACTTCGGCAACTGCATCACCAACATCCACCGTGAGGTCGTGGAAGTGCGGCGGGGGCCTCGGCGCCTCAAAGGGTACGCCGGCAGCACCATCCTGGACGGGGTGCATCCCACCTATGCGGCCGTGGCTGAGGGAGACCCCCTGCTCGTGTACGGGAGCAGCAATCATCTGGAGGTGGCCGTCAACGCGGGGAACGCGTCCGATCTGCTGGGCATTCGAGCGGGAGCCCCCGTCAACATCGTGTTCCTGGACGAGGCCTGACGGGGCCCGCTCCTTCGCACCTGTTGCCCCTGCCTGCTCATGTTGCTCACCACCGCCCGTCCCGACTCCGACGCGCCCTCCGGCGATGCAGAGACCTCGGCCGAGGAGGCCCTGTTCCGTGTGGCCCAGGTGCTCACCGCCACGCCAGACCACGCCGCTGAGCGCCTCGACCACGCCCTGAGTCAGGCCAAGTCACCGGGCGCCCGCCTCCGGGTCCTGCTCCGCGGCGAAGCCGACCCGGCTTCGCAGCAGACGCTGCGGAGTGAGGTCTGGTCCGCCTTCTTGCGGCGCAGCCTGCCGGTGGCCTGGCTGACTCTGCCGGCGGCGCTGCGCACCACGCTGCTGCTCGGCCACGAGCCCCAGCTGCCAGACGACGCCGTGATGCAGGGGGTACAACTTAGCGCCGACGCGCTGGCGGAGCGTAGGCAGGTGGCCCTGCAGGCGTTTCGAGAGGTGCTACTGCGCGAGATGACCCCGGGCGAGCGCTACGTCTTGGAGGGTCGGCTCACCGAGGACCAGGTCCAGGTCGTCCTGCGCGAGTGGATTGGCCGGACCCTGAGCCCGCTGCCTCAAGAGCGGAGCGCGAAGTCCACGTCTGCCACCCCCACCCGAGCGTCCAGGCCACCTCGGCGCTCCACTAGCGCCTCACGCCGTCGGCAGCCGGGGGCCTGGCGTCGGCTCGTCGTGGCCGCGTTTCTGATTGGCGTTACCGGCGTGAGCGGCTACCTGCTCACCGACGCGCTCCAGGATCAGCCCGTGCGGGATCTGATCCGGCTCACGGCGCAGACGCCTCCCGACGTCCAGATGCGGATGGAGGTGACCACTCGCACTGAGGCCGAGAACTTCTTTCGCCAACAGCTCGGGTGGTTTCTGGAGATTCCGGACATCGAAGATGCTCGCCTCGTACAGCTTGGGGTTCAAGAGATCACCCGCGGAGTCGATGTCCCGGTCCTGCGGTTCGAGGGCCAGGAGGGCACCGCGCCGATCTTCCTCTACACCTATTCCTACGCCTTCCTGGACCGCCATACGGAACGCGTGCAGCTGAGCCGCGAGACTGCCGAGCGTATCACCGAAGACGGTGGTTTCGACGTGCGAAGGATGGAGGGGAAAGAGGTAATGGCCTGGCGCAGCGGCAACGAGATCTACGTGGCCGTCACCTCCCAAGGCGGCCCCGCCCTCCAGGACCGCATCCGCGCTACCGACGAGCAATAGCTCAGCCGCTGGCTACGCGCCTTGCACGGGAACGGGGGCCGTGGAGACCGGCTCCAGTGTGCGGTGGTAGCCGCCGGGCAGGGTGATGCGGAACGTACTCCCCGCGCCCACGCGAGACTGCAGCAGCGTCAGGTCGCCGCCGTGGTAGTCCTCCGCGATGCGCTTGGCTAAGCTCAGGCCGAGGCCCCAGCCTCGGCGCTTGGTGCTGTAGCCCGGACGGAAGATGTTCTTCCACTGGCCCCGCTCAATGCCCTTGCCGGTGTCGGCGACGTCGATTTCGGCATGACCACCCGCCAGACGAGCCGTTATCGTGATGTGGCCTTGGTCCGTCTCCATGGCGTCGAGCGCATTCTTGAGGAGATTCTCGATGACCCAGTCGAACAGCTCTGCGTTGAACGGTGCGTGCAAGGTGGGGGGAACGTCTACGTGGAGATGGATCTGCTTCCGCTGGGTGGGGAGGCGGCGGCGCATGTAGGTGGCCGTGGCCTCGATGACCGGCGCCAGGGCCTGTACCTCCAGCTTGGGCTGTGAGCCGATGTCTGAGAAGCGGCTGGCCACGCGCCGGAGGCGGTCAATGTCGTTGTCGATCTCTTCCACCGCCTCTCGTCGCGGCTCGATGCCGAGCTCGGGGGTGCGGAGTAGCTGCGTCCACCCCATCAGGCTGGAGATTGGGGTGCCCAGCTGATGGGCAGCCTCTTTGGCCATCCCCACCCACAGGCTGCTCTGCTCGCTGCGGCGGATGTAGGAGAAGCCCAGGTAGCCCACCACCACGAACAGCCCCACGAACAAGAACTGCACGTAGGGAAACCAGCGCAGCTCGCGCACCAGCTCAGACTCGCCGTAGAACACATGTTGGACCCGAGACCGCGTGTCGTCGCCAAACTCGATGCGGATGGGCGTGTGGGTCTCGGCCATCCAGGCCTGCAGTCCGTCCAGGCGGGCCGCCAGCTGCGCCGAGTCCGCTGGCGAGAGGCCGATGAACGAAGCGGGGCCCTCTACGCCGCGCCAGATGGCAAAGCGGGGGGTGGCGCTAGAGTCGATCACTAAGGCTGGGATGCCGCGGAAGGACTCTCGCTGGAGCACCTGATCGCTGACAAAATTGATCTCCGAAGCTGGAGGCATGCTCTGGGCCCATTGCAGGGCAGTCCGCCAGGCCCGCGCGACCTCCGGGTCAGGCTGAGCTCCCTCAGGCACGCTGCGAATGTACGCATCCAGCGCACGCAACTCGGCCAGGTGGGGGTTGCCCGCGCGGTTCGTCGGGTCGGAGATGAGCTCGATGGCGGCGGCCCACAGCTCGGCGCTGGCCTGCTCGCGTTCCAGCAGGCGGTCCACCAGCCGGTTGGTGTAGGCCAGCGAGGCCACCGCGATCAGCACGGCGAACAAGATGAGCCCGAGCTTCAGGTACACGGAGAAGCGATACGCACGCATAGGGTTGTCCTGAGAGGAGAAAGGTCATCACCGCCCCGAGCCCCAAGCTCAGGCCTCCGCCAGAACGTTCAGGGGAACGCCCCAGCCCGGCCGATCCACGTCCACCCGCCCAGGTCTCTACTGCGCCTCGCACAAGGCCCTTCGACCCGCCGGGGACGGCCTCACGAGAGCGCCGGCAGCGCCTCCGTGATGGTCTGCGACCGCTTGGGGCCGGTCGAGACGAGTGAGATGGGGACGCCGATGAAGTCCTGGATGAAGTGCAGGTACTCCTGAGCACGGGCGGGGAGGTCGCTGACGTGGCTGGTGGCCGCGATGTCCTCGTGCCAGCCAGGGAACGTCTCATACACGGGCTCAACGCGCTCCAACGTCTGCACCTCGGCTGGGAAGCGGCGCGTTTCCTTGCCGTCGTAGCGGTACGCCACACACACCTTCAACTCATCCAGCCCAGAGAGCACGTCCAGCTTGGTGATGGCCAGCTCTGTGAAGCCGTTGATCATCGAGGTGTAACGCAGGGCCACGAGGTCCAGCCAGCCGCAGCGGCGGGGCCGCCCGGTGGTGGCGCCAAACTCGTGGCCGACCTCCCGCAGGCGCTGACCGGTATCGTCCAGGAGCTCGGTGGGGAACGGACCGTTGCCCACCCGGGTGCAGTAGGCCTTCACGATCGCAATGACGCGGTCGATGGACGTGGGGGGGATGCCGAGCCCGGTGCAGCACCCGCCCACCGTGGGGTGGCTGGACGTGACGTAGGGGTAGGTCCCGAAGTCAACGTCGAGCAGCGATCCCTGGGCGCCTTCGGCCAGGACCCGTTGGCCTTGCTGGAGCGCATCGCAGAGGACCTGGGTGGTGTCCGTGACGTAGGGGTCGATGAGCCGATCAAACTCGACGTATTCCTCGATGATGGCCTCCACGTTGAGCTCGTCGGCGCCGTAGATGCTCTTGAGGATGGCGTTCTTTTCTTCGATGGCCGTCTTGAGCTTAGCCCGGAGTACGTCGCGGTCCAGGAGGTCGACCACCCGGATACCGGTCCGGGCGAACTTGTCCATGTACGCCGGTCCGATGCCGCGCCCGGTGGTGCCGATGGCGTTGGCATCCCGGTACCGCTCGCGGGCCTCTTCCACCTTCTTGTGATACGGCATGATGAGGTGGGCGTTGTGGGAGATCAAGAGGCGTCCCTCCACCTCATAGCCGATGGAGCGGATCATGTTGATCTCCTCCACCACCGCGGCCGGGTCGATGACCACGCCATTGCCGATGACGCAGCGGACGCCCTCGTGGAAGATCCCGCTGGGCACGAGGTGCAGGACGAACGTTTCGTCGCCCCAGCAGATGGTGTGGCCGGCATTGGCGCCGCCCTGATAGCGGGCCACGAGGTCGACGTCTGGGCTGAGCAGGTCCACGACCTTGCCCTTGCCCTCATCGCCCCATTGGCTCCCGATGACTACGGTTGTTGGCATAACGTCCTCCGAAATCGAGGGAGGCAACGCAGCGCGTCGCCTTCGTGCAACACAAGGAAGGCGGCGGGACGCAGAGTTCCGCCGCCTTCCATCTAGCTGGTGCGGACAACGAGCGGGGGCTCCGCTCAGGCCGCTGGCCGTCTACCCAACAGGGTCGGCCTCGAAGCTTTCTACGGCCTCATCCACAGACTCGTAGTGTTTGAAGACCGTGATGAGCTTCGTGACCACAAGCAAGGATTGGATGCGATCCGCCACCTTGGCGAGGCGCAGGTCCCCCCCCGCGTTCCGCATCGTGGTCATCCCGCTGATCAGCATGCCCAGGCCACTGGAGTTCATAAATTTGACGCGGCCGAGATCCACGACAATGTTCTTTTTCCCTTGCTCTTTGAACTCGTGCAAGGTGTCATGCATCTTGGCGCCATCCGGGCCGCCCATGACGTTGCCCTTGAGGGTGATGACTACGGCGCCATAGCGCTCATCGACGTTAAAATTCATGCGGATGCTCCGAGGGTGGGTCTACGGATGGAGAGAGATCAGGTGCGAGCGGCCACGGGGGCCTCGGCGCGCTTCTGGAGCTCGACCACGATGGGCGAGGCGACGAAGATCGACGAGTAGGTACCGATCATGATGCCGACAATCAGTGCAAACGCAAAGCCGCGTAGCACTTCGCCTCCGAATATAAACAGCACCGTTACCACGATCAATGTCGTCCCTGAGGTGACGAACGTGCGGCTCAGTGTGTTGTTGATCGAGCGGTTGACGATGCGGCCATACTTCTCCGTCTTGAACAGACTCGTGTATTCACGGATACGGTCGAACACGACCACCGTGTCGTTCAGCGAGTAGCCCACAATGGTGAGCAGGGCCGCGATGATGGCCTGATCGATCTGCAGCGAGAACGGCAACAGGTGGTGGAAGGTGGCAAAGAGCCCGAGCGTGATGAACACGTCGTGGAAGAGCGCGGCCACGGCCCCCACCCCGAAGCGCCACTCGAAGCGCAGCAGGATGTAGACGAAGATCACGAGCAACGATCCCAGCACGGCCGCGATGGCGCCGTCGCGCAGGTCGTCGGCGAAGCGTGGCCCCACCACATCGGTTTTGATGACGTTGGGGTTGGCGCCGGGGAACGCGGTGTCCACGGTGCCCACGATGCGTTCCTGCATCGCACTGATCTCGCCTTCGTCGCCGGTGCGGACCAGGATGGCGTTGGCGCCGAAGGTCTTGACCTCAGGGGCTTGGGTGAGCACGTCCGTCAGGGCTGTGCGCACCTCGGTGACCTCGAGCTGGGTGTCCGTCTCCAGGACGAACTCCATCCCGCCGCTGAAGTCGATTCCCACTTCGAGGCCCCGTGTGGCCAGCGAGATCACGCTCAGCACCAGCAGGATGCCGGAGATGATGTAGCCGGTTTTCCGGTTCGGAATGAACTGGATATCCGTGTTTTCAAAAATACGCATGAATCTAGGGTGCTGGGTGGGCGGGGCGAGGCGCCCGCAGGCCCACCGAATGATTGGAAGTCGGGACGAGGCGCGATCAGCCGTAGCTGACCGTCATGCGGCGCTCGATGATCATGTAGTCAAAGATGACGCGCGTCACGATGATGGCCGTGAAGAGCGAGCACAGGATACCGGTCATCAGCGTGACCGCGAAGCCCTGGATCGGCCCGACGCCAAACGAGAACAGGATGATGCCGACGAAGAAGGTCGTGATGTTGGCGTCCACGATGGCGCTGAGGGCCTTGCCGTAGCCGGCCTCCACCGCCGCCTTGAGGGTCTTGCCGGTGGACATTTCCTCGCGGATGCGCTCGAAGATGAGCACGTTGGCGTCCACCGCCATACCAATCGTCAGCACGATACCGGCGATGCCGGGCAGCGTCAGCGTGGCTTGGAAGGCCGCCAGTACACCCAGGATGAACACGATGTTGAGCAGCAGCGCGATGTCCGCCACGATGCCCGCCGTGCGGTAGTAGAAGATCATGAACAGAGCCACCAGCACGAGGCCCGCCACGATGGACAGGAAGCCCGCCCGCGTGGACGCGGCCCCGAGGCTCGGGCCCACCGTGCGCTCCTCCACGATCTCCACCGGCGCGGGCAGCGCGCCCGACTTCAGGATGGTCACGATGTCGCTGGCTTCCTCTCGGGACTCCAGGCCGGTGATGGTGGAGTTGCCCCCTACGATGCGGCCTTCGACGCGTGGGTAGGAGTACACGACGCCGTCCAGTACGATGGCGATAGATTTGCCGACGTTGGCGCCGGTAACGCGCGCCCAGGTGCGGGCGCCTTCAGAGTCCATGGCCATGGCCACACGCGGCTGGTTGGTGGCTTGGTCGAACTCGACGCTGGCATCCACGATGGCGTCGCCCACGAGCTCAGCCTCGGTGTTGACCGCGATGAGGTCGTACACCTCGGCCCCGCTCTCGGTGACCCCCACCGGATTGGCGTCGTAGGCCAGGTCCATGTCGCGCGGGAAGAACTGCCGCACATCGGCCCGGGCCAGGAGCTCGTTCACGGCGGCGGTGTCACTCTCAAGCACTTGGCCGAAGACCACGCTGGGGCCATACGGGAGCGGCTGCATGAGCGCGAGGAGCTGGTTGGTGGGGGCCTCCAGTTCCGGCGCGAGCAGATCATCGGTGGCCAGCAGGTCCTCCACGGCGCTGGTGTCCGAAGCATCGGCCTCGGTCGCGTCCGCCACGGCCGCCTCGGTGGCGTCGCCTTCGGGGGTCGCCGTGGTATCCGTGGTGCTGGGGTCGCCGGTGTCCTCGAAGTAGGCGACGAGGTCCTGCGCAGAGCGGGCCACGTCCTGCGGCTCCGGCATCAGGCGGAACTCGAGGCGGGCGGTGCCGCGCAGCAGGCGGCGGACGCGCTCCTCATCGTCGATACCCGGCAGCTCCACCACGATGCGGCTGGTGCCCTGGCGTTGGATGGATGGCTCGGTCACGCCAAAGCGGTCGATGCGCTGCCGGATGATCTCGATAGCGCGGTCGATGGCCTCGGTGGCCTCTTGGTCGAGGTAGGTAGACACCTCCTGGTTGGTCGAGCGCCGGGTGATGCTGGCGTCGTCATCCCGGAAGTAGCGGGACAGCCGCGCATCGGCGTCGCGCGTCTCGAACTCAGACACGAACGCGTTGACGAGGGCGATGTCCTCGTCGTCAGCGCGGGCCGAGGCGGCGGCCAAGACGGAGTCAAAGGCGGCATCGCGGTCGGTGGCCAGCTCGCGGATGAGCGCGTCCACACGCACCTCCAGGGTGACGTGCATGCCGCCTTGAAGGTCTAGCCCCAGCTTCATGGAGCGCTCCTGGACGGAGCGGATCTGCTGGAGGTTCTCTGCGCGATAGTCGGCCTGTTCATCTGGCGTCATGCTGTTGAGCTGACGCGTCAGGGACAGGTTTTGGAAGGTAGGGAAGAGGTACCAGCCCGAGAGTAGCAGGAGGGCTACGGTCGCGCCGATTTTGAGTCCATTGCCTTGCATAGATCCAAGGGATAGGGTGGGTCAGGAGGCGACGGTGGCCGCACGCCTATATAACAAGGGGGCTGGCCACGACGTACGTCGCACACAGAAAAGAAGGGAGAACACCGAAGGGGGCGGGCCCAGCCTGAAGCACAAGGCGGGCCGCCTGGGGCTACGGGCCGAGCGGAGCGGCAGCTGAGCGTACGCGTACCGGCAACACGTGAAAGAGGGCCGGGGCGGTGGACGCCTGATGGAGCAGGCGAGGAAGGAGCGGGTCGGCCTCCGTGGAGAGGATCCTCACCAGAGGTGAACGCTCGGAAGAGGGCGGCGAGAGCAAGCCGCCTTGGCTGAGGCTCCAGCGTGGCGTGAGCGCGGGCGGGGCCAGCCGTTCCAGGCGCCCCTCCAGGTACGAGACCAGCGCTGGGGCCGGCAGCGACGACGGGGCCGCGAAGAGGTCGGCCAGCGGGGTGTCGGCCTGGGCCGCTTCGTAGTGATCGACGAACGTCACCAAGAAGTCGTTGAGCGTGTTCGGCCGAGCCTCGAGGGCCCGGTCCACCGCCTGCTCAAAAGACGGCGTGGCGGGGGCCTGCAGCTGGGCACGCAGCCAACTGGCGTAGGAGACGCCCGCTCGGTGCCAGAAGGCCGCTGCCGCGGGACCCACCGCCAGCGGCACAAGGCTCACCGCCATCCAGGCGACCAGCACATACCGGGCAAAGGAGGAACGCAGGCGGTTCATGACACGTGGGGTGGGAACGTCAACCGAAGACCTGAAAAATACGGGCGGCATCACCAAAGCGTCAACGAAACGACGTGAATTTTGGTGTGTGCGGGTATGGTGACAAAGGGATGACACCCCCGCTTGTCTATCCTACCGGTGGATGTCACGCGCATGTTCCATCGGTTGGTATGAACCCCCACGTGTCCTTTTCGTCTCCGACCTCGTCTTTCCCGCAGCCCTTGGCCGACCTGTTACCGCTGGTCTGGCGGCAACTGGTGCAGGGAGGGGCGGTGGGGTATGCGGCGTGGGAAGCGCGGCCAGGGTCTAGCCCCGGTTCCACTGGCTCAACTCGTCCAGAGACTTGCGGGTAAAGTCGGGCACGCGGACACCCTCGGCGGGGTAGCCCACGGGGAAGAGGATGTAGGGCCGCTCGTTGGAGGGGCGCTGCAAGATATCGCTCAGAAAGCCCATGGGGCTGGGCGTGTGCGTCAGCGTGACGAGGCCCATCGTGTGGATGGCGGCGATGAACAAGCCACAAGCGAGGCCGCAGCTCTCCTGTACGTAGTAATGCTTCACCTTGGCCCCGGCTTCGTCCAGGCCATAGCGTTCGGCGAAGCAGATCACCAGCCACGGGGCCGTTTCCAGGTAGGGCTTTTGCCAATTGGTGCCGATGGGGGCCAGGGCTTCGCGCCAAGCGTCGCTCATCCGGTGCTCGTACGTTTCCTTTTCCTCGGCCTCCGCCGCCACGCGGATCTCGTGCTTCAGCGCGGGGTCATCGACGGCCACAAACCGCCAGGGCTGCTGATGGGCCCCGCTGGGGGCCGTGCCCGCCGCCCGAATGGCATACTCGATGCACGCCTTGGGCACAGGCCGGTCGCTGAAGGCGCGGATGGAGCGGCGGCGGTCCATGGTGTGGTAGAACGCGTGGGCGCGCGCCACCATCTCATCGGGGGGAACCTCAACGAAAGGATAGGGAATGTGTGCTTCGTCTGAGCTCATGCGGAGCGGGACCGTTCGGTGTGGTATATTCGGCGTCGGATGTCTCCACCGGCACCCCGTCATTTCGTTCCCGTCGGCTTCGTCCCGCCATGTCTTTGCCCCCCCCGCTCTCTGCCTCGGCCTCCCTGCCTCCGCCTAGTCATTATGGCGGTACGTTTCAGGGGGCGTCTGGGACCTCGCGGTTCGAGCAGGTGTGGCTCCCTCCATGCTGCCGTGGGGTGGTGGTGCTGGTCCATGGGTACGCGGAGCACATTGGGCGCTACCAACGGCTGGCCCACGACCTCAATCGCCTGGATCTGGCGGTGCACGGCTACGATCAAGAAGGATATGGGCGATCTGAGGGGGAGCGTGCCTACATGGACGAGCTCGATCCGTACGTGGTGGACCTCGAACTCTTCGTGCGGCGCGTACAGCAGCAGCACCCCCATCTCCCGTGTTTCGTACTGGGCCATAGCATGGGGGGGCTCATGGCCGGCCTCTGGGCCACGAGCTATCAGCCCGCCGTGCAAGGCCTGATCCTGAGCAGTCCGGCGCTCATCGTCAAGGCCCCCGCCGCCCTGAAGTCTGTGGCCAATGTGGTGAGCCTTCTCATGCCTCGTCTGCCCACGCCCCCGCTCACGCGCGACCTGATCTCGCGCGATCCCCAGGTCCTGCTGGATGCGCAGCGGGATCCCCTCAACTACCACGGGGCCACGCTGGCTCGGACCGGGGCCGTCATCCTGGAGGCCGCTCGCACCCTTCGAGACCGGCTGGGCCAGCTCAACGCCCCGCTCTTGGTCTTCCACGGCACCGCCGACGGCATCGCCGACCCCCAGAGCAGCCACCTGATTTACGACCAGGCGGCCTCGGCCGACAAGACGCTGCACCTCTTCGAAGGCTTCTACCACGAGACGTTCAACGAACCCGCGGCCGATCGACAGCAGGTGCTGGACCTGCTCAGCACGTGGATCGAGGCCCGATTGCCGTCCGAGGCCCGTGCCGCTACTGGAGCGTGAACACCACCTGCACGCTGGTGCGGATGGTCATCTCGCCAGCCGCGAAGGCGTCGGGCTCGGGAGCGGCTTTGCTGGCGGCGGACGCCATGCGCGCCATCGGCACCGTGGGGCGTGGCACACTGGCGCTTTGCTCGGTGATGCGGAGAACCGGACCCAGGCTATCCCCGAAGGTCTCGGCCATGAGCACGGCCTTGGCGCGGGCGTTCTCCAAGGCCTGGCGGAGGGCGTCTTGCACCGTCGCTTCCCGATCTTGAAGCCCATACTCCAGGCTGTTGAGCCGGTTGGCCCCCTCCTGGACGATCTCGGCGATCAAGAGGGGGAGCTGGTCCAGGTCCTCGATGACCACCGTCAGGTTCCGGGTGGCCTCGTAGCCGTCCTGGATCCACTGCCGGGTTTGCTGGTCGTACTCCCGCTTCGGCTGGAGTGAGAGCACGTCCAGGCGCAGCTTGCGCTCTGGAATGCCCAAGGCGCGGAGGGCGTTGAGCGCCCGGGCCGAGGCATCGGCGTTGATCTGGCGCGCTTGCTCGGGGTCAGCGGCCGCGCTCACCACCCCGAAACGCACGGTGGCTTGGTCGGGGACCACCATGATCTCGCCTTGGCCTTGGACGGTGACGGTACGCGGAGTGGAGGGGTCCGTGGACTGAGCCATCGCAGAGAGAGAAAGGAGCAGAAACGGGAGCAGCAAGAATACGGCACGCATGCGAGCAAGTCGATGATTCAGGGAGGCTTGAAGGAACGGGTGCGGCAGACGTCGCATCGGGTTCTGGTGAAGAACGCTTGGGATGCCACGGTGTTGTGAGAATGCCTTAAGCCGCTATGCCTGAAGCCGATACTCACGAGGCACGAATCGCCCCCAGACGCCTCACTTCGTTCTCACCGTCCATGGCCGCCCCCAAGAAACTAGACGAGCCCAGGCTCGCCGAGCGCGGGCCGCCGTCGGGCTCTATCCATGAGGAGCTGCGTGTGGATACCGCATCGGCCTGGACCATCCGCGTCTACCGGCTTTTCGCGGTGTCGGGAGGGGTGGGCCTGGTGGTCTACGGGTACCTGTATCAGGCTATTCTGCCTACGGCATTCGATCCACTCGGCCCACGGTTCGCCCTATGCGGTCTGTTTTTAGCGGTTTTCGCCGCGTCCTGGGTGCGTGCGTTCGCCGAGCGCTGTTTCGTGATGGCCGTCAACCTCACCTTTACCCTGGCGCTGGGATGGGTCGCCTGGTTGGCATACCTGAACGACTTCGAGGCCAACTACGTCCTCGGACAAGTGGGCGTGAGCACGATCGGGTTGATCGGGCTCTCGATTGGTGGACGCTCCTTGTGGTGGGCCACCCTCCTGACCCTGTTCCTGGCCGGACCGTTCCTGGTCCTCTTCAGATGGGCTGAGGCCACCACCGTCAGCGTCTGGGTGATCTTAGGCAATGTGAGCCTGGCCACGATCGTCGCGTTTTTCACGACGGTGTGGGTGCGGCGGGGCCAAGAGTCGCTCCGGGCCAGCCGGGCCCTCTTCGAGGCGATCTTCCAGGCCTCGAACGATGGCGTCGTGCTGCACAGCCTGGACGGGGCCATCCTGGAGGTCAATCAAGGCGCGGTGGACCAGCTCGGCTACACGGCCGAAGAGCTCCGAACGATGAAGCTGAAGGAGTTGGTGCCGTCCCAAGGACTCCGCCCGCCGCCCGGCATGCTAGAGCGGATCACGCGAGACGGGCATGCCGTGTTCGAGTCCGAGTACCTCCGCAAGGACGGGACGACCTTCGTGGCGGAGGTGTCCGCCTCTCTGTTCCACGTCAAGGAGACCCCCTACATCCAAGGCATCATGCGCGACGTGACCGAGCGCTGGAAGGCTCGCCTCGAGCGGCAGCAGCACCTGGCCGACTTGGAGCTGGCCCGGGATCTCGCCGAGCAGGCAGACCGAGCCAAGAGCGAGTTCTTGGCGATCATGAGCCATGAGATCCGAACGCCCATGAACGGCATCCTGGGCATGGGGCAGCTCCTGGAGGATACACCGCTGGACGACGATCAGCGGGACATGCTGGACACGATCTTGAGCAGCGGACAGGGGCTGCTCACCATCATCAACGAAATCCTGGACCTGTCCAAGATGGAAGCGGGGCGCTTTGAGATCGACGTGCAGCCGGCCGACTTGGTTACCTGCGTCCGCTCCACAGTCCAGCAGATGAGGCCGCTTGCGCAAGAGCGCGGCCTGCTGCTTCAGGCGGAGATTGAGCCTGGCCTGCCTACCGCGTTTCACACCGACGATGCGCGCGTCCGGCAGATCTTACTCAACCTGATCGGCAACGCCATCAAGTTCACCGAGACCGGATCCGTCACCGTTCGGCTGACCCACCGGCCGACCCCAGACGGTGCACCGATGGCGGAGATCTCGGTGCAAGACACCGGCATCGGCATCCCCGCTGATCGGCTCGATCGTCTCTTCAAGCCTTTCAGCCAAGTCGACGCTTCTACCACGCGTCAGTACGGTGGCACCGGCCTGGGGCTGAGCATCTCCAAACACCTCGTCACCCTGCTGGGCGGCACCATCCAGGTGGACACCGTGGAAGGTGCCGGATCCACGTTCACCTTCACCATCGCGGATCAGGAAGAGCTGGAGACGCTGGCGCCTTGAGAAGAACGTGGCCAGCCCCCGCGTGGTGTGCATGGGAACTGAGAGGCGAACGAGTAGAAACGGGACATGGGGAGCCCCTATCTACGGTTTGAGTCGGCCCAGGAGGCGAGGGAAGGGGATGGCTTCGCGCAAGTGGTTGATCCCAGCGATCCAGGTGATGGTGCGCTCCAGGCCGAGGCCGAATCCGCTGTGCGGCACTGAGCCGTAGCGACGCAGGTCGAAGTACCAGCTAAACGCCTCGGGCGGCAAGCCGTGGGCCTGCACCTGTTGCTCGAGAAACGCTAGGTCTGTGGCACGCTCGCCCCCCCCGATGATCTCGCCGTAGCCCTCAGGGGCCAGGACGTCCATGCCGAGGGCGAGGCGGTCGTCCTCCGGGTCGCGCTTCATGTAGAAGGCCTTCACGGCCGCCGGATAGCGGTGCACGATGAGCGGCCGGTCGAAGTGCTGGGTGAGCACGGTCTCGTCGCTGCCGCCGAAGTCGTTTCCCCACTCGAAGGCCGCGGCGCTCTCTTTCCACTGGGGCACGTTGCGCAGGGCTTCTTCGACCTCGCCCAAACGCTGGTTGATCACGATCTCGCGAGCGTCGATGCGGCGTTTCTCGCCTTTCTTGACCTGGTTGTACCGTTTCTGGTTGTCGGCGCGCTCCTGTTCCAGAGCGGCCTGCTCGGCGTGGAGATCCTCGATCTGCTGCTCCAGCATCTGGGCGGTCTTCTCGCTGCGGAGGAGCTCCACGGCGTCTGAGTAGCTGAGGCGGGGGAAGGGTTTCTGGACGCGCCGCAGGGGCTCCAGGTCGCGCTCCAGGAGGTGCAGTTCGGTCTCGCAGTCCCGCAGGGCATCTTGGGTGAGGCGGACCAGGAAGTCCTCGGCCAGGTCCATGTCCATGGCCAGGTCGTAGAACGCCATCTCGGGTTCGATCATCCAGAACTCGGTCAGGTGGCGCCTCGTCTTGGATTTCTCGGCCCGAAACGTGGGACCGAACGTGTAGATCTTGCCGAAGGCCATGGCGAGGGCTTCGCCGTAGAGCTGCCCGCTCTGCGTCAGGTAGGCCGGCTCGCCGAAGTAGTCGATCTCGAAGAGCGTGGTGGTACCCTCCACGGCGTTGCCCGTCAGGATGGGCGCATCCATCTGCAGGAAGCCACGCTCCTGGAAAAACTGATGGATCGACATGGTGAGGCGATTGCGCAGCCGCATCAGGGCCCACTGCTTCCGGCTCCGCAGCCACAAGTGGCGGTTGTTCATGAGGAACTCGGTGCCGTGCTCCTTGGGGGTGATCGGGTACTCCTCCGCTTGGTGCAGCAGCTCCACACCGGTGGCCTGCAGCTCGTACCCGCCCACCTGGCGCTCGTCCGCCACCACCGTGCCGGTCACGGCCAGGGCGCTCTCCTGGGTGGCACCTTCGGCGGCCGCCCAGCCCTCGGGAGCGACTTGGTCCTGGTTGACCACGCATTGCACCAGCCCGGTGCCGTCGCGCAGGATGACGAAGTAGAGCGATTTGGAGCCGCGCTTGTTGTAGAGCCAGCCCTTGAGCGTGACGGTCTGGCCCACATGGTTGGCCAGCTGATCGATGTAGGTAAAGTCCAAGGCGATGAGGGTCGGGGGGGTGCAAGGGGAGGGGGTGGGCGGCACGGTACGCGGGGGTGGGCGCTTCCGGTTCCGGGTCTAGACCTTGAGGACGAGGTTTCGGCGCCGCATCCAGGCCAGGACCACGTACCAGGCCCCGATCCAAAGGAGGGCATAGAGGAGCGAGGTGAAGCGCGGCGGCCCAAGCGGGGCCAGCACCGTCTGGTAGAACCAGGCCTGGAGGCTGGTCGTCCCGCCGTCGGCTGTGGGGACCTTGATGAGGTAGAGGGTCCGCGCCAGCAGGCCACTCAGCACGAAGACGGTGATGGCGTTGATCCCGTAGGCCACGAAGGGTTGGGCCCAGCGGCGGTGGCCGCGCACATCGGTGAGCCAGTAGCAGACGCCGAGCGCGCAGAAGGCCTGCCCCGCGGTGAAGACGGCGTAGGAGCTGGTCCAGATCGGCTTGTTGATGGGGAAGACCCAGGCCCAGGCGTAGCCCACGCACACAAGCGCCATCCCGTAGACCAGCAGGCGCGTGGTCGTCTCCAGCGGGACGGTGGGCCGCCGGAGGATCCGTCCGGCCCACACGCCGAAGAGGGTGGTACCGATAGCAGGGAGGGTGCTGAAGAGGCCCTCGGGATCCCAGAGGCCATCGGCGCCCCGCCACAGATGGCCGTCCAGCAGCAGGCGGTCCAGGTAGGCCGCCAGGTTGCCCACCTTGTCGTCGATGAGGCCCGGCCCGTAGCCGGGCACGGGGACGAGCATCATGGCGGCCCAGTAGCCCAGCAAGAGGGCGCCGGCCACCACGGCCTGCGTGCGCGGCGTGGTGTAGAGCACCAGGAGGGAGACCACCAGGTAGCACACCGCGATGCGCTGCAGGACGCCCATGATGCGCATCGAGCCGAAGTCCCGCAGGCCGAACGGATCGAAGGTGACGAACGGATAGGTGGCCAGCACCAGCCCCAGCCCGAACAAGATGGCGGCCCGTCGCAACGCCTTGGCCACCAAGGGTCCCTTGGGTACGCCCTGCGCCAGCCGTTTCTGGTACGCGAAGGTGATGGCCACACCTACGATGAACAGGAAGAAGGGGAAGATGAGATCGGTGGGGGTCCACCCGTGCCAGTCCGCGTGAAGCAGCGGCGGGTACACCGCGCCCCAGGTCCCGGGGTTGTTGACCAGGATCATCCCGACGATGGTGATCCCCCGAAAGGCATCCAGCGAAAGCAGCCGCGTGGAGGTCGTCGCGGCCGGAGCGTCGGTCGGGGCCGTTGAGGTAGCCATGGCAAAAAGGGTAGATGACTCCCCAAGGTACGCCGCCAGCGCCATCCCCGTCATCCCATCGCGCGCCCCGCCACTGCCAGCACCCCTGGCACGGCCACCAGCCCGTCCAGCAGCAGGGTGTAGAACCACGGACTCCGGGGCCACGGACCCAGCACCACGGCGCCCAGCAGCAGATAGCCGCCTACCTCCCCAGTGGCCACGGGGGGCAGCCATCCCTTAAGGAGCCCGGTCACCAGCACGCCTACGGCCATCCCCAGCGGGAGCAGCGCTAGGCGCCGCACGCGGGGCTGTGAGCTCTGAGCAGCCAGCGTCTGGAGCCCCGCGCGCCGGTCGCCTTCACGGTCGCCCCAGTCGGCGAGCAGGGCGTTGGGCCAGACGAGGGCCGCCCGCAAGAGCACCAGGCCCCAGGCCGCCGAGGTGAGGGGGACTCCTGCTTCGGTCACCACCGGCAGCACGGCGCCCAAGGCCCAGGCCATCGTCACCACCATGGGCTTGGCGAGGGGCCACGTCTTGAGGCGCCGCCGGCCGGGCAGCACCGGAGCCAGGTAGAGGAGGGCCAGCAGCCCGAGGGGCACGCACAGCAGCAGCGTCCGCACGGCCAGCGACGGGAGTAGCAGGCCAAGTCCGGCCAGCAGGCCCACCGAGAGCACTTGCCGGAAGGTGCGGTATTGCTGGCGCCAGGCGGTACGCTCCGGATGACTGTAAGCCGCTTCAGGGGCCCAGCGGGCGGGCTGTTCCCACTGGTAGATCAGGATGGTGGCACAGGCGGCCACGCCCAGCAAGGCGGGGGACACGGGGAGGCCGAGCCATGCTCCAGTGCCCGCCAACAGGGCCACCGCCACGCCTCCTACGTGCCACCCGGAGAACAACAGGAAGGCGGCGACCGGGTGGCGCGCAGGCATGCGGACAGACGAAAGAGGCGATCGCGGCGTCAGGCCCAGCCGGCTAGCGCCACTGGAGGGCCAGGCCGACCTGAAGGTGACGTTCGGCGGCGGGCTCATAATAACGTCCGCCGAACGCATTGACCACCACGGCTCCGCTGTACGCCGTGTCGAACACGTTGTTGAGCGCAACGATCGGCAAGAGCAGGGTGGTGCCTATGGGCAGACGGGCGCTCAGGCGGGCATGGAGCACGCCGTAGCGATCGTTCTCCGCCGTGTTGGCGCTGTCCACGGGGTAGGCGCTCACCGCTTCCGCCTCCAGGCTGGCCGTGAGGGGGCCCCGGCGGGCCGTCACGACGCCTCGGAACAGATGCTCCGGTACGCCCGGCACGGCGTTGCCGTCCACCGCCACCCCGCTCTCTGAGGCGCCCACGAAGGTGGCCCGCGTGTACGTGTAGGCCGTCACCACGTCGATCCCTGGCCGAACCTGCCACGTGAACGCCGCCTCGCCGCCCAAGTGACGGGTGCGGCCCTCGTTGCGGAAGAAGGTGATGTCATCTACCTCGAACGGGAGGAGCAGGTCATCCACGAAGAGGGCGAACGTGGCGAGGTCGTAGCTCAGCGGGCCGGTGTAGCCTCGCCCGCCCGCCTCCACGCTCCAGATACGCTCGGGCTCCAGGCTCAGGTTGAAGCCGCCGGATCCGTCGGGGCGGTTGCCCAGCTCGGTGGTGGTAGGGGCCTCCAGGCTGCCGCTGCCGTTGAGGTAGAGCTGGCCCTGCCGGTGCTGAACGAGCACGCCGACCGACGGGCTGAGAGCGTCCAGCGTCCGGCTGCCATCGCCGGTGCCCAGGCGGTCATCGGCCTCGTAGAACAGGCGGTCGTAGCGGAGGCCGGCGCTCACGAACAACGGAGCCAGGTCCAGGGTACCGCGCCCAAACACGCCCACGTTGTCCACGCGCTCGTCCTGATCGGTTTGTGGCGTGGCGCTGGGGGTGCTGCCCGTATCATAGCCAAACTCCTGGCGATCATCGCGCTGGACCTTGCCTTCGAGGCCCGCGCCCCAAGCCACCCGTCCGGCCTCGCTGTCCAGCGTCAGGCGGAGGCCTCCCGCTCGGCGGTTCAGATCGATGAAGCGGGGGATGATGGCGTTATCCAGGCGGCGGACCAAGCCATACACGGTCGCCCGGAGTTGGCCCGCTGCGGTCTCGTCCGTGTAGGTCAGCCCCAGTTGAGCCTGCAGGATGTCTTTGCCCGCGTTACGCGTCACCGCGATGTCCCGCGTCTGCTGCGGATCTGCGGACACCGCCTCGGCGTCGATGCCGCCCGGCGAGAGCACCTCGGGCAGGCGGGCCAGGGCGCCGACCACGTCGAGGCGGCGCGTGGGGCTCAGGAGGAGCTGCCCACGGAGGCCTGCCCGGGTGTGGCTGCGCGCGCTGTGGTCTCGGTAGCCGTCTTCCTGGAGCGTGGAGCCATAGACGTGCAAGTGGCCCGGCGTACCCTCAAGCCACACCTGGGCATCGGTCTTGGCGAGGCCGTAGGCGCCGCGCAGGTGCCGAGCCGCCACGGTGGGTGCGCCCAGCGCCGGGCGCGTGGACAGGTGCACCACACCTCCGCTGCTGTTGCCCCAGAACACGGAGGCTGGACCCCGGATGACCTCGATCTCACGGAGGAAGGCGGGGTCCACCACGTCCAGGACGGATTGACCGTCGGCGGCGGTGAGGGGCACGCCGTCCAGCACAATCTGCACGCCGCGCACTCCAAACTGGGCCCGCCAGCCGAGACCGCGCACCAGAATGCGCTCGCCGGTGGAGGCGTTCTCCCGGTTGCCGATCCACAGGCCGGGTACCCCGTAGGCCAGCCGGCTCATCGTGAGGGCAGGGATCGTGGCCACGTCTTCCTCCGAGCGCTGCTCAGCACTCAGGGCAAAGGTGGCCCCCTCAGCGCTGAGGGCAAAGGGCGTGGCCGAGACTTCCAAGGCGGGGAGCTCATACCGGGTGGTGTCCAGCGGGGTCGTCTGGGCCATCACGGGGGCACTGGTACTCAGGACGAGCCCGAGGCACCAGACGAGCGAGGAGAGGGCAAGGCGCAGCATAGCGAGGCAGGGCAGGGTGGGACGTGACCATCAACCGAACCCCCTCTCCTTTTCTCCGTACGCCTAGTAATACCTGTGTGACGACCTCGATCTGCCTATTCCTGCCGATGCTACGGTTTTCGCTTGTCCTCGCTCTGCTCCTCCTATCATCGCTAGCCGTCTCGGCACAGGACACAGGCCCCGCCACCTCCCGGGGCATCGCCGTGGTGCATGGGTGGCCTGATCGCTCGGCCGAGGCCGACACCAGCTGGTGGTCCGAGGTCTGCGTCTTGCCCTTCCTCGAAGGCCTCGCGCTGACGTACGCGTTGGATATCGAGCCCGAAGGCCCCCGGTGGACCTATCAGCTGTCTTGGGAGCCGAGCCCTGACGGAGGTGTGTACAGGGGCCAGCGGGTCTCTGCTCGGCGTCTCCCCCGAAAGCTACGTCTCGACCTCGTGGAGCTGGTGGCGGTGGTGACCGTCGACGGCGACTCCGTGGGCCGGGTCTACCTGGAGGCCTACGACCTTGACCTCAAGGCTTCGTCCGAGCGCATCACCTGGGAGGCCACGCCGGACTGGGCCGATCTGGTGGAGGGCCTGGACGCGGCGGAAGCTGAGCAGGTAGCCCGCGAAGGATTCACCCTACGCCACCTGCAGATACGGCGCATCGGGTTTAAGCACGGTCGCTATGAGTCGCGGCCGGTCACGGTCTACGATGCCCCCTGGTACCGCCCGCCCCTGAGTGGCGACATCTGGGTCACGGTTCGTTCCGGCGGCCAACGGGTGGGAAGCCAACGTGATGGCCCGCCCCGCCGGGACACCGTCACCCGGAATGAGGACCCCTCGGATCGGATCCGGGACCGCGCTCGTGACGAGGAGCGTACCCGGGAAGCCGGTCGGGAGGACGCGCGCGGCGTCACCTCTAGCACCGATACCCCACGCGAGCGAGCACGCCCGTCCTCGCGCGGTCGCTCCTCGAACGATCGCTCCTCGAACGATCGCGATGATGAGGACAAAGAGGACAAGACGTTGCTGCCCACCGCGCTGGTCGGCGCCGCGGCGGTCGGTGCCGTGGCCGTAGCTGGTGGCACCTTTGGCTACCTGGGTCATCTCGGCAAGGCGCCCTTCGGATTGGTTTCCGGCTATGTGGCCCCTCAAGGCGGCGTCCTGGTCAATGTGGCGGTCAACTGGGACCTACTCAACCAGTCCGACACGCGTCCAGAGCACCTGGTGGGGCGCCTCATCGGGTTTGGTGACCTTGGGATTGGCGGGTTCCAACCGTCCGTGGGCGTTGGATTTGTGGCTACGCAGTTCGACAACAGGACCAACATGGACCTCAGCTTCTCGCTAGGGGCTGTGGTGAACGTCCAGGGCGCGCTGTTTGTGCTGGGCTACGACGTGGCGCAGCAGAGCCTGGACCTGGGGCTGGCCCTCAACTTTCGCACGCTGCCCCGCTGAAGCTGGACGCGTGCAGGGCTCAGCGGGTCGAGGGCGCTCGGCCCTCCACCTGAACGTCCACAGGGGCGCTTCGATGGAGGCGTCCCTCGGCATCGACGGCTCTCACCTCCAGGCGGTGAGTCCCGGGCTCAAGCGGCCAGTAGGTGGCATCAAAGGGCTGCTCCAGGCGCCTACCATCGACCCACCAGCTGGGCGTGTGGAGTGTGGGATCAACAACCGCCTCCAGCTTGACGCGCTGGTAGGTGGGGTCCAGCACGGGATCCAGATGATACCGAGTGCCAGACGCCGGGTGATGCACCCGCAGGAGCGCCGACGCTTCGTCGGCTGGCAGGGCAGTGTCCAGGTCGGTGCCCCGGGCCGTGGGGGGGAGGGGAAGGCCTTGGTCTCGCATCCAGGCGTGGTAGCGAGGGGGGTGAACCGTGTAGAGCCGTTCGCGCACGGCCTCGGGCGGCGTCTCTGCATCCGCCAGCAGGCCCGTCCGGTGGTCCTCGTGAATGAGCTGGTGGACCGTGCAGAACGAATGGGGAAACGTGCCTGGTAGGAACCACGCCGTCTGCCGGGTTGGGCAGTGCGCCGCTGGCCGGTGGCCACTGGCCGGACAGACCTCGTGTTGGACCAGCGACGGGGGCCGCGCGAAGGAGCCGCCAGATCCCAGGTGCAAAGCCAAGGCTCGGAGGATGGGCCCAGCGCCCCGCACGCCGCTGACCCAGCGCATCGGGGCCCCGTTGAAGTTACCCACCCAGACGCCAATGGTGTAGCGGGGGGTGACGCCCAGCGCCCAGGTATCTCGGTAGTCCTTCGTGGTGCCGGTCTTGACCGCCATGGGGAAGGGGATAGAGAGGGGGCTGTCTCGACCAAAGCCAGGGGCTCGGGCCTCGGGATCGGTGAGGATGTCTGTCAGCAGAAAGGCGACCTCGGGCGACAGGCCGGTGGGGGCCGGAGCGGCAGGTGCCGGACGCAGCGTGTCTCCCGCCGCGGTACGGGCCCAGGTGTAGGCCCTCTGGGGCGGACGCAGGCCGCCTCGGCCCAGGCTGGCGTAGGCGTAGGTCAGCTCCAGCAGCGACACCTCGCCGTTGCCCAACACGAGGCCGACGCCGTACTCGTCGGCACGCCGATGCAGCGAGGTCAACCCGGCCTGGCGTAGCCCGTCCAGGACCGTCTGGGGAGACAAGGCACGGGCTACGTAGACCGCGGGCACGTTGTAGCTGCTGGCCAGGGCCTGCCGGAGGGGCACGGGGCCGTGGAACGTGCGGTCGTAGTTCTCAGGGCTGAAGGCGCCCCCGGCTTCGGCCACTTGCAGGGGCACGTCCGGCAGGATGGTCGCCGCGGTGTAGCGCCCAGAGGCCAGAGCGAGGCCATAGGCGAAGGGTTTGAGCGTGCTTCCCGGCTGCCGACGCATGCGGAGACCGTCGTTCTGCCCGCCGTGCTGTGCCGACCAAAAGTCAGCACTGCCCACGTAGGCGCGAAGGGCTCCCGTAGCGTTGTCCACAATCACAGCCGCCGCATTGGTCACGCTGGCGTCGAGCGTCTGGAGGTGGCCGCGTACCACGGCCTCGGCGGTCTCCTGGAGGGTGGCGTCCAGCGTGGTGCGCATCTCTACGACCGGCGAGGTCCCCTGGGGGCGCTTCTGGGCGAGCCACGTGGTGAAGTGCGGGGCTCGAAAGGCCTGCGCCGCCGGGCGCAGGGCCAGCGGCGTTTGGAGCAAGCGGGCCGCGGCCTCCTCGCTGAGGACGCCGCGCCTGACGAGCCCCTGAACCACCTGCCGATGCCGGGCGCGGGCGCGCTCAGGGTGCCGAAGGGGATTGTAGCGGCTCGGGCTCTGCGGCAGGCCGATCAGGAACGTGCCCTCGGCTTCAGTCAGGTTGGGAGCGGTTTTGCCGAAATAGGCCTGAGCGGCGGCCTCCAGTCCGTGCGTCTGGTGGCCGAATGGCACACGGCTGAGCCAGAGGGCCAAGATATCCGCTTTGGACAGGTGCCATTCCAGCCGGAGCGCCAGGAAGGCCTCCGCGATCTTGGCGGGCCATCCGCGCCGAGATGGGCCGCGCACGGTGCGGGCCACTTGCATGGTGAGCGTGGAGGCCCCGCTCACGATCTCACCGGCGCGCAGGTTGGATCGCACGGCCCGCGC
>JBCDJV010000032.1:0-46942 GCA_038747425.1 Bacteroidota bacterium
CAGGCGCGTAGAGCGTGCGAACACGCGGCCAGTCCACCGGCTTCTCGTCAAAATAGGCATACTCATCGGCCACAAACTGCCAGAACGCGTCGAAGTCGGCGGCATACCGCGCCCGCTGGTCGCCGGCATCGGCTTGGGCCAGGACCGAGGGGGCCAGAAGGACGAAGACAAGTAGGAGGCTAAGCAGGCGGTAGGGCAACGGTCCACGCGGAGGCTGAGACAATCGGGGCAAGAGCGGCGACACGATAGTACCGTACGCCGTGGCCCCGCAAGGGCGAACGCCGTGGACACAGCCCGCGGGGGGCGCGATAGGCCGCGCCGTGGAGCGAGGAGTGGCCATCGAGCAGCTGGAGACAGGTCCCACCGGTTGCCGTAGAGGTCCTCGAACACCGCGACCATCCCGTACAGCTGCTCCTTGAGGTCACGGACAAACCGGATGCCGTCCGCGACCATGCAGTGGTGATCCAGCCAGCAGTCGTCCGTGTGGAGGAAGAACGTGATGCGCCCCCGCCTGGTGGCCGATGTAGGCCTCTCGCCCGGGCTTCGACGGGCGTGCCAGAACTTGGCTGGTGCCCGTAGAGCCAGGAAGCGCCACCACGACCCATCGTTTCTGCTGCTCCGGGACCGGCACGTTCTCCACGACGACGAAGTGCAGCTTGTCTCGGAAGAACGCCATGGCCTCGTCGTAGTCACGAACCACGAGAGCGACGTGCACGATCAGCTGTTTCATGCTGAGCGAGCGGGCTGATGGAGCAAGCGGGGCTCAAGATACACCCCAGCGATACAGGTACCACCTGGCCCGCTTGGCCGTGGTGGTGATGTGGGCGAGGTGGGGCCACGTGTGTCAGGCGTGGCTGTAAGTGGTCAAGATCGCCCATTCTATACGTCTCACTGGTTAGATTGCGAGGGGAGGTCAGTCCTACTTGGCCATAGCATGGACTGATAGCGTTGACTATGGGTGGAAAAGTCACGTCTGGTTTGCCTTGTTGCCCCACATTACAGTCCATACCTTCGACTCATCGTTGAATAAACAGACAACTCATGGCCAAGCTTACCGCAATAGAGCTGTGCGCTGGAGCAGGGGGCCAAGCCCTAGGATTACACCAAGCCGGGTTCGATCACCTCTGCCTTGTCGACAACGATAAGCATTGTGTGAGAACCCTCAAGCAGAATGTCTACGACTGGCGCTTCAGAGCATCTCTAGAGGACCTGAGAGAGTTTGACCCCACGCCCTATACTGGGGTTGACCTTGTTGCCGGAGGGCTTCCTTGTCCTCCGTTCTCTGTGGCGGGGAAACAGCTAGGTAAGGACGACGAGCGCAACCTGTTTGATGTTGGAATCGACATCGTTGCTAGCGTGAAGCCTCGCGCCGTTATGTTCGAAACGGTCACAGGGATCATGCAGGACAAATTCAGTAGCTACCGAAAGGAGATTGAGAGCCGACTCAATGATCTCGGCCTCAGCGCAGGTTGGCACGTCGTCCAGGCTTCTGACTATGGCGTTCCGCAATTACGTCCTCGGGCAATTCTGGTGGCCATACGAGATCCATATTTTGAGCTCTTCGCCCCCCCCTCTCCGTTCTCTGCACCTCCTAAGACTGTGGGAGAGGCCCTCTTCGATCTGATGGCTGCATCCGGGTGGAGAGGAGCATCGGATTGGAAGCAGAAAGCCGACGACATCGCTCCGACCCTAGTGGGGGGTTCAAAAAAGCACGGAGGCCCAGACCTTGGCCCTACCCGCGCGAAGAAAGCCTGGGCTAAGCTTGGCGTAAACGGCAAGCTCGTTGCATATGACCCTCCTAACGAGGACTTCGAGGGCTTGCCTTACCTGACGGTGCGAATGGCCGCACGTCTCCAGGGCTTCCCCGACGATTGGGCGTTCTCAGGAAAGAAAACCAACGCCTATCGCCAGGTCGGCAATGCATTTCCACCTCCAGTAGCTCGCGCATTTGGCACACAAATCAGAAAGGTCTTGTTGCAGATACCTAGGCCTGAGCCAATCAAACAACTGGATTTTTCCGATCAACACCCGGAGTTCTTGCCGAGCCAGGCCGCATGAGTGGCTCAGGAGCCACTTCTACTGAAGGTCTGCTCACGAAAGCCCGAGCCACCTTCCATGGCGCCTTACTGGCAAGATCTCTAACGATCTCCAACAAAGGAGTCGTCAGTATTGCTGACAAGGATAGCAAAACAAGCAGGGACCTGGCCTTGGGTGTTTACGCCCGTCTGGTCGGAGAGAAGGGTCCTGCAGGTCCTAAAATGAAGGGTCAAACGGCAGGGCGCGTTTTCGAAGAGGTGTGCGAAAGCTATGTTCGAGAAACCTGGAAGCACCTTGGTCATCTTCGACCAGGTCAGTGGCGAGTATTCAGAGACTCTGGTGGACAAGCCATCGCTCAATTCGATCAGTACTCGCACCTCGATGACCTTGAGCGTTTGGCAGAAGCGAGTCCAGAATTTGCCACAGCTATTGGAAGAGATTATCTCATCAAGCCAGACTTAGTCATTGCGCGGGACCCCGAGCCTGACGAGCGGCTGAATACACCGATACCTATCGTAGACCCGAGCAGCGCGAGGCGGACAAGTCTTCGCCGACTGAATAATGAACAGCCTATTTTGCATGCGAGCATCTCATGTAAATGGACTCTGCGAAGCGACCGCGCCCAAAATGCTCGTTCTGAAGGCCTGAATCTAGTCAGGAATCGGAAGGGTCGCCTTCCTCACATCGTGGTCATTACCGCAGAGCCAATGCCCAGCCGGATTGCCTCTTTGGCTCTTGGTACAGGTGATATTGACTGCGTGTATCATTTTGCACTGCATGAGCTTGTTGAGGCTGCACAAGCACTCGGTCTAGAAGATGCAGCCGAGATGCTGGATATCATGGTCTCTGGCAATCGGCTCCGGGATATCTCGGACTTACCCCTGGATCTTGCCACATGACCTTATCGGTGTACGCCATGTCTTACGACGGCTTGTACTATCCACTAAAATATCTGCCATTCCAACGCCTCAGTCTCTTTCTGCAAGCTAGGAACGTGCCGTCAATGACAAGGCAGCTACCACAGAACACCGACTGTCGAGACCGCTGGCCGTCATGGATGCCGGGATCATCAGCTCACCAAACAGAACAATCAAATCAAGTGCTGTCTTGGTGACTGGTGAACCAGTTGCATGGCTCAGCACAAAAGCCCCTGCAAGTCACAGACTCACAGGGGCTCATGGTTGCCCTACCAGGATTCGAACCTGGAACCTCCTGATCCAGAGTCAGGCGCTCTGCCAATTGAGCTATAGGGCAGGGTAGTCGGTGAACATACGGCGCTGCCTGTGTGGGCGGCAACGAGGACAGGGCTTCTTTGCCGAGTCTTTACTCCGTAGGGGCGGGCGCCGAAGTCTCGGCGGTGGCGTCCACGGTGGCGGGGGGGACGCCTCGCCACGTGGCGATCTGGTTCACCATCAGGCCGCGCACCTGCTCGCGGAGAGCCGCCGTGTCTTTGGCCTTGAGGCCGTCGGTGGAGACGGGGGGCAGCACCGTGAGGCGGATCTCACCGGGGGTGAAGCGCCACGAGTGCTTCGGCAGGGCGTCGCTGGTGCCGTCCAGCACGACGGGCAGGATGGGGACGCCGGCCTTGATCGCGAGGCGGAAGGCGCCGTCGTTGAAGGCGTTCAGGCGGCCGTCCTTGGAGCGCGTGCCCTCGGCGAAGAAGATCACGGAGCAGCGCTGCTCCAGGTAGCGCTTGGCCGCGATCAGCGCCTTGGCACCGCTCGCCCGGTCCCCACGGTCCACGGCGATGTCGCCGGCCAGCTTCATCATCCAGCCGGTCCACGGGGTCTCGAACAGCTCCACCTTACCCACCCACTTCATCTCCCATGGCAGTCGGCTCACGACGGGGATGTCGGCCAGCGACTGGTGGTTGCTCACCACCACGTACGGGTGCCGCGGGTTCTCGGGGTACACGCCCTCGTGGATGATCGTCCAGAAGGGGTTGACCTTGGTCATCATGAGGCCCACCCGCCGGAACCAGCGGCCCGTTCGGTACCGCACGGGGTCCCGGTCGAAGAGCCGGATCACCGCCAGGAGGGGGAGCCAAATGAGGACCAGCAGGCCGGTGAGGAGCCAGGTCCAGGCTGAACGGAGCATGTTAAGCATGAGCATGCGTGGCAGGTGGGGATGGTGTTTTCAACACGGTTCATGGGTGGGCGCGTTCCCGGAAGGGTGTTTTCCCGTCCCCGGGCCACGATGTATCGTGGTCGGTGTTTAGCGGGGTCGTCGGGGCTGAGGGGCGGTGCGAGTGGTGAACGGTGAGTGGTGAACGGGTGCTTGTCCAACGCGAACGCTCGGGCCTGGAGAGATACATTCACCATTCACCACTTATACTTCACCATTCACCATTCGCACTTATTGAGGCGCTAAACACGTATGTATCGTGGCCTACCGTGCGCCTGATGGGTCACGGGGCCCTGATCCCCGATGGGCTAACCACCCCTTTTGCATTTCTCATTTTGCATTTCTCATTCATTACATCCACCCGGCATCTCGCTTCCACCGTCAGCGTCTAATGGGGTCTTGCTGTTTCTTTCGCTGTTTGCTGTGGACATCTTCAAGTACTTCTACGAGGAGCCGGCTCCGCTGGAAATGCTGAGCCCGGACCTGGACGCCAACGCGCGGCCCCGGGCGGCGGCGCTGAAGGCCGAGGCCTCGCCAGCGGCGCTGGAGGCCTTCCTCCGCACGCCCACCTACTACCGCGGCTACCTGGCGGGCACCAACCTGGCCACAGAGCACGTCGGCTTTACGGCGCTTGACCAGGCCGCGACCCTGGCGGACCTGGTCCTCGCGTGGATCGGCCCCGGGGCGTGGACCGTGGGCACGCCGCCGGACGCCATCGCGTCGGCGTCGGCGGAGGAGGTGCGGGCGCTGATACAGGATCCCGGCGGCACCGCCGTGCTGGCCTGGCAGCCGTCGCCCGCCCCGTCGCTGGCGCTGGCCCCGCTCCTCCATCAGGAGCGCCGCCCCAGCCTGCCCGCCCTGCGGGCTGCGCTGGATGCCGGGGCCGTGCTGCTGTTCCCGGAGCCCGCCCACCACGGGCACGACTGGAGCGTGTTCGCCGCCCACCCTCTGCGCGATGCGCTGCGCCGCACCCTCCAGGCCCAGCCGCTCCCCGAGGGGCGCTGCTTCCTTGTGCCGTTTCGCAAGGCGCGCTCGGAGTCCAAGTTCTACTTCGAATCGTGGCAACTCGACGCGCTGCCGCCCCACATTGAGGAGGTATGCTGACCTCGTCTCTCCCGCACGAGTCCTGGATGGAGCGGTGCCTCACGCTGGCCGCCCGGGGTGCCGGTCACGTGAGCCCCAACCCGCTCGTAGGCGCCGTCCTGGTGGGGCCTGACGGTCGCTGCCTCGGCGAGGGCTGGCACGCCGCCTACGGTCGTGATCATGCCGAGCCCGTGGCCATCCGCTACGCCGAGGCGCGTCACGGCGCTGCCGCCCTCCGCACGGCCACGCTCTACGTCAACCTGGAGCCGTGCAGCCACCACGGCAAGACGCCGCCGTGCGCAGACCTCGTCCTCGAAAAAGGCATCCCCCGCGTGGTCGTCGGCATCGCGGATCCGTTCCCCGCCGTGGCGGGGCGCGGCCTCGAACGCCTGCGCGCGGCGGGCGTGGAGGTGGAGGTGGGCATCTTGCAGGGCCCGTGCCTGCGCCTCAACGAGGGGTTTATTCACCACGTCCGTACCGGACGTCCGCTGGTGACGCTCAAGGTGGCGCAGACGCTCGACGGCCACGTGGCCACGCGGACCGGCCATGCCCGCTGGATCAGCGGTCAGGTGGCCCGGCGGCGTGTCCATGAGTGGCGGGCCACGCTGGATGGCGTCCTCGTAGGCCGGGGCACCGCCGCCGCCGATGATCCGGCGCTGACCGTCCGCCACGTGGCCGGCCGCCAGCCCCGCCGCCTCGTGCTGGATCGGACCGGCACGCTCCCCCCCTCGCTCCAGCTGTTCACGGACGCGCAGGCCGCTCACACGCTGGCCGTCGTGGCCGAGGGGGTGACGCCCGCCTATGCCGAGGCGCTCACCGCGCGCGGTGGTACCGTCTGGCAGCTCCCCACCCGCTCGGACGATGGAGCCGTGCACCTCGACCTCGCCGCGCTGCTGAACCGACTTGGCGTGGAGGGCGGGCCCAAGGGACGCCCGCTGCAGACGCTGCTGGTCGAAGCCGGCCCAGGGCTCGCCTCGGCGCTGCTCCAGCAAGACCTCGTGGACCGATATGCGCTGTTCGTGGCGCCCAAGCTGCTTGGCGCCGGGGTGCGGGCCCTGCACGACCTTCGCGTCGATACGCTGGATCAGGCCCTCACGTTTGCCGATCACACGTGGTCATCCGTTGGAAACGACTTGCTCTTCATGGGGTATCGGCACGCCACGGACGAGCTCCTCGCTCACACGGGCACCTGATGAGGATGGGGCGCCGGGAGTTGTCCTAGCCAGTGGTGGAGGAGATCCACGCGAAGCTGGCCGTCCTCAGGCATGGCATGGGTGCTGCGCCAGGCGGCATAGTCGAGCACCCAGGCGCCGTGCCGGGTGTAGGCGAACTGCTGCGTCGGCGAGAGGGGGAGGTCGGTGACCAGGGCCACCACCGGCCCTATGTGGTCGTCGGCCTCGGGCGAGGCCCTGTCCTGGCGGGGCACGGGTGCGTAGCCTCGCGCCTGCAGGTGGGTCTGCAGCAGTTCAGCCTCGGCGGCATGGGTGATCTGCAGATGCACCACGGGAGGCGCAGAGGCGTGAGGCAGGAGCGCCTCGCCTCGTCCCAGAGCCACCTCGATCTCGCGCACGTCCCGCTCCAGCGTACGAAGCAAAGCCTGGAGCGCCTGCGGATGGATGCGCGCACGCGGCAGCGCCTCGCTCGTGTGGACCTCCACGTACTGATTCCCCCCGAAGCCGATGCCGGCCGCCTTGACCAGGGTGTTGGCCTCGCGCACGAAGTAGGCGGCGCTGTTCAGCGGGGCCGCCTCCACGTTGTGGTGCTCGGCCACAGCGGTGGTCACCGTGTGGGGAATGTTCCAGTGTAAGCACAACGCGTGCCCGACCACCGCATGGTCTAGGTCGAAGAAGTCCCGCTCCAGTTCGTGGAGCGGCTTGGTGCCGTACTGGGCGGCCATCAGCACCTGCTCGTAGTCCGTCCCGAAGTGCTCCGCCATGACCAGCAGGCCGATGTCGTGCAGCAGTCCTCCCACGAAGGCCGCTTCGGCCTCGTCTGGGTGAAGTTGCTGGGCGAGCTGCCGAGCCAGCGTGCCCACCGCCAGGGTGTGACGCCAGAACGCGTCCAGGTCTAAGGCCGTCCCTCGCCCGGCCTCCAGGCTCATCACGCCGACGCTCAGCGCCAGGTTGGCCACCGTCTCGCTGCCCAGCAACACGGTCGCCTGCCGCAAGGTGTCCACGCGGCGAGGCAGGCCGTAAAACGGCGAGTTGGCGGCACGCAGCACCCGGGCTGTCAGCGAGGGATCGGTGCCGATGACTTGGGCGATCTCGCTGAAGTCCGCCTCAGGATCACGCATGAGCTCAAGGAGGCGGCGAGCCGCCGTCGGCAGGGGCGGCAGCGAGCGGACCGCTTCACGGACGTAATCGGGGATGGCATGCTCCATAAGTCTTCGTGCGGGTTGGTTGAGGGACACCCGGCCGCGTTCCGCGTAGGGTGCTGAAACATCGCCTGAGGGCACTGGTACCGCGATGCACACCCCGGCCCAGGGCCGGCTTTCTCGTCTCGTTCAGCGTTTGCAATCTATGTTTACGGGTATCATTGAGCAGGTAGGCCAACTGACAGCGGTGACCAACCTAGGCGGCGGCCGCCGCCTCACGGTGCAGGCGCCCCTCGCCCCCGAGCTGACCCCCGACCAAAGTATTGCCATCAACGGGGCCTGCCAGACCGTCGTGGCCGTCGGCATGGACACCTTTGACGTCGTGGCCGTGGAGGAGACCCTCCTCAAGACCACGTTCGGCGAACTGGCGACTGGCATGCCGGTCAACCTGGAGCGCGCCATGCGCCCCGACGGGCGCCTCGACGGCCACCTCGTGCAAGGACACGTGGACACCACGGGAGTCATCCGCCAGGCGGAGACGCTCTCCACCAGTTGGCTGTATGTGATTGAGGTCGACGCAAGCTTTGCGCCACACCTCATCCCCGTAGGCTCTGTCACCGTCGATGGCATCAGCCTGACCGTCGCACGCCTCGAAAACGCGACCTTTACCGTCTCCATCATCCCGCACACCTACGAACACACTGCCGTCCCCACCTGGACCGTAGGTAAAAAGGTAAACGTGGAGTTCGATATGATCGGTAAGTACGTGCTCCGCTCCATGCAGGCTTGGAACCAAGCCACGGGCTGAGAGCATGGTCAATCGTCCATGATCCGAATCACGCGTTCACATGGCCCCGTTCTGGGCCTGCTCCCGGCTGCGGGCTCCTTCCCGGAGCGGGGTCTTATCTGATTTTTCTGCTTGGTTCTTCTCTTGCTCAGCACCAAGCGTGGACTTCCTCGAAACGCGCGAAGCCCGATCCCCCGCGCAGGCCGGTACCCAAGGGGCCCCAAGCCGCAACGACATCCATCAAGAATGATGCTGGTGGCCCCTTGGCTAAAGCGCGCCGGGCTTGCTCCCTACGCGCCCCATCCACGAGGAGGCCGCTGGCGCCACGGCCTAGAGCGGAGGCGGCCGAGTCACCGCCCCATTCACCCCGGACCCGTAGGCGCCAGCGGCCGCCCCACCCTCACTTCACCATTCACAACTCACCATTCACCATTCCCCATCCCCGTCTCCTATCCACCGGAAACCCCGCCCGCCATCGACAATTCAACGGGGGCGACTCACCATTCACCACCCTTCCGACCATGCAACTCATCACCGACGTGCCCATCCTGGGCGACGAGGCGCCGGACCACGTGGACGCGCCCAAGCTGACGGCGCAGGAAACGGATGGCGGCCAGCAGGTCTACATCGAGACCTACGGCTGCCAGATGAACGTCTCGGACTCGGAGATCGTAGCGTCGGTGCTGCGTGAGCATGGCTTCGGCCTCACGCACGACGCGGACCGCGCCGACGTGGTGCTGCTCAACACGTGCGCCATCCGCGAGAACGCCGAGCAGAAGGTGCGCCGCCGCCTCGATGTCTTCCGCGCTGCCAAGACGAAACAACGCCGGGCCATCAAGCTGGGCGTCCTGGGCTGCATGGCCGAGCGCCTGCGAGCCAAGCTGCTGGAGCAGGAGAAGCTGGTGGACCTGGTGGTCGGCCCCGATGCCTACCGCGACCTCCCCCGCCTGCTCCACGAAACCGACGAGACCGGGCAAGCCGCCGTCAACGTGCAGCTCTCGCGGGAGGAGACCTACGCAGACATTGCGCCGGTGCGCTACGACACGAACGGCCTCTCGGCCTTTGTCTCGATCATGCGCGGGTGCAACAACATGTGCTCGTTCTGTGTGGTCCCCTTCACCCGTGGGCGCGAGCGAAGCCGGCCCGTGACCAGCATCCTCAGCGAGTGTGCCCAGCTGGTGGAGGATGGCTACAAAGAGGTGACCGTCCTCGGGCAGAACGTGAACTCGTACCGCTTCGAGCAGGAGGGCACCGCCGTCAGCTTTCCGGAGCTGCTCTACCGCATCAGCCTGCTCTCGCCGGAGCTGCGCATCCGCTACTCCACCAGCCACCCGAAGGACTGCTCGGACGAGCTGCTGCACGTCCACGCCGAGCGGCCCACCGTGTGCAACTACATCCACCTCCCGGTGCAGCACGGCAACACGGAGACGCTTCGCCGCATGCGCCGCACCTACTCGCGCGAGCAGTACCTGGCCCTCGTCGAGCGGGCCCGCGCCATCTGCCCGCCCATCAGCTTCTCCACGGACATCATCGCGGGCTTCTGCGGGGAGACGGAGGCCGAGCATCAGGATACCCTCTCGCTCATGGAGCGCGTACGCTACGACCACGCCTTCATGTTCATGTACAGCGAGCGCCCGAGCACCTATGCGCAGCGCAAGTACGCCGACGACGTGCCCGAGGAGGTCAAGAAGCGGCGCCTCACCGAGATCATCACGCGCCAAACGCAGATCGCCCGCGAGCGCAACGAGGCTGAGGTGGGCACCGTCCAGACGGTCCTCATCGAGGGACCCTCGAAGCGCAGCGACGCCCAGCTCTGCGGCCGCACGGACAGCAATAAGATGGTGGTCTTCGACCGCCGCGACGATCTCGCCAAGGGCCAGTACGTCAACGTCCGCCTCACGGGCTGCACCTCTGCCACCCTCTTCGGCGAGGCCTTGGCGGCCACCACGCTAGCCGCCGAAGCAGACCGGCTGCGGATCCACGCGTAGGACGTGGCACCGCCGGGTGTGGTGTGCTAGCTTGCAGACATTGGTCTCCGTCGTCTGCTCCCCACTACCCATGTCTACCTCTAGCGCGGTCACGCCGCAATCGCTTCGTATCATCCGGCTGGCCATCCTGATGGGCGTCCTCATCCTGGGCGCCGTGGGCTGGTTTGTGTCGCGAGACATCGACCCCATGGACGCCTCGGTGCTCTCGACCCTCCGGCTGGTGTTCCTGGCGATCTGCATCGGCGCCCTGGGCGGCGTCTTGGCGCTCCGGCGCCTCTGGCAAAACGCCGACACCTTTCAGCGCAAAGCCACGCTGACCATCATGGCCACAGCCGCCGGCGAGGTGCCCGCCCTCTTCGGCGGCGTCTACCTCATCCTCAGCGGCGACTACACCCTCTACCTGGGCGGCCTCCTGATCCTGCTCGTCCCCATCCTTCTCATGCCGACCCCCTCTCAGGCCACCGCCTAGGGGCGAAACGAGGCCTTGCCCTCATGTGGTTATCGGTCTACCTTGTTATGTTACGGACCTGTAACCTCACCCATGAAGGCCCTGCCTATGGCCCGCTCCTGCTTCTTCCCTATGCTGGTGATGCTCGTCCTCGGGCTGTTCACCGGCTGCGACAGTGACAACACCTCCGAGGCCTTGTGGCCCGAGCTTGAGCCCGGCACACCTCGGGACGAGGCCCTGCGCGGCGACGTCGAGACCCTAGTCCGCACACTGGAGGATGTCCACCCGGCCCCCTACGCCATCACGCCGAAGGCGGCGTTCTACGCCGCGGCCCAAGCGCTGGCCGAAGATATCCCCACCCTCCAAGATTACGAGGTCGATGTGCGCTTCGCCCAGCTCACCGCACTCCTGGGTGATTCCCACACGACCATCTACCCGTGGAGTGCCTGGAGCCTGCCGCCTATCCTGCCACTTCGGTTCTATGCGTTCGAGGACGGGCTCTTTGTCATAAGCGCCACCACGGACTACCAGGATTTGCTGCGCGCGCGCATCACCCACATCGGCGAGCAGCCTGTGGACGACGCGCTGGCCCAGGTGGCCACGCTGATCTCGTACGAAAATGAGGCGTGGCGGCGGGCCCTTGTACCGAGGTATGTGGTCCACGGCCGCATGCTGCACACCCTCGGCCTAGCGGAGACTCCTAACGCCGTTACACTTTCCTTCGAAACGGAGACCGGGGCCTCAGTGACGCGCACGCTCCCTACCCTCACTGACCAGTCAGGCACCATCTGGCTCAGTGGGCTGGAGGGCCCTGTGCCTCTTCAGTTCCAGAGCACTCGTGGCCACTATTGGACCACCTACCTGCCTGAAGACCAGACCGTCTATTTCCAGTACAACCGATGCCTCATAGAGCCCGGCCGCCCCTTCCAAGACACCGTGGATGACCTCGTCACACTGCTCCAAACACACCCCGTAGACCAGGTGGTGGTGGACCTCCGCCACAACACGGGAGGCGATTCGCGCATCATTCAGCCGCTCTATGACTTGTTCGACAGCTATCCACCCGAGGCGCAAGCATCAGGGCGCCTCGTCGTGCTGATTGGGGAGCATACCTTCTCCTCAGGCCTGATGAACGCCCTTGAGTTGCACGAGCGCTGGAACGGCCTGCTCGTCGGCACACCCACGGGAGGCAAACCCAACCACTACGGCGAAGTCCGAGGGTTCAACCTGGCCCAGTCTCGGCTCCGCGTGAACCATTCCACGAAGTACTTCACCCTCCTCCCCAATGCCGACCCCGCCTCGCTGAACCCAGACATTCAGGTCCCCCTCCGCGCGGCCGACTTCTTTGCTGGCCGCGACGCAGCCCTGGAGGCGGTAACGAGCAGCGGCCCCTCGACGCCCTGATTGCGACAATTTGGCAGAACCTTGGGGCAGCCCCCTCGTTGGCGGGGTACGCTTCTTCCCCCACGATCTGGCTTGTCCCCGCATGGATCGCCGTACCATCCAGGAACGCTTCGGCATCATCGGCTCGTCGGCCGCCCTCCGCCATGTCATTGACCGGGCCCGCATGGTGGCCCGTACCGATATCAGCGCCCTTATCCAAGGAGAGAGCGGAGTGGGCAAGGAGCTCATTGCCCGGCTCATCCACGACCTCAGCCCTCGCCGCCACGCTGATCTCGTCACGGTCAACTGCGGGGCCATCCCCGAGGGGCTGATCGAGTCTGAACTGTTCGGTGCCGAGAAGGGGGCGTACACGGGTTCGTCCGAGCGCCGTATAGGCTTCTTCGAGGCGGCCGACGAAGGGACCATCTTCCTCGACGAGATCGGCGAGATGCCGCTCCAGGCTCAGGTGCGCCTGCTGCGCGTGCTGGAAACCGGCGCTTTCAGCCGCGTCGGCTCCTCGAAGGAGCTGCGCACCGATGTGCGCGTGGTGGCCGCCACCAACAAAGACTTGGCGCAGGAGGTACAGGCCGGACGCTTCCGCGAGGACCTCTACTACCGCCTCAGCACCGTGGTCATCGACATTCCGCCGCTGCGCGAGCGCTCGGACGACGTGCTGGAGCTGTTTCGCACCTTCCTTCACCGCTTCACGCAGGCGTACAACACGCCATCCAAGCGCCTCACCCCGGCCGCCGAACGGCTGCTCCTGGCGTACCGGTGGCCCGGCAACATCCGCGAACTGCGCAACGTGGCGGAGCGCTCCACGGTTTTGGTCCACGGGGAGACGGTGGACGTGGACGCGCTGCGGCCGTTCCTGCGAGGCGTCGACCTCTCGGGCGGCAGCCAGAGCCTGGTTCCCTTGTCGGCGGCCCGCTCAGCATCGGGCGGAGGCGGCCCTGAGACCCGGGAGCGCGAGCTGGTCTACCGGGCACTCCTGGAGCTACGCCTAGAGGTCCGCGAGATGAAGGAGCAGCTCGAGGTGCTGACAGCGGCCCCGCAGCGGCCCCGGCCCGTCCCCCAGGCCCCCGAGGGCTTCGACGAGGCCTCAAGGGACTTCGTCATCGTGAGCGACAAGAACGACCTGGCCTCGGTCATTGAAGACGTGGTCTACGAAATTGAACAGGAGAACGCCTCCACGGTCCCGCCTCCCTCGCGTACCCTCCCCGCCTCGACAGAGGCGTCCGCTCCGGTCAAGACCTTTCCTACGCTGGAGGAACAGGAGCAGCGGCTCATCGCGGAGGCGCTCAACTACTTCGAGGGCAATCGTCGGCAGACCGCCCAAGCCCTGGGCATCAGCGAGCGTACGCTCTACCGGAAGATCAAGGAGCTGTAACATGCCACGTGCAACGTTCATGAGGCCTGTGGCTTTCCTCATCGTGTATGTGGCCCTGCTGCCGGGGTGCGGGTACTACAGCTTCACCGGCGCCACCATCCCCGAGGACCTCAACACCATTGCCATCCCGCTGGTGGTGGACAACAGCGTGAGTACGCAGCCCAACCTGGACGACCTGCTGACCGAGCAGTTTGTGCAGCGCTTCGTCAACCAGACGCGGCTTCGCCTGGAGCCCAACGAGGCCGACGCCGACGCCCTGCTCAACGCCACCATCACCCAATACCGCAACGAGCCCACGGCCGTCGGGGGCGATGAACAGGCGGCCCTGAACCGGGTGACGATCACGGTGCGCATCGTCTACGAAGACCAGGTCAACGACGAGACCCTGCTCGAACGCACCTTCTCCGGCTTCGAGGACTACGACCCCGCTGAGGGCCTCGACCAAGAGACCACCGCTGCCGAGGAGGCCCTCCGCATCATCGCCGAAGATGTCTTCACCGCCGCCACCTCCAACTGGTGAGGCGCGCCCGCAGAGCCCCCCAGCGGGGCGTCTCTGCCGGTGGCGGCTCGCCTCTGGGGGCCTTTTCATGCTCCACGCTTTGTGCTCTGATTCATGACCTGCTCTACTTGTGGCGCCACGGCCCCGGTGGGCGCGGTGGCGTGCCCGTACTGCGAGGCCGCCCTGGTCTTCGACACCACCATCGACACCCGCTCTCGCGACGATCTGTTCGCCTTCGTGAAGGCCTCGGACGCCTACGCCCGGCGTGACGACCCCCAACACATCGGCTTGCTCGCCCTGCAGGAGGCTGGGCGCCGGGCGGGCAAGGCGGACCATCGGCAGACGGCGCTGTTTCTAGGCGCCGTGGCCGTCGGAGGGATCGCGCTGTGGCAAGGCCACTGGTACATCGCGGCGGCGCTGGTGGCGGCCTGGTGGGGGTACCGCAAGCTGACGGGGGCCCCGCCAATCGTGTCGGAGGGGGTGGCCATCGAAGAGGCAGAGGCCGCGCTGATCACCGCCAAGCGGACCCAGGTCAACGCAGGCGCTGCCGAGACCTCCACCGACTACTTCGTGACCGTAGAGCTGGAGGACGGGACGCGCCACGAGCTGGCCGTCCTCACCGGGATCGTCTACGGGGACCTAGCCGAAGGCGACGCGGGCGTGGCGTACCTCGCTCGCACAAAGACCTACCTGGCCTGGTTCGACCGCGTGCCGCTCCCGCGCTAGTCGGTGGCGTCTGGGTCCGCCACCTCCGCCTGCGGACGGTCCTTGAGCCAGGCATCGTAGCTCAGGCGCGGCATCTCGAACAGGTCGCGCGTGCGGGTGTACCAGGCGCCGTGCATCCGGCCCACCAGGTGGAGACGGTCCCCGTGGATGCGCATCCGCTCGGCGTCGACGAGCGCGTCGCGGATATGCAGGTGCAGCACCTCGCCAGCGACCACGCGGGTGTTGCCCACCGTGAGCGTGGTCACCTCCTTGCACTCCAGGTGCACGGGCGCGGCAGCCAGGCGCGGGGGCGCCACCGTCACGGACGGCACCGTCTCCAGCCCCAGCGCCTCGACCTCGCTCACGTGCGGCGGGAAGTCAGTGGCGGTGAGGTTCATGGCCTCGGCCAGGGCTTCGTCTACCAGGTTGACCACGAACTCGCGCGTGTCCGCCACATTCTGGGCCGTGTCCTTGGGCTGACCGGGCGCTCGATTGCCCGGCCCGAACACCACCACCGGCGGGTCCGCTCCCATCACGTTGAAGTAGCTGAACGGGGCGGCGTTGACGAGACCGTCGGCGCCCACGGAGGTCACCAACGCGATGGGGCGCGGCACGATGACGCCCGTCAGGAGCTTGTAGCGTTCCCGGACGGACAGCGTGCTGAGATCGAAATGCATGGACGAGCGGGTATGAATCCAACCGATGTGAGGCCGATCTACCCAGCCCCAGCCCTCACGTTCCAGCTATGGTCGGCCACCGTCAGGCCGGCCGCGCGTGACGCTTCTCCGCACGCTCATCCAGGCTCAGCGGCCCCGCGCCAAAGCCGACGACCAGGAGCAGTCCGCCGAAGATCGACAGGTTCTTCATGAACATGATCATCTGCACCTGATCCGCGAAATCGGTGTGGAAGATGAGGGTAGCCGGGATCAAGAAGAGGAGGAGGGCCACCGCTCCGAGCTTCGCCTTGAAGCCGAGCATGATGGACAGGGCCCCCACGATCTCAAGCACAATCGCCCCAACGAGGAGGAGGGCCGTCATCGGCATGCCAGCGGCGGCCATGTACTCCTGTGTGCCTGCGAAATCGCCGATCTTACCAACGCCGGACAGGAGGAAGATGAGGGCCAGCAATACACGGCCGATGAGCGGAAGGTAGCGTTGCATGAAGGGCGGGAGTTGTGGGGTGAAAGCGGAAGACCCCGCGCCACTGGGCGTGCGGGGGCCACGTCAGTCCAAGACAAGGGGGAGCAGCGTCTCTCGGAGGTAGGTCAGCTCGTCGGCGTTGACCGTGTGCCCCAACCCCGGATAGATCCGCAGGTCCACGTCGGCGCCCAGGTGGGCCATCACCTCGGCTGACCGACGCACGCGAGCCTCCGGGATGTGGGGATCGATGTCGCTGCACCCCAGGAAGACAGGCGTACCGGCCAGGGCGGCCTCGTAGGTGAAGGTCTTGTCTTCGGGGACGGACACGCCCGTGCGCTCGCCGTTGCCGATGAGGCCACCGCTCAGGGCCACCACACCGCCGTAGCGCTGAGGATGGCGCGCGGCGTACTCCAGGGAGAGGCACGCCCCCTGCGAAAACCCCCCGATGATGAGGCGCTCGGCAGGAAGGCCGGCGTCCAGAACCTGCTGCACCACGGCGCCCACGGCCTCTAGGGCCGAGGACAGCCACGGCTCGTTCTGGGCGAGCGGCGCCAAGAAGCTGGACGGGTACCAGGTGGCGTGATAGGCCTGTGGGGCCAGGAACGCCAACCCAGCGGGGGGGTCCAGGGCCCGGCCTAGGCCGAGGATGCTCTCCGCGGACGCGCCGCGGCCATGGATGAGGATGAAGGCGGCCTGGGCATCACCGAGGGCAGAGCCCCCCGCTACGACGCGCTGGCCTTGGTGCAGCGTTGGGGTCATGGGAACGGTCGGGTCGGCCGGCGGGTGCGGAGGAGGCTACTCCATGGGCACGCCGGTGCGCAGGTAGGCGTCAGTGCCGTCGAGCCAGTCCTGGCGGGGGGGACTGAACACGTCGAGGTCGATGGTGTCTTCCAGCGCGTGCGCCTCGTGGGGCACGTTGGACGGCAGGTGCAGGACCTCACCGGCCCGCACGATCACCTCCTCGCGGTCCTCGCCCACGAAGAAGCGCAGGGCGCCTTCCAGGACGTACGTGATCTGCTCGTTCTCGTGGTGGTGCCAAGGGACCACGCACCCCTTCTTGAGGTTGAGGTACGCCATCATGGTCTGGGTGCCGGTCACGAGGCGGCGGTCGATGAGAGGCGTGACCGGCTCGGCCTCCATGTCGGCCCAGCGGTAGTGGTGGACAGCCATCGGGGGGAGCGGTTGAATGGTGGATGAGAAACGGGAAATGAGAAAGTAGCGAGTAGGACTCAACAGACCCACTTCTACGCCCTCATTTCCCGTTTCCCGACTGACTCAACGAGCGCCGGGGTCGCACCCGGCAAACGATACCGTGCTTTCCTCAGCCGCGTGACCACGAGGTCTGGGCAAAGGCATTGTGGTTGTGGATGCTCTCGAAGTTGGTGACGCGAACCTGATACCATGCCACCCGCTCATCCGCTCTCAGCTGCACGGCCACATCCCGCGTGATGTCTTCCACGAAGGCCGGGTTTTCGTAGGCCTGCATCGTCACGAAGCGCTCGTCTGGGCGCTTGAGCAGCGGGTAGAGCGGTGCAGAGGCTGCGTTCTCGGCCACCTCAATGAGCTCCTCAATCCAGATGAGCTGGGTATCTCCTTCCGAGCCCTGTCTGCTGCGTACCTGGATATCGACTTCTCCTCGCTGGTTGTGGGCCCCGTACTCACTAATCTCTTTGCTGCACGGGCAGAGGCTTGCAACAGGTACGGCCACCCCAATGATGAAGTCGTCGCCATGACCGTTGGATTCGCCAATGAAGGTACAGGCATAATCCATCAAGGCGCCCTTCTCTGTCACCGGCGCCTTCCGCTCCAGGAAGTAGGGAAAGCGAACCTCAATGCGAGCCGACTCGGCATCCAACCGCTCTTTCATCTCGCGGAGGAGATCAGGCAGCGTGCCGATGGTGAACGCACCCAGATATTGATTCAGCACCTCCACGAAGCGACTCATATGAGTCCCCTTGAAGTGATGGGGAAGGCTCACGGACATCGTCAAGCTTGCGATGGTCTGCTGCTTTCCTTGATGCTTGTCCAGTACCGTGATCGGATAGCGCAGATCCGAAATGCCCACTTGTTCAAGGGCCACACCGCGCAGGTCTTTGGATTGCTGGATGTCAGGTAGCGGTTGCATGATCTCCATGACGAGCTGTGTTACGTGTGAAAAGAGCGGTGCTCGCGAAAATGCAGTCCTGGCAAGGTAGCCAGGCGCTTCGCCAGCATTCAGTCTACCGACCACGCTGGGCGTGCCACGCACACCGCGTAGGGAGCCTCAGTGGCCCGTGTACTCGGCGAAGTTGCGGGGGGTCTCGTAGAGCCGGATGCGGTGCAGCCGGCCCGACGGTAGGGCGTCCACGAGCTCGCCCCAGATGGCCACAATGAAGTGCTCCGTCGAGGTAAGCTTGCCCTGCATGAAATCGACGTCCGTGTTGAGGTTGGCGTGGTCCACCTTGCTGAGGACACGGTCCTCCAGCACCTGCTTCAGGACGCCTAGGTCGATGACGTAGCCGGTATCAGGGTCCGGCTCGCCGGCCACGGTCACCTCCATCTCGTAGTTGTGCCCATGCCAGTTGGGGCTGTTGCACTTCCCAAAGACCTCCTGATTCCACGCGTCGGACTTGGCCGGGTTGTGGAGCCGATGGGCCGCGTTGAAGTGCACACGCCGTGTGACGTATACCGTAGGCATAGAGCGAACTGAGGGGATGGGGGATGAGCCAGGAGGCGACGCCTCCGCTGTGGAGGCCTTGTTCACAACACAAGGTGGCAGGGCGCGTTCCGGGTTTGGAGCGGGTTACAATAACGTCGCGTTGGGCGTATTCGACGGGTGCCCGCCCGTGGGTTGTGCGTCTGCCCGGCGGTCCCTACCATGAGCGAAACGCCCCCTCATCCCCTGTGCCCGCATGGCCAGCAAGACGCTCTTCCAGAAGATCGCCGACCAGGAGATCCCCGCCGACCTGCTCCACGAGGACGACCAGTGCGTTGCGTTTCGGGATATCAACCCGCAGGCTCCCACGCACTTCCTGGTGGTGCCGCGCCGCGTCATCGCCACGCTGGATGACCTGACCGCCGAGGACGCCGCCTTGGTGGGGCACCTCTTCCTCGTGGCCCAGCGCCTGGCCGCCCAGGAAGGCCTCACCAACGGCTACCGCACCGTCATCAACTGCAAAGACGACGGTGGGCAGTCCGTCTACCACCTGCACCTGCATGTGCTCGGCGGGCGGGCCTTGGGCTGGCCCCCCGGCTGAGCCAAGCTGCCCCGCTCTCCATGCGTGCCCTCGCTCGTGCCGGACTCCTGCTGGCCCTTCTGGCCACGGTGGTCGGCACCGGGCACCGGGTGTCGGCACAAGACCGCGCTGTGGAGGTAGGCTTCAGCCGGGACGTCAACCGGTACCGCTGGAGCCACGACGTGCGCTGGCGTCAAACGTGGGGGCCCTGGCAGCTGCAGGCGACCAACCAGTTTTTGTCCAACGCGTTTCTGCTGTCCAACGACCGGCTGGACTTCCGCGACGAGGATCGGTTTGATTGGCAGCTGACCCGCGCGCTGCGCCCCTCCACCGAGGTGGTCTTCATGGGCCTCTCGAACTGGTTCAGTCAGGGACGGGCCTTCAGCCAAGACGTTCGCGGGGGCCTCCGCCTCCGCCCCCTGTCCACGCTCCAGGTGCAGCCTACGGCGGGGATCGCCTGGGACCGCCGCCCAGGGGCCCGCCGCACCGACCCCACCGCCACGCCGCCGCTGCGGACCGATGTGGGCCCTGCCGCCGGCTTGGTGGCCCAGTTCACCCCAGCCCCTACCGATCAGTACCAAGCCTTCTTCCAGGGCGAAGCCCTCGTGCGCTTCATCACGCCCCGCCGAGGCCGGGCCCTCCGCCTGGGCGGGCAAGCCCAAGGGCAGTTTCAAGACACCCAGCTGCGCGCCCAGCTCAACGCTGCCAGCGTCCGCCGCGACGCCTACCAGTCGGCCTCGTTTCTCAACCGCGGCTCCGCCCCCACCGAGGCCCTGGCCGAAGAGCGCATCGAGGCCACCACCAGCGATACGCTGCAGCTGGCCGTCGAGCTGGAGACGCCTCTCTACCGAGCCGTACGCCTCCAGAGCCGCCTCAACCTCGATGCCACCAACCGCTTCATCCGCACGTTCCGCGCCCCCGCCTCGGCCCTCTTCTTCAACACTGACTTCCGCCGCCGGTCCTTCGACAGTGACGTGAGCCTGGTGCTGGAGCGGCCGCGCCTCTCGGTCCGCACCGGCCTGCAACTGGGGGCCAACGTGGAGCGACGCGAGCTGGCCAACAGCGACGATCTGCCGCCCGCACAAGCCGCCCAGAACAGCAACCTGCTGGAGCAGGCGGACTATGACCAGGGCGCGCTGGCCGTCCATGCCCGCTTCGAGGTGCGCCCTAGTGCCCGGTTCACGGTCCGTGCCGAGGGGCTGGCCAGCCTGCTTCGGCATGACACGCCCGACACCAACCCCGACGATCGCGATGAGGCCTTCCAGACGCTCCAGGTGGGCCTCGCCTGGACGCTCCGCCCCCCCCTCACCCTCCAGCTCGACGCCTTCGGCAGTTCCTACCACACGGTCTACCTTCGGGCCGCCCGCTCTGCCGAGAACAACGTGCGGCGCTCCGTCCGCATCCGCCCCAGCCTGACGTGGCAGCCCCGCCCCACCACCCAGTTCCGATTCGGGACCGAGGTACGTGCCACCTACACCGTCGACGACTTCGTGCTACCCGGCCGTCGGCCGTCGGACCAGTCCGCCCGCGAGATGCGGTATGCCGTGGGCTGGGACCAGACGCTGTATCCCGGCGTGCAGCTCCGCACCGAAGGCACCTACAGCGACCTGCGCCTCGCGCGGCTCCTGTGGGATCAGTTCGCCGAGATCCCCTTTGACACGCTGCGCACCTACAGCGGCTGGGTCCGCCTCCAGACCACCGGACGCGTCAACGCCGAGATCGGCCTTCGCGCCTTCATCCGCAGCGACTTCGACCGGGCCGCCTCCGTCCGCTACACACCGGTCGACGAAGCCGGCACCCCCGTGCGCGATGAAGAGGGCCTGCCCGTCCAGCAACGCATCAGCCGCCCAGGGCGCGTCTGGATCGCACAGCTGGGCCCCACCGCCCGCCTCGAGTGGCCCATGCCCGGCGGCGCCGCCGTCCTCGTCGACGGCTGGCTGGTGGTCCAGCGTATCCGCCAACGCCTCTACGGAGACCTCCCTGAACTCAACGCCGCCCGCATCCGCCGCGCCGCTCGCCGCGGCACCCGCCGCGTCATCCCGAACCTCTCGCTCAGTCTGGCGTGGCAGTTTTGACGGTAGGGACACGATTCATCGTGTCCCTATCGGAAGCGCTGCGGGCACGCCGTTTTTGGTTTCTACTTTTCTATTCCTCCCTCATGCACACCCTGGGCATCACCGGCGGCATCGGCACGGGCAAGACCGCGGTGTGCCGATTGTTCGAGGCGCTCGGCGCCCAGGTCTTCTACGCCGACGCCGAGAGCAAGCGCATCCTCGCGGAGGATGCTTCGGCACGGGCCGAGATCGTGGCGGCGTTCGGGGCGGAGAGCTATGCCGAGGACGGCGCCCTCAACCGGCGCTACCTGGCCGAGCGCGTCTTCGGTGACGCCGAGCAGCTCGCGCGGATCAACGCCATCGTCCACCCCCGCGTCCGCCAAGCCTTCGCTGACACACGCGCCCGAGCCGAGGCCAACGGCGTGCCGCTGCTGGTCTACGAGGCGGCGCTCATCTACGAGACCGGCGGGGAGGCCCACCTGGACGCCGTAGCCGTGGTGGAGGCGCCCGAGGCCGTCCGCATCGCCCGCGTGGTAGCCCGCGACGGCGTCACGCCGGAGCAGGTCCGCGCCCGGATGCAACACCAGCTCCCGCCCGCCACCCTGCACGCCCGAGCCGACTACCACCTCGACAACAGTGGGGACCAGGCAGCCCTGCGTCCCCAGGTCGAGGCCCTCTTCCACCGCCTCACCGGTACCCGGTAGGGAGCCGCATTTGGACACCTGGCGTCTTTCCATGTACCTTCCTGCAACGCACTTGGGTCGTACCGATTGATCCCACCCAGGGCTGGATCGGGATGCTGGCTCAGCCCCTGCTACTCTTCACCTCATCCATCTCCCACCCGCCATGCGCCTGTTGCTCGCGTTGCTGCTGCTCCCTGTTCCCGTCCTCGCCCAGGAGATAGCCCCGGATGAGGCCTCCACCTGGACACCGGACCTCGTGATGCAGTACCACAGCGTGGGGCAAACCGCGTTGTCGCCAACCGGGGACCTGGTGGCCTACGTCGTGCGCGAGCCGATGATGGAGGGCGAGGCGTCGGAGTACCGCAGCCACATCTATGTGGCCGCCACCGACGGTTCGTTCAACCTCCAGTTCACGCGGGGCGAGGCCAGCTGCACCAGCCCAGCCTTCTCCCCCGATGGCCAGCACCTGGCCTTCCTCAGCAGCCGGGGCGACAAGAATCAGGTGTGGGTGATGCACGTGCGAGGCGGCGAGGCCCGGCCGCTCACAGCGTCGCCCACGGGGGTGCAGGCGTTCCAATGGGCGCCAGACGGCCAGCGCGTCGCCTTTCGGGCCGCCGATGAGAAGTCCGAGGCCCGCCAGACCGCCGAGCAAGAGAAGCGCGACGCCTTCATCGCCGACACCGACTTCCAGCGTAGCCACCTCTACACCGTGCCCTTCGCCGCCGAGGCCGAGGCCCCTGCCGAGGCCCAGCGCCTCACCGGTGGCACTTTCCACGTGCTCGACTTCGACTGGGCCCCGGACGGCCAGACCCTGGCCTTCTCGCACGGCCCCGACCCCCGCATCAACACCCTGTTCGTGGACCGCGACATCTCGACGGTCCCCGCGGACAGCGGCGCGGTGACCCCCCTGGTGACGCGCCCCGGCGTGGACGACCAGCCTCGCTACTCGCCCGACGGTCAGCACGTGGCGTTCACGTCGCACGGCGGCCAGCCGGAGCCCGTAGGCCTCAGCGATGTCTACCTCGTCTCCGCCACCGGCGGCACGCCCACCATGCTCCCCGAGACGCCCAACCGCGATGGCAGCCTGTTGGATTGGACGCCCGATGGCCAGGCGGTGCTGGTGGCCGAAGCCTTCGGCACCACCATCCAGGTGATGGCGGTACCGTCCGGCCTGTCCGCCCCTGCCACCGATGCCCCACTGGTCCTCCCCAACCTCGGCGAGACCACCACGTCTGTGACGCCGATCGAGTCCGGGACTGTTGAGGCGGTCTCGCTCAGCGCCGACGGGCAGACGATGGCGTTCACCTACGAGACCTCCGACACGCCCGAGGACGTGCACGTGTCGCCCCTCGGCACCTTCGCGCCGTCCCAGATCACCGACCTCCACGCCGACGTAGCGCCGCCGCCGATGGGCCGTACCGAGCGCATCCGGTGGACCTCGTTCGACGGCATGGAGATCGAGGGCCTGCTCACCTATCCGGTGGACTACGTGGAAGGCGAGCGTGTGCCGCTGGTGCTCCAGATCCACGGAGGCCCGGCGGGCGTCTTCATCGAGCGGTTCACCGGGGCACCGACGGTCTACATGACCCAGGTGTTCGCCCAGCAGGGCTACGCCGTGCTCCGGCCCAACCCGCGCGGCAGCACCGGCTACGGCAAGGACTTCCGCTATGCCAACATCCAGGATTGGGGCTACGGCGACTATGAGGATGTGATGAGCGGCGTGGACACCGTCATCGAGCGCGGCATCGGCCATGCGGACAGTCTGGCGGTGATGGGATGGAGCTACGGCGGCTACCTGACCTCGTTCTTGGTGACGCGGACAGACCGATTCAAGGCCGCCAGCATGGGCGCGGGGCTGCCCAACCTGATCAGCATGGTCACCACCACGGACATCCCCAACTACCTGGCCGCCCACATGGGCGGCGACTATTGGGACGACTACGAGACCTACGAGAAGCACTCGGCTGTCTACCACATCGCCAACGTGGTCACGCCCACACAGGTCATCCACGGCGCCAACGACCTCCGGGTGCCTTTCGACCAAGGCCAGGAGTTCTACGTGGCCCTCCAACGCCGCGGCATCGCCACGGAGCTGGTGGTGCTCCCCCGCACCCCGCACGGCCCCCGCGAGCCCAAGCTCCTCATGGACGTCACCCCGCGTATCCTGACCTGGTTCAACCACCACCTGGGCCGTGCAGGGACCACGATGGCACCGGGAGACGACTGAATCGGTCAAGCCCGAGAAAACCTACCGGCAGGTCCGTCGTGCCGTCCATGACGAGGTCGGCCAGGGCCTCGCCCATGACCGGGGCGAACTTGAAGCCGTGGCCACTAAACCCGGCGGCCACCCAGACGGGGGGACCATCCGGGAGGCGGTCCAGGATGAAGTGTTCGTCGGGGGTCATGGTGTACATGCACACCTTGGTGGCCAGCGTGGGACCATCGGCCTGCGGGAGGTAGGCGCCCAGCACAGGACGGAAGGTCTCCTCATCGCCCGGAGCGACGGTGCGGTCCACCGCGTCGGGGTCGGCCTCGGGACCGGGCACATGGCTGGCCACCTTGAGCCCCGGTGTGGCCACCTCCGGCAGCAGCGGGAAGCCATAGTAGAGGCCGCGCTCGGGGTCGTCCACCATCCAGCAGGGGAAGGTGCCCAGGGCGAACGCTTGGGGCACGAGGGGCTGCACCCAGCCGAGGACCATGCGCCGGACGGACAGCGGCAGGCCGTACGGCGGCAGGAGGGGCGTCGTCCAGGCGCCCGCAGCCAGCACCAGGGCCGCGGCGTGGTAGGAACCCTGATCTGTGGTGACCCGCACGCCTTCGCCCTGGGGCGCCCAGTGGGTGACCCGCTCCGGAGCCTGGATCACCGCCCCATGCTGCTGGGCCAGACGAGCCATCGCTCGGATGCTGGGCTCGGCCCAGGCAAAGCCTGCCTCGGGCTCCCAGAGACCCACGAAGTCGCCGGGCAGCGAGACCTGCGGGAAACGGTGCCGGGCCTCGGCGTGGGTGAGCGGCTCTACCTGGACGCCATACTGATCGGCCGACGCCTGCGCACCCTGCAGCACAGCACTGGTGGGTCGCCCAAAGGCCGCAAGGCCAGTCCGGTGGAAGAGCGTCTGGTCCGCTTCATCGCCGAGGTGATCCCAGAGGCGGTAGGCGCGGTCCAGCAGGGGGACGTAGCTGGGGTGCTCAAAGTACGCGCGGCGCACGATGCGCGTGTCGCCCGCGCTGGAGCCCAGGCTGTGGCCCACGGGGTGTCGCTCCACCCCCAGCACGCGGAGGCCACGCTGCGCCAGATGGTAGCAGGCGGACGCCCCCATGGCCCCCACACCGATCACGATGACATCATGCGTCGTGGCCATGTCAGTCGCCTCGTCGCTCGAACCACAGGTGGCGCACGCGGCCACTGGTCACGCGCAGGCCCTCGACCTCTCCCATGGCATCGCGCTGGAAGGTGACCTCTCCCAGCGGCCACGGCGCCCTGAACGTGTCGTTGGCGTGAGGCGTCAGCGGCATGGCGGCCTGGCGCGGATGATGAGCTATCAGCGTCCCTTCCTCAATCGCCAGCACGTAGGTGGTGCCCAGCTCAGCACTGTAGTAGGCGCCTTCGAAGGCCGTCAGCTCCAGGTCGGGGGGCGACGGCGGGGCCTCGCTGGCCTGCGGGCGGAGCGGCAGCGCAGGTTCGGGAGCCAGGGCGCTAGCCGGGAGATAGACCTCGGCGATCTGCATAGCGAGGCCTTGGGGATTGGCCTCAGCGCGGTTGGTCAGGACGATGACGCTCAGCTGGTGGTCTGGGAAATGGCCCACGTACGAGCGGTAGCCCGCCAGCGCTCCGCTATGCCCGGTGAGGCGCACGCCGCGGTAGGCGCCCAGGTTGAGCGCGAAGGCGTAGCCCAGGGTGTCGCCGGTGGTCAGCACGCCGCGCTCTCGCATCTGCGCCTGCGTGGCGGCTGTCCCCACGGTGGGCGTCTCGTAGTTCTGCACCCAGCGCACGAGGTCCGTGGCCGATGCGTACACGCCGCCGGCCCCGTAGCCCGAGTAGGGGAACACCTCGGCGTGAAAGGAGCCGTCGGCCGCCCGGCTGTACGAAGCGGCGCGCTGTGGGATGATCTCCTGGTGATCGTCGCCGATGAGAGCCTGCGTCATGCCCAGCGGCGCAAAGACCTGATCCTGCATCCAGTCCCCGAAGGACTGGCCGGTGACGCGCTCCACCACGGTGGCCAGCAAGGCGTAGTTGGAGTTGCTGTAGACGAACTCGGCCCCAGGGGTGTAGTTCAGCTCGCGCTGCCGGGCGATCACGTCCAGGATGTGGGCCTGCGTGACCAGGTCGCCGGAGCGTGTGCCGCTGAGCCGCAGCAGGCCGAAATAGTCGCGCAGGCCACTCGTGTGGTGGATCAAGTGGCGGATCGTGATGGGCGAGCCGAAGTCATGCAGCTCCGGGACGTGGGTGCGCACCTCGTCGTCCAGCGAGAGCTGGCCGCGCTCAGCCAGCAGGGCGATGGCGAAGGTGGTGAACTGCTTCCCCACCGACCCAATGTAGAACACGGTCTCAGGGGTGACGGACGCCTCGTACTCGAGGTGGGCCCGCCCGTACCCGGAGGCATGGACGGTCTGTCCCCGGTGGACCACCGCCACGGCGGCGCCGGGACGGTCGGCATGGTCGTAGGCCGCCAGGATCTGGTCTACCCGCCCCGCGGGCGTGGCAGCCACAGGCTCCAGGCGCACCCGCTGCACCGCGTAGCGGCCGGTGCCCTCCTCATAGGGCGTCACCTCCACCCGGTACGCCCCCGCCTCACGGCTCACAACGTGAAAGGACTCCGGGCCCTGAGCCGCCCCGTCGAACGTGTCCACCAGGGCCCCGGCTGGATCGTAGACCCACACCTCTACGTCGACGCTCTGCTGGAGCACTTCGCCGTAGACAAACGTGTCTGGCAGCAGGTCTACACGGAACACGTCCGTGGCGCCAGGCGCGAGCACGCGCGAGGCCGTAGGCGCTGCGGTGAGGGGCAGCGCCTCCTGCGCCTGCACCTCACAGGCGAAGAGCAACAGCAGAAGGGCGGCACCCTTGGTCATACACATGGCAGGCGGGCACAAGCGAGGGGAGGAGCCCTCAACATAGACGTGCTTACCCCCGAGATCAAGCCGGAGCCACGGTCAAGGCCCCACGTGAAGGGGACATGCAGCGGTCCCTCCACCACCCACGTGTCCCCGTGGCAGGCGATAGAGCCACGATGTGTGTAGCGGCCTCACCAAGCACGAATCGGCGGTTTGAATGGTGAATGCATCTCTCCAGGCCTGAGCGTTTGCGCCGAACAAGCACCCGTTCACCACTCACCACTCACCGACCCTCAGGGCCGACGAACCCGCTCACACGTACCACGCGACCTCGCACAGGGACGGCGGCGTCATCTCGGGCTAGCGCACGACCACCACGGACTGCGTGTAGCTCCGCACGCGGTCGCCGTCGTCGATGCGGAGGCGGTATAGGTAGGAGCCAGGCGCCAGGGTGGTGGTCACCGGCCAGGCATGCTGGCCCGCCCCGAAGCTACGCCAAGGCTGGACGGCCACCTCGCGCCCCAGGAGGTCGAACACCTCCAGCTGAGCTCGCACCGGCCGGTCGGCTTCGAACGCAGCGCGGACGGCTCCCGTGGACGGGTTGGGGTAGACCTCCAGCCGCCCAGTCGGCTGAGGGACGTCCGGGGCGTCCTCTGCGGAGGTGGCAGACACGCTCGTGAAGCGCATGCGGTTGACGTTGAAGTCGCCCCGGCGGACCAGCAGCTTGAGGATGTGCTCGCCGGCGGGCAGTTCCACGCCACGCAGAAACACGGACTGCCAGTTCTGCCAGCCGCCGGTGTTGCGCACCTGGAGGTCGGGGCCGATCACCTCGTCGTTGAGCAGGAACCGAAAGCGCCCGCCCCCGACTGCGCTGGCCACCCGCACCTCCACATCGTACGTGGCCGTCTCTTCGATGGTCACGGTGTAGGCGAGCCACTCCAGCTGCTCGGTCCAGCCCACGTTGAACGGGCCCCCTTGGGGGTCCACGGACCGCTCGATGTCCACGCCATCGTTGCGGTACTGGCCACCGTTGTTGCCCCCGCCGGGTGTGCCGGTCGTGGCCATGGTGCCGTTGTCGTTGTAGGTGGTGCCTTGGGTACCCAGGTCGTAGTCGACGGCGTCGATGGAGCCGGGGATGACGTGCTCAGCGACGGGCTCACGGAGCCGGGTGTAGTCGGGGTTGAAGAGGGCGTTCAAGACGCCGGGGCGCGTCACGCACGAGTCCAGGTCGAGCCCCTCGGCCATGGCGAAGAGGGCGTCGCGGGCGAAGGCGGCGGTGGGACGCGGGCCGTTGCCGCGCCAGTAGTTGACCAGGGCCTCGTAGCCCGGCGCGAACGGCGCCGAGACGGGGCTCGTGACCGTCTCGATCTTCTTGTGGGTCCACCAGTTGATGCCGATGCGGTGCTCCTCCGCCAGCCTGGTGACCGCGTGGAACCACGGGTTCGAGTTCTCGCCGGTCTCTCCCAGCCAAAGCGGCGTGTTGGTCTCCTCCCGGAGATCCAGGAGATACTGGATGGAATTGAGGCCCGTGCCGTTCCAGTACTTGTGGAAGCTGTACACCATGTTGTCATCGAAGGGCGGCGTCAAGCCCGCAAACTCGGTGGCGAAGAAGTTGCCCTCGATGAAGACGATGTGGTTGGGGTCAACCTCGCGAATGGCGGCGGTGATCTGCTCGTAGAGCGCGCGGAGTTCGGCCCCGCCTACGCCCTCGGGAGTGACGGGCTCGTTGATGAGATCGTAGCCGATGATGAGGGTCTCGTCGGCATAGCGGCGGGCGATCTCGGCCCAGATGGCCACGGTCTGGGGCCAGTAGGTGTCAGGCTCGGTCCAGAGCCGCGCCACGCCGTCGCTGTTGGCGATGTTGAGGGCGCTCTGGGCCCCCGGAGCCGCGTGCATGTCGAGGACGACGGGGATGTCGTAGGTGCGGCACCAGTCCAGGAAGGTGTCGAGCACGTCGAACCCCTCCTCGCGGAAGGTCTCCGTGGTGGGGTCGAAGAAGAGGGTGTAGTTGAACGGCAGGCGGATGTGGTCGAAGCCCCACTCGACGATCTGGGCGATGTCCTTCTCCTCGACGTAGTTCGCCTCGAAGCGCTCGAAGAACGCATCGGTGTCCGCCGGCCCGATCAGGTCCTCGATCTGAGCGCGGATGGAACGCGGCGAGCCACCGTCTGGCGCCGCGATCTGGAGCATGTAGCCCTCCGGCATGAGCCAGCCGCCTAGGCCCACGCCTTTGAGCACCACTGGGGTGCCGGATCGATCCAGGATCTCCGTCCCTGAGGCGCGGAAGAAGCCCGGCTCCTGGGCCTGCCCTGGCGTGGCCCAGGAGACAACCAGGACGATCCAGAGCAGGAGGGAAGAGGCACAGCGGCCGATGAGGTCTACCATGATGGGGACGGTAAGCGGGGAACGGACACGCACAAAACGCTGCGTAGGGAGACGTATCTAAAGTATGTAAAGGTTTTCGGACGTGCCAGAGGCGCCCAGGGGCATTGGGCGTCCCCTCGTGGTCGCCGGGGCGTGGGGGACACGGGGCCCTTGTGGTGTACGAGAGGTACCAGGGCGCCCACAGGCGCTGCCCCTCACCCCTCATATCCCTTCTGTTATGCGTACCTCTCTGCTCGTGGCCCTCACCCTCACTGTGTTGGCAGGCTGTACCAGCGGTTCGGCCCTCGAAGCCTCGGATCCTTCGGACAACCCCGCCGCCACCGACCTCACCGATGCCCTCCTCACCGAGCGCAGCCCTACCTGCGCCGAGCATGCGGCGGCCTACTTCGCCCGGGCCACCGACGTCGGCGAGGGCGTCACCTACACGGCCAACGTGAGCGTTACCACGGACGGCACCACGTGCACCATCGCCTCGAATGCCATCCCCAACCACGACTTCAACGCCACGGGACACTTCGCCACCCCCGTCAGCGAGCAAGACCAAGCCTACACCGTCGTGGCCACCCCGGCCTTCGCTGCCGCCCCCACCCCCATCAGCCTCGACTACGACGATGCCGTCTTCCTCAACGGCGTTAATCTGGACCTCTTGGCTGCCGGCTGCTACGGCGTAGGCAACGGGCACATTGGGTGTCACGACCTGGGCACGCCCTACCGCTACGACCCCATGGGCACCCAGACCTTCGGCGCCGATGAGCACCACGCCCACACCCAGCCCGACGGCACCTACCACTACCACGGCAACCCCAAGGCGTTGTTTGATGAAACCGACAGCGGCGTCCCCTCGCCGGTGATTGGCTTTGCGGCCGATGGCTTCCCCATCTTCGGCAGCTACTTCGACGACGGCACCACGGTGCGCAAGGCCCAGTCCAGCTATCAGCTCAAGACCGGCACCCGCGACGGCGGCCCGGGCGGCGCCTACGATGGCACCTTCGTGGACGACTGGGCCTACACCGAAGGCGCCGGCGACCTCGACGCCTGCAACGGTATGACGGTCGATGGCGTCTACGGCTACTACGTGACCGACGCCTACCCGCACGTCATCGGCTGCTTCATGGGCACGCCTCATGCGTCCTTCCGCAAGGGGGGCTTTTGAGGGGCACACGGGGCCCCCTTGCTAGGCACTCCCTTCCAGACTTCTCATTCTGCCCCCACCCTCCATCTCAGTTGCCGTTTCTATTTTCCCGTTTCCCATCTGTACCAAGGCAGAAGCATCACCGGGATCGCATGGTTACACGCTGAGCTTCGGGGCCACAAGGTGGGGTGGCGGCCGTGTCTGTCTCGGTGGACGGAGGTCCCACCCAGCAGGAGGTAAGTAGAACGATTACGGTGGTATCCGTTTTTTCGCGTGTGTACATTGTACACACTGAGACGTGAGATCCCCACCATGCGCCTCCTTCGCCGTCATAGCCTCCTGTGCGCGCTGCTGTTTGTGCTCGGCAGCGTGGTACTGCCTGCGGTGCATGCGGCCGGCCACGTCCTGGACGACCACGCCCACCATGGCGACGACCCGCACGAGCCGAGCCACACGCTCGACTGTGACTTGTGCGCGCACCTCGTACTCATCTCAGGCACACTCGACACCACCACGTCCAGTGCGCCTGCATTCCGCACCGTGCCCCAATCAGCAGCGCCGACGCTGCTGATGCTCTCCACGGCCACGCGTACGCTCCAGTCGCCGCGGGCGCCTCCACACGGGGGAGAGGGTCGCTACGCCATGTACGTGGCGGCTTGCTAGATGTACCCATTGACGCGCCTCGGTTGAAACCCCTCCGTGGTTGAGACTGCATGAGTCGTCGCCGCATGGGGAGGACTCTGCTCACCACGACGTGCCCGCTTGGAGGCGCGCCGTGTTCGGCGTCGATCTGCTCGGCGTCCTCGGGCCCATCCACCTCCCCTCGAAGGCACGGCCCACCAGCCGCCGCCCCCAGGTGGCGGCGTGTGTGAGCGGCGGCCTCCCCCACGCGCATCGACCTTCATGCCCTCAGATCCCCTCCGGCTGGCCCAGGTCGCCTCCCCACTGGTCTGCGCCGCCTTATCCGATAGATCCATGTCCCGACTCGCTACCGTATTCACCGTGCTCGTCCTCCTCCCATTGGGGACGGCATGGGCACAGACTACCTCCGTGACCGGCACCGTCCGCGACGCCGAGACCAACGAACCCATGCCCGGCGCTACGATCCTCATCGAAGGCTCCACGCGCGGCACCACCACCGACACCGACGGCGCCTACGAACTGCGCAGCCTCTCGGCAGGCACCCTCACCCTCATCGTCCGCTCCGTGGGCTATGCCACCCTGCGCCAACCGCTCACGCTGACGGCGGGCGAAACGCAGCGCCTCGATATGACGCTGGAGCCGAGCCTCCTGAACCTCGATCAGGTGGTCGTCACAGCCACGCGGCAAGCCGAAGCCATCCAGAACGTGCCGGCGAGCGTTAGCGTGATTCCGGCCCGGCAGATTGAGACCCGCGCCCACCTGTACGCCAGCGAGCCGCTCATCGGAGTGCCAGGCGTGGTGGTGCGCGACAATGGCGAGAGCGCCTTCACGACAGCCCGCTTCCGCGGCGTGCCGAACAACCATCAGAATGACAACTTCATCGCCTTGGTCGACGGCGTACCGTTCGTAACGGGTGGGGATGAAGTGGACCTGGATGCCTTGGTGCCCCTGACGGTGGTGGACCGCGTGGAAGTGGTCAAAGGCCCCACCTCAGCGCTGTACGGCCGGGGCTCCATCGGGGGTACGGTGAACTACATCACCCAAAACGCCTTCGGCGCCCCGCGCCTGTCGGCCAGCGTCATGGGCGGGTCGTACGGCTATGTACGGCCGAGCCTGACGGCCTCGATCCCGCTGGCCTCGAACAACCAACTGCTGGTGCACGGCTTCTACGAGCAGAAAGACGGCTGGCGCGACGCCTCGGACCGCACACTGTACAGTTTCTTTGCCAAGAACCAGTGGCTGCCCACCCCCACCACCAACGTGGCGCTCTACGTCAACTACTACAACCAGGAGCAGCAGTACGCCAACCACCTGCCGGTCCGTGCCGATGGCTCCTTCATTCCCTTGCCCGGCGGCGAAACGACCAACTACCAGATTGACGACACGCGCGACGAACGAGACTTCTTCCTGACGACGCTCAAAGTGGATCAAGCCGTCGGGAGCGATCTCACGTTGTCCGGCACCGCCCACTACCGGTTTATGGACATCCGCGACTTCCTGGGCTTCGAAGAGCTGTTCAACGAGGAGACCCAGGAGTTCTACTGGAACGGCTTTGATGCCCCCACCAGCAGCCGCACCTACTTCGTGGAGCCCCAGGCGACGTACCAGTTTGGCCGTGGCAAAGCCATCGCGGGGTTGAGCTACGAGTTCATCGATACGTTCAAAGACCAGAGCTTCTGGACCGGCGAGTTCGGCTTCAACCCCGATACGTTCGAATTCCTGTTCTACACGCAGAAGCGAAACGCAGAAACGGGTGAATTCACCAATCAGGATGCCTGGGTCACCGACCAGCTGCTGGATAGCGAATACCAGAGCCAGATTCTCGGAGCCTACGTCCAGGTTGAGCTGGACGTGACCGAGGCGATCGGCGTGACGCTGGGCGGCCGCTTCGACGACTTCCGGCGGGAAGCCACCTACTTCGCCACCAACGAAGAGGAAGAGACGCAAACCATCGAGGATGACAACCGCCGGTTCAGCCCCAAGGCTTCCCTGCGGTTCAAGCTGACGCCCGATCTGTCGACCTACGTGACCTATGCGCAGGGCTTCAATCCGGCCTTCGGGCCCAACTTCTCTTTTGAGAACCGCTCGACGGGCCTGAAACCGGAGATCGCCCAGAACTATGAGGTCGGTCTGAAGGGGCAGGCACTCAACCAGCAGCTGGCCTTCAACCTGGCGGCCTATCAGCTGACCCGCCAGGACCTGCTGCTCGTCATCTTCTCCGAAGGCGGCGGCGACACGCCGCAGTCCATCAACGCCGGGGAGCAGCGTTCGCGCGGCCTGGAGGCCGAAGTGCAAGCCGACCTGTCTGCGCTCCTGCCTGGCCTCTCGCTCTTCTCAAACTATGCCTACACCAACTCCGAGTGGATCGACTTCCGGTTCATCCCCGCGTTCTCGGACACGGAGCTGGACATCTCGGGCAACCGGGTTAGCTTGGTACCCGAGCACATGCTGCAAGCCGGACTGAACCACCGCAGCAACCGCCTGGACGTGGGCCTGTGGGTCACCTACACGAGCGACTATTTTGTGGACCGGTTGAACACCGTAGAGCTAGGCGGCTACGCGGTGGCCAACGCCAGCTTCGTCTACCGCCCACCGGTGTCAGGCCTTGAGGTGCAGGGGACCCTCCTCAACCTCTTCGACAACGAGTACTACCACTACTTCGGGGGCAACGAGGGGGCCCGTACGGCCTTCCCAGGGCGCCCTTTCGAGGCCCTCGTGGCGCTCCGGTATAGCTTCTGACGACCAGGGCGCAGGTCGCCAGCGCCCCCGGCTGGCGACCCACGCTACACCACGCCAACGATTGAGTAGGAGACCCGCATGATCTGGACCATTGCACGCAAAGAAGCCACCGAGATGCTGCGCGACCAGCGCTTCCAGTGGGCAACGGGCATCACGCTGGTGCTGCTGATGGCCTCGCTGTTCGTGGGCTGGACGCACTACAGCGAGGTGGAGGCCCAACGCACGCTGGCGCAGACCACCGACCGCGAGGTGTGGTTAGATCAAGGCGAGAAAAACCAACACTCGGCGGCCCACTTTGGCACGTATGCCTTCAAACCCAACTCGCCCCTCACGGCCATGGACCGCGGCGTGCTGGCGTACACGGGCGTCGCCGTGTTCATGGAGGGCCACCGCATGGCCGACGCCGAGTTTCGGCCGGCGGAGGATGCCACGGCGGTGCAGCGACTGGGCAGCCTGACGGCCGCCTCCACGCTGCAGGTGCTGGTGCCGCTGCTGCTCATCCTGCTGGCCTTTGGGACGTTTGCGGGTGAGCGCGAGCGGGGCACGCTGCGGCAGCTGCTGAGCCTGGGCGTGCACCCACGCACGCTGGCCGCCGGCAAAGCGCTCGGCGTAACGGGGCCGCTCCTCCTGCTGATGGTACCCGCCGCCACGCTCGGCGTCTGGGCGCTGCTGCTGGGCGACGGGGCGGGCCCGCTGACTGCGGCTCGCTTTGCGCTGCTTGTAGGCGTCTATGGGCTGTACTTCGCGCTGATCCTTGGGCTGACGCTGGTGGTGAGTGCGCGGGCCCGCTCGGCACAGGGCGCGCTGGTGGGGCTGCTTGCCTTCTGGCTGCTGACCACGTTTGTGGTGCCGCGCCTCGTGACGGACGCCGCCGATGCCGTCCACCCCACGCCAGACCCGATCACCTTCCAGGCCGACATTCGGGCCGACCTGAACGGCCTCATCCCCTGGGCAGAGCGTACGAAGGCCGTCCAGGAGCGGCTCATGGCCGAGGAAGGCGTCTCGTCGGTGGACGACCTGACGGCCAGCGTGGCCGGACACACGCTGCTCGAAGCCGAGCGCGACGAGACGGAGGTGTTCCGGTCCCACTACGCGGACCTCTCGGCGCAGCACGACGGCCAGCGGCGCGTCACGCAAGCCGGCAGTGTGCTCACGCCGTACCTCGCGGTCAAGCAGCTGTCCATGGGACTGGCCGGCAGTGACTACACGCACCATCGCCACTTTGCGGAGGCGGCCGAGGTCTACCGCTACGACTTCGTGCAAGCGCTCAACCAGGACATGATCGATGCGCAGTCTCAGTTCGGCCACACGGTGGGGCGCGAGATGTGGGAGCAGATCCCCGCCTTCACCTACGCCGCGCCCGGGGCCGGATGGGCCGTGGCGCAGTACGGCCTCAGCCTCGGGGTGCTGGGCGCCTGGGTGCTGGCCCTCGGACTCGCGCTGCCCTTCACGCTTCGCCGCATGGAGGTAGGCCGATGATCCGCACGATTCTACGCCACGAAGCCCGCCTGCTCCGCGCCGATAACCAGGCCCACCTCGCCCTCGGCCTCTGCATCGTCCTGATGCTCTATGCCGGCTACACCGGGGGCCGCTACGTACAGGAGCAGCGCGCCATCATCGATACGCACCAGCAGCGCCACACCGAGCGGATCACCTCGATACGGCAGCAAGTCGTCGAGATGGAAGCGCAGATGGTGGCCGACGGGGTCCCGCTGGAGACCCTCGAGTTTGGTGCGCGGCACCCGTACAGCCTCGGCTCGGCGCAGGGACAGGTGGTGGCGCTGCCACCAGGGCCCCTGGCGGCGTTCGCGGTTGGGCAGAGTGATCTTTACCCGCCGGCGCTGCGCGTCACCGTGGGCGGCACCGACCCACTCGGCTACACCGCTACGCTGGAGAGCCCGTTCAAACTGCTTGTGGGCCACTTCGACCTGACGTTCTTTTTCCTCTTCCTGTATCCGCTGCTCATCATCGCCCTGCTGTTCGGTCTCACCACCTCGGAGCGTGAGGGCGGGACGCTGCGGATGCTGCTGGCCCAGCCGATCCGGCTCTCGACGCTGGTGACGGGCAAGCTGCTCCTGCGCGGTCTGCTGCTGGTGGCGTGTGTGGTGGTTGGCACGGCGGCGGCCTTGGGCCTCTTTGCTGACGCGGTCGCCTGGCCTCGCTGGCTGCTGTGGGTGGGAGCGGCGCTGGCCTACGGGGCGTTCTGGGTGGGCCTCGCCGTGTTCGTGGACAGCCGCGTGCAGCGGTCGGCCACGAGCGTGCTCGTCTTGGCCGTGTGCTGGCTGGTGCTGGCGGTGATCGTGCCGAGCACGCTGGCCGTGGTGGCCAGCAGCATCTACCCCGTGCCATCGCGTATGGAGTATATCAGCGCCATGCGCACCGAGTCCAGCGTGGCCCAGCAGCAGGGCGCCGCCTCGCTGGCCAGCTTCTTCGAGGACCACCCCGAGATCGCCCCCGTCAGCGATGACGACGCCAACTTTGCCATGCTGCGGGTGGCGCGCAGTGAACGCGTAGCCGAAGCACTCGCCCCCATCGAAGCCCGCTTCGAGGCACAGAAGGCTCAGCAACAGCGGCTGATCCGCGCCCTCGGTTACCTCTCGCCCACCGTGCTGACCCAACAGGTGTTCCTCGAAATTGCGGGCACAGGCCACACGCGCCACGCCGCCTTCACGGCCTCGGTGCAGGACTTCCAGACGACGTGGAAAGCGCACTTCGTGCCCAAACTGTTCGGCAACACGCCGCTCCGACCGGCTGACTTCGACACGCTGCCGGCGTTTGGGTTTGCCGAGCCCACCCTGAAGGCTTCCGCCGCAACCCTGGCCGTCCCGCTGCTGCTCATGCTGGCGCTCGGCCTGCTATTCGGCGGGGCCGGATACCAACGCTACCGCCGCGCCACGCTCTGACCCACCACGGGCTACCCTCCCTCAACCATCCGTGCACATGAGACGTCACGCCAGTCTGACCATATCCCATGCCCCCCGAGTGGCGCCGGTTTCACGCGCAGGGCGCCAGCACACCCATCGGCACGCGGTGGATCACCTCCGCGCCGTGGTGTACGGCTGCCTGCTGCTCCTGGCGGCCGGGCCAGGGGTCGCCGTGGCCCAAACCGGCACGGTGCGCGGCCTCGTGACCACCGCAGAGGGCGCCCCGCTCGAGCGTGCGAGTGTCGTCGTGCTGGGAACCACCGTGGGCACCGCCACCGAAGCCGATGGCACCTACCTCATCACCGGCGTGCCCCCTGGCCGCTACCGCCTGCGCGCGTCCAGTGTGGGCTACGAGTCGGAGGAGCGAGAGCTACGCCTGCGCGCGAACGATACCCTCCGCGTTGATTTTGTGCTCTCCGCGTCCACGATCGGGGTGGATGAGGTCATCGTGACCGAGGCCACCGAGAGCACCGAGATTCGGGAAAGCCCCTTTGCCGTGTCGGTGATCGACGGGCAGCGACTGGCCGGGCGCGGCCTGACGGTCGACGAGGCCATCTCGCGCGTGGCGGGCGTCCAGGTCCGGCGGTCGGGCGGGCTCGGCTCCGCGTCGGTGTTTTCCATCCGAGGGCTGGAAGGGCAGCGCGTCCAGATCTACGTCAACGGCAATGCGGCCGACGTGGCCGGGGACGCCTTCACGCTCGACAACATCCCGATCCAACTCGTCGAGCGCGTCGAAGTCTACAAGGGCGTTGTGCCGGCCCAGTTCGGCGGCGACGGCCTCGGCTCGGCCATCAATGTGGTCACGATCACCCCGCCGGCCGGCTACCTCGATGCCGGAGTCACGCTCGGCTCGTTCGGGCAGCAGCAACTCTCCGTCACGGGGACCCGCCCGTTTGGGCTCGGGTTCGAGGCCGGCCTGTCGGTCAACGTGGACCGCGCGGAGAACGACTACATCATGGAGAATCCGTTCCAGCCGGGGCTGGTCGTCCGCCGTGATCACGACCGGATCGAGCGCACGCTCATCGGGGCGAAGGTGGTGAATGACCGGGCGTGGTTCGACGAGCTCGGCGCCGAGGTGGCGCTCATCACGGAGCGCCGCGAGGTCCAGGGGATCCAGACCAACATCCAGCAGGCCGAGTCGAGATCGGACCTCGGGGTGATCGTCCTGACGGGCGAACGCGAGGGCGCCCTCGGCGGGCGGCTCGCGCTGCGGACGGCCCTCATTGGCTTATGGGCACGTGGATCCCTAGTGGACACGTCGCGCGTGCGCTTCGGCTGGGACGGGACGCCGCGCCCCAGCCCGAACGGGCGCGGCGAGATCGGCTTCTTCCCGTCCGACTCCGACAGCCGGACCACGCTCTACCGCTACCGCTTTGCCACCGCCTTCCGCGCTAGCCCGGCCCACACCGTCAACCTGTCGGGCATCTTTGACTGGACGGCGTTCCGGCCCTCCAACCCCATCGCCAATGAGTTTGCCGGACGCAACGTGGCCGACTTCCCGGGGGACCAAACCTCCGCCGTGGTCGGGCTCTCGCACGAGTGGCGCCCCCTCGGCGATCGGTTCGTGGCGGTGACCGGCGTGCGGGGCTACGGCTTCACCGCATCGGGCACGCCCTCGTCGCTGTTTAACCTGAACGTGGAGGATCCCGAACGGGTCGAGAGCCAGTCCGTCGAGGCGGGAGCCAGCCTGGCGCTGCGCTACCGGCTCGGCGGGGGCGTACTGGCGAAGGCGGCCGTCGAAAATGCACGGCGGCTGCCGAGCTCCGCCGAGCTCTTCGGCGACGGCGTGCTTGTCCAAGCTGCGCCGGCGCTCCAGCCCGAGCGCGCGGTGAACCTCACCCTGGGGGCCCAGCTCGATCGGACCCTAGGCGAGCGACGCGTGCAGGCCGAGGTCAGCGCCTTCTACCAGTCCATCCGGGACCTCATCCGCCTCGGCGTGGGGATCGGCGGGACGGCGCTCCATACCAACCTCGGCGCAGCCCGCATCGCCGGCGTCGAGGCCGAGGTCCAGGGCGACGTGACATCGTGGCTCTTCGCCCGCGCCTACGGCACGTACCTCGACGCGCGCGACGTGCTCGAAACGCAGCCCGGTACCTCCGTGGCGAACCCCACCAATGGCCTCCGCATCCCCAACCTGCCCTACCTCTATGGCGGCCTCCAGGTGGAGGCCTACCGCCCCGAACTCCTGGGGCGTGGCTCGCGCGCGAAGGTGTTCTACGAGGGCCAGTTCACCGGCGAGTATTTCTACGCGTTCGAGGTCAGCCAGCGCCAGGAGCGTCGGATTCCCCAAGCGCTCACGCACACCGTGGGCGCCGAGGCGGCGTGGGTCAACACGGGCCTGACGCTCTCCGCCGAGGTCCAGAACCTGACCGACGCCACCGTGCTCAACCAATTCAACCTACCGCTTCCCGGCCGGACCCTCCGGCTCAAGCTTCGCTACACCCTGGTCGGCACCCGCTGACCCCATCCCCTCCTACCTTCTACCTATGAACCGATTCGTACCCGCGGCGCTGGCCGCCCTGCTCATCCTCAGCGCCTGCGACAGCAACGACACCTCAGACCCTGATCCCGACCCCGCCATCCCGAATGTCCTGCTCGTGACAACCGTCCCGGACCAGACGGGCCAGAGCGGCTCGTCGTTCGTCCAGACCATCTCGCTCGACCAGGCCACGGTGACAAACGCCAATGCCTTCGAGCAAACGTTCTTCGTCTACGCCCACCTCCGGGGCGACGAAGTCATCACCACCCAGAATGTGGCGGGCGATGTGATGACCCGGTATGTCCGCGGCACGGACGGCGCGCTCACCGAGACCGGCCAGTTGACCTTGCCCGCAGGGAGCGTCGCCTCGAACGTGGTCTGGGCCAGCGACACGCGGGCCTACGTGAGCCTGCTCTTCGCCGGGCAGATCATCGTGTTCAACCCCCAGACGATGGCCGAGATCGAGACCATCGACCTGACCACGCTCGGGATCGCCCGTAACCCGGCCAACCCCGACGATACCAACCCCGAGCCGGGCGTGATGCTCGTAGCCAATGGCAAACTCTACGTGGGCCTCCAGCAGTTCGTGGCCCCATTCGCGTCCGCCGACGGGGTCGACGTAGCCGTCTTCGATGCGGCGACGGGCGCCTACGAGCGCGTCATCCGCTCCGACAACTCGGCGGCCCCCGGCCGCTATGGGTTCAACCAGACGATGTTTGTCGATGAAAACGGCGACCTCTACGTATACGGCATCGCCTCGTTCGGCTTCATACCGGGGCAACGGCCCGGCTTCCTGCGGATTCGCAACGGCGCGACTGAGTTCGACGACTACTTCCTCGACACGTCGGCCATCTCGCTGCCCGTCGAGGGAGGAGCAACCGGGACGCTCAACGGCCTGGTCTACGGCGGCGACGGGTTCGTCTACGGCACCATCGAGGTGATCGCCGGGCGGTCCAACCCACCCAACTTCCTCACCGACTTCAACTGGCAGCCGGTCCGGTTCAACCTCGCTGAGCGAACGGGTGAGGTGCTGCCGGTGCCCATCGGCAATGGATTTTCGACAGGTGTGAGCCTGATTGATGGCCAAGTGCTGTTCGGGCTGAGCACCGAGGCCGCCACCGGAGTCTACGCCTACGATACCGCCACCGGGGAGGTCACGCCGGATCCTCTCGTGACCATCTCGGGCCAGCCGCAGGTCGTGCTCGGCTTTGACGACTAAACCGCCTGGAGCACACATGGCTGTGCCTGCTCTCTTCTCGTCCCCTCGCGTCCTCTTCGTGCTCGGCCTGAGCGTGCTGGTGGCGGCGTGTCAGCCGCAAACCGAGGAGGCCCCCGCCGCAGTGGCCACGGACGCGGCCTTCGATCCGGGGGCGGACTACTTCCCGGACAAAGTGACCGTGGAGCATGCCGAGCACTTCTCGGTGAGCTACCACGGCCACTACAAGGTGGTCCGTACCCACGCCGAGGTGCGCGCGTGGCAAAGCGACGATCCCCCCGAGGCCACCGAGGACGTGACGGTGCTCGTCCAGCGAGGCACTCCGGTGCCTCCGCTCACGGGCGACCTGGCCGAGGCGACCGTCCTCACGATCCCCGCCGCCACCGTGGCGCTCAACAACGACGGAACGCTCGCCTTCGTGGAGGCCTTGGACCGCGTTGATCAGGTCGTGGCCGTCGGGGGGCTGTCGATCTACGATGATGACCTGCGGAGGCGGGCCGAGTCCGGCGAGATCGGTACGGTCGGCTACAGCTGGCATGGGGAGCCCAAGCTGGAGGTGATGCTGACGGTGCAGCCGGACATCGCGCTGATGACGGTGGATGACCCGAGCAACGTGAAGTCGCTCGGGCGGGCACGCGAGCTGGGGGTGGCCGCCGCGCCCACGTTCGAGTGGGCCGAGCCGCACTACCTGGGCCGCGCCGAGTGGGTGAAGTACACCTCGCTGTTCTTCAACGCCGAAGCCGAGGCCAATACGCTCTTTGAGGAGGTGACGAGCCGTGTGGCCGCCTTGCGAGCAGAGGTCGCCGATCAGCCCCATGCACCCACCACCCTCTGGGGCTACTACAGCGGCAACGGGCGCTGGATGATGCACCAGAACAACCTGGAGGCCCGCCTCCTAGCCGATGCGGGGGGCATCAACCCCTTCGAGGACTTCGATGGCGACCGCCGCAACGACGGCGAGCCCATCGCCAGCGAGCAGCTCTTGGTGCAAGGCGCCGACGCCGACCACTGGATCATCGGCGACATCCACTCGGCCGACCTGCCACCCGCCACCTACATGGACCAGTTTGCCGCCTGGCGCACCGGGGCGCTTTACCACAACTACAAGCGCACCAAGTGGGAGCACAACGCCTACGACTACTACAAGACGGCGCTGGTGCGGCCTGATCGGGTGCTGGCCGACCTGATCGCGCTGCTCCACCCCGAGGTGCTCCCCGACCACGAAACGGTCTACCTCGGCTCCTTCTCGAAACCATGAAGCGCGCTCCGATCCTGATTCTGGTGCTGAGCCTCGTCGGCTGCCAACCTTCCACGCAGCAGGCTGAGGAGGCGGGTGGATGGCCTCGCGTGTCAGGCGCTCCGGCAACCAACCTAACGGCCGCGTGCGTCGAGGTCTTCGACCCGGCGGTCGACTACTTCCCGGACAAGGTCACACCGCGGTACGCCGAGCGGTACCAGGTGACGTACCACGGCCACTACAAGGTGCTCCGCGCCAACGTGGCCGGTTCCGAGTGGGGACCGGAGGTGTCGGACACGGTCGTCCTGGTGCAGTGCGGGACGCCTCCGCCTCTGCTGGAGGGTGACCTGGCCGAGGCCGTCATCGTGGAGGTGCCCATCCGGTCGATGGCCTCGAACGAAGACGGCAGCGTGGCCCGAACCGATGCGCTGGGCCATGTGGACCGCGTAGCGGGGCTAGCCGGAGGTGGTATCTACAACGCCACGCTTCGCCAGCGCTGGGACGACGGCGACCTCATCAGCGTTGGCCAGTCCTTTCACGGCGCGCCCAACTTCGAGATGCTGCTCACCGATGAGCCGGGCGTCGTCTTTCTCTTCACCTCCAGCCTCGACCATGCCGAGGCGGTGGACCACGGACGCGACCTCGGCTTGGCTACGGTGCCGATTGTGGGATGGGCCGAACCTACCATCCTGGGCCAGGCCGAGTGGGTCAAGCACACGGCCCTCTTCCTCAACGCCGAAGCCGAGGCCAACGCCTACTTCGACGGCGTGGCGCAGCGCTACCTCGATCTCAAAGCCCAGGTAGCGGCCCTCGATGCCAACCCAGTGGCCCTCTGGGGCGGCCCGCTAAGCAGCGGCGGCCGTTGGTGGATCGAAGCCGGAAGCTGGATGGCCCAGGCGCTCGCCGATGCGGGCGGCCGCAACCCGTTCACGCCAGACTCCGGCGAGACCGCGATCACCGTCAGCACCGAAGCCGTCCTAGACCGCGCGGCGAACGCCCAATACTGGCTGACGGACCACGTGGCCCGTGAAACTTTGGAGGCTGCCGGACCGGTGGAAACCATCCCTGCATTCCGATCCGGGCAGGTGTACCATATCCACAAGCGCGCCGTGCCTGAACACGATGCGTACGATTGGTACGAGACGGCGCTGGTACGCCCCGATGTGGTCTTGCAAGACCTGGTGGCGGTCCTCCACCCCGGCGTGCTGCCCAACCACGAGTTGTTCTTCCTCCAGCAAGTCCGCCCCTGACCCTGTCCTGCTCATGTCCACGCTCACTTCGACGCTACCGGCCAAGCCCGACGCCCAGGAGCCGCCCCTCCCGTTGGCCCAAGGCGATCTGCGCACCACGCTTCGCCCGGTGGCGTTCGGCCTCCTGGTGGCCGGGGTAGGCGGCCTGTTCCTACTCGAACTGATGATTGGCGTGGTCCCCATCCCGCTCAGCGAGATCCTGGCGCTGCTCGTCGGTGCCGAGGTGGCACAGGCGGCGTGGTCTACCATTCTGTATGAGCTGCGGCTGCCGCGCGCCATCACGGCGTTGGTGGGCGGCGCGGCGCTGGGGGCGGCCGGGCTGCAGTTGCAGACGCTCTTCCGTAACCCGCTGGCGGGCCCGTGGGCGCTGGGGATCACCGCCGGCGCACAGCTGGGCGTGGCCTTGGTGGTCGTGGCCGGGGGCGTGGTCGGGTCCACCTTCCTGGAGCAGTTCGTGTTTCTGAACAACCTCAGCTTGGTGGCCGGGGCGGGCCTGGGGGCGGCGCTCGTGCTGGCAGCCATCGCCTCGGTGTCGCGCCGGGTCAGCACCATCACGCTGCTGATTATGGGGCTGATGCTGGGCTTCCTGGCGCAGGGGTTGGTGAGCGTGGTGCTGCACTTCACGAACGAGACGCAGGGCAAGGTCTTCGCCTCGTGGAATGACGGCAGCTTTGCGGGCGTGCATTGGGAGCACTTCCCCATCCTGATCCCGATGGTCGTCGTCGGCATCGTCGCGGCGCTGTTGCTGGTGAAGCCGCTCAACGCGCTGCTCTTGGGTGAGCAGTACGCGGCTACGCTGGGTCTTTCGGTGGGGCGGGCACGCCTGATGGCGCTGGGCAGCACGGTGCTGCTGGCAGCCCCGATCACCGCCTACTGTGGCCCGGTCTTGTTCATCGGGCTGATCGTGCCGCACCTGTGCCGGGGGCTGTTCAATACCTCAGACCACCGCCTCCTCATGCCGGCGGTGCTGCTGATGGGAGCCGCGCTGGGCTTGAGCGCCGACCTGTTTGTTCACTTACCCTGGGAACGCCATTTCCTGCACCTCAACGCCATCAACGCGCTCATCGGGGCGCCCGTCGTCATCTGGGTCATCCTGCGCAACAAGCACATGCGCAGCCTCGCGATGTAGTGCTGCGTCATGCCATGCTGAGCTATGCTTACGATTGAACACCTCTCCATCGGCTACGCCGCACCGCGCACGCCCACCTACGTGGTGGCCGAGGGGATCAACCTGACACTCCGCGCGGGCGAGCTGGTCTGCCTGCTGGGGCCGAATGGCGCCGGGAAGTCCACCCTGATGCGGACGATCTCAGGGATGCAGGCCCCGTTGGCGGGCTCCATCCTGGTCGATGGGCAGGACATCCACGCGATGCCTGCTCGTGAGCGCGCCAAACGACTGAGCGTAGTGCTCACCGAGCGCGTCAATGCCGGGCTCCTGTCCGCGTACGCGATGGTGGGGCTGGGTCGCTACCCGCATACCAACTGGTCCGGCACACTCACCGACGCCGATCACGCGGTCATTCGGCGTTCGATCCGCCTGGTCGGCGCCGAGGAGCTGGCCCACCGCAACGTGGCCGACCTCAGCGACGGCGAGCGCCAGAAGATCATGCTGGCCCGGGCGCTGGCGCAAGAGCCCCGCATGATGATCCTCGACGAGATCACCGCCTTCCTCGACCTGCCGCGCCGGGTCGAGACGATGCGCCTCCTCCGGCGCATGGCGCGCGAGACCCACCGTGCCATCCTGATCTCTACGCACGACCTCGACCTCGCCCTGCGCAGCGCGGACCGCATCTGGCTCTTGCCCAAGGGCGGACCGCTCCAGACGGGTGCCCCGGAAGACCTGGTGCTCAACGGGTCCTTTGAGGACGCCTTCGCCAGCGAAGGCGTCGAGTTCGACCGGCAGCACGGCGCCTTTCGGGTGCACAACGTCGTGGCGGGGCACGTCAGCCTGCAGGGCGAGGGGCTCCTGCGTCAGTGGACGCAGCGCGCCCTGGAGCGCGAGGGCCTGGCCATCCACACCACCCCGAGCCCGGATCGCTGGCACATCGAGATTCAGCACGACGCCAACGCCCCCGTGTGGTACCTGCACCGAGGCCCTCAGCGCTCGCAACACTCCAGCCTCAGCGACCTCACCGCCCATCTCCGCCACCTCCAAGATTGACAGGGCGGGCCGGCGGATCGCCGGCCCGCCTTCTGATGTGGCCAACGACGTACCCATGACCGGCTACCGCGTTCAACGAGCACTCCCAGCGCACATCGGGGCCTTACCCGCCATCGAGCGCGCGGCCGCTGAGGGCTTCCCCGATCGCCTACTCCCTCTCTCCTCCCGAGGCGTTGTCCAGCCCACCGCAGCGCTAGCGGCGGCGCAGGCCGAGGGTCGGCTCTGGGTGGCCTTGTCCTTGGAGCAGGAGCCCGTGGGTTTTGCCCTGGCCGAGATCGCGGGCGAGATCGCCCTCCTCACGGAGGTCGACGTGCACCCCAACCACCAACGGCAGGGGCTCGGGCGAGCCTTGGTCGAAGCGGTGATCGCCTGGGCCCAGCAGGCGGGGGTGGAGGCGCTGACCCTCACGACGTTTGCAAGCCTCCCGTGGAACGCCCCGTTCTACGAGCGGCTCGGCTTTCGACGGCTGGATCGCACAGCGCTGGAGGGGAGGCTGGCTCAGGCTCTACAGGAAGAGGCACGGCGGGGACTGCAAGATCGGGTGGCGATGCGGTTAGACCTCGGCGCTATCTGACCCACAGCTGAGCGTACCCCCTGGCTGGTGGTGCTGCCCGCTTCCCAGAACCCAGTCGAACGCTGCACGGTTGGGCGGCCCATCACGGCTGGGTTTTTCATTATACTGGGTAAACACGCACGACAGCTCATGAAAAAAGCCACCACGCTCCTCCTAGGCACGGCCCTCCTCTTCCAGCTGGGCTGCACAACACCTACACAGGAAGGCACCACCTACAAACTGTATTACCTCGGCGGCCAGTCGAACATGGACGGCTACGGCTTTTCCGACGAGCTGCCCGCAGATGCGTCCGGGCGGTCTGAGCAGGCGATGATCTTTGTAGGCCAGGTGGCGCTGGACAACCAGCCGCACGGGGGCGTGGGCGGCTGGCATCCCTTGCAACCTGGCTTTGGCACTGGCTTCCAGACGGATGGGGTGACGCACACGCTGTCGGATCGATTCGGCCCAGAGCTGTTGTTCGGCCAGACGATGGAGGCCCAGTCGCCGGCCACCCACATCGCCATCGTCAAGTATGCGCTGGGCGGATCGGGGTTGGCTGACGGCGTTGGGTTCGGCAACTGGCACCCGGACTTCGCGGACGGCGCCGGGATCAACCAATATGACCACGCCCTCACAACGCTGCGCCACGCGTTGACCCCGGGCGACATCGACGGGGACGGTGTGGCGGACCGTCTGATTCCATCCGGTATCGTCTGGATGCAGGGCGAGGCGGACGCGGAGCACAGTCAGGCCGCGGCAGATGAGTACCGGGTGAACCTAGAGCGGCTGATGGGCCTGTTGCGGGCGGCCCTGCGCGTGGACGATCTGCCGTTGGTCCTTGGCCGGATCACGGACTCAGGCATGGCCGAGGACAGCGCGATGATGGACTTTATAGAAACCGTACAGCAAGCGCAGCAGGACTTCGTGACGAGCGATCGCTGTGCGGCGTACGTCACCGTCACCGACGACCTGGGCTACCTGGACGATGGCTGGCACTACAACACGGACGGGTTCATCCGCCTAGGCACCGCCTTCGCCGAAGCGATGATCGAGTTGGAGCAGCAGTGCGGGCATCGCGAGTAGCCCCCAAGCGAACCGGCCGCCCAGGACACCACCGATCAGCCCGCACCGACTACCGCCCCCTCAGCCGAAACCCAGCCCAGCCAGGATCGACTCGATGCTGCGGACGATCTGCGCACACGCGGCGTCGTCGAGGGCCGCAGGATGAGGCGGAGCGAACCGGCCGGCGTCATTGTCGAAGTAGAGGCCCGAGGCCTCGGCGAATTCGTCGGCCAGCGCGGCGCGCACCAGGATGTCGGCGC
>JBCDJV010000033.1:0-45909 GCA_038747425.1 Bacteroidota bacterium
CCGCCCCACGTTGACCCCTTGGTACTGCACCGAGGCCCCCTGGATGAGGCCGGCCACGCGGCTGTACTCCGCCTTGACCACGAAGGTGTTGCGCAGGAAGAACGGCCTTGCTGCTGTTGGTGCTCTTCACCATCGCTGAGCGGTCGTTCTTCCTGCGCAACACCTTCGTGGTCAAGGCGGAGTACAGCCGCGTGGCCGGCCTCATCCAGGGGGCCTCGGTGCAGTACCAAGGGGTCAACGTGGGGCGGGTCGAGTCCGTGCAGCTCCCCGGCCGGCCGGGGGATAAGATCGTGGTGGAGATGGCCATTCGGCAGGCCGCCCGGCCGCTCCTCAACCCATCTACCCAGGCTCAGATCAAGAGCGAGGGGCTCGTAGGCAACCAGATCGTGGTGCTCGTCAACCCCCCGCAAGCCACCAGCGAAGACATTGCCGAGGGCGCCTTCATACGGGGGGTCGATCCCTTCGACCTCTTCGAGATCACCGACCGCGCGTTGGTGTCTGTGCAGCAATTCGAGAACGCCGCCATCTCGTTCAAGGAGATCGTGGACGATGTCCGGTCTGGCCAAGGCACGTTGGGGCGGCTTGTGTACGACCCCACGCTCTACGATGAGTTCGTGGCCACCACGAGCGAGACGCGGCGCGTGCTGGGCAACGTGGCCGATAACGCGGAAGCTCTCGTGGGCCTCGCTGGCGAAGCCACCCAAGGCGTGCAGTCCATCATCAACAAGGTCGACCGCGGAGAAGGAACCCTCGCTCAGCTCATCAACAACCCCGCGGTCTACAACCAGCTCCTCGCTACGTCGGACACGCTGCTGGCCATCTCACGCGACCTCCGCGCCATCACGGTCAACGCCGAGAATGCCGCCAACTGGGGAGCGTTGGGCGCCTTCCGCTTCGCAGAGCTGATGGAGGCCGCCAAGCACAACTGGCTGTTCAAACGCTACTTCGAGGAACGCGGCAACATGGAGCTGGCCAGCTTCGAACAGCGCGAGCGGGCCATCCGCAACGCCCTCACCCTCATCGAGGCCAAGCAGCGCGAGCTCTACGAGCGCGAACAAGCCCTGAATGCGCGCGAGGCCCAATCCAACGTGGTCACGCCACCCAGTGGCGGCCCTGGCACGGGGTCAGACCAGTGAGCCGCCCGTCCAGCCCTGCGTCTGTGACCACCGCTCCCCCGCTGCCCGAGGGCGCGGCGCTCACCGTGCGCCTCCCCCGCAGGCTCGACCCCTACGAGGCACCGCTGGGACGCTGGCTTCGGCGGCGCCACGCAGACCCACTCCAGGCCGAGGTGTGGACGCTGGTGGGCCTCGTCTTTTTAGGGCTGTTTGTCCTGACCGTGCAGTATGCCACCTGGGTAGTGGGGCAGCCGCTCCTGGCCGAACCCGAGGCCGCCGCGTGGCTGTGGGGGGTGCAGGCCACCGTGCTCATCGGGGCCGTGGTGGTGGGCCTGGCCGGCCGCTCGCCGGAGACCGTCTTCGCCTGGGACGCCACCCTGCCCGGGCTCCGCGTGCAGCAGGGGAGCCGCACCCTGACGATCCCCCGCGCCGACGTCGCAGGCGCCGAACTGATCTCGGGGCAACTCTATCATCGCCACTACCGCCGCTATGCCGCCACCTGCGCTTTTGTGCACCGGGTGCCGGCCACGCTCCTCCTGGTCCACACACCGGACGGCCCGGTGGTGCTGGGCCCTCCTACCGAGGCCCAACACCAGTTTCTGGCTCTCCTGACCGAGGCCCCGTAGCGCTGACGCCCCGGGCCCTCGGCTTTTTCCATATGCGGTTTACCCTTCAGCACGAGGACCCCCACTCTGACGCCCGTGCTGGGCGCTTGGAGCTTGCGCACGGCGTGGTCGAGACCCCCATCTTCATGCCCGTGGGCACCGTAGGCAGCGTCAAGGCCGTCCAGCCCCGCGAGCTCACGCACGACGTGCGCGCCCAGATCATCCTCGGCAACACGTATCACCTCTACCTGCGGCCCGGCATGGACCTGCTGGCTGAGGTCGGTGGGCTCCATCGGTTCATGCGATGGGAGAGGCCGATCTTGACGGACTCAGGCGGGTATCAAGTCTTCTCCCTGTCTGAGCTGCGCGAGCTAGACGAGCAGGGTGTCCGCTTCAAGAGCCACCTGGACGGCTCCTACCACACGTTCACCCCGGAGTCCGTGGTGGATATTCAGCGCCGCATCGGGTCCGACATCATGATGGTGCTGGACGAATGTCCGCCGGGCGACGTGAGCCGGGCGTATGCGGAAACGTCCAATGCGCTCACCCTCCGATGGGCACGGCGGTGCCAAGCCCGCTTCGCCGAGACGACCGCACACTACGGCCATGCGCAGGCCCTCTTTGCCATCGTGCAGGGCGTGGTCTACCCTGACGTCCGCCGGGCCTCGGCCGAAGCCCTCGTAGAGCTGGACTTCCCTGGCTATGCCATCGGAGGGCTGTCTGTGGGAGAAGTTGCTGAGCAGATGTACGCCATGGTGGAGGTGGTCAACGCGGTGCTGCCTCACCACAAACCGCGCTACCTGATGGGCGTGGGCACCCCGACGAACCTCTTGGAGAACATTGCCCGGGGGGTCGATATGTTTGACTGCGTCATGCCCACGCGCAATGGGCGAAACGGGACCTTGTTCACCACCCAAGGGATTCTCAACATCCGCAATGCCCGGTGGACCCACGACCTCTCGCCACTGGACCCGGGGTTGGATCGCTACGTGTCCCAGACCTTCTCCAAAGCGTACGTACGTCATCTGTACAAGGCCAATGAGGTCTTGGCGCTCCAAATCGGCTCCCTGCAAAATCTGGGCTTCTACCTGTGGCTGATGGAGCAGGCCCGCTCGGCCATCCAGGCTGGGCGCTACCGGGCCTGGATGGATAACATCCTGCCTCGCATCGGCCGAAGGCTGTAAAAATATGGCATCTACGTATTAGTCTGTGCTCTGAGCCATCAATTTTGCTAGATTGGGGGTGCTCCCCGGTCTGTTGCAGCCGGTATTCCTAACACCCTCCGAGACCCGTATCGCCCCTTGGTGCGACGGGCCCTGGACCGTGCGCCTCCCTCTCGTGTTCACTCGTTGCCGCTGGTCCATCCGGCACTGTGTGTCGCTGGCTGCCATGCCGCTAGCTGTCATGCTGCTGGCGGGGTGCCAACCCCTCAAGCCGCCTCCCGCCTCCCCAGAGACGTACCAGGCAGGCTACATGGACCTGCATGGGGCGACGGCGCAGGACCTCATCTTGCTGACGGGCTCTTGGCTATCCATGGAGGCCACCTCAGACCGTGTGACGGAGCTCACCCACTTCGCCTACGAGGACAGCGCGTGGACGTCGGCCGAGGTGCCCAGCCTCTTCACGCAGCAAGGCTACCCGGATGAAGGCATGGTGCTGTACCGCCTGAAGCTACGCGTGCCCCCGCAGATGCTCCCCTTGCGTGGTTACCTCCGCAGCGCCGACAATGCCTATCGGCTCTTCGCCTCCACGCCGAACGAGCCGCCCACGATCGTGGCGAGCGGGGGCGTGCCCGCTCTGGACCCTGCGCAGACCTTGCGCAGCCGTGGAAGCACCACCTTCAGCTTACCCAGCGACACCCTGATCGTGCTCACCTGGCAGATCTCCAACCACGGCTACCTGGGCGGCGGGCCGTTCTTTGCCCCCGTCATTGGGCACGAGCGGCAGCTATCGCGCTATGTCATGGGGCGGACGGCTCGCAGCTACCTGACAGCGGGCCTGTACCTCCTCGTGGCCGTGGCCTTCCTCATCCTCTGGGCCGCTAACCGGCGCAACATCCGATCGCTCGCCGTAGGATCGCTCGCGCTATTTTCCACCGTACGCGTCCTCGCGTTGTCCGGGACGCTTGAGCAATTCTTCCCAGGCACCGTCGACTACGAGCTGCGGATTGCGCTGGAGCTCTCGAGCACGATGATGCTGAGCGTCTGCCTGGTGCTGATCGGCTGGTCGTTTTTCCCCCGCGAGTTCGCCAGCATCCAGCTGGGCCGTTTTCGCCTACAGCCGGCCCTCCACTTCGATGCACTGGACGCCCGGGTATCCGGAGGGTTGGCCCCCCGGTACCCACATCGGCTTCGCACCCTGAACACATGGGTGGTGCTGATGCTATTCATCGTCGGCGTCACGTGTGCCCTTATCCCCCTCGTAGCTACTCCGTGGGTCTCCGCCCACGTGCTGCGGGCCTGGCAGTACTGCATGGTGGGCTACCTGCTGGTGAGCCTGTGGCTAGCCGGCCTAGCCCTGGCTCGGCGGCGCCCGTTCGCGATGAGCCTGGCCCTAGGTGCCCTCATCTTTCTCCTGGCGGGGGTGCACGATGCCCTCGTGTCCCGGGCCTTGCTGCCCAATCGGCCCTACGTGTCCTCCGTCGCCTTCGTGCTCTTCCTGCTCATCCAGAGCTTCGTGGTGGCCCGCCGCAGTGTCCTCTACTCCAACCTGGCCCGGCACGACGCCGAATACCTCCAACATGAGGTCGACAAGCAGACCCAGGAGCTCAAGGCGGCCAAACGGGCCGCCGAAGCCGCCAGCGAGGCTAAAAACCTGTTCTTGCAATCGGTCACCCATGAGTTGCGCACCCCGGTGGCCTCGGTCATGGGCTTCACGCAGATCCTGCACGAAGAGCTCAACGATAAGCTCAACGCCACACAGCACGAGTTCTTCCTGACGATCCAGCAGAGCATGCGGCGCCTCCTGGCTCTCATCAGCAGCCTCCTGGACACGACCCGCATCAGCACGGGCGAGGTGGACGTCCGCATGGAAAACGTGGACGTCTATGCACTCGCGCAAGGGGTCATCAATGAGTTGTACCCCCAAGCGCGAGATAAAAACCTGCGCCTGGCCCTGCACCTGGACACCGACAGCGCGACCGTCCTGACCGACCCTTTGCGCCTGCATCAGGTCATCCTCAACCTCGTCTCCAATGCCATCAAGTTCACCGCCGAAGGCTTTGTCTCGGTGTCGGTGAGCGATGACTATGTGTACGGCGGGCCCGCGCTCAGCATTCGCGTGGAAGACTCGGGCCCAGGGATCGCCCCAGACTTCATCCCTGTACTCTTCGACCGCTTCTCGCAAGAGGCCCGCACCTACGACCAAGCGCAACAAGGAACTGGCCTCGGCCTGCACATCTCGCGCAGTCTTACGCGCCTCATGCACGGCGACGTCCGCGTGGAGAGCACCGTGGACGTCGGATCCACGTTCACCGTCCTGCTGCCCCGCCAAGCGGTCCGCCCCGAAGCCTCCGAGGCCACAGCCGATGAAGCGTTGTGAGGCGCCATGATCGGCGGGGCGCCTGATTCCACGCAGGCCAGGCGCATCGACCAGCCGTCTAGTCGCCACATCGTAGCATTCATCGCCCGCATTCGGCGGCTCTCCTCCACGTGGCCACGAACCCACATGGAGCCATGGCGTTAAGAGGCTGTCTGGCAGCTATGCACCCACCGGCGGAGAGCCATGCGTGAGTTCAACGTCCCCACCTTTTACCAGAGCCCCATCATTTCGCGGGTAAAGGAATCCCGTCGGGTGATGGATCCGCGGAAGCGAGACCTGGCGCCTTCAGTGTTGGACTTCGGGCCCGTGCGGTTCAAGATTGCCCGGCACTTTGGGTTCTGCTACGGGGTGGAGAACGCCATCGAGATCGCCTACCGTGCCCTGGAGGAGAATCCAGGACGGCGCATCTTCCTGCTGTCCGAGATGATCCACAACCCCCACGTCAACGAGGATCTGCAGCGGCGCGGCATTCGCTTCCTGCGCACCACCTCGGGCGAGCAGCTCATCCCGTTCGATACGCTCACCGCGGACGATGTGGTCATCATTCCAGCCTTTGGCACCACCGTGGAGGTAGCCGCGTTGCTGGAGGAGCGGGGGGTCAACACGAAAGCCTACGACACCACGTGCCCGTTTGTCTTCAAGGTCTGGAAAAAGAGCCGCCAGATCGGCAAGAAGAAGCACAGCATCGTGATCCACGGCAAGCGCTATCACGAGGAGACACGCGCCTCGTTCTCCCACGCGCAGCGCGAAGCCCCTGTTGTGGTCGTGCGCGATCTGGAGGAGGCTGAGCTCCTGGCCCGCGTGGTTCGGGGCGACGAGGACGCCGCGTTCTTCTACGAGCACTTCGATGATCGCTTCAGCGAGGGGTTCGACCCCGATCGAGATCTGCAGCGCATTGGCGTGGTCAACCAGACGACCATGCTGGCCACAGAGACGCAGGCGATCGCTCAGCTCTTGCGGCAGGCCATGATCGACCGCTACGGCGAATCGACCCTCAACGACCACTTTGCGGACACCAGCGATACCCTCTGCTACGCCACCAACGAGAACCAGAATGCCACGCTGGCCCTCATCGAAGACGGAGGCGATGTGGCGCTGATCGTAGGCGGGTACAACTCGTCCAACACCAGCCACCTGGTGGAGCTGTGTGCCGAGCACATGCCCACCTACTTCATCCGCGGCGCCCAGGAGATCGATGGACCTGGCCACATCAGCCACTTCGATCCCCATACCAAAACGATCGTCGAGACGCCGGACTGGCTGCCCCCCCAGCGCCCCCTGGATATCATCCTGACGGCCGGCGCCTCTTGCCCCGATGCCCTCCTGGACGAGGTGCTGCGCACCATCGTGACGTGGTTCCCGGATGCCTACGAGGTGGAAGACGCCCTCGCGCCGTTCGAGCTGGCGGTGTCGTGACCGCCGCCCTCCGTCTGCTCACGCTCGCCCTTCTCTTTGCGCTGGGCACCGGCTGCGACGCTCTCCAGCCACGCACCCCAGAGGCTCCCGCCGAGGAAAGCGGCACCTTCTTTCAACCGGATACGCCCGAGCAGGTGATCGACAACCTGCAGGCGGCCGTGGCCGAGCTGAACACCCTCACCTACCGCCGCTCACTCAGCGACGCCCTGGTCTTCGAACCCACGCCCACTGCCGAAACGCAAAACCCTAGCCTGTGGCCCACGTGGAGCCGCGCCGAGGAAGAACGCTACTTCAACACGCTGGCGGCGGCCGCCACCTTTGCCTCCGGCCACGAACTGACCTTTCAGGAAGCGGTGCTGGCCATCGTGAGCGAGTCCGAGTACCAGTACGACGCCCGCTACACGCTGGTCGTACAGCACCGGCGCCCAGCCGTACCGACCCTGGTGACCGGGCGGCTCGTGTGGACCCTCACCCAAGGGCCGGACGGTCTCTGGAGCCTAGCCCGCTGGACGGACCGCAGCACCGGCGACGATCCCACCTGGAGCGACCTCAAGGTAGCGTTCGTCCAGTGACCCCGAACGTGCCACCGCCGGAGCGAAGACCACCTACAACGTGACCGGCTCTCCACCTTTGGGACGATAGATCTCGATCTCGGGGTAGAAGAAACGAATATTGTCTTCCATCCACGAGCGCGCGTCCTCTTCCCCATGGACGAGGACGATCTTCTTGGGGCGGAGCTTCTCGACCAGCTGGAGCAGGTCACGCCGGTGGCTGTGGCCGCTGAGCCGGAAGCGATCCACGTCACACCGAAGGGGTTGCGGGCCTACCATCCGGTCAATGACCACCTCGGGCGCCTCCTCGTCCGAGGCCGCCGCCTCCAGAAGGCGGTGGGCCGGCGAGTCTTCTTTAGCGAAGCCGACCAGGAAGATGCCGTTTTTCTCTCCACTGACGAGGTGCTGGGCCAGCGCGTTGGAGAGCGTGCGCTCGAACATCATGCCGCTGCTCACCACGTGGATGCTGGGCTCCGACAGGGCGTTGCGCTTGGCCCGTTGACTGCGCGGCAGCCGCCGCTGATCCACCCCGAACACCTGGAAGCCTGGGTCAAGGCGGGGCGTCACATACCGGGTTTTGTCGTAGAGATCGGCCACGGCCCGCATGGAGCCCGCGGTGTAGACCGGAATGTCTTCGCCGATGAGGCCGCGGCGCTTGAACCGGTCGATGAGGGCGAGCACCTCCTGGGCACGTCCCAGGGCAAAGACGGGGATCAGCACGGTGCCCCCGCGTTCCAGCACCCGCTTGAGCGCCTCGGCCAGCTTCTTCTCCTCCGTCCGGCGCGTGGTGAGCTCCGCCTCGGGATCGGCCCCGGCGGTGCTCTCCATGATCAGGATGTCGATGGGTTCGTCCGGGTACGTGCCGCCGGGAATGATCGACTGTGGGCGCAGGTTGGTATCGCTGGTGTAGAAGGCGGTCCGCTCGGCGCCGTCTTCCTGAAACCGAAGCAACACGCCGGCCGATCCCAGAATGTGGCCTGCGTTGTAGAACCGACCGGTGATAGGAGCCTGCGGCCGTGTGCCCGTCAGGTCAAAGTCGTCCTCCAGCTCGTGCGTCACGTAGAGATAGCTGTGCATCTCGAGCTCTTCCTCGCCAAAGAGCGGCGGGGCGGAGCTGCTGCCCTCGCGAAGGCGCCGCCGCTGCAGGCGCGCCGAGGCGGGCAACACGAAATCGGTGAGGTCCCGCGTCGCCCGCGTCATGTGCACCTGCACGTGCGGGAACTCCCGGATCAGCACCGGCAGCGACCCCACGTGATCGTGGTGCGCATGCGTGATGATGGCGTGATCCACGTACCAGTCTGACCGGCGGTGGATTAGGTCAAACCGCGGCAGGCTGTCCTCCCCTTCCTCTTCGGGGTCAGCCCCCGCATCCAGCACGAGGCCCGTCTCTCCGATTTGGAGGAAATGGCAGCTCGCGCCGATCTCTTCGGTGTCGCCCAATGCAACAAATACCATATGACTGCGCCGTGGCTAGATGGCTGATCAGTATCAACAAGCAGCCTCTAACGCACACCAGCCCCTATCCGTTCGGGCCTCAATCGGTAGAACGTGTGTAGAAATGACGAGACGGCTCCTCCCCGGCGCACCGTCTCAGGCCCACGTCCACGTTAGAGGGTCTGGGAGATGCCCCTAGGGGGCTGCGCACGGTGCTTTTTCAGGGAGCGCCCCCCGCTGTCCTCGCGGGTCGGTTCGGTTTGCTAAGCTCGTAGCGCGGCTAAAAAAGTCGTGGGACGCTTGCCTGCTCCCCTTGTGGACCCCTTGTACCTGGCCTACCAGACAGTCTCTGCGCGTCCTAGGCGTTCGCGGCCTGGAAGGCTTCCCAATCGGCCAGGAATTTGGCCAGGCCGTTGTCGGTGAGGGGGTGCTTGAGGAGCTGCTTGATGACCTTGAAGGGCATCGTGGCCACATCCGCCCCGATAAGCGCCGCCTCAACCACATGCAGCGGGTGGCGAATGGAAGCCGCCAGCACCTCCGTCTGCAGGCCGTAGTTCGCGTAGATCTGCACGATCTGCTCGATCAGCTCCATCCCTTGGTGCGAGATATCGTCTAGGCGGCCGATGAATGGGCTGATGTAGGTGGCACCGGCTTTGGCCGCGATGAGCGCCTGGGTGGGCGAGAAGCAGAGGGTGCAGTTGGTCTTGATCCCCTCGCCCGTCAGGGTCTTGATGGCCTTGATACCGTCGAGAATGAGCGGCACTTTGACCACCACATTCTTGTGGATCTTGGCCACCGCGTGCGCCTCCTCCATGATGCCGTCGTAATCGGTAGCCGTAACTTCGGCGGAGACATCACCGTCGACGATCTCGCAGATGCGGTAGATGTGTTCGTGGAAGTCCACGTTGCCCGCCTTCTTCATGAGGGACGGGTTGGTGGTCACGCCGTCTAGCACGCCCAGGTCATTGGCTTCCTGGATTTCGTCGAGGTCGGCGGTGTCAATGAAGAATTTCATGGGAGAGAGGGGATACGGGGGAAGAAAGGGTGAGGAGCCACGCCGTGCCCCTGGGAAAGATACATCCTGATCTGGGGGCTACCAGCCCACGCGACGGCTTTCGGAGGAGCCGTCCTCGGCACCAACCGGCGGGGCGTACCCTGTGACGGGGGTGGGGAAGCGGCGGTTGGAGAAGCTCACGTCGTCGCTGCGCTTCACCGAACGGGCAAAGTCACCCACGATGAACAGGGCGTTGTGGGCACCTTGGCCCCACCAGTTGGTCCGGAAGGTGAGGCGCCGGTCATTGAAGCCGACCCAGGCGCCCATCACGAGGTCTGGATGCATCATGACAAACCAGCCGTCGGCACTGTTCTGGGTGGTGCCCGTCTTGCCGGCCAGGTCCAGGTCGCCCAGTCCGTACGAGGCCCGCACCCGGATGCCGGTGCCAGACGTGATCACTTTGCGCATCATGTCCACCACCGTGTAGGCGCTTTCTTCGGAGAGCACCTCCCGCGGGGAGGGCGTATCCTGGTACAGCACGTTCCCAAAGCGATCTTCGATGCGCGTCACGGCTACGGGGTCGAAGTGCAGGCCCCCGTTGGCCAAGGTCCCGTAGGCTTCGGCCATCTCCAGCAAGGTCACGTCGCTGGTGCCGAGCGCCAGCGAGGGGGTCTCCTCCAGGCGGCTCTCGATGCCCATGCGTCGCGCATACGTGGCCACGTTTGACGCGCCCACATCTACCACGAGCTGGCTCGTACAGGTGTTGAGCGATTGCGCCAGGCAGTCCTGCAGCGCCACGTCAGCCCCTGAGACCCCGCCGGAGTTGCCAGGCGTCCATGAGGTGGTCTCATCCACCGTCTCGCCTGCACGGGCCCGCCGCCAGCGGTTGCCCTCGCGCACGTACGTGAAGATGCTGTCTTTGTAGGTCTGATACGGCGAGTAGCCGTTGTCGATGGCCACCGTGTAGACGAACGGCTTGAACGTAGAGCCCGGCTGCCGCCGAGCCAGAGCCACCTTGTCGAACTTGTCCTCGTTGAAATCTTTACCGCCCACCCACGCCTGGATGTGGCCGGTGCTGGGATCTAGCGCCACAAAGCCAGCCTCCAAGCGCGTCTTGACCGCCCGGAGAGAATCCATGAAGGCCTCGTCGCTGCGCAGGGTGGCCAGGGCCTCGGCCCGCGACGCCCCCTCGCCCGTGAGGCGGCGATACGGGTCTGACTCCCGAATGAAGGCATTGACATCATCGGTGCGCGAGGACCAGAAGTAGGAGAACGGCTCGTAGTTCTCCTGGCGTTCGTAGACCTCCGTCTGCTGGCCCAGGTAGTAGTTGCCAGGACGGCTCCACTCGTAATCCACCACCGACTGCAAGCCCTTCATGTTGGCCTCGACGGCATCCTCGGCCAGATTCTGGAGGTCTGCATTGATGGTGGTGAAGACTACCAAGCCATCCTCGTAGATGTTGTACCCCGCTCCGGCGCCCCAGTCCTCGAGCCAGTCTCGCACGTACATGGCAAAGTGGGGCGCAAAGTCGGACCGGATCGAAATGGGGTTGAAGGACGCGCCCACGGGTTCCGTGCGGTGCGTCTGGTAGAACTCTTGCGTGATGTATCCCTGGTTCGCCATCAGCATGAGCACCACGTTGCGGCGCTGCTGAGACCGCTCGGGATTGCGGACGGGGTTGTAGCGGGTCGTTGCTTTCTGCATGCCCACCAGCGTGGCGGACTGGAGCACGTTCAGGCTGTCTGCGGAGACGGCAAAGAATGTCCGCGAGGCCGCCTCGATACCGAAGGCGTTGTTGCCAAACTCGACTGTATTGAGGTACATCTCGATGATCTCGCGCTTGGTGTAGCGCCGCTCCAGCTGCACGGCCGTCACCATCTCTTTCAGCTTGCGCGTCACCGTCTGCCGCCGCCCGATCTGCTCGTTGAACAGGTTACGAGCCAGCTGCTGCGTAATCGTGGACCCCCCCTGGGTGTCGAAGCCGGGGACCCCCAGCTTGGCCAGTACCGTCTGCCCAATGGCGGAGAAGGTACGGAAGAGGTCCATCCCCCAATGCGAGTAGAAGCGTTGGTCCTCCGTGGCGACCAGGGCCTGAATCACAAACGGGGAGATGTCCTCGTACGCCACCCACGAGCGATTTTCGAGGGCGTACCGAGCCAGCTCCTGCCCATCAGACGTGTACGCCACCGTGGCCAGCTCCAACTGGCTGTCTGGGTTCTCGAGCTGAGCCAGCGAGGGCAGATCGTTGCTCTGAAAAAGCAGGAGCGTCAGGATCAGGAGGGCACCGAGCGAGGCGAGCCCGGCCAGGACCGCAGTCACGAAGGCGGCCTGCGCCTTGCGAGGATCAGCGAACTGCCGATCAAAAAACCGACGGAGCCGGTTTTTACGGGGGGGACGCTCGTCGCCTTGGGGGCGCCGCTGTTGCGGGTCCCGGAAGTAGGCGTCAAGCTCTTCGTCGGTGTGCGTCCAGGTGGTCGACATAGATGCGTCGAGAGGGGGGGAGGCGCCCAGCAGGGCCTCTCCAACATAGGCGATTTGCAGGACCGGATAAAGTAAAAATAGGCCAGCCTACGGAGGGCTAGCCTCCATCCGGGCGGGCGGGCGCCATGGCCCAGGTATGTTCAGCCAAGACAACGGGGCCCGCGTCGGTCCACCGGCACAGGGTGAGGCCTGTTTCGGTTAAACGTCCGAAGGTTCGGTTTCCGTGCCAGTACCCCGTATTTAGATAGCATCCCTCTGGCCACGAACGTAGCACGTGATGGTGCGTGTGCCCCATCACCACGAGGTCGGTGGCATGCCGAGAAAGCAACTCGCGGGCGTAGGGTTCCACATGCTTCGCCAAATCCAGGTCAAGGCGGCGATGTCCGAAGCGATCGTTGACCCAATGTGCCAGCCGCAGGCCGGCATCGCCTGGCAGGATGGACCGGTAGAGTCGCACCATCCAGGGATGCCGCAGTACAGGTTTGGCGTGGCGATAGACGCCACCGGACACCGGCAGTCCGTCCCCATGGTGTAGATACACGCGGCGGCCGTGGTGGGCCTCCACACATGCATCCGCCACGAACCGCAGGCCCAGCTCCTGCTCGACGTAGGTGAGGTGCCACGGATCGTGATTCCCCGCCAGGTAGGTGATGGGGATCCCACGGTCTGCCCAGGCGGCCAGCAGCCCCTGGAACCGCACAAAGCCCTTGGGGACCAACGTCGGGTACTCGATGAAGGCCTCGAACACGTCGCCCACCAGGCTCAGCCCCGTCGCCACATCGGCGTGGGCCTCCAGGCAGCCGATGACGGCACGCTCGCTATCCCGCGCGGCGTGGTGCCCTCCACGACCCAGGTGCAAATCGGACAGGTACAGATGCATGGGGGGGCGAACGACAGCCTACAGCGAGAGTCCGGCCTGGGCGCCGTTACGGACGCTGGCGGCCGGGCGGATCAGCGTCTAGCGCACGGCGCAGGGCCGCCTCGGCGTCGAGCGGGGCGGCTTCTAGGCCCACCGAATCGCGTGGCAGAAGCTGGAAGAGGTCAGGCCTGGCCAACGCAGAGTCCGCCGCCAACGTTTCGGGCGGATCGGCGGGACCAGGCGGGGTGGCCCGGACCTCCAGGAAATCAGCGCTGCGCGGCTGGGCCATCCGGTAGCCGGGGGGCGGCTCAAAGCGAGTGTCGGCGCGAATCTGGCCGGTGGCCAGCGCCTCACGCAAGACGTGCCCCACCAGGGGCAGCGCGGTGCGGCGGCCCTCGCCCTGCGGCGTCTCAAAGGCGATACGAGCATCGGTGAAGCCCACCCATGCCCCGGCCACCAGCCGTGGATGGGCCGCCACAAACCAACCGTCCGCGTAGCGCTGCGTGGTGCCCGTCTTGCCGATCACGTCGGCCGCTGGCCCCACCCAGTCACGCACCGCGCGTCCGGTGCCCTCATCGACTGCCGTCCGTAGCATGTCCACCACGGTGTAGGCGGTGTGCGAGGCCAGGGCGGCCGTGGGTGGCGAGGTGAAGGTGGCCAGTCGCTGCCCGTGGCGGTCGTCGATGGCGGCCAGTAGGCGCGGCATGCGGCGCTGCCCACCGTCGGCCAGGGCGGCGTAGGCGGTGGTCAGTTCGAGCAGGGTCACGGCACTGCTCCCCAGCGCCAAGGCGGGCACGGCATCCAGCGGGCTTTCGATGCCCAGACGCTGCGCCATGGCGGCCACGCGCCACGGGGCCACCTCTACGGCGAGGGCGGCGGCCGCCGCGTTGTCTGACTGCGCCAGCGCCTCGCGAAGAGAGTGGTACACGGGGGCTTCGGCCTCGGTACGAGAGGCCGTGCGGGGCGCCCAGGCGGGGCCGGCCTCCGTACGAAAGACACGCCGCCCCGCCTCTAGCGTGTCGGCGGGGGCGTAGCCGGCGTCGAGGGCGGCTGCGTAGACGAAGGTCTTGAAGGTAGAGCCCGGCTGCCGCCGTGCCTGCGCCACCTTATCGTACTGCTGGCGGGCAAAGTCGCGGCCACCCACCCAGACCCGGATGCGCCCGGTGTGAGGCTCCAAGGCCACCAGGCCTGCATCGAGGTAGGCCTCCGCATCGGCCTGGGGGGCCGAGGCTTCCAGACGCGCTACGTGGTCCGCCAGGAAACGCTCGGCGGCCTGCTGCAGGGCCGGATCGAGCGTGGTGTAGAGGCGGAGCCCGTCCGCATAGAGGTCGTACCCCTGGGCCTCCGCCCAGGCTTCGGCCTCGCGACGCAGATGTACAGCCGCGTACGGGGCCAGTTGGGTGGCGGGGTCGTACGGGGTGGGCCGGAGGCCCAGCGGGGCCGCGGCTAGGGTCGTGGCCTCGGTGGCGGATAGCCTCCCTCGGGCGGCCATCTGGCGCAGCACCAGGTTGCGCCGGGCCCGGGCGCGGTCTGGGTATCGCACGGGGTTGTAGTACGAGGGTCCACGCAGCAGCGCCACCAGGGTGGCACTTTGCCCCACCGTCAGCGCAGAGGCGGTCGTTCCAAAAAAGGCCTCAGCGGCCGCCTCAATGCCGTAGGCCCGTTGCCCAAAGGGCACCGTGTTCAAGTAGTGGAGCAGGATCTCGTCTTTGGTGTGCTGGCGCTCCCGGCGCCACGCCAGGATGACCTCCAGCAGCTTGCGGCGTATGAGCGAGGCGCGGGCCACGTCAGGCACCCGATTGCGCACCAGCTGCATGGTCAGGGTAGAACCGCCTTGGCGTGTCCCTCGGGCTGTGCCCACGAGGGCCCCCACCAAGCGCCGCCCATCCACTCCCTGATGCGCGTAGAAACGGTGATCTTCCGTGGCCAGCAGCGCCTCCACCACGGACGGCGCGATGTCGGCCCGGTCTACCCACCGACGCTTCTGGCGGAAAAACCGGGCCACCTCTGTCCCATCAGCCGCCAGCACCACCGACGCCACGGGTAAGGCCGCCCCCCCCTCCGCGCCGAGCGAACCTGCGTCCGGGATCGGGTGTATGTGATGGACGAGCCAGGCGGTGCCGAGAACAGCAGCCAGCCCTAGGGTCCATCCGAGTGATGCAATGTTGACACGCATGGCTCTCCGAGGGACCCGTCTCGGGCGCAACCTCAAGCATCGTCCCTCGCTATACGTATAGTCTGCCTACCTACAGGCCTGCGAATGATGCTGCTTCTGGGCAGCTGGCGTCGCGGGCCGATCCTGGTGCCCACGCCATCCGTACCCGATGTCTCAAAGTTCATACCAGCCTGTCACGCAGCTGTCCTTGTTTCCGCCGGTCATCAAGAACCTGCTGATCATCAACGGGCTGTTCTTCTTGGCGCAAGCCGTCCCCGCCACGGACTGGACCCTGACGCAGTGGCTCGCTCTGTGGCCACTCGGCTCAGGCGGACCCACCCCGTTGCAAGGAAGCACCGAGATGGTGAACCTCGTGGGGTTCTGGCCATGGCAATTGGTTACCTACGGCTTCCTCCACGGCGACCTCATGCACCTGCTGTTCAATATGTTCGGCCTGTGGATGTTTGGCACGCAGATCGAGAACACCTGGGGGTCACGCCGATTCGCGCTGTTCTACTTCGTGTGCGTGGTAGGAGCCGGCTTCATCCAGCTCCTCGTGGCGTCGTCCTCAGGCACTATCTACCCCACGGTGGGCGCCTCGGGGGGGGTGTTCGGCATCCTGCTGGCCTTTGGCATGATGTTTCCTAATCAGCCGATCTACCTTTACTTCCTGTTTCCGATCAAAGCGAAGTGGCTGGTCATCGGGTTCGGTGTGCTGGAGTTGTGGAACGGGATCACCGCCACGGCCTCGGGCATTGCGCACTTTGCCCACCTGGGTGGCATGCTGTTCGGCCTGCTGCTGATCCTGTATTGGCGCGGCAAGCTCCCGGTCAAACCCAAGCGACCTGTCTACTTCTAGCGAACAGGGGGACGATCTCCGAAATCCCCACCGGCAAAACCTTCATCCGATTTCGGGGTAGGAGATACACACGCTTGCCTTCTGCTCACCCCAGGTAGCCCAGCCGCGCACCCGTGAACCAATTCCAGACCTGGTACCGCACGTTACCAACAGCCATTCGCGCGCTGTTGACGATCAACGTGGTGCTCTACGTCCTCTGGCTGCTGCCTCTCAGTCGCTTCCAGGGCACGGCTGTCTTTGTGCTGAGCCACTTGGCGCTGAACCCCGAAGTGCCCGGCATCTTGTTCGAGCCCTGGCAGCTCATCACCTACAACTTCCTGCACCTGGGCACCGGGTTTTGGGGCTTCCTCCACATCCTGTTCAACATGCTGTGGCTGGTCTGGGTGGGGCGTGACTATGAGCAGATGCACGGGCCGCAACGCCTGCTCGCCATCTACCTGATCGGCGGCCTGATGGGCGGTCTGCTCACCGTCATCCTGCACAACATCTTCCCGTCTGTGGGCGCCTTCGGCGGGCCGGTCCAAGGAGCCTCCGCCTCTGTACTGGCCGTCATGATGTGTGTGGCCATCACGTACCCGTACAAGAGCATTGCCCTCCTCTTCATCGGGACGGTGCGGCTGCTATATGTGGTGCTGGCCTTCCTGGTGCTGGACATCTTGTTCTCCGGCAACACGTCGATCTCCGCCCACCTGGGCGGTGCGCTGGCCGGCTTCCTCTTTGCCAAGGCGGAGCAAAACGGCACCGATCTCTCTTCGTGGGCCGGCATCTTCTTCCGCTCGCGCACGCCCCGCCGCTCCAAGCCCCGGCGCTCAGCCGACTCCAGCGACGATGCGCGCGGCGGCAGCATGCTGTCTCGCCTAGAGTCCTGGCTCGCGTCCCGGACCGACGACGAGGCGCCCCCGCGCCGACGCCCGGCCTCGGAAGGTCGGCGGGAAGCGGCTTCGGTGGACGATAACTCGACGGAGGCGCAGGTGGATCGTATCCTGGAGAAGATCAGCGAGCAGGGCTACGACGCGCTGACGGAAGAGGAGAAGCGAATCTTGTACGAAGCCAGCCAGAAGTAGGCGGTGAAGGCGGCCGCTCGCCCCACACGCCGCCGCCGAGGCCTCGCTTGGTGGAACGGGCTCCATCTGCTACTGATGGCCTTCTTCCTGATGGCCTACACCACGCGCTACGTGCACCCTCGCACGCTCTGGTGGACCGAACTCGTGGGGGTGACGTTGCCGGCCTTGATGGCCTGTGTGGCCCTGGGCCTCCTCCTCACCGGGCTGAAGCGCCAACGCAAACTGGCGGCGGCCTACCTCCTCCTCCTCCTCTTGGGAGCCTGGCGCCTGTACGATGTGCAGCGCCTCATCCCGGCGGCTCCAGCCTCGGATGACGAGGTCCTGCGCGTCATGACCTACAATGCGCCGGCCTACCCGGTGGTCCAGCCGGACTCGGTGCGCCAGGCGGTGGCCCGTGAGCGGCCCCACCTGATCGGTCTGCAAGAGCCCTACGTGCTGTCCCGCCCCAACAAGCCAGGGGGCGTGGGCCTACCAGGCTACCTGCAGCCGCTCATCGACTCGCTAGGCTACGCCCTGCACCGCGGCGACGGTCGCGCCCATCGCATCACGTATCAGCCGGTCCTGGGGCACGTTGAGGTGCTGGCGTCCGAGTCCATCGATCTGGTCACAGCCACGCGGGCCTTCTCAGAAGATGGGCAGCTGATGCGGGTCCGGTTTCGGTGGCAAGGACGCGAGGCCGTCCTCTACAACGTGCACCTCCAGAGCTTCCAGTTTACCAAGCCGTGGGACATGCCGCTGGGCCAGTTCGCCCAGCTCGACACATGGCGCACCTACGTGGAGCAATTCCGGGCGGCCTTCCTGACGCGGGCTGAGGAAGCACGCCTCGTGCGGGCACGGCTGGAGCAAGAGACGCTGCCGGTGCTACTCGTGGGTGATTTCAACAGCACGCCCCACAACTGGGTCTATCACCACCTGGCGGCCGGACTCCAGGATGCGTTCCGGGTTCGAGGCATCGGATGGGGCGCTACGTACCGGATCGACTGGCCGCTGGTGCGCATCGATTTTGTGCTGGCCACGCCGGACTGGGAGGTGATCCGTGCCTACCCCGTCACGGGGCAGCGCCTCTCTGATCACCGGCCAGTCATGGCGCACCTGCGCTGGCGTACACCGCCACCTTGACGAATCCGTCACATCCTGGGGCGAATCCCACCTCCCCCGACGGCGTAATAAGAGGTGCTTTTTTACGCACACCCCTCGGCCCCTCCCCTCATGCTTCACTATCGGACCTACGGGTACCAGCCCGACCGTGACTGGGTGGTCTTTATCCACGGGGCCGGCGGGAGCATGTCGATCTGGTTTAAGCAGATCCGGGCCTTCCGCTCTCAGTTCAATGTTCTGCTGGTGGACCTACGCGGGCACGGGCAGTCCCAGAACCTGATTGCGGCCACCCGTCATCACCGCTACACCTTTGAGGAGATCAGTGCCGAGGTCATTGAGGTGCTCGATCACCTGGAGATTGACCGCGCCCACTTTGTAGGCATCTCGCTCGGCTCGATCCTGATCCGCACCATTGGTGAGATGGCGCCCGCGCGTGTGCAATCCATGGTGCTGGGCGGGGCCGTTACGCGGCTCAACGTCCGGTCTCGCTTCTTGGTCGCGATCGGCAACCTGTTCAAGCGGGTCTTGCCCTACCTATGGCTCTACAAGCTGTTCGCCTGGATTATCATGCCGCATCGCACGCACCGGGCGTCGCGCCTGCTGTTCGTGCAGGAGGCCAAAAAGCTGTGCCAGGCCGAGTTCATCCGTTGGTACCGGCTGACCTATGAGGTCAACCCGTTGCTCCGATTCTTCGAGGAGAAAGAGCTCTCCACCCCGACCCTCTATCTGATGGGCGAGGATGACCACATGTTCTTGCCTCCGGTCCGCACCCTGGTCCGCAAGCATCGCCACAGCACACTGTCTGTGGTGAAAGAGTCCGGACACGTGGTCAGCGTGGACCAGCCTCACGTGTTCAACGAGCAGGCCATCGCGTTCATCCAGGCCCACCGCTAACACAGACGGACACCAGGAGCATCCGGCCCCCTCGGCTGATGGACCCTGAACAGACTTCGAGCGCCGCTGGCTCTCGAGCCCCCTAGCGGCCTCCCGCTCTACCCGTGGCGGGGCGACTTCTGCTCGCGATTTATGTAGCCCCCCTCTTTGGACGATACCCTAGCTACGCCAACCGCCCCCTGGCGTCCGCGGCCCCTCGTCCTGCTGGCTCCTTGTGCCCGCTCAGGACGGCATGCCACGGTCCCCCGTTATGCCCCCCGTCGTTTTCCCCCATCATGCTTGGTTGGCTGCAACAAGAGGATCCGCCCCCGGCGTCTGACCTCGCGGCATCCAGTGACTCAGCGAGCCCATGGCCCCCGTTCTCGCCCGTAGCCCTGCGGGATCGAGTGGTGATTATGGCGCTGTTCGGTCAACTGGTTGACCTGGAGCAGGTGGAGGCCGCCTGGACGCCGTGGCAGATCCAGCGCCAGACCAACAAACGGCGCGCGCTGTGGCGCACCCTGGCTGAGCAGGACGGGGTGGACCGCGAAGGTCTGCAGGCGCTTGCCGCCCAGATCTACGGATTCAAGACCTTCGAGCTCAAGCCGATCACGGCGGCTGAGTTTGTGCGGCGCCACCGTCACTACTTCCCGGCGGCCGCCTGGAAGGGCCTCCTGCAGCATAGCCTCGTGCCTGTCCACTTCAAGCCCGGCCAGACCAATGGCCGCTACGCGTGGTCCTTCGCAGCTCCAGACCCGGCGCACCCGGACATACGGCGCACGCTGGACCGGCTCGGCATAGACGAATACACGCTCTACTACGCCGCCGAGGACGAGGTGGTGAGTGTGCTCGTAGAGGCGCTGGACGACTCCCGGCGCCAGCAGCCCACGGTGCAGGAAGCACTGGACACCTACCGGCCGCCCTCCACCCCAGAGCCGGACCTGCCCACCCCCGAAGCCCCGCCGCCCACCGACGAATCGGCGCTGATCATGGCGCTGTTCGAAGAAGCCCTGCAGGCGGCCGTGGAACGAGGCCTACCGATGGTGCACTTCGGCACCGACGCTCAGGACCGCCTCCACATCCACCTGGCCGACCAGCAAGGATCTCGCGCATCCACCATCACGGACCGCCTCAGCTTCCGCGCATTCCTGCGTCAGCTGCGCACGGAGTACCTGCGCGACGGCCAAGCCAGCGCGCTCGGGCAGCCGATACAGGCCTCTTTTCAACGGTGGATCAGCGACAAGCTCGTCCGCGTGGACGTGGACGTCCAGGCCTATCAAGGCCCTCCGGCGGATTCCATCTCCGACCTGATTCGGGTCACGGTCACCTGACCCGTCCGCACGAGGCCCTAACACGGATCGGCCCTTAAGACCACACGCAAGACGCCGATACTTGCGACGGTGGTATCCCTCGCTTCGAAGCCCCGCCGCTCCTGTACCTCGTCTTCCCCCGGATCCATGCTTTCCCTGATTGACAACCTGATGAAGGAGCAGAGGCAGGCCCGCTCGGCCTCGCCTCCGTCCGGTGTGACTCCCCCCGCGGAGTCAGACACGCGCCCTCACAGGATGCAGGACACCCCGCCTCAAAACGAGGCGCCCGCAGCACCATGGCCCGTAGCACCTGAGGAGAGCGCCCTCCTCGATTTCGAAGAGGCTCTGGCCGCCACGCTACAGGCCACCGAAGAGTCTACGGCCAGGCGGCAAGACCCCGAGGCGCCCTCAGACAGGCTGCAGGGTGCCGAGACCCCGATTGACCCTTTGCTCCAGCCACTGGCCTCGGCGCCTGAAAACGACGACGAGGCCCTGCGTGACCTGGATCACGAGCTGGCCCGGCCCGACGAGCACGAGGAGATCATAGGTGATGGCTCGTTCGACATCATGGAGGTGAAGGACCGTGTGGCCATCATGCTCCAGTTCTATGAGCTGGTACGCGAGCACCACATAGAGCGGGCCTGGTACAAGGCACAGCAGGAAGAGACGCCGAGAGCCCTGTGGCGCATCATCGCCGAGGACACGTCCGTGGATCCCGAGCAGATCTTCCGGACGGCCGCCAGCGTCTACGCCTTCGAGGAAGTCGACACGGAGGCCTCAGACATCTCCTCCTTTCTGGACGGCATTCGCGAGGATCTGACCGACGAGCAGTGGTCCGGCCTTCGTGCGCTGAGCGTTGTGCCTGTGGACCGCGTGGGCGGCGACGATGGGCAGGGGCGTTTCATCCTGGGTGCGTATGACCCCACTCGGTCCGGCCTCCTGCGCGAGCTGAAGCGCCTGGGCCTACGCAGCTTCGACCTCAAGTTCCTGGGCCTCTCCACCATCGAGCGCCTCTACAGCGAGTTCTGGTCCGATCGCAAGAACGAGTACCTGGAGCGCATCAGCGACAGCGCCGTGGCCGTAGACCTGGGCACGGAATACGAAGCCGAAGAGTCGTCGCTGATCGACAACGACAAGCTGGAGGCCGAGATCTCCAGCTCGACGCTCCTCAACTTGTTCGAGGCGGCTCTCATTGAGGCCGTCCGGAAGGGCGTCTCGGACCTCCACATCTTCCCCAACGCAGACCGGCACGTCGAAATCCACTTCCGAAAGGACGGTCAGCTGGAGTGCTGGCACGTGGAGAAACGCGTGTCGGCCGAGGCCTTCCTGGCCATCGTCAAGGACAACTCGACCAACGTGGACCGCTTTGAGCGAGAGTCTGCGCAGGACGGCTTCATCCAGCGCCGCATCGACAACACCCTGATCCGCTTCCGCGTCTCGGTGCTGCCCATCGCCAACTCCAACCTGGATCTGCGCTCCGAGAGCATCGTCATCCGTGTGCTCGATGACCGCAAAGTGGTCACCGACCTGCGCAAGCTGGGCCTGCTGGAGGCCGCCCTGGAGCGCTTCGAGATCGCCATCCGGCAGCCGCATGGCATGGTGATCCTCACCGGCCCGACGGGGTCAGGGAAGTCCACCACCCTGTTCGCCGCCCTGCACCAAGTGGTGACGCCCAAGATCAACGTGCTCACGGTGGAAGACCCGGTGGAGTACATCATCCCCGGCGTACGCCAGATCAAGCTCGGCAACAAGCTCGACCTAGAGCTGGCCCTGCGCGCTATCCTGCGCCACGACCCCGATGTGGTGATGGTGGGCGAGATGCGTGACCGGCTCACCGCCGAGTTGGCGATCAAGCTGGCCAACACCGGCCACCTGACGTTCTCCACGCTCCATACGAACGACGCCGCCAGCGCCGTCAGCCGCCTCTACAAGATGGGAGTCGAGCCGTTCCTGATCGCCTACGCCATCAACTTGGTGGTGGCTCAGCGCCTCATCCGGAAGGTCTGCCCGACCTGCCGGATCGTCGATACCAACCCCAACCCGCGCGTGCTGGAGCGCGCCGGCTTCGCCCCCGGTGAACTCGAGGGCGTGACCATCTACAAGGCCGCCGTCGACCCTTCCTGCGAGACGTGTGGCGGGATCGGCTACAAAGGCCGCCGCGCCATCACCGAAACGATGCTCTTCAGCGAAGATATCCGCGAAGCCATCATCGACGCAGGCGACAAGATCGACGAGACTGCGCTCAACAAGATCGCCATCCGCGAAGGCATGCTGACGCTCCAGGCCTCCGCTCGAGAAGTCGTCAAGATGGGCGAGACTACCCTCGAAGAACTCATCCGTATTACCGCCTCACAAATGTAACCACAGCAGCGCCCCCTGGCATGGGGAAGTCGGCGCATGTACTTTCCGGGACCATTTTATCTTCCTTGTGCAGTATGGACAGGATCTACAGAGTATTTATCGTTGACGATCATCCGATGGTCCGCTTGGGGGTGGCCCACCTGATCGGCCTGGAGAGACAGTTTGAGGTGTGTGGTGAAGCCGATGGGGGCGCAGACGCGCTCGTAGCCTTGGACCTCTTGTACGAAGGCGGGGACGTGGACATTGTGGTGGTGGATCTGTCTTTGGAGGACATCAATGGCTTGGAGCTGATCAAACAGATCCGCAGCCGCTACCCTGACCTGAAGGTCCTCGTCTTGTCTATGCACGACGAGCAGATCTACGCCGAACGCACCCTGCGGGCTGGAGCGCAAGGCTATGTGATGAAGCGAGAGACCGCCAGCGAGGTCGCCGTGGCACTCAACCGCATCATCCATGGCGACGTGTACGTGAGCGATGAGGTGGCCTCTTCCATGCTGGGCAAGATGGTGGGCTCCACCAACGATGGGGGCGATGTGGACTCGCTGACTGATCGTGAGCTGGAGGTCCTGCATCACCTGGGCCAAGGCTTGGCTCCGCGCCATGTGGCCGAAGAGCTGGGCATCAGCGTCAAAACCGTCGAGGCCCACCGCGAGAGCATGAAGCGCAAGCTGGACATCGGTAGTGCCGCCGAGCTGACGCAGTTCGCCGTCCAGTGGGCCCAACGCCATGCCACCCTGTAGACGGCTTGGCTGGGGATGGCTCACCGGTGTACTCGCGCTGAGCGCGCTACTCGGCGTCCTGAGCCTGACGAGCGCCCGCGGCTACACGTCGGATCGGGATCGGCGGTCTCCTCACCGCCCGTTTCTCACGTTTTCGTCCGCCGAAGACCGGACGCGCCCGGCGCTTGGAGACAAGCGTACGACCGTCGAAGCGATGCTCGATCTCGAGACTGTCCGCGAGCAGGCGTGGACGTTCACGCATCCAGACTACCCAGCGCAGCGGGTCGACTTTGTGCAGTACACGGGGCAGGACACCCTGTTCTCGTGCCAGCGGTGGAGTGTGACGGCATCGTACAGGGATGAGGTCCTGATGGAGGCCTCCATCGCCTGCATGGACCAGATCTTCCACGGCCTTATCTCCAACCCCTCGCCGCGGGAGCACTTCTACGAGACCACGGGCCGGTGGCTGGACAACCACCGCACGGGAAGCGTGGAGGTGGCCTCTCGTTGACTATTGACCTTCGTGTGCAGGAGGGGTGTCCTCGCCGCCGAGACGCTGATGCAACTCGCGCACCTGGGCACGCTGCGCCCGCAGGAGCGCCGAGTCACTGTTGATACGGTGGGCCATGGCATGGACGAGCACGCGCAGCCGCTCAAGCTGCCGCGCCATCTCGCTGCCTGGCTCAGAGACACTCCGGCTCAGGGACGTGGCCAGCTCCACGGCCTCTGTGGGCGCCCCTTCCGCCTCAACGTGCTCAATGAAGGTGGTGTCCACGATCACCCACCCCCTTCCTTCCCGCTTGGCCTGGATGTCGCCACTACGGATCAATCCCTCAATCTCCGACGGATTAACCCCCAACTTAATGGCCGCCTCGTGTACAGTCATGGATACTATCTCCCTCTTGGGAACCCTGCATTAATTTCTTATAACAGTAGCAAATATAGATGGCTGCCCAGCCTTCAATGTGTAGGGGGAGCCCCTATGCATTTGTCAGACAAAGACGGACAGAGGGCTCTTTTCGATTACGTTCTCACACCCAAGTAACAGATATATTTAACCGTATAAAGGTCGTTACAATCTACCGGGCAGCATCCGTCCTACTGGATGCGCAGGATGAGTTGTACGTAGGGCTCGATGCGCTGACGACGCGCGCGGCCCACCAGCAGGCCCTCTTCGAAGCGCGGTTCGAAGCTCTGTCGGTAATCGAAGCCCAGGAGAGCGAAGCGAATCACTTTATAGGCAAAGCCGAGGCGGACGAGCGTGTTCTCTTCTTCCACGTCGGTCAGCTCGTTGAAGGCGCCCACATTGAGCCGGTCATAGATGAACCGCAGGTAGACCGGCAACCGAGGGGAGCGCAGGCGGGCATCGAGGTGAAACCAGCCGCTGTACGGCTGATTCCAGATGTGCTCGTAGCTACCAATCACACGCAGCATCCGATTGTAGTGCCACTGTCCAGAGAGATGAGATTGCCAACGGATGCCCGTCTGCCCGGCGAGCACGTTGCGCTTGCTGTCCAGCACATCGATGGGCTCGCCAGACCCCAGTGGGATGCGTAGGGCGCGGAGCCGCTCGATCTCGTAGACCGGACCGAAATAGCTGGGCAGGAAGCGAGCGCCGAGCACGTGCTGGGCCACCCGTCCCTGCAGTCGATGCCCGCCGTCGAAGCGGCGCGTCCCCTCGACCCCCACGCCCAGCCCCACCCCGTAGTTGATGATCTTGGACGCCTCTACGTACCCGATCACGGAGGCCTCCCGAGAGCGCACCATCTGAAGGCCAAGGTCCAGCCCCACCATGAAGAGCCGCGGATCGCGCTGGCCCGGCTGCAGGTCAAAGGCCGGGGCCTGATCGCGGAACGGGCGCTCGCCCACGAAGAAGGGGTCGCCGGGGGTAGACGCATTGATGCGGGCGCCCTCTGTGCTGAGATCGCCGGACAGGCTGGCGCCCAGGATGAGGCGCTGCCGCCAGGCCACCGTGTCCTCAGGCAAGGGCCGGTAGGAACCCCGTATCCCGAAGACCCCCGGATCGGCCAGGCTGCCCAGCACCCCTTCCACCCGATAGGCCCCCGTGTTGACATCCACCCGTAGACCCCGTTCAGGATCGTCCAACCGGAGTGTGTTGGCATACAGGTCGATGTGTTGCCCGTACCCCAGGGTGGCCTCTTCCAGCATCCCGAAGCGCACGTAGGTGCCCGTCCGCCCCGGCTCGCCGTACTCGACGAAGCGCAGCAGGCTCAGGATATCGCCGGCGCTGTCAAAGTCTTCCTGACGCACCCCTTCTGTGGCACGCGCCCGGATGTTGAGCAAAAAACCCACGCCGAAGTCACCGTAGTACACCTCAGGCATGAAGCTGAACATGGTGTACCGTACGGCGTCGCCCTGGCTGTTTTCGATCCGGCTGGTGCCCATGCCTACACCCACCTCGTATTCGACTCCAGGCGCCGCCAGCGCCGTGCTATCCACCCGGCGCTCCAGGCTGGGATCCAGGGTCAGACGCTGTGCCCAACCGTCTTGACTCCCGGCCAGCAGGATAACAGTCAACAGGAGAGAGTGGGAGCAGGAGCAGATCCAGCGCACAGGCGGGCCCATGAGAGCTAGGTTTTTCTTAACATACCACGCAGGCCCAATCCGATGCCAGGCCTTCTCGCCCCGCCGCCCTATGCCCTCCCGTCGCCAGTTTCTGCAGCGTACGGCCTTGGGTGCCCTCGCACCCGGCCTGATGCTGCACCGGTCCCATACCCCGCCCCCACTCGTCAAGCCGCCCCGGCTCCGCCCGGGTGACAGCGTGGGCGTGATCAGCCCGGCGGGCGCCGTCTACGACGCCGCTACGCTGGGCCGTGTGCGCGAGCGCCTCCACAGCGTGGGCCTCCGCACAGTCTTTGGCCCGAATGCATTGGATCGCCGGGGCTACCTGGCGGGCACCGACGAGGCCCGCGCCGCCGACCTGCACCAGATGGTCACGAACCCTGGCATCCAGGCCATCCTGGGCCTGCGCGGCGGCTGGGGGTCGGCCCGGCTCTTGCCCCTCCTGGACTACGACCTCATCCGTGCACACCCCAAGGTGCTCCTCGGCTACAGCGACATCACGTCGCTCCTGATTGCCTGCTACGCCCGCGCCGGGCTCGTCACGGTGCATGGTCCCACGGGGGTGTCCACCTGGAACGCCTTCACTACAGACTACCTGCGCCAGCTCCTGTTCGACGCCACCCCGGTCCGCTTCGAGCCGCCGAACACGCCCGCCTCGCCGTCCGCTCCTCCGCCCATGCAGGCCCGCACCTTGGTGCCAGGGCGGGCGCGGGGGCGCCTCGTGGGCGGTAACCTGACGGTGCTCTCGGCGCTCATCGGCTCGCCCTACCTGCCCGACTGGACCGACCATATCCTCTTTCTCGAAGACATCGACGAAAGCACCTACCGGATTGACCGGATGATGACGCACCTCCGGCTGGCCGGTGTGCTGGAGCGCCTCAGCGGCTTGGTGTTCGGCGCCTGCACCGACTGTGCTGCCTCGGAAGGCAGCCGCCGATCGCTCTCGCTGCGGGAGGTGCTGCTGGACCACCTGGAGCCCCTCGGCGTGCCGTCGTTCCAGGGCGCCATGATCGGGCACATCCGCGACAAGTTCTCGGTGCCGATTGGCGTCGAAGCCGAGTTGGATGCCGAGGCCTGCACCGTTCGTCTGCTCGAACCCGCGGTAGTGTGATGACTTTTCGATCTTACACCTCGGTGAGGAGGGTTCTGTGCGTAGCCAGGGGTGCAGACCACCCCAGAGGCTGGCGTGTCGAGGGATCTCTGCGAAGCACCCAGTCTCAGGGCGAGCCCAGCGGGATCCTCCACCCCTTGAGACGCATGGTTGGCCAGTTCGGGGGTGTTCTGCTGCTCTTCGTCGGCCTGGCGGGGTCGCTTCAGGCCCAGGAGGCGCGCGTGCTCCAGGCCGAGGCTGGGCCGTCGGGCGCGCGGGCGGAGTTGGTGCTGGAGGCCGCCACCGCCAAGGCGGGCGCGGGCGCCGTGCGGGCTCTCACGCTGCGCACGTACGACGCCAAGGGCCGCCCACGGGTGACACACGCGTTGACCCTGGCGCGCGATGTGCCCTTCCCGGTCTTCCGCGCCACCGAGGCAGGCGCGCTGGCCTACGGCCTCCCCGCCACCGGAGCCTTCACCCTACTCAGCGCCGACGGCCAGGTGCGGGCGCAGCGCACGCTCTTCCGCGAGGCCGCCTACGACGAGGAGCGCACGCTGCTCGTGGCCAGCACGCCCACCGGCACGCTCACCGCTGTGGCCGCGCTGCGGAGCGCGGCGCGCCCTCGCCACCCGCAGGCAGACGGCAACGCGGTGCTCTTCCTGTTCGACGCCAGCGGCACCTTGCGCGCCGAGCGCCCGGTGCGCTACCCCGCCGTGGAAGCCCTGGCGATGGCCCCCGACGGGCGTACCGTGCTGGTGTCTAGTTACGACGCCTACGCACCGGATGGCATGGCATCCGCCACCGAGGCGTTCGATGCCCAAGGCGTGGTGCAGTGGTCGGCCCCCTACGGCTTCGAACGAGCCACCTTCGACGGCGGCACCGTGACGCTGCACCGGACGGAGGTGGCCGTCCCACACCGCTTGGACACCGGGCAAGCCCTCGACGCGTCCGACGGCCTGGGCCTACCGGCGGCACCTGTACACCCAGCCGCCACGTCCACGCGCTATCCGTGGCCGCTAAAGCCGTTCAATGAATCGCAACGCATCACCGGCACCTTTTCTGAATACCGGGGCCCCAATAACCCGCACTTCCATGATGCCGTGGACATCCCCCAAGCCGATGGGACCCCGGTCTATCCGGTGGCCAACGGCCGGGTAACCTCCCTGGACCCCAGCGGCTCCAACGCCTTCGTGCGCGTGGAGAACTTCGCCTACGTCCACATTCGCCCCCGAGCCGGTCTGTCTGTGGGCGATGCGGTGGTGGCGGGGCAGACGGTGCTAGGTACCATCGTGAATGGCCAAGGCCATGTTCATTTCAAGGACGGCTACGTGGGCAGCCAGCGTAATGCTATCCGGGCCGATGGAGGATTGGTCCCATTCGAGGACCCCTGGGCCCCCGTCATCTCCGACGTGCGCTTCTACCTCCAGCCCACGCGGCAACGTCTGGCCACGTCGCAGCTCACGGGCCCCGTGGAGATCACGTTCCGGGTGGAGGAGCGCAACGCCCCACCCGGCACCTCCGGAGCCGGACGCAACAACGGCGCCTACATCGTTGGCTACAAGGTGCTCAGCCGAGATCGCACCACGGAGGTGTTCGTGCCCGGCCCCGACGGGGTCCAGTTCCAGTTCGACGGGATGCCGAGCAACAGCCGCGTGCACAACGTGTTCGACCGCCTCCAGGCCTCAACCAGCCGACACGTGTACCTGGCCACCAGCTCGGTCTCCCGCCGCACCGCCTTGGACACCGAGGCCTTGCCCGAGGGCGACTACACCGTCCTGCTCTTCGCCGAGGACACACGCGGCAACCGCGCCGAGACGTTCGTAGACGTGACCGTCATCCGCGAGGACCTGATCCCGCCGCCGCCCCCCCTCCTGCTAGCCGCCGGCTCCTCCGGCCCCCTCACCCTGCTGCGTTGGGCCAACACCACCACGCCGGACCTGGCCGGGTACCGCCTCTTCGGCTCAACGGATCGGCGGACGTTTGACCTGCGGCTCGGCGAAGAGGCGCTCCCGCTGGCTAGTTCCAGCACCACCTTCGACGCCCCTGCCGAGGCCACCTACTACTACCTGACGGCCATCGACGGGGCCGCCGTTCCTAACGTCAGCGACCGCAGCGACGTCTATGGCGTAGCCGTTGACCCACAAGCCCGGCAGCTCCTCATTGTGGATGGCTTCGATCGCACCCAGGCGTCCGGGAGCTGGCAAACGCCGTGGCACGACTTCGCGGCGCGTCACGGCCAGGCTCTCGACGCCACTGGGTATGGCTTTTTCACCGTGGCCAACGACTTTGTGCAGGGCACCCTCCTCAGTGCCTACGACGCCGTGATTTGGGCCCTGGGCGATGAATCCACCGCCGATGAGACCTTCGACGCCAGCGAGCAGGCCCGCGTGCGTGCCTACCTCCAGGCGGGGGGGCGTCTTCTGGTCAGCGGCTCCGAGATCGGCTGGGACCTAGACGCCCGCGGCGAGGCCGCAGACCGCCGCTTCCTGCATGAGGTCTTGAAGACCCGCTATGCCGGCGACGATGCCGAGAGCTATCAGGTAGAGGGACTGGCGGGGACCCCCTTCGACGGTCTCACCTTTGCCTACGGTTCGGCCCCGTACGTGGAAGACTGGCCGGACTATTTCACCCCTGGCGAGGGCGCCGAGGCCTGCCTGCGGTATGCCAACGGGCGCATCGCCGCCGTCTGCTACGACGGCCTCGTGGAAGGCGGCACCGCCCCCGCTCGGCTCATCGTGCTGGGCTTCCCCTTCGAGACGATCACCGGCGACGCCGTGCAGGCTGAGGTCATGGCCCGGGCGATGACCTTCCTCCTCGGCGACCGGGCCACCAGCACCCACCACGAAGCCGACCTCCCCACGGCCCTGCACGTCGACGCCCCCTACCCGAACCCATCCCGCGGCTCCGTCCGCTTTGCGTTCACGCTGCCTGAGGCGTCTTCGGTTCGCCTCACGGAGTACGACCTCATCGGCCGCGAAGTGGCCGTAGTGGCCGACGCCCCGCTAGGCCCCGGCGCACACACCCTGGACTGGGCCGCTGAAGGCCTGGCGGGGGGCGTGTACCTCTACCGCCTCGTCACCCCGCAAGGCACCCACACCGGCCGCCTCGTACGCGTGCGGTGAGTGTTTGAGGGTACAGTTTGAGGGACCGTACCCTCACACCCGTCCACTTTCCTCAGCGAGGCGGCGTAGGGTGGCGCCGTGCTCCGGCGTCAGGGCATCGGGCTGGACGCGCCAGGCCCAGTTGCCATGGTCGGTGCCGGGCGTGTTCATGCGGGCCTCGCTGCGCAGGCCGAGCACGTCCTGGAGGGGAAAGACCACGAGGCGCGCCTGGGACCGCATCAAGGTCTCGATGCCCACCCAGTGGATCATCGCTTCGCGCTCTGGGGTGAGGTGTAGGTAGGTACGGATCCGCGCCTGCTCGTTGGCTACGACCTCCGCCTCTTGCGTGCTCGCGCGATCAAACCACCAGCCCGCGAACGTGTCGTTGTCGTGCGTGCCGGTGTAGGCCACCAGGTGCTCGTGAAAGTTGTGGGGCAAGAAGGGATGCGCATCATCGCCTCCGAAGGCGAACTGCAGGACGGCCATACCGGGTAGGCCAAACTGGCGCATCAGAGCCCGCACCTCGTCCGTGATGATGCCCAGGTCCTCGGCCACGAAATCGAGGCTGCCCAGGTTTTCGCGGATGGTCTCGAAGAAGGGCGCGCCCGGACCTGGGTACCAAGCCCCGTTGACGGCCGTCTCCTCGGCACGCGGGATGGCCCAGTACGCCTCAAAGGCCCGAAAGTGATCGAGGCGAAGCAGGTCCACCTGCTGCAGGATATGGCGCAGGCGGCGGGTCCACCAGGCGTAGCGATCCTTGCGCATGACGTCCCAGCGATAGATCGGGTTGCCCCATCGCTGACCCGTAGCACTGAAGTAATCCGGAGGCACGCCGGCTACCACGACGGGCTCCCCGTCGTCCTCCAGGTGAAACAGATGCTGGGCCGCCCAGACGTCGGCGCTGTCGTGAGCCACGTAGATGGGGAGGTCGCCGAAGAGGAGGACACCGCGCTCGTTGGCGTAGTGCTTGAGGGCCTGCCACTGCTCGGCAAACAGGAACTGCCAGAACTGCTGCTGCCGGATGGCCTCGGCATGGTCTTGCCGGGCCTGGGCCACGGCCTGGGGATCGCATGCGGCCAAGGGCGCGGCCCAGCGGGTCCAAACCTCTCCGTCGTGGGCCTCCTTGAGCACCCTGAAGAGGGCGTAGTCGTCCAGCCACCCCCGCTCCGCAGCACAGAACGCCTCGAATCGCTGCTGTCGCTCGGCTTCAGGCGCGGCCGCATGGTGGGCATAGGCCCGCTCCAGCAGGGTCCGCTTGAAGGGCGTCACGGTCTCATAGGCCACGTGGTCTGCGGGAAAGTCTGGCACCTGGGCCACGTCGTCCGCCGTGAGCAGTCCCTCGGCGGCAAGCTGGTCGGGGCTGATGAGCAGCGGGCTCCCGGCAAAGGTGGACGGGCTGGCGTAGGGCGAGGCGCCTTCCGTGACGGGCACCAGCGGCAGCACCTGCCAGACACGCTGACCGCTTTGAACGAGAAAGTCGACGAACGCATAGGCCGTCGGGCCAAAATCGCCGACGCCGTAGCGGCTGGGCAGGGAGGTGACGTGCAGCAGCAGGCCGCTGTGGCGAGGGAGCTCGGGCATAGTGAGGAGACGAGGCGAGGTGGAACGAAGCAGAGGATCCAGCAGGCGCCCTGTACCGCCGGTGGGGGCCGCCGTGTTCCGCCGAGGCCCGCTCGCGCCTATTCTTCACGCCGAGCCGCGTCGTAGGCCGCCTCTAGCTCGCGGGCCGCCTCCACCATCTCGTCGCGCAGAGACTGCAGATGCTCGTGCTGATCGATGTAGCGATTCAGCGCGTCGGTCATGGACGTGTCGGTGGTGACGATGGTGCGGCGCTCCCGCTCCACGGCATCGACCGTGCGCTCGACACCCGCGATGGCATAGGCCGTCTTCAGCGCGGCCCGGATGCGCGTCGCGTCCACATCGCCTACCTGGTTCTCGTCGATTCGGTACTTGACGCGCACCACCGCCTCGTCGATCACCTCGTGGGCCAAGGCCTCCAGAATCATCTCCGTGGGCGCAGCAGATTCGCGGGCGTCCACGTGCAGGTAGGTGAAGGGACGCGCTGGGGTCTGGATGAAGGTGTAGGTGGTGCGCGGCGCGGGCTGGCTGGGGTCGATGTCCACCAGAACGAAGCCTTTGTCGTCGTCCCGCTCGTTGAACGTGACCCGTTCCAGGCTGCTGCTGTAGACGACCGGGATGTCGCCCTCTTTGTTGAGGTCCTGGTAGCGATGGATATGCCCCAGCGCCACGTAGTCGATGGGCGGCACGGCCAGGCTGCTCAGGCTGAACTTGGGCTCGTGGGCGATGAGGCTGGTCCGCTCCGAGCCCGACATCTCGGCGTTGAGCACGCTGAAGTGCCCCGCCAGCACGGTGGGCACCGTGGGGTCCAGCGCAGGCACCGCCGTCTGGATGAACTCGGCGTAGAGGGCCTCGATAGCATCGCGGATCTCGACCGGCGTTTTCTTGCGGTACTCGTCGCGCGAGAGCAAGAGGCTGCGGATCGGCCACGGCAACGCGATCAGTTGGAGCGGCCCCGCCTTGGTCTGGATGGCCGTATCGCCGTGGCAGACGGTCGGTTTCCGGAAGACCTGGACCTGCCCCGCCAAGTGGCTGAAGATATCCAGCGCCGACGCCTTGCCGAAGGACACCGGGTGATCATGATTCCCCACGATCATGACGATCGGAATCCCGTGCTCCACGAGCGGCCGCAGTCCCTCGGCAAAGGCCCGCTGCTGCGTGGGCGTCGGGTCCGCCGTCCGGTAGGCATCGCCGCAGAACAGAAACAGGTCGATGTCCTCGTCCAGCGCCCGCTCCACCATCACGTCGAAGCAACGGCGGAAGTCGAGCAGCCGCGTGTTGAGCCCGGTAGCTGGGTCCACGCGTCCAAAGGTGTTGCTCCCAAAGTGAACATCGGCGGTATGAAGAATGCGCATGACCCATGAGGCCTGATGAGGGGGGACGGCTAGATGATACGCGGCCCTCCGAACAGGCACCCGTTCACCACTCACAATTCACCATTCACCATTCACCACTCACCACTCACCACTCACCACTCACACGAATCAAGCATTCGAGGGCCCCTTGGGGGCTGATTTCGGGCCAGAGGCCTCGTACAGATGCCTCGACGGCACGTGGATGGATTCGGCAGGGCGCGTGATCGACACGGCGGCCTTGGAGGCCGCATTCAACCCTTGATTCTCATCATTCACCATCTCTCTCGTTCTCTCGCATCTCTTGCTGGCGCATTGGCATGGCGTCAATCTGGACGTAGAGCGAGTCCATGGGGAGAGCGGTGGCTGCTCGGCGTTTGACGGTGCCATCTTTGCCGATGAGCAGCAACGTGAAGGCGTCGGTGTCCACGTCGAACGCCCGGCGCAGCCGAGCGGCGGTGGCGGCACCGTGCACCTCGGGCTCGGCGGAGCGCTGAAGCAGGACCTCGCGGCCCACCACCTGGATGGTCAGCAGATCCCGTTCGGCTAGGGCCGCGGCCTCGCTGCGCAACGCCTGTTGCTGGGCTCGGAGCGTAGGATCGGCCGCCTCAGGGGCGAACAGGAGCACGAGGCGGTTCTGCCATTGGAAGTCGGCTAGGTCAAGCGGGACGGGCTGTTGAGCAGCAGCAGGCATGGTAGGCACAAGACAGGCGGCGAGGACGATCCAAAGCAAAGCCAGACGCATCAGGTAGAGAGATAAGGGAAACGAGAGACGGGACATTCGAAATGAGATGGGGGCTGCGAATCCCCCCAGGCCCCAAACTCGCGGTAGGGGCACGGTACATCGAGCCCCGGAAGGATGAGCCCCGCATCGGAAAGAAGTCTTCGTGCTCGGCCAAGCCCGTGTGGACGGCCCCGGTACACCGGCAGGCACGCTCCGCCGCGTGGCACTGCATCGCCGTAGCGCGGCTACGGCTGCTTCGCGCGCCTGGCAGTGACGTGCCGATCGGCGCCCATCGACCGATCACGACGAACTTGACCGAGCAGTTGGAGATGAATACGCCAGATCCCCGCCTTCCGTTCGAGCGGCCACTGGCCCTTGCAACCGCAGGCCGGGCGCCGCCGTACCTTGCCCCCGCCCCGCCGGGCGGTCGCTGCCCCCCACGCTCATCCTGGTGTCATGCGCCTCGCTCGCTCATTCCCCTCGTACCCCGTTCTCCTGACCCTGCTGGTCTTGGCCGGCTGTGCCACCTCCGCTCCGCCGGCCACCGAGGGCACCGCGAGCCCAACCGGCACCGCGCCGTCCTCGGGCGTCGAGCCGCCTTCAGCGCCTACGTTCGACCTGGACACGCCGCTGCCCACCGATGACGCCGTGCGCATCGGGCAGTTGGACAACGGGCTCACCTACTACATCCGCCGCAACACGGAGCCCGCCAACCGGGCCGAGCTACGCCTAGCCGTGAATGCGGGCTCCATCCTCGAAGCCGATGACCAGCAAGGCCTCGCGCACTTCCTGGAGCACATGCTGTTCAACGGCACCCAGCGCTTCGAGGAACAGGCGCTCGTTGACTTCCTCGAAAGCATCGGCATGCGCTTCGGGCCCGACGTGAACGCCTACACCTCGTTCGACGAAACGGTCTACGACCTCACCGTGCCCACGGACAGCGCGGCGCTGGTGGACCGGGCCTTCGACGTGCTCGAGGACTGGGCCGCCTATGCCACCCTGGACAGCACCGAGGTGGTGGCCGAGCGGGGCGTCATCATTGAGGAGTGGCGCGCGCGCGATCAAAACGCAGGCGGCCGCATCCGCGCGCAGATCCTGCCCGTGCTGCTGGGCGGCTCGCGCTATAGCCAGCGGCTGCCCATCGGCGACACGCTGGTCGTGCGTGGCGCCACCCCGACGCTCTTGCGGCGCTACTACGAAGACTGGTACCGCCCAGACCTTATGGCCATTGTGGCGGTGGGCGACTTCGACGTGGACACCGTGGAAGCACACATCACCTCGCGCTTTGCCACGCTGCCCAGCCGCCCCGCCCCGCCGGCCCGGCCCACCTACGACATCCCGCTCTCCGACACCACCCGCTACGCCATCATCACGGATCCGGAGTACCCCGTGACCAGCGTGGACGTCTCCTTCCGCCGCCCCGCCTCCACCGTTGCGGAGGTGGGGGACTACCGAGCGCAATTGGTTCGTGGCCTGTTTCGGGGGATGCTGAACGCGCGGCTGGCTGAACAGGCGCGCACGGGCACGGCCGCGTTCCTGGGCGCCAGCGCCTACGAAGGCGGCCTCGCCCGACCGCTAGCCACCTACGGACTCCAGGGGCGCGTCGAGGAGGACAGCCTGCTCACCGGCCTCGCCGCGCTCCTGACTGAGGTGGAGCGCGTCCGGCAGCACGGCTTCACGCCCACCGAGCTCATGCGCCAGCGCCGCGCGGTGCTGCGTGCCTACGAGCGGGCGCTGCTGGAGGCCGAGAACACCCCGTCGGCCCGCTATGCCGCTGAGTACGTGCGGCACTTCCTGGAGGACGAGCCCATCCCCGGTATCGCCTACGAGGCGGCGCTGACCGAGGACCTGCTGCCCCGCATCACCACCGACGACGTCAACCGCCTCGCCGATCAGCTCCTGACCGACGCTGGGCGGGCCGTGATCGTGACGATGCCGGAGAAAGAGGGCCTCGTCCCCCCCACCGAAGCTGACCTCGCGGCGGTCTTCGCCCGTGTGCAGCGCACCCCGGTGGCCCCGTACGAAGACACCGTCACCGACCTGCCCCTCCTGGCCGAGATCCCGGCCCCGGCCGCGGTGACCAGCACCCAGCAGATCGATACGCTGGGCGTGACGCAGCTGACGTTGGCCAACGGCATCCAGGTCTTCATGAAGCCGACCACCTTTCGGGAGGACGAGGTCCGGATGACGGCCTCCAGCCCAGGCGGCTCGTCGCTGGCCTCGGACGAAGACGCCTTCGAGGCCAGCCTGGCCGCGCAGCTGGTGGCCCAGAGCGGCGTTGGCGCCTTCGACCGGACGGCCCTCACCAAGCGCCTGGCTGGTCAGGCGGTGAGCGTGACACCCACCATCGGCCCCCTCAGCGAGGGCTTCCAGGGCAGCGCGGCGCCAGACGACCTGGAGACGCTCTTCCAGCTCGTCCACCTCTACGCCACGGCCCCCCGCCTGGACAGCGCCGCCGTGTCCGTCTTCACGAACCAGTTTCGCGCCTTCCTGACCAACCGCTCGGCCGCCCCCGAGAGCGCCTTGCAGGACACCGTCCTGGCCACCCTCTACGGCGACGAGCTGCGGTACCAGCTGCCCACGCTGGCCGACCTCGAAATGCTCGACGCCCGCGTGGCGGACCGCTTCTACCGCGATCGCTTCGCCGACCTGGGCGACTTTGCCTTCACGTTCGTGGGCAATTTCAACCCAGACACGCTGACGGCCCTGGCCCAGCACTACCTGGGCACCCTGCCGACCACCGGACGCACAGAGACGTGGCGGGACATCGCCCCCGCGTTGCCAGGAGGAGTCGTAGAGAAGACCATCTACCGCGGGCTAGCGGATCGGAGCACGGTGCTGATGCTGTTCTACGGCGACCTCCCGTTCGACCGGGTGAGCCGCCACCGGCTCCGCACGCTGTCCACCGTGCTGAGCACCCGCTTGCGCGAGGTGCTACGCGAAGACCTGGGCGGCGTCTACGGCGTCAACGTCGGCGCCACTCCGGCGGGCGAGCCGCGCGAGGTCTACCAACTCACCATCTCCTTCACCTGCGACCCCGCGCGGGTGGACGAGCTACGCGCCGCCATCCTCGATGAAGTCCGCCAACTCCAAGCCGAAGGCCCCACGGCCGATGACCTCGCCAAGGTTACGGAGCAGCAGCGCCGAGGCCGCGAAACCGCCCTTGAAACCAATGCGTTCTGGACGAGCGTGCTCGACTTCTACGCCACCACCCCCCGCGAAGACCTGCTGGACATCCTCCGGTACAACGACCTGATCGACAGCGTCACGGTATCCGACGTGCAGCAGATGGCTCAACGCGTCCTGAACCTGGACCAGTACATCCAAGCCGTGCTGCTGCCCGAGGAGATGGGCCAGTAGAGACGGGGTGCTGCCCAGCACGCCCTCCCCCCTTGCTTCTTCATCCTGACTGTTGCCTTCCGATGCGTGCCTTGCTTCCTCTGCTGATCCTGCTCGTCGGGGTCGTTCCTGATACCGTAGCCCAAGACGCTCAATCGTCTGTAGACCTTCTGCGCGAGATGCAGATGGATGTGGCGTACCTGGCCTCTGACCTCTTGGAAGGTCGTGCGCCGGGCACCGAGGGCGAGGCCCTGGCGGCCGCCCATCTCATAGCGCGCTTCGAGGCCCTGGGCCTGGAGCCCGCTGGCACTGAGGGCTATCTGCAGCCCTTCACGTTCAACGTGGCGGCCAACCCACACGCCATGGCGTCGGTGATGCAGGACCGCTCGGCGCGCAACGTGGTCGCGCTGCTGGACCACGGGGCCCCCCGCACCATCGTCGTGGGCGCGCACTACGACCACTTGGGCTACGGCGGCGAAGGCTCCGGCTCCCGGCAACCCGCCGACTCGCTGATCCACAACGGCGCCGACGACAACGCCAGCGGCACCGCCGCCATGCTCGCCATCGCTCGCCGCCTCACGGCCGACGACGCGCCGCGGTCCCACAACGTGCTCTTCTTGGGCTTCTCGGCCGAGGAGACCGGCTTGCACGGCTCCAAGTTCTTCGTGGAAAACCCCGCCGTGCCGCTGGAGAGCATCGCCTACATGATCAACCTAGATATGGTGGGGCGGCTGGGCCCGGAGCGAGACCTCGTGGTGAGCGGCACCGGCACCTCGCCAGCCTGGGGAGCCGCGCTGGACGTGGCCGAGGCCACCCATGAGATCAACGTGGCCCGCTCCGAGTCCGGCGTGGGCGCCTCGGATCATACCTCGTTCTACCTGCGCGACATCCCCGTGGTGCACCTCTTCACCGGTGCCCACGACGACTATCACAAGCCTATCGACGACAGCCACCTGATCGACTACGAGGGGCTCGTCGATATCTCTGCGTTTGCCGTGACGCTCATCGAGGAGCTGGATGACGACGGCGAGATCGCCTTCACCAAAACGCAGGACTCGTCGCAGAGCAGCCCCATGTCCTTCCGGGTGAGCCTGGGTGTGATGCCGGACTACGCCTACCAAGGCGACGGCATGCGGATCGACGCGGTCCTCGATGACCGCCCCGGCTCGCGGGCAGGCCTTCAGAATGGAGACGTGGTGATCCGCCTCGGCGAAATCGACGTGGCCGACATCTACGACTACATGGAGGCCCTCGCGCAGCACGACCCCGGCCAGACCGCACCGCTCGTGGTGATGCGCAACGGGGAGCGGGTGGAGACCAACGTCACGTTTTGAGCCTCCGCCCAGACGCCCCGCTGACGTGGACGGACACGTACACCGTCCGCGCCTATGAGACGGACCCGTCCGGCGAAGCCTCGGTCCTGACGCTCTGCAACTACCTGCAAGAGACGGCCGGTAGCCACGCGGAAGCCCTCGGGGTGGTCTACGACCCCGAGGGCGATCCGCCGTATGCCTGGGTCTTGAGCCGCCTCACCGTGCGGGTGCGGCGCAGCCCCCGCTGGCGCGAGCGGGTCCACCTGGAGACGTGGCCCGCCGCGCACGACGGTCGCCTCTACGCCGACCGTGCGTTCCTGCTGCGCGACGACGATGGGCACCCTCTGCTGCACGGCCTGAGCGCCTGGCTGGTGTTTGACCTCGCCCGACGCCGCCCGGTGCGCCTCCCCGCCGAGATCCGGGCCCTACAGTTCCCCGACCGGGCCCTGCCCGTGGCGCTGCCGGAGGACAAACTGCCGCTTCCCGAGGCGCCTACCCACACGGCGTCCTTCGAGGTGCGCTACAGCGACCTCGACGTGAACCGGCACACCAACAATGTGCGGTACCTAGCCTGGGCGATAGAGACGCTCCCCAAAGACCTGCACACCTCGCATCGCCTCACCGAGGCCACGCTCGACTTTCGCGCCGAGACCGTCCAGGGCGACCGGGTAGACGCCACCGCCACGGTCCACGACGCACCCGACGGCGCCCTGCGCGTCGCGCACGGCCTCCGCCTGGCCAACGGCCGCGAGGTCGTGGCGGCAGAGACCCACTGGGCACCACGGTAAACAGGGCCCCGGTGACGAGGCGCGGGGCGGGATCGCCTAGCTTCGCCCCGCCCCCGCTACGCCGCCGACGATGTCCGCCGGGCGGGCTGTGCCCGATCGAAGCGGGCCGCAGCGAAGAGCTGCTGCTCATCGGGGCGGGCGCGGCCCAGGAGCCAGTCAGCCAGCAGGCGACCGAAGCGTACCCCGAAGCCCAGGCCATGCCCGGTGAAGCCCGCCGCCCAGAGGACGCTGTCCAGGCCGTCTACGGTGCCTACCACCGGCAGGTGATCGGGCGAGAAGCCCATCGTGCCAGACCAGCGCTGCCGCACCGGCAGCGTGGCTGTCTGTGGGAAATAGCGGTGTAGGTACCGCTCCAGGTCGCGCTGCACAGGCGTGGTGGGTGTGTCGGCGTACCCCACCTCATCGGCTTCGTGAAGATGGCGGGCGCCGCCCACGAGCAGGGCGCCGTCGGCGTGCTGACGGACGTAGAAGTAGCCCTCGTGCGAGTAGATAGGCAGAGCCAGCCAGCGCGGCGTCTGCGGCACGGTGGCCAGCATTTGGGCGCGCACGGGGCGCACGTAGCGGCTCAGGGCCGGTACGAGGCGCGGCAGGTAGGCGTTGAGGGCCAGAATCACCTGCACGGCGCGGATGCGGCGGCGCGTCGTCTCCAGGATCAGCCCGTGATCGTCGGCCGTGAGGGCTACGACCGGGTGGTGCGTGTGGAGGGCCGCCCCGCTGGTCTCGGCCAGGTAGCGGACCAAACGGACCGGGTCCACGGTCCCGCCGGAGGGCACGTAGAGGCTGCCGTGGAAGCCTTGCGACACGAGGCGCCGGTTCGTCTCCGCCGCGGGGATGAACGCGGCCGGCGTGCCGTCGGCACGAAGCTGAGACACGGACGCCTGTAGGCGTTCTTCCTCAGCGGGCGTGCCCGCCACGGTGAGGCTCCCGCTCCGCTCCAGGCCGATGGCCGAAGCGGGTAGGTCGGTCTCGATCAGCTCGCGGTTTTCGCGGGTGAACGCCCAGAGGCGCCGCGTGCGCTCGGCGCCGTAGGTCTCGACGCACGCGTGATAGTCCGCCGCCACCCCTTGCAGGAGAAAGCCGGCGTTCCGGCCGCTGGCACCTTGGGCCAGGGCCCCGGCCTCTACGAGCGCGAGGCGTAGGTCCGGCCGTTGCTGAGCCAGCGCATAGGCCGTGGCGGTCCCGATGAGCCCCGCCCCCACCACGGCCACGTCATACGATCGCTCCGGCTCCCGGGCCTGCTGCTGCCAGAAAGAAAGCGTCACGGGGGGACCTCGGGGTCGGCGAAACACACATGCGCCGCCACATCCCGAAGGCCGCGCGACGGCTTGAGGCAAGATACGCGCTAGCCTCAGCCGATGCGAGGCGTAGACCTAGCTGGCGCGGCGGCCCAGGCGGTACCTCAGGGACCGGCGCAAGCTGGGGCCGAAGTGCTGCAGCTGCGTCGCCACGATCTCCCACAGCGTGGTCCACCACTGCTCCCGGTGCAGCGCCAGCCGGTAGCGGCTGTAGGACCACCACGCCAAGATGTGCTCGGGCGAGAACGGGCGCAGGTAGTAGCCATTCCACGGTTTGTGGGGACCGATGAAGTGAAGCACGCGCACCGTGCCCTCGGCGAGCGCCCGCTGCACATCGCTGAGGCGCCATCCCGTGCGAGACCGGATGTGACCGGGCGCCCGGTTCCAATTCGGATCCAGCGGCGTGAAGGCCGGGCCGAGGACCAGGTTGAGCAGGTCTTGATCCCCCAAGGTCAGGGCGCCCAGATCCTGCCGCTCGGCACACCGCAGGCTGCGCGAGGCGATCTCGCCCTGGCGCCAGGCGTCCAGGTCGATCATCAGCACACCCGCGTTGTAGTAGGGACGCTGAGCCTCCTCGGTGGACCACGGACCCGCCGGCCATCGGTCGACCCACCGGCGCAGGCCACTCACCACCGCCTGAAACGGGGTGGCCGGGTCCACGGCCTCGAACAACTCCCGGACATCCCCCAGCACAAGCACGTCGCTATCCAGGTAGAGCACCCAGCGGACCGTCTCCGGCAGCAGATGCCCCACGAACAGGCGCGTCAGCGTGGCCCCCGATAGCCAGGGGTGCATGGATTGGCCCTGCATGTGCTGCATGGCCTCGCCGGTCTGCGCCCGGCTGTCGACCCAATGCAGGTCCAGGCGGCCGCGATACCGCTGGTGCAGCACCTCAAACGCCGCCCGGTCCTGGAGGCCGTTGTCGAGGATGAAGATCCGTACGTGGGGCGCCGTCGTGTTGACCAAGCAGGAGTAGGCGGCGCAGAGCAGTGGCCCTGCGAACCGATCGTCGGCGCTGAACACCAGGGTGGGGATCGGCGGCATGGCGCAGGCGGCAGTGGGGGTGGGTCACCCCATCGTGTTGGCCACCACCTCGTGCTCGGCGAAGAAATAGTTGGCCTCCTTCAAGCCGTTCTCCACTGAGTCCGAGCCGTGGATGATGTTCTCCCCCACGGAGTCCGCAAAGGCCTGACGGATGGTACCCTCGGCGGCGTCGGCGGGGTTGGTGGCCCCGATGAGCGTGCGGAAGTCCGCGATGGCGTTCTCCTTCTGGAGAATCATCGGCACGCACGGGCCGCTGGACATAAAGGTAGTCAGCTCGCCGAAGAAGGGGCGCTCGCGGTGGACGGCGTAGAAGCCCTCCGCCTCGGCCCGGGTGAGCTTCACCAGCTTCATCGCCAGGATCTGGAAACCAGACTCCTGGATGCGCCGCGTGACTTCGCCGATGAGCTGCTTGCGGACGCAGTCCGGCTTGAGGATGGTGAGGGTACGTTCGATGGCCATGGAAATACGCGTGGGATAGAGGGTTAAGCGAAAAACGTCGCACGCAGAACGGCCTGGCCGGGCGAAAAGATGCCAAGGCGCTGTGAAATGTGACGACTCACGCCGACACGCTCAGCACGCCGCACGCTGGGCCGCTGCTTGCTCGTGCTTTCCCTGACGCTCATAGAGGTCAGCCAGGTTGCCACAACAAGCCCTCGTGTTGGGATGCTCGCGGCCCAGCACCTGCTTGCAAATCGCAAGCGCCTGCTCGTAGAGCGGCTCCGCCTCTGCGTACCGACCCTGAATCTGGTAGAGAGCAGCCAGGTTGTTCAGGGTCGTTGCCGTGGAGGGGTGCTCTTCGCCCAGCACCTGCTGGCAGACCGCAAGCGCCTGCTTGTAGAGCGGCTCCGCCTCCGCGTACTGACTCTGTCTCCAGTAGAGATAGGCCAGGTTGTTCAGGCTCTTCGCCGTGTCCGGGTGCTCTTCGCCCAGCACTTGCTGACGGACCGCAAGCGCCTGTTCCAACAGCGGCTCCGCCTCTGCGTACCGACCCTGACTCTGGTAGAGGTTCGCCAGGTTGTTCAGGCTCGTCGCCGTGAAGGGGTGCTCTTCGCCCAGCACCTGCTGGCAGACCGCAAGCGCCTGCTCGTAGAGCGGCTCCGCCTCTGCGTACCGACCCTGACTCTGGTAGAGATTGGCCAGGTTGTTCAGGATCATCGCCGTGTCGGGGTGCTCTTCGCCCAACACCTGCTGGCAGACTGCCAGCGCCTGCTCGTAGAGCGGCTCCGCCTCTGCGTACCGACCCTGAATCTCGTAGAGATTGGCCAGGTTGCCCAGACTGATCGCTGTGTCCCGGTGCTGATCACCGTAGGCTTGCTTGGCCAGTTCACAGATCTGTTCTACATGCGGCATCACGGCGTCCAGCGATCGATACCCACCAGGTAGCCATGCTTCCTGTTCTCTCCGCGTGACCCAGGTGTCTGTATGTTCCAAATAGGAGTCCAACCCGTCTAGGTCTGCTCTCTGCCGAGCCACCTGATAGATGAGGTCGTGACGACCCTGCCATCTCGTGTCAGGGTCCGGTGCATCGGGCCCGGGTTGAACGAAGCGCACCAGGTGTAGGCTGTAGAGAACCTGCAGCGCGCGTTGTACCTCAGGTTCTTCCAGCCCTGCGGCAGCGGTGAGCAGGTTCAGCGGGATCGGGGCGTTCGCAAACCATCCGAGGACGCTGAACACCCGCTGGGCGTGCGCCCCGCCCCGCTCCAGCGCTCGCTCCACGATCGTCCCGATGCGCCGTCGCCCACGCTCGTCGGCGGTGAGGTCTTCCAGCGCCTCGAAGGTGTACGCGGTTGCTACGGTGTCTGGTCGGAGGCCTTTGTTGGAGGCGCCCAGCGTCTCCAGCGGTAGGGGCAACCGGCCTAGCTGGGCACACAGGGCGTCGAGGGCGTCTTCGTGGTAGGTGGTCAGCTCGGCGTGGTAAGCATACACGCGGCGGGCCGCATCGGGAGCCAGCGTGTCGAGGTGCTGGGTTTTCCAGCGGCGCACCTGGCGGTCGTCTCGGGTGGTGAGGAGGACCCGGCACCCGGTCCGCTGCAGCAGCTCGAGGAGGGCAGGTAGGTCGGCGGCATTCTCGGCGCCTTCGAGGTACACCAGCGGGTTGAGGCGCTTCAAGCCATGCTCCACTACCTGCTGCACCCGGTCCGGGTCTGGCACCTGCGTGGGATCCACGGCGAAGTCGAGGTACCAGGTCCGGAGGACGGCCTCCAGGGTGCGCTGCACATAGAAGTCGTGACTCAGGACGCCGCCCTCGTAGAACGCGAACCGCTCGGCCCCGCTCCCTGGGGCCAGCTGGTGCAACGCCGCCGCCGCCAGCGCCGTCTTGCCCACGCCCCCTTCGCCCACCAAGGCCACACGGGGGTGCGCGCGCAGGAGGTGCAGAAGCTCGTCCAGCTCCTCCTCGCGCCCTTCCAGCGTAGCCGCCAGCGGGGGCAGTTGGTACGGCGGCTTGATGGGAGGCGGCGCCATCTGCTCGGCTAGGCGCGTCGTCACCTGCTCGGCGATCTGATCCGCCCAGGATCCCCGCTGCTCCAACCAGGAGGCCTGCTGCTCCACCCAGCGGTCTATCTTCGGATCCGTCTGGAACGACTTCAGCAGGTCCATCATCACCTGGTGGTCGTCACCTACCCGCTGGAGGGCTCCCTGGAGGTCGCGCAGGCTGTTGCGCACGAACACGCGCCACGGCTGGGTGCCTGTCTTCGGGTCTTTGAGCCGCTCCCAGAAGTGGAACGTCACCCGGCTCCGCACGTGCCGGGCAAAGTACAGCGCAAAGTGATTGGGCAGGTCGGCCAGCGTCGTCTCGCCGAGGATCCGGTCTATCTCAGCTTTGGCCTGCTCCGGAGACAGGTGGGCCAGCCGCTGCACGGTGGCCTCGTCGAAGCCCTGGGTGATGTGCTCGGCCGCCGTCCACGTCTTGTGGGCCCGCTCCAGGTTGCGGCAAAACGTGTCGAGGGCCGCCTGGTCTTCGGGAGACAGACGCTCGTAGACCCTAGAGTGGTCTAGCTGGTAGGCCATCAGCATGTCACCCCGGGCCGCCTCGCGGCTAGCCCGGCGTACGGCCTCGGCGAAGGCCTTCTTTACGTCGTGGTTGTCTTCACTGGACGCGGTGAGGCGGTTGCAGATCCGGTTCAGGCCGTCGGTGAGCGTATTGCCGGCCACGCCAGACAGCAGCACACCCGTGACGGTGAGCGGCTCACCTAGGGTGAACGCGACGCCGATGGCGCTGTACTTGGCAATGCCGGTCAGGACCTCGTGGGCGGTGGGCATGGGTACGTCGGAGTGGGTGGAGCCGCCTGGGCACATCGGTATGATAGAACTCGCCTGGTTTAGGTGCCTCATCCGCCAGGCGTACGGCCTCCAAGCTCGATTCCGACTTGCTTCCTATCCCCTGGTGGCCTACATATATGGTAGGCGTTTGTGTTAAGCCTTACTGTTGAGTGCTACCTACATGATGGGCCATGCTACGCTTCCTTTCATTGACCGCTGTCCTATCCCTGTGCCTCTTTGTGGCCGGGTGCGACAGCGCTGATCCCACCTCGGCTCTCGACGAACCGGACCTCGAAGCCCAACCCGTCCTCACAGAGACGCCGTCTATCTTCCAAGCCACCACGCGCGGTCTCTACCAGGCCGAGTTGAAGGGCACGGCCAGCTTCAGCGACGACGCCGAGGACGGTGAGTTTGCCGTGGGGCTGTTTGACGTGAACAACCGGGCCTACACGTACCTCTTCCTGACCCTGACCAGCGAAGACGCTGAGGCCACCCATCTCCTCCGGCTCCTCTACATCGGTCTGGACGACCCGGCCCCGCAGGTGTACGACATCCACAACGCGGTCTTCATCGGCGCGGGCGAGCTGGACGGGCAGTACCTGGCCTTCTTGGAACGACGCACGGCGGAGACCGTCGAGTTTTTCCTCGCGCCGACCCTCAACGCCGGCCTCCACACCATCGAGGCCCTGGACGATGAGTCGATGACAGGCGCGTTCGAGGTCATGTTTGAACAGCGCGCCGTGTACGACCGCGCCGCCTACGACGCCTACCTGGACGAAGGAGGCCTCCTCCCCGACCCGTTAGAAGCCGGCGAGACGGACCTTCGCCTGGACGGCTTGTACCACGCCCGCGCAACCGACCTGAACTGAGAGGCTGACTATGAATGGCCGGTGAAGGGCTGCAAACGGCGCTGGAGGCGCCAGGCGGCGTTGCCTTCGTCGCCCGGGGCGCGGCCCCGCGCTCCTCAGGCGCCTAGCCTGGCACCTCCAGCGCTCGTTTTCGCCGTC